>JAQCGO010000001.1 GCA_027618995.1 Pseudomonadota bacterium | reverse complement strand
GGGTGTGAAATCGTGGGCGTGCCGTTAGCCATCTTTGTACAGCTTTGGTCTTGTGTGTGCTGCTGTTATATCGAGGTCCATGTAGAACAGCATGTGCACGGCTTCTTCCGCATGCGCGGAGTCCATGGCTTCGTCGAGACGTCGCTCGAATTCACGCCGGTTGATCAGGCCGGTCAACAGATCGTGCGTTGCCTGGTAGCTCATCTGCCGTGTCAGACCCCGCATTTCGCTCACATCGTGAAAGACAACAACGGCCCCGGATATGCTACTGCCCGGCCCACGAATCGGCGACGCTGAAATTTCTACGGAATGCTCCTGCTCGCCGGCGCTGCTGACCAGAACGGCGCGCCGGCCCATGTTGACGCGGCGCCGCATGGCGAGACAGCGCTCAACGGGGTCGCCGAGCGGCCGTCGATCAGCGTCGTCCACCGGCGAAAAAAGCTCGCCAACGCGATGCCCTGCTGCGTCGTCACGGTTAGTACCGATGATCGATTCTGCGGCGACGTTCATATAGTCAATGCGGCCGTCGTTATCCGTAGTAATCACGCCTTCTGCGATCGACTCCAGTGTGTATTGGGCCTGGCGCTTGCTGCAACTCAACGAAATCTCAAGGCTTTTGCGATGACTGACGTCCCTTGCAACCGTCAGGATCGCCGGATGACCGTGGAACTCTATGCTTGAGCTTTGCGCTTCAACCCAAAGCCCGGATTCATTGCCGTTGATGAGTTGTATTTCAAGTCGCTGCGGGACGTTTTCGCCCGCCATGCGTTTCGCCATCGTATTGCGAAACAACGCGCGATACGCCGGCTTCACAAGGTCAGCAATTTCCCGTCCAACAAGTTGCGTCGCCTCAAGGCCGATCAGGCTTGCGGCCGACTCATTGGCCAGCAATATTTTCTCGTCGTGAACGATGACGATTTCGGGCAGGGTTCGTGCAAAATCCTTAAATAGCCGATCGCGTTCCTGAATTTTCTCGTCGCGCTCAGCCAATGCATCAAACAGGCGATTGACCGTGTGCGCCAGTTGCGCCGACTCAGGATCGTTTGGCACACTCAGCCGACGCCCAACGGAAGCATCTTGCGACGCCGCAAGAAGTTCCTGGTTGATCACTTCATTACGTTGCCGCGCCGTTCGTTTTTGTGTCGCCAGCCAGATACTCACCAGGACCGACAATCCGAGCAATATCGACAAAGTAATGATGATCAGGTCGGACGTTATTTTGTTATTATTCTCGGGTCGATCTGTGTCTCCGGGCGTGGAGAAGTCCAGGTCGGAATAGGTTTTCGGCGAAGCCTGTGAAGCATATCCCAGCAACCTCGGCGGGCCACCACGATTCACCATAATAAGGTCAGACTGCAATGAATATCGATTTCGCCCGGCGGCAGATGGTAGAACAGCAGATTCGTACCTGCGATGTGTTTGACGCCGCTGTGCTGAAGGTTCTCGGCAGCGTGCCGCGCGAGCAGTTTGTCGCTGCGGGATTTGAGGTGCTGGCCTTTGCCGACACGGAACTACCGATCGGTTATGGCCAGCTCATGATGACGCCCGTTATCGAGGGCAGAGTATTGCAGGCGCTCGCCGTACGGCCGTCCGACAAAGTGCTCGAGATCGGTACTGGCAGCGGATTCCTGACGGCTTGCCTGGCCCGGCTTGCAGATTCGGTCACGAGCATCGACATCTACGATGATTTTCTTGAATCAGCGGAAGCGAATCTCGCCGACTCAGGCATCGGCAATTTCGAGCTTTGCAATATGGATGCGACGCTGGTTTTGCCGGACGGTGAGTTCGATGCCATTGCCGTGACCGGATCGATACCGGTATACGATCCGCGTTACGCGATGGCTCTCAAACCGGGTGGCCGATTGTTCGTCGTCGTAGGCACTGCATCGTCCATGGAGGCCTTGCTTGTAGAACGCCTCACTGAGACTGATTGGCGCACGACCGGCCGCTTCGAAACCCGCTTGCCGGCATTGGTCAACGGCGCCCTGCCGCCACAATTTTCATTCTAGGACCTGGAAACCACTTGCTCGAACGCTGCATCTAATGAAGAGCCGAACTTTGGCAAATCAACGACGTCCGAAAGAAACGGAACCGGATCGCTTTTTCGAGTGTTGACTGATTGAGTGATATAGTTCACTATAACACCTGACAGAAACGCCTTCACGAGGCACCCAGCTGTGGAACACGATACTATGAAAAACATCAAATACATCAATATCTTACTGATTTCTATCAGCACACTTGGCATGGCCGGACCGGTCCACGCCGACTCTTTGCTGCAGATCTACCAGCAGGCGCTACAGAGCGATCCGCGAATTCGTGAAGCTGAAGCTCGGCGGCTGGCAGCGCTCGAAGCTGAACCAAAGGCACGCAGTTTGCTGCTGCCACAGGTGGATTTCGGTGGTGACTGGACCAAGTCAAATATATCCGGTTCAGGCACGGGTAATGACATCACTGTCGATCCGGTTACGGGCGACATCACGGTCACACCGGTACCGTTCTCATCCGAATTGCGCGATGAAACGACGAACTGGCAGTTCAGCCTGCGCCAAAGCCTGTTCCGCTGGGATCAGATCGTCGGCTTGCGTCGTGCCGACAAGATCGTCGCCAAAGCAGAAGCTGATCGCGAGGCCGCGCAGCAGGACCTGGTCATTCGCGTTGGGCAAGGCTATTTCGGTGTGCTCGCGGCGGAGGATCGGCTGACCTCATTACACGCCAATCGGCAGGCGATTGCGCGACAACTTGAGCAGGCCAAGCAACGCTTTGAGGTCGGTCTGATTGCGATTACTGACGTACAGGAGTCACAGGCCGCGCATGACCAGGCGGTAGCCGATGAAATCGGAGCCAAGCGCTCGCTGGCAACCGCGCGCGAATCTTTACGCGAAATTACCGGCGAGTATGTGGGCTCACTGTCGGCGCCGAGCGATGACCTGCCGCTGCGCACGCCCGAGCCCGCCAGCGAATCCGGCTGGGTCGACACAGCTTTTGCACAAAACCTCGCACTCGTCTCAAGTCGCCTTGACGAACAACTGGCGCGCGACGAAATTTCTTTCCGGCGCAATGGCTATTATCCAACGATCGATTTTGTTGCTGCTACCGGCAATAGCAACTCCGACGCATCGAGAAACAACAACGATTTCGGTTTCCTTGACGCGGACAGCGACTTTGACCGCGACAGCATCGGTATTCAGTTCAATATTCCGATCTTCAGTGGCGGCGCCAATCGCTCCAATGTTCGCGAGGCAGTTTATCTGCACAGTGCGGCGCGTGAGCAACTGCAGCGTGTCACTCGCGAGACGGAACGGCAGACCCGTGACGCCTATTTGGGCGTGTTATCCGAGAAAAGTCGTGTCGAGGCGCTGCAGCAGGCCGTCCAGTCCAGCACGACGGCTTTGGAGGCAACCCAGGCAGGTTTTGATGTCGGTACCCGTACTATTGTCGATGTCCTCGATTCGCAGTTTGCGCTGTATCGCGCGATCACCCTCTTCTATCAGGCTCGTTACGATTACCTGATGAATTACCTGCGCCTCAAGCAGGCAGCGGGCGATCTGAGTATTGCGGACCTCGAAGCGATCGATCGCTGGCTTGTCGCTCGACCGACTCCGGAAGAAAAAATTGCGACTGAGGGCACCAGTTAGGCGCGACTGACGCGGGGCGGCACTCAGTACTCGCCGATCAGTGGCTCGAGCAGGCTGAGCAACTTACCGAGCGAGCCGCGATTCTCGGCGACGATTTTCCGGCCCTGTTCTCCGGCACGCCGAGCCGCTTCGGGGTCCTTGATCAGATTCGCTACGGCAGCCGCGAGTTCGTCGGCCGTCGTGACCACGTGACAAGCGCCGTTCTCGACGAACATTTCCGCAATCTCCAGCGCGTTGAAAACGTGTGGCCCGCTGATCACGGGCAAACCGAGAGCAGCCGGTTCGAGCATGTTGTGCCCGCCAATCGGCACGAGGCTTCCGCCAACAAACGCTATGTCGCTGGCTGCGTAGAACAAAGGCAATTCGCCCATCGTGTCGAGAAGATAAACGGCGCAGGCCGAATCGCACATCGCCCCGTTGGTTCTGCTGACATAGGCAAGTTCTCGCTGTTCGATGAGCTTTGCGACGTCACGAAATCGCTCCGGATGGCGCGGCACGAGCACCAGTAGCAGGTCGGGAAAACGAGCGCAGAGCGACGCATGAGCATCCAGTACCTGCTGCTCCTCATCGGCGTGCGTGCTCGCCGCGATCCAGATCGGCCGCTCACCGAATAGCTGCCGGCGCAGTCTTTGTCCGTCGCTGACCAGCGTGGCGGCCAGCTCAATATCGAATTTGATATTGCCGATGACCCAGGTTCTGACGGCGCTCGCACCCAGCGAGCGAAAACGGTCGGCGTCCGCTTTGCTTTGCGCTGCGATAATGATGCCGTGCGACAGGGTCTCGCGAAACAACGGCAGGACTCTTGCGTAGCCTCGCAGCGATCGCGGCGATATTCGTGCGCTGACAAGAATTAATGGGATCTCGCGCACACCGCAGCCCTGATACAGATTCGGCCAGATCTCCGTTTCCATGATCAAGGCAAGCTGCGGATTGGTCGACTCGAAAAAACGGTTCACCGCGGGCGGCAATTCGGACGGGGTGTACGAGTGCTCCACCGCGCCGGCAAAGAGCGCTTTGACACGCGCCGCGCCGGTCGGCGTTACTGTCGTAACCAACAAAGGGTGATTTGGAAATCGACGCTTCAATTCCCGTATCAGCGGCGCGGCAGCCTGTACTTCGCCGACCGATACCGCGTGAATCCAGATGCAGCGCTGCATCTTCGGGTAACCGAATCCGAAACGCTGGCCCATGCCATGTCGGTAAGTGCTGTTGCCGATAGCCCGCACCGACCAGTATGCTGCTACCGGAATCTGCAGCAGGTAAGTGAGCAGGCTGTAGAGAATGCGCACAGGCTATGCGAGGGCTACTCGCCTCTGGTGCTTACCCGCACTTGGAATCGCCGCAGGAGAGGCAGGTTTTGCAGCCATCCATCATGATGACGGCCGCCGTGCTGCATTTTGGGCACAACTGTGCGCCTTCCGGATAAGCGCTCTTGGAAAACGCATCCTGTTGCTTGCGGCCCTCCTCATACTCGGCCCGTTTTTTCTGCAGAAATTCTTTTTGGCTCTCATTCAAACCAGGTTTGACCAGCAGCCCGATCGCGATCAGATGTTTCTCAACGATGTAGCCCAACTCGGCGATAATTGACGGCATGAATTTGCCACCCGGCTGCCAATACCCACCGCGCGGATCAAAAACCTCCTTGAGCTCATCGACCAGAAACGCGACGTCACCCCCTTTGCGAAAGACCGCGGAGATGATCCGGGTGAGCGCAACAATCCACTGGTAGTGATCCAGATTCTTTGAATTTATGAAGATCTCGAACGGTCGCCGTTTCTCATGCTCGGTACCCTGATTCAATACGATGTCGTTGATCGTCACATACATCGCATGATCCGAGATCGGCGTCTTGACCTTGTAGGTCGATCCGACGAGCATCTCGGGCCGCTCCAGCTTCTCGTGCATGCGAATAACTTCGGCGCGACTGCCGCCGCCGCCCTCGCGTTTGTATTCGGGCTTTTCGGCCTTTTGCTCGGCTTGCACCTGTGACACTGCGTAGCCGACTATTTTCTTGTCTATAGTAATCATTGGATTGCTCAGAATTTTCCGTAATAACCTTCTTTCAGTGCATCGAAGAGATTGGCGGCCGTATGCACCTCGCCATCGTATTCGATCTCCTCATCGCCTTTCAGCGCAACCTTCGAACCGTCTGCCAGCTCGAACGTATATACCGTATTTTTCAGGTCCTTCTCTTTGACCAGTACGCCCTGGAATGCTTCCGGGTTAAAACGGAACGTCGTACATCCCTTCAGACCCTGTTGATACGCGTACAGATAGACGTCTTTGAACTGCTCGTACGCAAAGTCAGTCGGCACATTCGCGGTTTTGGAAATCGACGAGTCGACCCACTTCTGTGCCGCCGCCTGAATATCGACGTGCGATTTCGGCGAAATGTCTTCCGCCGTTATGAAATAGTCGGGCAGATTATTGCGCGCCTCTTCGGCCGCCCCATTCGGCATTGCCGCCGCATTGACTCGTTCGCGGTAGGCCAGCAATTCGAACGAAAAAACATCAACTTTTTCTTTCGTCTTCTTGCCCTGGCGAATGACGTTTCGAAAGTAATGGTGCGCGAAACTCGGCTCGATGCCATTGCTGGCATTGTTGGCGAGCGAGAGCGAGATCGTGCCGGTCGGCGCGATCGAACTGTGGTGCGTAAAGCGCGCGCCAACCTCGGCCAGCGCATCGACCAATGCCGGATCCTCTGCCGCTATCCGCTGCATGTAACGACTGTAACGCGCGTGCAAGATGCGCCCCGCGACCTTGTCGCCCACCTGGTAGCCGTCCGCGGCCATTTCCGGGCGCTTGCGTAACATGGCCTCGGTTACTTCGAACTGCTCGTTCATGATCGGAGCGGGGCCCTTTTCCTGAGCCAGTTCGAGAGCTTCCTCCCAACCAGCCAACGCCAGTTGCCTCGCGACTTCCTCGGTGAACGCAATCGACTGCTCATCGCCATACCGCATGCGCAACATCGTGGTCGTCGACCCGAGGCCAAGGAATCCCATGCCATGCCGCCGCTTCCTCTGAATCTCGTTGCGCTGCTGTGGCAGCGGCAGGCCGTTGATCTCAACCACGTTGTCGAGCATGCGAGTGAACGTCTTGACAACCTTGCGGAACGATTCCCAGTCAAAACGCGCTTCATCCGTGAACGGGTCGAGAACGAAACGGGTCAGGTTCACGGATCCCAGCAGACAGGACCCGTACGGTGGCAGCGGTTGCTCACCGCAGGGATTGGTCGCCCGAATATTCTCGTCGAACCAGTTATTGTTCATCTCGTTGACCTTGTTGATCAACACGAACCCGGGTTCGGCGAAATCATACGTCGACGCCATAATCAGGTCCCAGACACGGCGCGCCGGCAATGTCTTGTAGATCTTGCACGCCACCAGGCCGCGCGCATCGCTCACGTAGTTACGTCCCTCGGGCCATTCACGCCAGACAAACTGACTCCGATCATTGAGATCCAGATTCTCGGCGCCGACTTCTTTCTGTGTAACCGGAAAGGCCAATTCCCAGTCGGTCTCGTTAATCACGGCCTGCATGAATTCGTCGCTGACCAGCAACGACAGGTTGAACTGGCGCAGTCGTCCGTTCTCTCGCTTCGCGCGAATGAATTCCAGGACGTCGGGGTGGCCAACGTCAAACGTGCCCATCTGCGCGCCGCGCCGGCCACCCGCTGACGAAACCGTAAAACACATCTTGTCGTAGATATCCATGAACGACAGCGGACCCGATGTGTAGGAACCGGCGCCGGTCACATAGGCACCTTTCGGTCGCAGGGTCGAGAACTCATAACCAATGCCGCAGCCGGCTTTGAGGGTCAGCCCGGCTTCATGCACCTTATTGAGAATATTGTCCATCGAATCGCCGACCGTTCCGGACACGGTGCAATTGATGGTTGACGTCGCTGGCTTATGCTCATTCGCTCCCGCGTTGGAGATTATGCGCCCAGCCGGTATCGCGCCGCTGCGCAACGCCCACAGAAACTTCGCATAAAACTCATCTCGCTTAGACTCGACTTCAACGCTGGCCAGTGCCTTCGCGACACGCTTGTAGGTGTCGTCAATCGTCTCATCCAGTTTTTGCCCATCTTTCGCTGTCAGTCGATATTTCGCATCCCAAATATCCAACGACGCTGCTTGAAATTCGATGTCGGTAACCGTGTGTTCGTCCCGATGTACGGCAGACTTCATGCCCTTTTCTCTCCCTTTTCTCCGATAGGAGACCCCTGATAACTGCGCTGCAGCACTTTTTTTGAAGAAAATAAGACCCGCTCACCGCTTTTGTGTACCCGCGCGGCGAGTGCCAGAAACGGCCTCTTTTCCTTCTGTAAATGGACACAAGATGTTGTGTCCGAACGTGCACAAGATTATGCCCGAATCGGACGACTGTCAAGGGTTTGCAAGAATTTTCTGTTGGGTCTTTTTATTTTTAATACCAATAACTTACATAACTTACCGCAATAATCACATTAAAAACATAGCAAAAAAAATGGCACTTTCGTAAAACAAAAAAATCACTATATCTAGTGGCATTTAGTCAAACGCCGCCAGCCATTATTTAACACCTGAAACACCCCGAAAACCACCGGTTCTTGCCTTGAAATCAAACTCTCCGTCCACATTAAAGCTAACAAGCAAGCCCTGGCGCTATGGCGATTCGAGGCAACGCAAATTTAATCTTAAGGAGAAAATAGATGAGCTTGGTACGTTTTGAACCCTTGTCGCTGGTCGACAGGATCAACAAGGACAGCCCGCGTAGATGGGGGCCCGCCGTTGATATTCTTGAGCAAAAAGATCGATTCGTCGTGCGCGCTGATCTGCCGGGCGTCGATCCAGCCGATATCGAAGTCAGTATGGAAAAGGGTATCCTGAGCGTTGCCGGAGAGCGGCAGAGTGAAGGGCGCAGTGAGATCGCGGGCGTAGCACGCTACGAGCGCGCTGCGGGTCGCTTTCTGCGTCGCTTCGCACTACCGGACACGGCGGACGCTGAGGCCATTTCCGCGAAATGCTCGAACGGCATTCTCGAGATCTCGATCCCCAAGCAGGCTGCCATACAAGCGCGTCGCATCATTGTCGACGCGGCCTGATCGCTCTGCGCCACAGGCAACACTCCTGGATACCCGGATGCGACGATAGGTTGCTGCCGGGCATCCTTGTTTTAATGCATCCCGACCCAGTGGGATAATGCGCACGCAATATTCTGACTAGAGTAACCGCGAGGAATCCGATGAAATCAAGAACCCGACTTTTTCTGACTGCAATTTTGCTGGCGGTTGGCGGCGCGGTGGCAGCTGCCCTGCCCGCTCAGGTTAACGACGAGCCACTGCCCAGCCTGGCGCCGCTCGTCGAGCGCGTAACGCCGGCGGTCGTAAATATTCGGGTCAGCCAGACAGTCAGCCAAAGCTCACCGTTCGGCGACGACGCGTTTCGCCGTTTCTTCGGCATTCCGGATAATTACGGCGGTTCGCGTGAGGTCGCGAGTGCCGGTTCAGGCGTTATCGTCGATGCCGGGCGCGGCTACATCCTGACCAACCATCATGTCGTCGAAAGCGCGGATGAGATCCAGGTTTCGCTGATCACCGGCGAGATTCTGGACGCAGAAATTGTTGGCTCGGATGCCGCGACCGACATCGCTGTCCTCAAAGTCGACAGCGACGGACTTACCGAAATGCCAATAGGCGACTCGGAAATCGTACGTGTCGGCGATTTCGTACTCGCAATTGGCAATCCGTTCGGGCTCGGGCATACCGTCACATCGGGAATTGTCAGTGCCCTGGGACGCACCGGTATCAACAGCACCGGCTACGAGGATTTCATTCAGACCGATGCGTCCATCAATCCGGGCAACTCCGGCGGCGCTCTCGTCAACATGCGTGGCGAACTGGTCGGCATCAATTCTGCAATCATCAGCCGTTCGGGTGGCAATGTCGGCATTGGATTCGCAGTACCGGCCACCATTGCGAGCTCGGTCATGCGGCAACTGCTCGATTTCGGCGAGGTTCGACGCGGCCTCCTGGGCGTGTCGATCCAGACGATTGACCGGGAAATCGCCAAAGCGCTTGAAATTGACGTGGACAGCGGCGCGCTGATCTCAATGGTTGAACCCGGATCGGCCGCCGAAGAAGCAGGACTACACGTCGATGACATCATCGTTGAAGTTAACAAGGAAAAAATTTCGGGTGCCGCCGAACTGCGCAATGCAATCGGTTTAAAGGGCTCGGGAGAGCAAGTGGACATCAAGTATGTACGCGGCACCGAGACGAGGACGACGACAGCGACGTTGCGACAACAGGCGCAGCGATCCGTGATACCGACGTCGGGTGTCGACATTCACCCAGGGCTGGTCGGCGCAGAATTTGCGGCGGCATCAACGACGTCGAGCCGCGGAATCGAGGTCACCAGCGTAGTCCCGGACAGCCCCGCGGCGCAGCGCGGACTACAGGCCGGCGATATCATCAGCGCCGCGAACCGACGCGACGTGCGCAAGCTCGAAGATCTCGCGGCAATTGCTGCCGCCAGCAGCAGACTGTTTCTGCTTGTACAACGGGGTGATCGCGCTATATTGCTACAGATTCGATGACCTGAACTTCAACGCGCATGCCTCTGACTCGATCCGCCGCAGTCCTTTTCCGTTTCGGCCTGACCGCAGCCGCAATAGGCTGCACCGCAGTGGCATTTTGCGCGGACATCGACGAGCAGCGCGAACTGTTCAAACAGGTCTATGTCGATGTCGAACGCGGTAACTGGGCGGCAGTCAGCAATCTCAGCGCCGCGGATCAGGACAGTCTGCGGCGCTACCCACTATGGCCGGATCTGCGCGCTACGTGGTTTCGGGCAAACATTAAGACAGCCCCACAAGCCGAGATAGAAGCGTTTCTCCATCAATACGGCATTCTCAAGCCGGCTCGCGAACTACGCTATCGCTACGCATTGCAGCTTGCCGCGACCGGCGATCTGGACGATTACCTGAGCATCTACCAGCAGTACTATCAGGGGCTCGATATCGCCGAACTGGATTGTCGCGCGCTGCAGGCTGAGATTCAGGCCGGTCGTACGCAGCGTATTACGAAGCGTGCACTCGATCTTTGGCTCGTCGGCGGCAGCCAGGTCGAAGAATGTGACCCGGTCTTTGACTACCTTGAGTCGAACCAGCTGCTTGGACCAGCCGAATACCTTAAGCGTTTCGACCTGGCTACCGATGCGAAAGAATTTTCGCGCGCCCGGTGGCTGGCTCGCTCCATTAGTCAGCAGCATGTCGACATCGCGTCGCAGTGGCTCAGCGCGCAGAATGACCCGGAGCGGTCCGTTCGACGACATTTGAACTGGAAAAGTGACCCGGTCATGCGCAAGCAACTGGTCTACGCCATTGAACGCCTCACTTTCAGCAGTCCCATTACGGCTTCCGACCTTTGGCAACAACTGAACACACTGCATGGCTTTTCGGCCGAACAGGAAATTCGCACGGCGCGCCACATCGCTTTGTGGACTGCGCGTGACCGACTCCCCGACGCCTATTCGCGCCTCACACAACTGCCGGTTGCGGCGCAGGATGACGAAGTGTCTCGTTGGCGGGCACGCACCAGTCTACAATCGCAGAACTGGGACAGGCTAATGGCAGATATCAGCCAGATGTCGAGCGCTGAGCAGAAAAGCGAAGAATGGCGTTACTGGTACAGCATCGCATTGCGTCGCCGGGGACCCGACGCCGGCGCCGATCTTGCGCTGTCCGAACTGGCGACAACGCACAGCTATTACGGTTTTCTGGCGGCCGACGAACTCGGCCTGGACTATGCGCTCGATGAGGACGAGTTTGCGACGAATGAAACCGACATCGAGGCACTAGCCAATCGCGCCGATCTCATTCGCGCGCGCGAATTGCACCTGGTCGGCCTGGATGGTCGCGGCCGCTCGGAATGGGAAACGGTCATTGCCTACCTGCCCCCTGAATAGAAAATGCAGGCCGCCAAACTGGCGCATCGCTGGGGTTGGCACTCGCGAGCTATTTCAACTGTTACCAATGTCGGCAGCCAGGATAATCTGTTGCTCCGCTACCCACTCCCCTATACCCAATCGTTTGAGCAGTTCGCAGCGACTGCCAGAATTCCATCGCCATGGGCCTATGGCGTCGCTCGCAGCGAAAGCCTGTTCATGCCGGACATCCAGTCGAGTGCTGGAGCGATTGGCCTGATGCAACTCATGCCCGCAACCGGCCAGCAAGTGGCGCGCGAAATACGCCTGCCCTATGCGGGCCTCAGCACCTTGACCGACCCCGCAAGCAACATCCGCCTTGGCACCGCCTACCTTGGACAGATGGCTGAACGTTACGGGGGTAACCGCGTGCTCGCTACCGCCGCTTACAATGCCGGCCCGGGTCGGGTCGATCGATGGTTGCCGGATTCCGGCGCACAGGATGCGCGAATCTGGATCGAAAATATTCCCTACAACGAGACCCGTAACTACGTGCGCAGAGTTCTGGCGGCCGAGACGATATTCCACTGGCGCCTGACCGGTGAAATGCGCAGGCTCTCGACTGAACTTCCTCAGATCGAATCGGCGAGTTTTCTGGCCGCATTGTAAAAGCACACCAGGTCATTCTCACACTCGAGCAGTAGCGTGCGGAATTCGGGCAGACGCCCCTCGTACAGCGTCGACGCTACCAACCGCGCATTGTTGAGTTCAGAATCCAGCCAGTCGGGCGCGGCCGATCCGTTTTCCGCGAACAGCGCCTTCGCCGAGTCCGTCAGCTGCGCCAGGCGTTCCTGCTTTCCTTGTCGTTTGACCGCGTCGTCGGCAGGGCTCGCGTATAAGTCCTCCAGGTCCGCGCGCGTCGCCGCAATCAAAGCAGCGAACTGTTCGCGCAATTCGCGGCGGTCGTGCCACACCGCAAGTTCGTCCGGCTGATGGCGGCTTTGCAGCCAGCGTTGCATGCCGAACTCCTCCACCGCGGTGGCAAAGGATTCGTTGAACCCGGTTTCATCCTTGATATAGAGCACCTGGTGGGCCAGCTCATGAAACATGACCGCGATGAGGTCCGCATCGCCCCAGTGCATCATCGTGCTCAGTACCGGGTCCTTGAGCTTGCCCAGCGTCGAGTAAGCGACCACGCCGCCGAATGCGACATCGAATCCATCGCGTCGCAGTTCGTCGGCCAACTTTTGCGCCGCGTCTTTGGAGAAATAACCGCGATAGCTGACGCAGCCCACTATCGGATAGCACCAGGTCCTCGCCTGCAGGGAAAACTCGGGGACCGCGATAACGTTCCAGATCACATAGTCGCGCTCCAGGTCCGCGTAGCTCCGATAGCTGTCATTGTCGGGCAACCCGAGCTCGTCAATCGAAAACTGCCTGGCCTCCGCAACAAGCTGCAGGCGTGCGCCGAGCTCCGGCGTCGTTCCGTCTGCAGCCATGACGTCTGCAATCGGTTCGCGCTTGCGGACAATCTCCATCTGACCGCGCGCCGCCTGCAGGTAATAGCAGCCGTTTAACGCCATAAGCATGAGCAGCGTGATCGTTCCGCGAAAACAGATGACGATCATCGAATCCATGGCTGTCTCCGTTTGCTAGAATCGCCCGATGAAAGTGTACCTCGTCGGTGGTGCTGTTCGGGACGAACAGCTGGGACTTCCTGTCAGGGAACGGGACTGGTGTGTTGTGGGTGCGGCACCCGACGAACTCACGGCGGCCGGTTACAAACCCGTCGGCAAGGACTTCCCGGTTTTTCTGCACCCGAAGTCAAAAGAGGAATATGCGCTGGCCAGAACCGAGCGCAAGACGGCTTTTGGCTATCACGGCTTTGCCTTCAACACGGATCCCGGCGTCACTATTGAAGAAGACCTGAGTCGCCGCGACCTGACCATTAACGCTATGGCGCAGGACGCCGACGGCAAGCTGATCGATCCGTTCGGCGGCGCAGAGGACATCAAGCGACGTGTGCTGCGACACGTGTCGGACGCATTCGCCGAAGATCCTGTGCGCATACTGCGCACCGCGAAGTTTGCGGCGCGCTTTGCGGCGTACGGCTTCCACATCGCTCCCGAGACCCGCGACCTGATGCGACACATGGTCGCTGCCGGTGAGGCGAATGCCCTCGTGCCGGATCGTGTCTGGAAAGAAACCGAAGCCGCGTTAGCCGGGCCTGATCCGCGCGTGTTTTTTGAAGCTCTGCGCGCCTGTCGCGCCCTCCGGGTACTGTTTCCCGAGGTGGACGCGCTGTTTGGCATCCCGCAACCGGCCAAGTGGCATCCGGAGATCGACTGCGGCCTGCACACGATGATGACACTCGACCAGGCAAGCCGGTTAACCACTGATGTCGAGGTACGTTTTGCGGCCTTGGTCCATGATCTGGGCAAGGCGACGACCGACCCGAAAGATCTGCCTACCCATCCCGGGCATGAACAACGCGGCTGCAATTTGATTCGGGCGATGTGCGATCGCCTGCCCGTGCCACGCGCCTGCCGCGACCTCGGTCTGCTTGCCGCCGAGTATCACACTCATTGTCATCGTATGAGCGAGCTGCGTGACGATACGGTGGTCCGGGTGCTGGAGAAAACCGACGCGTTCCGGCGCCCGGAGCGTTTCGCGCAATTCCTGTTGGCCTGCGAGGCCGACGCACGTGGTCGTACGCGATTCGAGCATCGCGAGTATCCGCAGGCAAATTTGCTGCGCGAAGCGTTTGCCGTCGCCTCGGCCGTCGATAGCGCGGCGATCGCAGGCCAGCACGAAGCAGGCCAGATTCCGGAGGCCATTCGGCGCGCGCGCATCGCCGCGGTCAGCGAATCCCGGGCGCGCGCTCAGGCGCCGTAGAAATACAGGTAGACCGAAAAAAACGTGACGTCGCCATAAAGGTCGGAGTCGTCGTATCCAAGACCCAGTTCCAGATCGATCCCATCGTTGATCGGTGTCAGCAATCGCAGGGTAACGGATCGGGTACGCGCCTGATCAAGCGCGCCCTCCCAGGTACTGAAGTCGAGTTCCCAGCGCCTTGGCCCACCAGCCAGGGCGAAATTGATACTAGCGCGACTGTCGATCAGGTTATTGATCAGGCCGAGGCGCGACACCGTGATCAACCGAAGCGCATCACGATTCTCGTTCGGGTTAAAGTCGACGCTGTAGTCATACTGCATGCCCGATACGCCAATACTAAATGACTGGCCCACTTTGAATCGCGCCCGCGCGCCGATGCCATCGGCATCAAAGGAGAACTCACGACCAGCAAAAAAGTCCGTTGGCGGAATCGTGAAATCGAAATCACGCGTTTCGAACTCGCCGGCCAAAGTCAGTTTATCGTTTCTAAAATACAGCGAGGTGCGCAGGTCAACCGAGTCAAGGAGATCCGGGTCGCCCCAGTACGCAGCACCAATCGTGAATCCGATGGGATCAAAATGATGATCGAGTTCGATATCAGCATAGACAATGTCACTGTTGCCACGGAGCGGGACCTCTACCTCGCTGAGCGACGCACTGGCGGATAGCCACGTATCCTCTGCGAGACCAACGCTCGCCAAAACGGCGGCACGCCAGCCATCATCCGACGCCGACTCCAGCCCGGCCCCGAGCAGATATCCCTGGCTCTCGGCCTGCGCGACACCGGCCAGCGACAGCAACATCACGCACCTAGGCCAGAACATACACAATCACCGCGGCCAGGCTGAGTCGATAGATTACGAACGGCAACAACCCGACGCGATTCACAAAGCGCATGAAGAACCGGATGCTCACGTATGCCACAACGCCGGCGATCACCGCGCCGGCCAGGAGCTGGCCCCAGGGGACGACGGCATCCGCCAGCAGCAGCACAGTCAATTCATAAGCGGCAGCGAGCAGGATGACGGGTACCGCCAACAGAAAAGAAAACCGCGCCGCTTCGGTGCGCTCGAATCCCAATGCCATCGCCGCCGTAATCGTAACGCCGGAGCGTGACGTACCGGGCACCAGCGCCATCATCTGGGCGAGGCCGATCAGCATCGCATCCTTGAGCGTTATGTCAGTCAGCACGCGACTCTTCCCGCCAAACCGATCGGCCAGCCACATCAGTACGGCGAAACCGGCCAACGTCGCAACAATAACCCGTGGGCTGCGCAGGTTGTCTGCGATCCAGCCCGCCAGCAGCAGCCCCCCGATCGCTCCCGGCACGGTACCCAGCCCCAGCCCGAGCGCCAGGCGCGCCTCGAAGGTCGCGAGTTTGCCGCCAAGAAGCTGTCGGCTGCCGCGCAGCAACGCGACAATATCGCCGCGAAAATAGGTCAGCACGGCGGCAAGTGAACCGAAGTGCACGGCAACGTCGAAAGCGACGCCCTGGTCCGACCAGCCGAAAGTGCTCGGTACCAGTACGAGATGCCCGGAGCTCGAGATCGGCAGGAATTCCGTCAGGCCCTGCACGATAGCGAGCACGACAAGTTGCAAATTACTCACTGCGTGATGCGCCTCGTGTACATTATTTTCATAAGGAAGCTGTCCTGTCGGATTGCGCCAGACTGTCCGGAGTTTTAAGCAAACCGCGGCCGAGCCCGAGACATTTGAAGTTTTCGCCCATTTCGCCGGGCAGGGTAAGTAATTTTACCTGGCCGGACAAATGCAGCTGTGCTGCAAGTGGCAATTCGGTGAATCCGCCCAGCTCTTCACTGAGACCGCCATGCAGCAGGAAATCAGCCTGCGAGACGTAACCCATGATGTCGAGGCCGTGCGCGGCCGCGGCGCCGGCAACCCCGGAAAAATCGACCCAGGCCGTAATATCCTGAATACCTGGCAGCAGTAACGGGTCAGCATGCACATGGTGCCGGAAGTGACAGCGCAGCCAGCCATCGTTTCGATTGGCGGCGTAATACTCGCGTCGGCTCACGCCGTAGTCGAACAGGAACGCGATACCTTCGTGCAACAGGCCGGCCAGATCGGCGGTCCAGCCAGCAACTGCGAGGCAAACTTCCGATACGTAGCCATTCGGCAGAGTGAAGCTGATATCCCGCTCTATCTGCGCCACAGCGGCAGCCAGCACGGCCGGTGCCGGTCTTTCCTGCAACACGAATCGATCCTGATCCAACGTGACACAAAGTTGCGCGACATGATCAGTGCGACGTACAAATCTCTCTACCGGCAACGCATCGAGAACTTCGTTGGCGATGATGACTCCGCGGTGTGCGGCGGGCGGCCGATCCAGCCACGAAACCCGTTCGACGAAGTCCGGAATTGCAGCAGCCAATAAGGATTGCTGGCGTTGCCGAAGGTCGGCCGACACCTCCAGTATTTCGTAGCGCTCCGGCAAGGCATCAAGTAGCGCCAATCGCGCCAGCAAATCGGCAGCGAGCTGGCCGCTACCGGCACCGAACTCGAGAATGGTTGCCGACTGCTGCGTCGCGATCACACTGGCACACTGGCGCGCAAGCACCCTGGCGAATATGGGCGACACTTCGGGTGCTGTAACGAAGTCTCCGCCCTGGCCGAATTTGGTCGCGCCGGCGGCGTAATAGCCAAGTCCCGGGGCATACAACACCGCATGCATATATTCCGCAAAGCTGATGTGGCCGCCACCCATCAATGCACGAACATGCTGCGCGACACGCGCACTGTGCGCGGCGCTGTCTGCATCCGGTATCGGCAGGCTTCGTTCTTGAGTATGTTGCATAATTCTGTCTATCGAGCCGAGCTTACGAGGTCCAACAATGTCTGCGTCATCCAGCCTAACGGGCAAAGTCGCGCTGGTCACCGGCGCTGCACGCCGTATCGGTGCCACGATCAGCCGTTGCCTGCATCGAGAGGGTGCGAGTGTTGCCGTACATTACCGCGAGTCTGCGGCCGAGGCCGCCGCATTATGCGCTGAGTTGAATGCCTTGCGGCCAAATTCCGCACTGGCGGTGCAAGCCGATCTGGCCAGGATCGAGCGCTTGCCGGAACTGATCGGGACGGTCGGAGCATGGCATGGCCGGCTCGACATACTCATCAACAATGCATCGAGCTTTTACCCAACACCATTGGGTGAAGTCACCGCGGCTCACTGGGACGACCTCGTTGGCAGCAATCTCAAGGCGCCATTTTTCCTGTCGCAGGCCGCGCTGGAGGAACTCCGCAAGGCCCGCGGCGTGATCATCAATATCGTAGACATTCACGCACAGCGGCCACTGCGCAATCACGCGGTGTATGGCTCCGCCAAAGCCGGGCTGGCGATGCTGACGCGCGCTCTGGCCAAGGACCTGGCTCCGGAGATTCGCGTCAACGGCGTATCACCAGGCGCCATCATGTGGCCTGAGGCCGGCCTGTCGGATCAAACCAAGGCGTCGATTCTGCGCCAGATCCCGGCCGGTCGGCCGGGCGAGGCAGACGACATCGCGGGTTGCGTGCTTTACCTCGTGCGCGACGCAAGCTACGTAACCGGCCAGATCATCGCGGTCGACGGCGGCCGCTCAATCGGCTGGTAGTTAATTCGGGGTCAGAGCCCTCTGGGTCACCCGCAGGGCGCCCCCCCACGGGCGCGAACCGTCTAGTACGCGCCAGCGAATTCCTGCCACGGCGGCAGCGCGGGTTGCGCTCGACGCTCCCGCAACTCGACCTGCTGGGCAGCCTGTGCCTTGAGTACGGTCGTCGGCACAACCGTGACCGAGCATGCGCCGGTATCGAGATACGCCATCGCAACTACGATGTTGGGATCAGCATCCAGACCTATCGCAACAGAAAGGTCGTCGACTGCCGGGCAATTTACGGGGATGCCATCGAAATAGTCACCGAAACCATCGGCATTGACGGTCTGGAATGCGGTCAGCCGTAATATCTTGTCGCAGAATTCGAAACCCACCTGGCCGACCGGCTTGCCAAACGTCGAACCACCTACAATGGTCACTTCAACGTGCGGCGCCATGCTATTTATTACCAGCTCGCTGGCCGACGCGGTGCTGTCACTGGCGACCACGACCAGTCGCGACAGGCTCATCGATGCAGCAAGTCGGCCGAAGAAATCGATCGAATTGTTCGCCGCAGCCCGATCCGCGTTGAAATGCGTCTCGGAAAACACGAGATTCTCAGCAACGTCGCCGCCGAGCAAATCACCAAGCAGATTGGCCGTGCTGACCAGGCCGCCGCCGTTGTAGCGGAGATCGAGGATGACGTCATTGACGCCGTTGGCGATGAAATCGGCAAATACTGCGCTTAGTTCAGAATTCGCAGTGCTTATAAAACTGGCCAGTTCCACATAGCCGACCATTCGACCGCTGCCGTCACCGGCGGCGATCACGCGATACAGCGGAACCGGCGTGATCGTTACGATGCCCCTTGTAATAGTGGTGGTGAATTGTGTACCACCCGGCTCCCACATCAAAAACGTCAGCGGCGATGTGGCCAACACCGCGTTGATGCCTTCAGCCGCCTGAATCGCGGCGACCGTACGGCCACCAAGCTCGATGATGCGCTGGCCGCGAGCAAGCCCACCCAGGTCAGCCGGACTGTTGGCAAACACCTGCGTCAGGCGGATGTCGTCGGCGGCGAACTGCTCGCTGCTGAAGCCGAACCCTTCGTATTTTCCTTCGCCAAAAAAAGCGGCGTCCGCGGCGGCCGAGCCGATAAAACTGAAGTGGTCGATTGGCTGGCCGCTACCGTCGTCGGGGCTGTAGGTCATCAGGTCTGCAAGCAATGCTTCCGGCGAAGCGTAGTTACCGACCGATATATTGTTGGGCAACAGATTGTTCCACAGGTACCAGTCCTGCATCGCATCCCGGACAAAACGCTTCTGGTCATCGTTGGAACAGGAATTCGGGGCGGCGGCCCCGTTGCCGCCATTACCGTCCGAGCTACTGCAGGCAACTAGTAAGATGCTGACCAATACGACGATACTGTTACGCATGTGATGTTCCTGTGTCCTGCAGCAAATCGCAGGTCACCGTCAATGGATGACTATCTTTGTCGTATTCCGCCAAATGTTCCGTGATCAACCTCCCGGTCTCGGGATGGCACTAATCCGGGGCGATTTCAGTCGGCACGGGCGGCGACCCCCGCTCGATTAGCACGCCGACGTCCCGGGCGCCGCTGATGGCACCGGGTTTACTGACTCGAACCTGCACCCATGCGACCGCAAATTCATCCAGCACGATTGCGGCGATGTTCTCGGCCAGCGTTTCGACGAGATGAAAGTTGGACTCCTCGACGAATGCCTGAATCCGTTTTGCCACAGACCTGTAGTTCAGCGTGTCCTTAACGCTGTCGCTCGCCGCCGCCTTACGAATGTCAACCGACATTTCAAGATCGATGGCCACGGTCTGGCGAATCTTGCGTTCCCAGTCCCAGATGCCAATGACGGTTTCGACCCGCAGGTCACTAAGAAAAATTTTGTCCATAGCACGCCGATCCTAGGTCGCGCCGGTGCCCGGCCTGGACAACGAATCCAGCGCCCAACGCGCGCGCGCGCGAATTTCGCCGGCACCTTTAGCATCTGCGAGTCGCAGCGCTCCGGCGACGGCAATCATCGCCCCATTGTCCGTGCAATACGCCATCCTTGGATAGTACACCTCGCCAGCAAAGCGCTCGGCCATGTCTTTACGCAACAATTTGTTGGCACCGACACCACCCGCAATAACGACCCGCTCAAAATGTTCCTTTCGTGCGGCCTGCAACGTCCGGCCGACCAGCGTATCGACAGCCGCGCGCTGAAAAGAGGCCGCGATGTCGACACGACGCGCATCGAGGCTGCCGTTTGCAATCGCTTCCCTGACCACGAGCATCACTGCTGTTTTCAACCCGCTGAAACTGAAATCGAACCCGGGACGATTCAGCATCGGCCGCGGCAGCGCAAACGCAGCATCATTGCCCGA
This sequence comes from Pseudomonadota bacterium, assembly GCA_027618995.1. GTDB lineage: Bacteria > Pseudomonadota > Gammaproteobacteria > Steroidobacterales > Woeseiaceae > UBA1847. Next base: position 224,778 of record JAQCGO010000001.1, on the reverse strand, counting down.
CTCAGCCAGTGCGGCGAGCGCCGGCCCACCTGGGTAGCCCAGGCCGAGCAACTTCGCAGATTTGTCGAACGCCTCACCCACGGCGTCGTCGAGAGTTGTCCCCAGCAGGTCGTATTCGCCAAGCCCGCGCACGCCGATCAGCATCGTGTGACCGCCGGACACGAGTAGCGCAAGAAACGGGAACTCGGGCGAATTCTCCTCGAGCATGGGGGCCAGCAGATGCCCTTCCATATGGTGTACGGGAATTACCGGGCAATTCCAAGCAAGACCCAAACCGTTGGCCATGCCGCTACCTACCATTAATGCCCCGACCAGACCCGGTCCGGCGGTGTACGCAATGGCGTCCGGCCGAGCCACTCCCGCCTGCGCCAGCACCTGCCGGATCAGGGGCAGGAGGCGGCGTATATGGTCGCGAGAAGCAATTTCGGGCACAACCCCGCCATATACGGCATGCAGGTCGACCTGGCTGTGCAAGGCATCCGCCAATAGCCCGCGCTCCGTGCTGTACAGGGCTACTCCGGTCTCGTCGCAGCTGGTTTCAATGCCTAGAACGTTCATGTGGTGCGCATCATAACCTATCGGGGTCAGAGCTTTTTTTGAAAAATAAGGTCCCTGACCCCTGATCTTGATCGCCCGCGGGGCTTGGAATCAGGCCGCGTATGTCGCTATAATGCGCGGCTCCGCCCCGGCCACGTGCCGGGTTTATTAATATCTAAGAAGATCAGAATTCGTATGCCCAGTGTTCGCTTAAAAGAGAATGAATATTTCGATGCCGCGTTGCGTCGCTTCAAACGTGCCTGCGAAAAGGCCGGCATATTGACCGAGCTGCGTCGGCGCGAGTTCTATGAGAAGCCGACCCAGGAGCGCAAGCGCAAGAAAGCGGCTGCCGTCAAAAGGCATCTGAAGCGCGTATCTCGGGACGACGCCAAGCGCATCCGCCTCTACTAGGCACTGTTCGCTCCGCAGCTGTGGAGCAATCGTCATATCCATGCCCCTGAAAGCCCAAATTACCGACGACATGAAGTCGGCGATGAAAGCCGGCGACAAAGAGCGGCTCAGGGTCGTGCGCCTGGCCTTGGCAGCTATCAAGCAGGTCGAGATTGACCAGCGCATAGAGATGGACGATGTCGCAGTGCTGACCGTGCTCGACAAGATGGTCAAGCAACGGCGCGATTCCGTCGAACAATTTCAAGCCGGCAATCGTAAAGACCTGGCCGATATCGAGCTTGCAGAGATTGCCATTCTCGACACCTATTTGCCGGGGCAACTCGGTGACACTGAGCTCGACGAGCTGATTGCTGCCGCATTTACTGCCACGGGCGCCTCGAGTATTCGCGACATGGGCAAGGTCATGGCGGAAATTAAAACAAGAGCGGCTGGACGAGCCGACATGGGCGCTGTGGGCGCCAAAGTAAAAGCGCGCTTCGGCTAGCGCTGGCGCATTGCGCCGCAAAAGCTATGATTCATAGACCCGGTTCTGCGGAGCTGCCGTTTAAAACGCTATGGCTGGAAAAATTCCTCAGGATTTTATCGATGACCTGATCGCACGCGCCGATATTATCGAAGTCATCGGCCGACGCGTGCAGCTAAAAAAAGCCGGACGCGAGTTCAAGGCCTGCTGCCCGTTTCATGACGAAAAAACACCGTCATTTACGGTGAGCCCGGGCAAAGGTTTCTATCACTGCTTCGGCTGCGGCGCGCACGGCACGGCGATTGGATTCCTTATGGAATTCGATCACATGAGTTTCGTCGACGCGATCGAAAGCCTGGCCAACACCATGGGTGTCGAGGTGCCACGGGACGAGAGCGATCGACCGGCACGGCGCTACGATGAGTTGTTCGCACTGACGGAAAGCGTTGCGAAACACTGGCAGGGCCAGTTGCGGGCGCATAAGGTCGGCGCCGACTATCTCGCCGGGCGCGGAATTGACGATGATACTGCACGCCGCTTTGGCATCGGCTTTGCGGCGGATGGCTGGAGCGAAATCCTGGACAAGTTTGGGCAGACGCCGGAGGCAGCCGAACGATTGCTCGCCACAGGCCTCATCATCCGCAAGGACAACGGCAAACTTTATGACCGCTTCCGTGAGCGCATTATGTTTCCCATTCGCGACCAGCGCGGCCGCTGTATCGGGTTTGGTGGCAGGGTTATCGGCGATGGTGAACCGAAATACCTGAATTCGCCGGAAACCGTGCTGTTTCACAAGGGTCGCGAACTCTACGGTCTGTTCGAGGCGCGCCAGGCCTTACGGCACATTGACCGGCTAGTGGTCGTCGAAGGCTACATGGACGTCGTGGCTCTTGCGCGCCATGGCATCGACTTTGCTACGGCGACATTGGGCACCGCGACGACCGACGAACACCTGAATCGACTCTTCAGACTAACCGACAACGTCGTGTTCTGTTTCGACGGTGACCGGGCTGGCAAGGCCGCTGCCTGGCGGGCTCTCGAGAACGCTTTGCCGCAAATTCGCGAGGGACGACAGATTCGATTCGTATTTTTACCCGACGAGCATGACCCCGATAGCTATGTCAACGAGTTCGGCGCCACGGCATTTGTTAACGCGGTAGACAATGGCGTTGCTTTGTCAGACTTCCTGATCAGCGAACTGGCCAACCAGGTTGATATGCAGACTGTCGACGGCAAAGCGCGGCTCGCGGAACTCGCCAGACCCCTGGTTAACAGTATTCCGGCCGGCGTGTATCGCGAACTGCTGATGGGCAGCCTGGCGGAGGCGGTCGGGCTGAGCGCCGCCAAGTTGGACAAGATGCTGCAACAAACGGCGCAACCCGGCAAAGAGTCCAGTCCACAGGGAAAATTCGCCAGAGCCGATAACACGGGAACGAGCATGAAATCCGGCCAGCCGTCGGTAGTCCGTCGAGCAATCACGTTGCTTCTGAACCATCCGGCCGCGGCGGACAAACTGGACGTCGAAAAACTTGCCGGTTTGAGCCGGCCGGGCATCGACGTGTTGCAGGAGCTCATTGAAACCGTGCAGGCGGAGCCCAATATCAGTGCCGCTGGTCTTCTCGAGCGCTGGCGGCATGATGAACGAGGACGCCATCTGGGCAAGCTCGCCGCTGTCGAGGTGCCGGACGAAGATGAGTTTGACCCGGCCCTGGAGCTGTCCGCCTGCCTGGACCAGCTGGCGCTCGCTGGGCGTCGCGAAAGAATCGATTTTTTGATTGAAAAACAAAAACTTAACCCGCTTACAGACGATGAAAAGTTGGAATTGCGACAGATGCTCTAGTACGCCCTTCGAGCCAGAATTGACTGGCCTGATCAGCTGCTGGCTTGTACAATTGCTCGTTTGCATTTTTGACTTTGAGGTCGTTCCACCTTGGGCGAGAAACGCGTAGTGGTAAAGAACAACGAGAAAGCACAGCAACTCAAACATCTGATCGCCCGCGGCAAAGAGCAGGGTTATCTGACCTATGCCGAGGTCAATGACCACCTGCCGAACGACATTGTCGACCCGGAACAGATTGAAGACATCGTAAACATGATCAATGACATGGGTATTACGGTGTATGAGAAAGCGCCTGATGCGGAATCGATCCTGTTATCGGATGCAGCCGTATCAAACGATGACGATGCCGCCGAAGAAGCTGAGGCCGCACTCGCTAGCGTTGATGCCGAATTTGGTCGCACTACCGATCCCGTCCGCATGTATATGCGTGAGATGGGTACGGTGGAATTGCTGACACGCCAGGGCGAAATCGAAATCGCCAAGCGAATTGAAGAAGGCCTTAACCAGGTCAAGTGGCACATGGCGCACTTTCCGCCGACCATCGACCTGCTGCTCAGCGTTGCTGACGCCGTTTTGTCCGGCGATACACGGATGCAGGATTTTGTCGTAGGTTTTATTGACCCGAATGCACCTGACGAAATCAGCGCGCCACAACCAAAGTCTGACGACGATGATGACGATGAAGAGGCGGTTGTCGACACCGGCCCTGATCCCGTCGAAGTTGCGGCCCGCGTCAAGCTGATCAAGAAACTGCACAAGCGCGCGGTCGGGTATATCGAAAAATGCGGCCTCAGGGACAAGAAGACAGCTAAAGCGCAGCTAGAGTTGACGGATCAACTCATGGAACTCAAGCTCGCACCGAAATTATTTGATCGGCTGGCCCGCAATTCGCGCGACGCCGTGTCTGTGGTGCGTAGGCAGGAAAGGCTGATCATGCAGATCTGTGTGCGCGACGCGCTCATGCCACGCAAGGACTTTTTGTTGAGCTTCCCGAAAAGCGAGACGGATCTTTCCTGGATCGATAAGCACATCCGCGCCAAGCGCAAGCATTCATCAACTTTGGCAAAACTCAAAGATGATGTACTGCGCGCACAGCGCAAGCTCATCGCAATTGAAACCGAGACCTTCCTGTTCATCGGCGAGATCAAGGAGATCAACCGCCAGATGTCGATCGGCGAGGCAAAAGCACGCCGCGCCAAGAAGGAGATGGTCGAAGCAAATCTGCGACTCGTCATCTCGATCGCCAAGAAGTACACCAACCGCGGATTGCAATTTCTTGACCTGATCCAGGAAGGCAACATTGGTCTGATGAAGGCCGTCGACAAATTTGAGTACCGTCGCGGCTACAAGTTTTCCACCTACGCGACCTGGTGGATTCGCCAGGCGATCACGCGCTCGATTGCTGACCAGGCCCGCACCATTCGTATTCCCGTGCACATGATCGAGACGATCAACAAGCTCAATCGCATTTCCCGCCAGATGTTGCAGGAGATGGGTCGCGAGCCACTGCCGGATGAACTTGCCGAACGCATGGAAATGCCGGAGGACAAGGTACGCAAGGTCCTGAAGATTGCGAAGGAGCCGATTTCGATGGAGACACCGATCGGCGACGACGAAGACTCGCATCTCGGTGATTTTATTCAAGACCAGACGGTGGATTCGCCGGTCGAGTCAGCAACCTCGCAAGGACTCAAGGAAACCACGCATAACGTGCTGGCCGGCCTGACCCCACGCGAAGCCAAGGTTCTGCGCATGCGATTCGGCATCGATATGAATACAGACCACACGCTCGAAGAGGTCGGCAAACAGTTCGACGTCACTCGCGAGCGGATACGCCAGATCGAAGCCAAGGCTTTGCGCAAGCTGCGTCATCCCACGCGTTCGGATCAGCTCCGCAGTTTTCTCATCGACGACTAATCAGGCTTGCGCGAAACGACGAAACTTTCGTCGTTAAACCAGAGCCCGTTGTGTTTATGCAGGATTCTGGCGGTCGCTTGCAGATACTGTGACTCTTTCAGCGCCGCCTCGAGGCGCTGGTCTTCAATTTGAGCCACGTAAATCGCCGCGTTCCAGGCGGCGAACAGCGTCGATGTACCGATGCTCTCGGCGATCTCGTCGGGCAGGGTATGCATCCGAAACTGAAATATGGCCTGATCATCCGCGGCAGCATCGAGCTCGAAGTTGTTGACCTCATCTCCGAGCATCACCTTCAGCTTGCGCAACAATTCATGGCGATTGACCTGAAACGGATCCTCGTCCGGCCATATCTCACGCACCAGCTCCAGCCCGGGATCACTGCCGATCGAATGCACGGCCAACAATCGACCCGCTGGTCGCAACGCCTGGGTTAGCGGGCCTAGCACATACTGCACTTTGAAATCGGCGCCCATGCGCGCGCGCCAGGGTTGTGACGCAAGCACCAGATCAAAGTCTGCACGCTGCTCGCCCGATCGGGGAATAACGCTGTCGAGCAAGAATCGCTGGTCCTTGCGATACATGACCAACACCGATGGTTTGACGTATAGCGGGTTGCCGGTTTTCTTGCTGGCTGTCGCCTGCCAACCGTCGACCAGGAACTCGTCCATGCTACCCAGTTGCTGACCATACTCGTAGGCGCTTGATCCGCCCAGCTCGACAACTTTGTAATTGAAATCTTCAACCATGTGGTCGGCACGCGGTTTCAGCCAGGGCGCTTCAGCATAGTAGAGATTCGTGAACACGAAGACGCTGGCCGGATGCTCGACGAATCGATCCGGCAGTTTTTCGAGGCTGAGGCGAATGTCCTCGAGGCTGATCTCTTTGCCAATGACGTAAAACGGCAACGTCGGATATTGGAAGTGCAAAGCACGCATCGTATGGCTAAGCACGGTGCCATCACCCATACCGGCATCGAAGACGCGTAAAGCCGGCGGCTCCGGTCGCAAATGGCCGAGTTCGAGAGCAACACGCTTTGCAACCTGCCACTTCTCACTGCAGGTATTGACGAAGGCCAGATACTTTTGGCGATTGTCATAGAAACGGAATGGATGATCGAACGTCATCGCACTACCTCGCGCGGGCTTGGGAGCGTTTGATTGGAACCGAATAGCGAGTGGCCGTCAATTTCGACGGCAACCTGCAACACCGTCCGGATTGTGAATCTCGTTGTGGTGGGCGGAACCACGGAAATATTGGGAATTGGCGGAAATCACGCGTCGCATTGGCACTGCCAAGTCTGCTAAGATGCGCTGCCCCGAAAGGGGTGGAGGAAAAGTTTGGGCCTGTAGCTCAGTTGGTTAGAGCAGGGGACTCATCAAAAGGTGCGTTTGTGCCGAAAGGCACAAAATGAACGGGATGAATTCAGGGAAACCTTAGCAGCACGGCTGATGGCAATCCTGAGCCAAGCCGGCGGTACACCGCCGGAAGGTGCAGAGACTACCTGAGAACTAAAGTGTTCTTGATAACAGGCTAGAGCGTCCCGCCCCTAACAATTCGGTTGAGGGTGATGAGATAGTCCACTCCATTCAGAAATGAGTGGGTAAAGTGAATCCCTTGGTCCCAGGTTCAAGTCCTGGCGGGCCCACCATTCTTCAGGCGCTAGATCACCGACGCAATGTCGGGCAGCCATCTGCGCCAATAGTCGAGTTTTTCCTTCAATTCGGTGCCGGCTTCCTCGGGAGTGCGTCGCAATAATCGCAAGTGATCGCCGCTACGCAGCTGCCCGATGATGTGCCGATCGACTCTTGCCACCTGCGCGATGCGCGGATACCCACCGGTCGTTTGTGCATCCACACCCAGCAAGTACGGTGAGCCGTCCTCCGGACACTGCAGGCATCCCGGAAACAGCGGCACGCTCGCCAGAAATCCCGCCGACGAGACGTCGAATTTCCCGCCCCACAATTGCAGGCCCATGCGATCGTTGCGCGGACTTATGACGAAGTTGGTATCAAACAACGTGGCCTGCCCGATTGCATCAAGTGCGTCAAACTCCGCACCCGTACTGGCGCGAACAGCCCAGGGTCCGGCCGTCAATGGTCGAAACTCTGGCGGCGTTTCGAGCAACGCGGGCGGGTCGCGGGACTCCGCCAGCGACAGGCGATCGCCTTGCTGCAATGCCCTGCCCTGATAACCGCCCAACCCTGCCGGTACATAGGTCGATGCCGATTCCAGGAATTCGTCGGCTGCCAAACCGCCGGCAAAACCAATGTAAACACGCGCCCCCGCTGTCGCCGGCCCGATTTGCAACCGGTCGTCCGCGACAGCGCGCACCGTCTTGTGGAACGGAATTTCTTGGCCGTTGAATGTGCTGCGGGACGACGCTCCGGTCACAGCGAACCACGCCTCCGCCGCAAACGTCATATCCACACCAGTCAACGTAACTTCCAGAGCCGACGCAAAGGGCGAATTACCGACGAGCCGGTTGGCCAGCGCCATCGACAGGCTGTCGGCCGGCCCGCAGCTCGGCACACCCAGATGCCGACTGCCGGTCCGCGGACTCGCCTGGATCGTCGTCAGCATGCCGGGGCGAGTTATCAGCATGCTCATTTGGCGGCCAGACTGTAAAAAGTCTGCTCATCAATGGCAGTGAATTTCACTCGCATGCCGACAGTCAGCACGAACGGCGACCGCACATCCGTGATCAGCAACGGCATCGGCGTCCTGCCAAGCAAGGGCCAGCCGGCAGGACCGGCCGTCGCATACAACCCGGTGTACCCTGCGGCGATTCCAACTGAACCTGCCGCAACGCGTTGCCGTGGGTCCGTCAGTCGCGGCACGCGCAGGTCATCATCCAGGCCCGACAGGTAGGCAAACCCGGGCGTGAAGCCGATCAGGTCGACAAGGTGCTCGTGTGATGTGTGGATCCGGATGACTTCATCGGCCGTGAGGCCCAGTATTTCACAAATCGACTCGAACTCCGGTCCAAACTCGCCGCCGTAACAAACCGGTATCTCGATGCTCGTGGATTTCTGTCGTTTGCGTGGCACCTCGGCCCGCAGTTGCGTCGCCAATCGCTGCCGTGCGTCGAGTACCGATGTAACCGCGCTATCGAACTGCACTACGACGCAGGCCATGCCTTCAACGCATTCGATCCATTCACCGCTGTCACGCAGGCTTTGCGCGATCGCCGCACGTTTGCGTCGTTTGGCTATATCGACACTCAGCAAATCGTCGCCGCAAACTTTAATGCGGCGCACGAATCCTCACTCCGTTTGCCTGCAGCACATCGCGAACCGCGCGGGCGGCAACATCGGCGCCGGGCGTATCGCCGTGCAAACACAGCGTCGCGGCTGCAACCGGGATTACCGCGCCATTCTGCGCCGTGACCCTGCCTTCGCAAGTGAGGCTTACAGTCTGTGCCGTGATCGTATTGATATTCGCATGCACGGCGCCCGGCTCGCCGCGCGGCACCAGCGTTCCATCCGACCGATAGGCACGATCAACGAACGCTTCGGCGATGAACCGGAGGCCCGCCTTGCTCGCATATTGCTGCAATGCGCTGCGCGGCGGCCCGACGATCGCGGTGCCCGATGCAGCGGCCCGCGTTGCTGCAACAAATAGTTCTGCGACGCTTTCGTCCTGTGTTGCGTCCCAGTACAGCGCGCCATGGGGTTTGACATGGCTGAGCGCCCCGCCCATGTCTCGCACGATCCGGGCAAGCGTATCTATTTGATACATAATACTTTTTTGTAATTCTGCGCCGATCAGGAAAGCCTTCCTGCGGCCAAATCCCGCGACGTCGGGATAGCCGGGATGGGCGCCGATCGCAACACCGCGGGCACTGGCCAGTTGCGCGGTTACTTGCATGCTGGCCGGGTCGCCAGCATGTCCGCCGAAGGCGATATTGCAGCTGCTGACGACGTGCAACAATTCCTGATCGTATGCATCCCCCTCACCCAGGTCTGCATTCAGATCGATCGTCGCCACGTTGCGATGGGTCTTATAAAAGCAGGATCGAAAAATAGTGACAGGTGCTGCCGGCGATCACGAACAGATGCCAGATGCCATGGCACCAGGGATACCAGTGATCGAGCACGAAGAAGATCACGCCACTCGTGTAAAAGACACCGCCTGCGATCAGCCAGGCGAGACTGGCCGGCGACAGCGCGCTGACAAATGAATCCAGCGCGAATATGCAGAACCAGCCCATGACCAGGTAAAGCAGGACCGACACTACACGCGGTCCGTGCCGACGTACGGCGTCGAGCACCATGCCGATCAGTGCGAGCGACCAGATAGCGGCCAACAGCCACCATCCGAGCGAGCCTTGCAACGCCACCATGGCGTACGGTGTGTAGGTGCCTGCGATCAGCAAGTAAATAGCCTGATGATCGAAGACGCGCAGCACGTTCTTCGCCGGTCCGGAAATGCTGTGGTAAAGCGTCGAACTCAGATACAGAAGGAACAGTGTTCCCGCGTAGACGCTGTAGCTGATGATCTTCTGCGCTTCGCCGCCAATCGCGGCATCAGTCACCAATACGACGCCACCGACCAATGCCAGTGAGGCACCGACGAGGTGGCTGATGCTGTTGAATCGTTCGCCCTTGTACATGATCGCAAATTTACCCGATCGTTGTTACGAAAGCTCGGCTTCCTGATTGCGGGCGCGCGAATTACGCCGCCGTTCGCCCTCACTCAGGAATTTCTTGCGAATCCGGATACTCTTCGGCGTGATTTCAACGAGTTCGTCATCGTCGATAAATTCGAGCGCTTGCTCAAGCGAGTATTTGATCGGCGGTGTCAAAATGAGATTTTCATCGGTGCCTGCCGCGCGAATATTGGTCAACTGCTTGCCCTTCGTGGGATTCACGGGCAAATCGTTGTCGCGCTTATGGATACCGATAACCATGCCTTCGTAAACACTGACACCGTGGCCAATGAACAACGAGCCGCGTTCCTGCAGATTGAACAGCGCATACGCGAGCGCCTTGCCGGCGACCATGGAGACCAGCACGCCATTAATGCGCTGGCCGATTTCGGCTTTGACGCGCGGCGCGTACGAGTCGAACACTGAATACAACAATCCAGTACCGGCGGTGATGGTCAGGTAATTGGTGCGAAAACCGATCAGGCCGCGCGCCGGAATGCGGTACTCAAGCCGCATGCGACCGCGCCCGTCCGGCATCATGTTCAGAATTTCGCCCTTGCGCTCGGCAAGCTGCGTCATAACGGCGCCTTGGTACTCCTCGGCGAAATCGACCGTCACCTGCTCCCAGGGCTCAAGCCTGACGCCGTCCTCTTCACGCTCAATAACTGTCGGTCGGGACACGGCGAGTTCGTAGCCCTCGCGCCGCATCGTTTCGATAAGGATCGCAAGATGCAGTTCGCCGCGACCGGACACCTGGAACTTGTCAGGATCGCTGGTTTCTTCCACGCGCAACGCCACGTTGTGCTTGCGCTCCTGTACGAGTCGTGCCTGGATCTGTCGGCTGGTCAGATATTTTCCTTCCTGACCCGCGAATGGCGACTTGTTGACCTGGAAGGTCATCGAAATCGTCGGCTCGTCGACCTTGAGTGCGGGCAGCGGATCCGGCAAACCGCGCTCACAGACCGTGTCCGAAATCTGCAGGTCGTCAATGCCGCTGAACACGACGATGTCGCCAGCGCCGGCTTCCTCTACCGGTATGCGCTGCAGGCCGTCGAAGCCGTACACGTGCATCAATTGCCCATTCTTCGCCGAGCCATCCGGTTTCGCGATCGTAACGCGCGAGTTGGCGCGCGCCACGCCGCGCGTGATGCGCCCGATCCCCAGTACGCCAACATAGGAACTGTAATCGAGACTCGACACCTGCATCTGCAATGAGCCGTCCAGTTGCACCTGCGGCGGCGGCACGTGCTTCGTGATCGCCTCCAGCAACGGCATGGTGTCGCCGTCGCGGACCGTGGGTTCGGTGCCGGCATAACCGCGCAACGCGGAGGCATAAATCACCAGAAAATCGAGTTGTTTGTCGCTGGCGCCCAGCCGATCGAACAACTCGAACGTCTGATTCAGTACCCAGTCCGGCCGTGCGCCATCGCGATCCACCTTATTGATCACGACCAACGGCGTGAAGCCGTAGGAAAAAGCTTTCTGCGTCACGAAGCGTGTTTGCGGCATCGGCCCGTCCACTGCGTCAACCAGCAGCAACACACCGTCGACCATCGACAGGACGCGCTCGACCTCACCACCGAAGTCCGCATGCCCCGGCGTATCGACGATATTGATGCGCCAGTCGTTCCAGCGAATCGCCGTATTCTTCGCCAGGATCGTGATACCGCGCTCACGCTCAAGGTCGTTCGAGTCCATTACGCGCTCGGGCACGACCGCACGAGCGTCGAGCGTGCCGGTTTGCTGCAGCAGACGGTCAACGAGCGTCGTTTTGCCATGATCAACATGGGCGATGATCGCAATATTGCGAATTCGGTCGGTAGGGAACATGGGAATCAGGCCTTTACGAGGAGGCGCATTATATAGACTTTGGGGATACACTGCGCAACACGATCGTTCGGAGCCGAAAATTTCATGAATACCGCATTGATAACCGGGGCAAGCTCCGGAATAGGCGCCGCCATTGCGATTGAATTCGCGGAAGCGGGCTGGAACGTCTTGGCCGCGGGCCGCGATGAAGGACGACTCGAGGAGGTCGCCGACGTATCGGACCATATTTCGACCTGGGCCGGCGAATTGCTTGAGTCCGAAGACTGCGATGAACTGGTGGCCGACACGCTGGACGAGTTTGGCACTATCGATTGCCTGGTCAATTCGGCCGGCATATTGACTCGCGGCAATGCCGAGGACATCAGCGATGACGACTGGCGGGACACCATGGCCATCAACCTGGACGTGCCGTTCTATTTGTCTCGGGCTGCATTGCCGAGCCTTTTGAAGTCTGCCGGCAGCATAGTCAATATCTCCTCATTCTGGGGCTTGCGCGCGGGTCCGAGAGCGCTCGTCTACTGTGTCAGTAAAGGGGGTCTCATTCAGCTGACGCGCAGCATGGCGCTCGACTATGCCGCCGCAGGCATTCGTGTCAACGCCGTTTGCCCGGGTGGCGTCGACACACCGATGCTCGCACAAGGAGCCGAAGACGCCGACAAGGAGGTCGACGACTTTCTGGCAATGATTGCGAAAAACAGCCCGAACAAGCGCATCGCTGATCCAAGTGACGTTGCGGCCCTGGTGCTATTCCTGGCCAGCGACGCGGCCCGGCACATCACCGGTACGGCGATCCCGATCGACGGCGGCCTGCAAGCCTGACCGTAGAAGGCCGCCATGCGGGCGACGGTTGTGGGTTGTGGGAGGCCGCCATGCGGGCGATTGTTGTGGGTTGTGGGAGGCCGCCATGCGGGCGATTGCGGGTTTAGCTGCGGCGCGACAGTGCAAGACCAATGCTGGCCAAGATCAGGAAGCCGCCCGTAATTTTGTTCCGCGTCGTGGATTGCTGCGCGAGCAGTCTTTGCGCTGAACCGGCCAGTGCCACCCAAAGCAGGTCGCCTAGCAGCAATACCGTCAGAAAAACCGTGGCAACGAGCATTAACCCGGCACTCGCGTTGCCGTCCACGGACACGAACTGCGGCAGGAACGCCGCATTGAACAGCAGCGTTTTTGGATTGACTGTTGCAACCAGGCTGGCGCGCCAAAACAGCACCGGCACCGCCACAATCCCGTCGAGGTCGCTTGCCGGTGCACGCCAGGTCGTGATGCCCAGCCAGAACAGGTAGACAACACCCGCCCAGCGAATCCAGGTCAAGGCTTTCCGGACTCTTAGAGCCACGTCAAGACACCTGAGAAAGTAGCATGTTTGCAAGGATGTGTCACCTTCGCATCCATTGGATGTTTGCTTGAAGAATATCGATATCGGATCTGATGTGCGCTCAGATGCCCCCGTTTCTGCAGTCTAGCCCCAGGTTCTGAGTGATGATGGATTCGTCCAATGTATCGGTGCGGCCGTCAAGATTCAGGTCATAAACGCTCGAGAGCCCTGTAGCGTTGGCAAATTTCTCCCATTCCTGCAGGTCGATCTCGTCGACCACGCCGTCAATATTGCCATCACCGGGGCAGTCAATTACGGTGGCGCGCAGAGCGGCCAGCCGCTCGGTCAGCTCGGTAAGGGCAGCCTGTGCCGAGTCATCAAGTGCATCCAGCGGTAGTTCGTCGCCCTCTCTGTCCAGCCAGGGCGTGTTGATTGGCTGGTCGATGGCAAATAATTCCAGCTGAGTGTTATCCAGGCAGATGCCGGAGGTGCAATCTTTGTACGTGTTTTCGACTAGCTTATAGTTTTCGTTGCGTACCGCGATGGCAACCAGCGGCAGAATATTGAAAGGCTCACCGCCGTTACTGGTGACGAAGTCCAGTACCTGCGAACAGTAGGTGAAGCCTTCTTCCGGTGCAGGTACACCGTTGAAGCTGGCTTCGTTGCCCTTGCCCCACCAGACACCGTTGTTGTCTTCGCAAATACTGCGGGTATTGGGAATCTGGGTACAACTGCCCACCACGCAGGGGCCATTCACTTCGCCATTTGCCTGCAGGCTCAAGCCCACTTCGGTGTAGTTCCAGTCGCGGATGGGCGGCTGCTCAGGATTGGTGAGATACGTCAACATGGAAACCGCGTCTAGCGTCAGCGGTACCTCTGCCTGTACATCTTCGATCCCGGCGATTTCACCAAACAGGGCGAACAAGTCCACCACGTTCACCATGGACGTTACCTGGCGACCTGGCGTGCTAACCTGCGGGCCACTGACGATTAAAGGCACCCAAACGCCTGATTGATAGGCGGTTCCCTTGGACCGGCCAAAATCGAAGGGAAATTTGACCGTGCTGCCGAGCGAGCCATTGTCGCCGAGGATCACTACCATGGTGTCGGTTGCTTCCGGGGTGTATACCAGCTCGTCATCGGCGTCACGGCTAGCAAGGCCTGTGGCTACCAGCAGCCGGCCGATTTCACGATCCAGCGATTCCAACATCAGGTTGGACAGAATCCGTTGTACCTCTATGTTGCTGCAATCAAGGTTGGTGGAGTTAACATTGGCGGGAGAAGCTGGGTCAACCGGTGGCTGCACCAGCGGGGTGTGAATGGAGGCAAAGCTGACCGTCGCCATCCAGGGTTGGTCCGCCGCCCGGGAATTGATCCATTCTGCGGCTTCATCCACTGCGAAACTGGTGCGAAATTGACGCGATCGGGGGTCAGTGAGTGCAAGCCTCTCCACGGAGCCGTCCGGGAAGTTATACACCATCGGCGATACCGAGTGCGCGTTCATGCGGTTGAAATCCAGGTGTTCGGGCAGCGTGATTTGGCAGCTTGTGTTGGGGTCAAAAATGCCGCCCTCGTCGCGGCAGCTGCGCCCGGGCGCGATGATGCCGCCGCCGTGCTCAGTACAGCTGCCGTCGGCCAGGTAGCAGGCGCCGCTGTCTGCTCCATTGGGCTGGGTGCCATCCGGCACGAAGCCGCAGCTGTAGGTGCCCTCGGGGGCGACACCGCCGGCCGTGGTATCAACAGAGGTTGGGTCGCCGGTCTCGTCCAGCCAGCCAGCAAAATAGTCCCAGCCCAGGTCATGCACCAAAGCATCACCCGCCGGATAGTTGCCCTGTAGCGCGATGTGGAACTTACCAAACAGCGCGCTCTCGTAGCCTTGGCCGGCGAGCAGTTTGGGAATGGTGGTGGTGTAGGGTGAGGTCATTGAGTTGGCAAGGTCGTTTGGGCCCAGCGCTGCTTTGACATTGGTGCGCAGGGGGAAACGGCCTTCAAACATGACCGCGCGCGTGGTCGAGCAAGCGGGCATTGACCAGGCGTCAGTGAAGCTGACGCCGGCGCCGGCCAGTTCAGTGATGGTAGGGGTTGCCGGTGGTGTCTCACCGCCGAAACCGAAAATTTCCATCTGGTCCATGCCGACGTCGTCGAGAACTATGAACAGGATGTTGGTTTTTGTTTCGACCTCGATCGGTGGTGGCACCGGGGCTGGGTTCGGTGCCTCTGAACTGTCGGAGCACGCCACCAGCGCTAGGGCTGCCGCCCCGCAAAGGGCTCGAATTGACCAGTTAAGTGCCTGTTTTTGCTGAATGATGGCTTCTTCCTGAAATTATTGACCTTTCCCCCAAGTTAGTGCCACCGCCTGGATGAGATTCCCATAATTTAGGCTGCCTTTTCCGCAAAGGCAACCGGGGGTAAATAGCTAAGATCGGGAGCTCGTGACTCGGTTCATTCCGCTTTTGCCGTGAAAGCCCCGTAAAATGTAGGGAAGGTGGTAGGACCAGGCGGATTCGAACCGCCGACCTCTACCATGTCAAAGCATCGGCCGCAATCTCGATCAGCGCAGCCAGGCCGAGCAGTACAATGCACAGCTGGACCGCTACCCCCAGCGTGGTACCGAATACGGTGATAACGCCCATGCGAAAACCGTAGCGAACACTGTTGGCAACGATGAGCGCCACGTTCGGGCCCGGAATCGCGGCCAGGATCAGCGTTGCAGCGCTGAGTGCGATGAGCTTATCCACGACGCCTCAGCCGGTTCCAGTAGGTCAGCAACAGGAGGCCGAACAGCATGCCGCCGAGGTGTGCGAAATGCGCGACTCCTGCAGCCCGCCCGCTCACACCAAGAACCAGGGACGCGAGCGCGAACAACACTACAAAATACTTCGCCTTCATCGGAATCGGCGGTATCAGCAGCATGATTGTCTGGTTCGGAAACGCGATGGCGTAGGCCAGCAGTATGCCCATTAACCCGCCCGACGCACCGACGGTGTAATACTCACCACCGGTAAAAGCGGCAACGAGCAATTGAATCGCGCCCGCGCCGACCACGCAAGTCAGGTAATAGATAATGAATCGCTGTGTACCCATCATCGGCTCGATGTGTCGCCCGAACATCCACAAGCCGAGCATGTTGAAGCCGATGTGGTACAGCGAATTCACATCATGCAGAAAGCCATAGGTCAGTAACTGCCAGGGGCGGAAGTATCCGGAATCAACCGGCCACAGGCCAAACGTGGCAATCATGAAATTCGGACTGAAGCGCTCCAGCACATACAGCAGGCCATTGGCAATCAGCAGCACGAAAACCACATCCGGGATGCCGCTCTGCCGGCCCGGGCGCATTTTGTAGATCGGTGAATTCATTCTTTACTCGGTGCGTTTATACACGGTTCGACCGTCGAAGACGGTCATTGTTACGTACGCATCGCTGATTGCGTAGGGGTCGAGGTCAAACAGATTCTGATTCAGGACGGTAAGGTCGGCGCGCTTGCCGACTTCGATCGAGCCTTGTTCGTGTTCGAGCTTCATCGTGTAGGCGCCATTGATCGTGTAGGCCTCGAGCATGGTCGCCAGATCGACGCGTTCGTCAACATTCAGGATATCGCCGCGGTTTGTGTACGGATTCTGTCGCGTCAGACCGACTTCGATGGCAAGCAGAGGGTTCATCGACGTGACGAAATAATCACTGCCACCGTTGATGCGCCCCCCGGCCCGGTGCACGCTTCCGATCGGGTACATCTGGTTAGTTCGTTCTTCGCCCAGCATCGGAATATCGAGTTCGATCGCGGGCGGATCCGGATATGCCCAGAGCGCCTGGAAGGTAGCACCAATGTCCATTTGCCCGAAACGCGGTATGTCGTCGGCATGAATCAGTTGCAGGTGCGCCATGTGATGCCGATTGCCGGATACGCCATTGGCCGCGCGCATCGCCTGGAAACCATCGAGCACCATGCGAATACCGGCATCACCTGTCGCGTGCACGTGAATTTGCAGGCCGAGCGCGTCGAAGCGCGTGAAATACTCGTTCAACTTCTCTTGTGCATAGAAACGGGGTCCGACACCCAGAGATGCGTCGTCGTAGGGTTCAAGCAGCGCCCCGGTGCCCGTTTCGGGCACGCCATCGATATAGATTTTTACCGAATCGACATCGATATTCGGCCGACGCCACTGCTCGCGCTGTTCGAGGAACTCGAAAACGCCGTCGTCGAAAGCACCCGGCTGCCAGTTAATGGGTGAAACCGAGGCAACGACGCGCAGGTCCAATTCGCCACTGTCGTAGAGCGACAGCACTGGCTCGAACAGCCCGGCATCGAGACCTGGCTCAATAATCGCGGTCACACCAAAGCGATGCGCCATATCGATGGCGGTTCGTACTCGTTTTAGTTCGTATTCGACGGTAAATGGCGGCATGACGTTTTGCACAATCTGGTTGGCCGCGTCGTGCAGGGCACCCGTCGCTTCACCCGTCTCCGGATCACGCACGATGATACCGTCAGGTCCGGCCCGTGATTCCGCGTGAATGCCGGCAAGCTCGAGCGCGCGGCTGTTAACCCAGGCGTTGTGGCCAAAACTCGAGCCGAGATATACGGGCCGGTCCGGAAACAGTTCGTCGAGAATGGCTTTGTTTGGCTCGCTTTTTGGCCACAGCCAGTCCGACCAGCCGCTGCCAATAATCCATTTGTCCTCGCCGAATCCGGCCAGCGCCGTGCACTCACGAAGTCTGGCCTCGACCGCGGCGACCGAGTCGATGCGTAACAGGTTGCATTCCTCATCGGTCGCATCGCCAATCAGGATATGGGTATGCACATCGTGAAAGCCGGGCAGCAACATCTGGCCCTGCAGGTCCATGACGTCCGTGTCAGCACCCACATAGGCCTTTGCGTCCTGGCTACTGCCGACAAACACGATGTGTCCGGCAGCGACTGCCACTGCCTCCGCCCACGGTTGCTTCGGATTGACCGTGTAGACGGCACCGTTGAGGAACACGCGGTCCGCGACGACTGTCGTTTCCGTCGCACTATTACAGCCCGACAGTGCAAATACCGTGACCAGAATGAATTTGAATCGCTGCATTACCAGTCCCCTCCTCCTCCACCACCGCCGCCGCCCGAGGATGAACCCGGCGGCGTCACCGAACTGCTGATCGCCGTGTTCAGGCTGCTCGAAAGCTGGCTCGTGCTGGACGCGAGATTCGCCAGGTTCCAACTGCCGTTGTACCAAACTGGGTTATACGTTCGGCCGTCCGCGTCGCGAGTCGCAGCTAGCACAGCAGCAAATTTCTCCGCCCATTGCTGATCAACGCCGAGCGCCAGCGCGTACGGCAGATAAGCTTCAAACAACGCCGGCGTTTTCTCGGGCGGATTGCGCAGATTGAGCTCGTCTTTCTCGGCTACTTCGA
Source organism: Pseudomonadota bacterium (assembly GCA_027618995.1). Taxonomy (GTDB): domain Bacteria; phylum Pseudomonadota; class Gammaproteobacteria; order Steroidobacterales; family Woeseiaceae; genus UBA1847. The sequence continues at coordinate 206,422 of JAQCGO010000001.1, read as the reverse complement.
GGTAGTCGCTAAAGCCCGCCATTTCATCCAGCAGTTTTCGGCCGCGCATCGTCGGCCGTTTCATAATGATGGCAAACGCGACCACGACCACAAACATCGCAATGACCGCAGCAATGACCAGCAATGTCGGCCGACTGGCAATGGTCAAAGACACCAAAGTCGTTACGATTACGATTAGTATCGCCGGTATGTTTAGCAGGCCATTCTTGCGAAAGTATTTGCGGCCGTAATCCACGCGCAGCGATTTTTCGTGAGCGCTGCGTGCTTCGCCCAGGCGTTCGTGGTTTTCCTGTTCCAATATGACCGTACTTCCGTATCTGAAGAGTTCCGCGTGCAGCTCGCGCTCGCCAGGTGCCAGCGGCGGTGCGTTTTCTGCCGGCACCAGCTTGCTCAACGAATGCTCGTTTTCCTTGCCGCCAAAATTGAAAAACCCACTCGGCTTCACGGCTGCATTGATGCGCAGATAGCCCTTCACCGCGAGGTTGACGGCCGCAACCGTCATCGTCTTGTCGTCATAATACATTTGTCGAATGTAGCGCAGCGATGCGGGCGAAAAACCTGCAGGCGGCTCGTAACGGGTAACGAGAACTCCGGCTGCCGGATCCTTGCCAAAATGCAGCCAGACGGGAACGTAATACAGTAGTAACAAGAGCAGGCCGCTGAGCGCGACCAGCAAGTTGGCATTGTCCTTAAGCAGCCAGCCGAGGCGTTGCAGTGCGTCCGGCTCTTTGACATAGCCCTTGGGCCAGCCCACGACAATCGTCAGGCCGTGGTGTCCCGGCATCTTCTTCGTGGTGACGAACGTTACTTGTTGCGAATCGTCGATACTGGCGGAATAATCGCGCGCCGTGCTACCGGCAGCACCGGTATACGCCTCGACAAATACTTCGTTGGCTTGTGGCTCGAATGCGAATGACACGGTCGCACTGGCACGATCGATCGGGAATTCCCAGTCGAGGCCCGTAACGTTCCAGTACAGTTCATCGTGTTGCTCGAAGTAGCCGAGCATGCGGCTCGCGCGATAACGGAAAGTGTAGGTGTGCTCCCCGACCTCGACGAAACGATCAGAGCGACCAAAGTAGACCCGCACACCGTTGTAGTAGTCGCTGCTGTGAAACGCTTCCGGTTGATCATTACGCAGCACCGCCAACGGCTCGAAAACAACTATGCGATCGTTGCCGAGGCTATCCGTATACTCGGTCGGAAAATCGCGATAAATGCCGCGCTGAATACGTTTGTTTTCCGCGCGAATCCTGATTGTCTCAGTGACTTCGATCCGGTCGTCGCTTAACACCAGAATGTCACTGTGAAACTCAAGGATTCGCTCATCGGCCAGCGCTGTCGCCGACCACAGCAGGCCAATCAGCAGCAGTTTTCTCACTCGATCGAACCCAGCTTGATTAAAGGAACGTTGGCGATGTCGTCGGACGACTTCTGGAAGAACGGGCTCGGCGTGAAGCGGAACAACGACGCAACCAGGTTGCTTGGCACGACTTCCGTCAGAGTATTGTAGTCGTGCACCGAGCCATTGTAGTAACGCCGTGCAAACTGCAGGTAGTTTTCGGTCTCCACCAACTCGCGCTGCAAGCTCAGGAAATTTTCGTTCGCCTTCAGGTCCGGGTAACTCTCCGCCAGGGAGATCAATCTTTGCACGCCAGCGCTGAGTTGCTCTTCAATCTCGCCGCGCTCTTCTATTCCGGTCGTGCGTCGCGCCTCGGTTCGCAGCTCGGCAATGGCCGTGAGCGTCGTGCGTTCGTGCTCCGCATACTGTTCAACTGCCTTGACCAGGTTTGGAATCAGGTCGTGGCGCCGCTGCAGCTGCACATCGATATCGCTCCAGGCGGTTGCGACACGATTGCGGCCGCGAATGAGGCGGTTGTAAAGAATGGCGCCCGTGATGACTAGCGCTGCGGCGAATAACAGGATGAATTTCATAGCCGGACGAGTTTAGCATCGTTGCTGGACGAATCGCCCGCACGGCGGCCTCCCACAAAACTATCGCCCGCATGGCGGCCTCCCACAGGGATCAGCTAGTACCAGAAGGACACGAAGACCTGGAAGACGTTGGCATCGAGCACATAGAGGGGCTCGCTGGGGAATCCCGCGCCGGTACTCAGGTCCTTGAACTCGTGGTAATCCACATTAAGTATATCTACGGACGCGTTGACCGAAGCCTTTTTGATGAAGCGCCACCCTTCGGCGCCACCGATAAACTGATAGCTCGCCGCGAGCTTCAGTGTAGTGCTGGTCAGCGGACTGAGCTCCTTGTCGCGGCCGCGGAAGTTAGTGGCCTGTGCGCGCGGAAACAGGTCGCTGAAAAAATCGGCGCCGGTCTGATCGTGATATCGAAACTTCGCGGAGAACGTCCATAGCCCCATTGGATGTGTGTACCCGAGCGACATCGTGTTGCCTTCGATGCCCCAGGTGTCGGTAAAATACCGATACTCGCCTTCTACGGCAGCGCGATAGGGCAGGTAGTAGAAGATGACGCAGTGCTGCGCACGCTCTCGGCGCCCGCACCCGTCAGCAATAATTTCCACTTGGTGCTTGGCAACGCGTTACGGCCACCGTTCGCGAGCGGCGTATTCGACACTGTCGTCACGCCATGGTTGATCGACATCATCAGCGAGGATCTGCCGCTGCTCGGTGCACGTATCAACACGCTGCTGAAGGACAACGGCCGCTGGCTGAACTTCGGCTCGCTGGCGTTTGCCGACCCGGAGCGTGCGCGACACTACAGCCCGGAAGAAACCAAAGGCATCGTGGCCGAGTGCGGCTTCTCCGACACGTATGTCGTGGAAGCGACGATCCCGTACATGTGTTCGCCGGCGAGCCGGCACGGCCGCCAGGAAAAAGTCTTCACGTTTTCCGCTTACAAGGAACACGCGATTGAAGCACCGCAACGGCATCGTGCCCTGCCCGACTGGATTGTCACGGGCAAGGAGCCGGTACCCTTGACGCCCTCCTTTCGTACCCAGGCGATGTCGACACAGATTTATGCCTTCATCATGTCGCTCATCGATGGCAAGCGCACGATCCAGGACATGGCCCTGGTTCTCGAGAAACAAAAGTTGATGTCACGCGCTGAGGCGGAACCGGCGATTCGCTCGTTTCTGACCAGGATGTTCGACGACGCGCAGAAGCAGTCCGGGCTTTAGCGTTCCAGGTACTTGAGTTTGTCCTTGACCTCGCGCCAGGCGTCAGCATCGGCCGGCGGATCCTGCATTTCGGTGATTACGGGCCAGGCCTGCGACAATTCCGCGTTGAGCTTCAGGAAATGCTCCTGACCCGCAGGCAGCTCGTCTTCCGAAAAGATCGCCTCGACCGGGCACTCGGGCTCGCACAAAGTGCAATCAATACACTCATCCGGATCGATCACGAGGAAATTCGGCCCCACGTGGAAACAATCCACGGGGCACACTTCCACGCAATCGGTGAGTTTGCATTTGATACAAGCTTCGGTGACAACAAAAGTCATGAGCAATTACCTTGAAATCCGGACGCGTACGCTATGCGAAGTCGGACGGTATATCAAGAACCCTGGCCCTCCTCCTGCAGCTTTAAAACATGCGCCAGCAGCGAGCGCTCGGCCCAGCCATAGAGTTTCGGGTCGATGTCTTTGTAGACCAAAGGCACCAGCTCGTGTGTCGTCAGCCCGGGATTGGCCTGCATGGCGGCCAGCACTTTGGCCTCACGTTGCAGTCGATGCTCGATGATCCAGTCGATCACGCGCTCCGGATCGTGGATGATTTCGCCGTGACCGGGCGCCAGTGCCGCAACTTCGAGCGACCTGCAACGCCGCAGCGACGCGATATAGTCGCGCATGTTGCCATCAGGCGGATCGATCACGACGGTCGATCCATCGATGACGTGGTCGCCCGTAAACAGCCAGTTCAGTTGCCCGTGCAGATAGCACAGGTGATTCGACGCATGCCCGGGTGTGTGCACGGCCTGCAGGCGAAACTCGTCCGTCTCCAGGACATCGCCATCGGTTAGCAGGCGGTCTGCTTTGAACGTCCGGTCCTGGTGCTGGCCGGTTGGCGCCGGCATCCCGAGCACCTCGGCGCCTGTCGCCGCGGCGAGCGCCCGTACGCCGGGTGAATGGTCGGGGTGCGTGTGCGTCACCAGGATCCATCGTATGGAAGTTATTGATTTTTCAATAATTTTATCGGTGTGCCGGGCGATGGCCGGCCCCGGGTCGATGACCGCGATCGCGTCTTTCCCTAATAGGTAAGTGTTCGTTCCGGGACCTGTCATCATCGACGGGTTCGGCGCCAGAAGTCGCCGCACGCCGTCGGCGAGTTCGGCAAACGCGGGCATCAGAGGTCCGAACGCGCTCACAAGACCATCTCGGGCTTGAACGCGGGCTGGTCACAGATCACGCCTTTGTCGCCGCAGGCCCTGGCCCATAGCAGCAAATCATCCGTGCTGCCGAAAGCCGCCACACGTTTCAAAGTCTTGCGGGTCGGATACGGCAGTTTCATCTGCTTTCGCTTGCGTGCCGCCAGGATATCGGCGGCGGGCATCCAGCACGACTCGGTCAACTCGGCTCCGTCGTGGCTGGCGGACTGGGCCGCTGGCAGCTCCGCGAGGAAGAATCGTGCCGAGTACCGCTTCGGCAAACCCGGCGGTGTAATCCAGAAACTGAAGTAATGCAATCGGTCATAGCGCAGCAGCAGTTGCTGCTCGCGCGTGAAACGGTCCCACTCTAGCGATCCCGCGTTCAGCGCCGCTCGCGCGTCACCAAGTTCTCGCAGCGACAAATGATGCGTCGCGAGTAGCACGCCGGATTCTTCGAACAATTCGCGGATCGCCGCGCTGTAGTAATCCAGCGCACCACAGTCCAGCTGCAGCAATTTCTGCGCCTGCTCTGCAGGTCTGCCGGTGCCAAAGTCGTGGACCAATGCATCGGCTGCCTCGAGAACACCGCCGGGAAAAGCGAAGGTCGAGCCAAACGAGGCTCTCGCGTGGCGTTTCACCATGAATACTTCGGGGCGGGTTTCGCCGGAGCGGACCAATACCACCGTCGACGACGGTCGCGGAATTGCTTCTTCAGCCTGCATCAATGTAGTTCTTGAGCCGCTGTAATGCTTCGCCCAGAACGAAATCCACGGCGGGTGCGAGGGTGTCGAGCCCCTGCGGAGAATAGCCGCCGACGGCGTAGGAAAAACGAATCTTTGTGCCGCCCTCGACATCGAAAAATTCCCAGGTCATGTTGCCGTTGACGCCCATCAGGCCGAGCGGCCCGAGGCCACCCGTCATACGCAGATTGACGTCGCGACTCACGGTGGTGACCGTGAGATGCACGACACCGCCGCCGGTAGCCTCACAAAAACATCCGAGTGGTCGGGCATCGATGCTGAGCAAACTCGCCTTACCCGAGATCGTGTGCTCAGCATTCCACCACTTGTCGATATTCTCGACGGCCGCCGTCCAGGCCGTCGCACGGGTACCGGTCACGGTCACTTCGTGCAACAGCGTGAAGCCATGCGGATCCGCATCCAGCACCTCTGCCGTTGCAATGTTTGCCCCAGCCCCAACCATAAGGACCACGGCTACGAGAAAAAATCGCATATGAGTTACCCTGTTTTGCCGACACCTAGCTTAACCCAATAATTAAGTGCGACCGAATATGAGCGACGACCTACGGGTGGTATTTCAAAGCAGCAATCGCACGGACTGTTCCGATCGCGCACTCGTGCTGGCGGCCGTACAAATACCGTTTGAGATAGTGGGCGATACGATGTCCTGCGCGCTCGTTGTGCCGGCTGAGTTCTCGGCGCAGGCCATGCACCAGCTGACCCAATACGACGATGAGAACCCGCCCGTTATCGTTGCAAAACCAGTGCCGATTGTTTACCAGAATGCGCTGCCCGGTTTTCTTGGCTATGCACTGACTATCTGCGGCATTGCCGCGATCGTTACGTCGGCCTCGCTCACCCAGGACTGGTATCTCGCCGGCAGGGTCGACGGCGCACTGATCCGGGACGGCGAATGGTGGCGCACGGTGACGGCCCTTACCCTGCATTCAGGATTGCAGCATCTGGTTGGCAATCTCGGCTTCGGCCTGCTGTTCGGGCTGTTCGCCGGCCGATTGCTGGGGTCCGGCGTGGCGTGGCTGGCAATCCTTGTAGCGGCTACCGCCGGCAACGTCCTCAATACGCTGTTGCTCGAATCCACGCATCGTTCCGTTGGGGCGTCGACGGCCGTGTTCGCCGCGTTGGGCCTTGTCGCCGGCTATGTCTGGCGCAGCAAGCTGATGCGCCAGGACCATTGGCCGTACCGCGTCGGCCCCATTGTGGGCGGATTCGCTTTGCTCATGTACACAGGCACTGGCACCGAAAATACCGATGTCGGTGCCCACCTGATGGGTTTCCTCAGCGGCCTGACCGGCGGCATTTTGCTCGCAGCCGTCAGAAACCGCTTGCTCAGTCCGCGACTGCAACTCGGTTGTGGTCTCGCAGCGATGATCGTCGTGCTGGGGGCCTGGCTGGCAGCCCTGCAATCCTGAATGGCTCCGCGATCGTGTAGAATTCCGCGTCGACCAGCAGCCTTGGGGGCACCGCGGCCGGAATGAAGAAAGTCCTGCTGTTCTTATTAATACTGAGTCTTGTATTCGCCATCGTCCTTTGGGTGCGATACGGCGGCGGCACGCCATATGCCGGTATCGTCGGCACACCACTCATTGCTGATAGCGAACTGCAGGAGGTACTGACGTATCCCGAGCCGATTGGCAACGTCGCCGTCAGCGCCGCGGGCGAGGTGTTTTTTACCGTGCACCCGGAGTCGCGGCCGAAAGGCAACAAGCTGATGCATTTCGTTGACGGCGCATCGGTGCCGTACCCCGATATCGGGTCGCAGCGCCGATTGTTCGACACGGTGCTGGGTATAGCGATTGACCGGCAGAACTGCCTCTGGACCATCGACCATGGTAACCATGGCATGCGCACTGCGCGGCTGCTTGCGTTCGATCTGGCTACCGGCGACGTCATTCATGACCAGCGCTTCGACGAATCGATCGCGCCGGCAGGGTCCTATCTGCAGGATCTGCAGGTCAGTCATGACGGCCGCACGATCATTATCGCGGACGCGAGCTTCTGGCGTAAGAGTCCCGCGTTGATCGTCTACAACGTTGGCACCGCGACAGCGCGCCGCGTACTCGAAAAGCATGCGTCAGTGATGGCTGAAAATTACCAGATACACAATCACGGCAACAAGATGACCTTTGCCGGTGGACTGGTCAGTCTCAAGGGCGGCGTGGATGGCATTGCCCTGAACAACGAGTGGTTGTACTTCGGTGCCATCAATGCTTCCGCTTTGTATCGCATACAGGTCAGCGATCTGACCGACGCGAGCGCGCCGTATTCACAGCTGGCCGCGCGCGTCGAGCGTTACGCGGACAAACCACTCAGCGATGGCCTCAGCGTTGACGTCGACGGCAACGTGTACGTGACCGACGTGGAGCACGGCGCGGTGTTTCGCATTGCCGACGACCGCGAACCGACAACCTTGATCCGGTCGCAGCAGATTCGCTGGGCCGACGCTTTGTCCTTCGGCCCGGACGGCTGGTTGTACATCGCGGACAGTGCGCTCTACGACGTTGTGCTGCAGTCACGGGATCACATCAAGGCACAGGGGCCCTACAAGATTTTCCGATTCCGGGCCGGCGCCGATGGCACACCGGGCCAGTAAGCTGCTGATGTTCGTTCCGATCGCGTCGATCGGCGCGCTTGGCATTCAGCCGACTAGTCCTCGACGTCAGGCTCGACGAAACACCAGGTCAGGTTTGGTACGCGCTCTTTGAGCGTGTGTTCGAGCGCATTGATCTGTGCCACGGCCGTTTCAATAACCGTGCCCGGCGTTATCTTCACTTTGACTGCCAGCATGGTATCCGAACCGAACTGAATCGTGATGACCTTGAAGACCTTGTCGATGCCGGGTTGCTCCGCGAGGATCGCGTCAATAATTGCAACTGTCTCCGGGTCGGCGGACCGACCGAGCAGCAGAGCCCGGACGCGCATTGCGATAAATACTGAAATCACCAGCAGTACTACGCCGATACAGATCGAGCCCATCGCATCATAAACCGGGTTGCCCGTGATCGCGGCCAGCGACAGGAAACCAAGCGCCAATACCAGACCCACGAGCGCGCCGATGTCTTCGCCGAGCACGACGACAAGCTCCGCGTTGCGGGTATGCCTCAGCCATGCGCGGAACGGCCGTGCACCGCGAATAATTTTGATTTCGCGCAGGCATCCGAGCAGCGAGCCGGTTTCCAGTACGATGGCGGCAGCAAGCACGGCAATCGCAATCCAAAGGTGCGAGAGGCCTTCCGGCTCGCTCAGCTTGTGCATGCCCTCGTAGATTGAAAACACGCCGCCCAGCGAAAACAGCATCAGCGCAACGACAAAACTCCAGAAATAGCTGAGCTTGCCGTAGCCCAGCGGATGCTCAACGTCGGGCGGTCGCTGCGCCTGCGTCAGGCCCAGGTACAACAGCACCTGGTTGCCTGTATCGGCATACGAATGAATCGCTTCAGCGAGCATACTGCCGGACCCGGTCAGCCAGGCGGCCCAGCTTTTGGCGAGCGCAATGCCCAAATTGGCGATAAAAGCGTAGAGAATTGCTCGCGCAGTGGAATTATGTGAGCTTGCGGCCATCGAATAGTCTGTATCCTGTCAACGTCTGCAGAAGTGTAGCGTTGTTGCTGGTCAGAGATTAACAATCTTGGGTGAATCTATGCGCACATTCTTTATGCTGGCCACAATTACCCACGCGGTGGTGCTCGCCGGCTGCGCTGCACATCCCGACCCGATCATCGATACCAAGGGCGTCGATCCGGACGCCATGGCGCTGGATTGGGAAGAGTGCGAAGCCTATATCGAGCAAGTATCGATCGCGCAAGGCGCTGCCAAAGGTGCGGGACTCGGTGCCGCTGTCGGCGCCGTTGCCGGTGCGATTGGCAGCCATGGCGATGCCGGCGAAGGTGCGGCCTATGGGGCCCTGTACGGCGGCACGGATTCCGGTCTCGAAGCCGACCGCGATCGCCAGGAAGTTTTCAAGCGCTGCATGCGCGGGCGTGGCTACCGGGTTCTGAACTAGCATATACTGTACATCCATACAGTCACTGAGTATCGCCATGCCCGCACGCAAAGGCCGTGGTGCAATTTCTGCTCCCGAGGGCCGCTTCGCCCGGCAACATCTGGACCTCAGCGACGACGAGCTGCATCGGGCGGGCGATTTCGCGCCAGACACGGTCCTCACGGCCATGCAGGCCGGCAAAATAATCAGCTACAACGATTCACCCGACATACCGTTTGATCGCTCGATCAATCCCTACCAGGGCTGTGAACATGGCTGCATCTATTGCTACGCCCGTCCCAGTCATAGCTACCTGGATCTGTCGCCCGGTCTGGACTTCGAAACCCGCATTTTTTACAAACCGAATGCGGCGGAGCGCTTGCTCGATGCCTGGGAAAAACGCGATTACGAATGTCAGCCGATCACTATTGGTGCGAATACCGACCCGTATCAGCCCGCCGAAAAATCAGCCCGCGTCACGCGTGCTCTGCTGGAGGTTTTCAAACAGCATGAGCACCCCGTCAATCTCATTACCAAGGGCACTCTCATTACGCGCGACATCGATCTCCTGGCCTGGCTTGCCGAGCGTGATCTATGCTCCGTGGCAATCAGCGTGCCGACGCTGGATGCCAGCCTCAAACGCATCATGGAACCGCGTGTACCCTCGGCGGAGGCCAGGCTCAAGGCGATCAGCACGCTGAGCAGCCATGGAATTCCGACCAGTGTGCTGGTTGCGCCAATCATACCGGCGATCAATGACGCAGAAATCGAGCGCATTCTCGAAGCGGTTGCGACCGCCGGTGCGACACATGCGAGCTATATTTTTCTGCGCCTGCCACACGAAGTTAAGGACCTGTTTGTCGAATGGCTGAAGACACATTTTCCCGAGCGCGCTGAACATGTCATGAGCCTGGTACGACAGGCGAGTGGCGGCAAGGATTATGACAATCGGTTCGGTGTGCGACAACGCGGCCGTGGGCCATATGCAGACATGCTCGGCAGCCGCTTTCGGAGTGCCTGCAGGCGCTTCGGACTGAGCGGCGACCGTTACCAGAAAAAACTGGACTGCCAGCGATTTATTCGGCCGGGACCGCAACAACTCGGACTGAATCTGTAGCAAATCCGGTATAGTGGCAGGGAGCCCGCAGCAGCAATGGGCTGCGAACTTCGTCGACCCAAACCAGTCTTAGCGTAACGAATGAGATATCTGCCTCGCATCGCCCTGCTATTGATAGCCGTCAACCTGAACGCCCAGGAACTTGACGAGCAAGCCACAGAGTCCGCCCAGGTCACCGACCAGGTTCTGGATCCCGTCGCCGCCGCGGTATTCGCCGACGACCTTGTCCCACCGCCACCCGATGTAGCGCCGGAGATGGCGCCGCAGCCCGAGCAGGAACTGCCATCGGAGCCGGAGCAAGCCGCGCCAATGGACGAACAGACCGTGCCGGTCGCGACGGAGCCGGTTGACACGGAGCCGGTTGACCTAGAGCTGGCCGCACCGCCCGTCGTCTTCGGCCCGGAACTGCCGCAGGATGCAACGGATGAAGAACGACTGATTTTTCAATACACACGCTACAAGAGCCTGATGAAGGATCGTGTGTACGATGAGGCCGATACCGTCGCCAAGCGCGTGGTGGAATTGTCGTTGAAAGTCTTTGGCCCAAAATCGTCGGAGTTTTCGAAAGCCCTGACTAACCTCGCGATCGTTCAGCATTACACCGGCCAATATGATGCCGCACAGCAGAATTACATGTCGGCCATTGAGATCATCGAGAATAACGAGGATCGATTAAACGGCCAGCTGGTGAATCCGCTTAAGGGTCTCGGCGCATCACAACTGGACGGCGGTCGACCTGATCTGGCCAGCGAAACATTTTCGCGCGCAATACACGTAACGCATGTGAATTATGGCCCGCACAATCTGCAACAGGTCGGAATTCTGGAGTCACTGGCAGAAACCAGTCTTCGGCTAGGTTCAATCGAGGATGCACAGGACATACAAGAGGTCATTTACTCCCTGAATGCGCACGCCTATGCCGAAGATTCAATCGAGTTTGTGCCATCGCTGCTGCTGCGCGCCGATTGGCAGCATCGTGCCGGCTTTATCGCCGAAGAGCGCATGACGTTGCGGCAAGCGGTAAGGATCATCGAGGTGCAGGAAGGTGTGGACGACCTGCAATTGGTAGATCCGTTAATACTACTTGGTCGAACGTATTTCTACTATGACGCGACCGGACAAGTAGCAGGCATGCAGAGTTCCCCTGCGTCGGGCGAAATATATTTCAAGCGCGCGTTACGAATCGCTACCGAAAATCCGGCAAGCGACTGGGCGACCATCGCGCGGGCCGGCTTAGCGTTGGGCGACTATTACATGTTTAATAATAATGCGCAGCGCGCCTTTACGGTTTATCAGGAAGCATGGCACTTCTTGTCAGGAGACGAGGAGCGCCTCAGCTATCGGCGGGAACATCTTGAGCAAGCTGTGCTTCTCCGGGAAAAGCCGTTGCCGACGTTTGTAACGCAACCGAGCGGTGAACCAGCCGCTGGCCAGCCGGCTGGCATGCTGCAGGGCAGCATGACGCTTGCTTTCGAAGTATCGATGAACGGCGCCACTGCTGGTCTGAGAATCGTCGACGCGCAACCCATTGTGTTCACCAGCATGCAACGCAGCGTACATCGGAAAATGCGCAGCCGCTTGTATCGTCCTCGTTTCGTCGATGCCCAACCGACCGCCACAGCCGAGCAGCTGTTTACGCATCGATTCTTCTATACGCAGGAGGACCTCGACCAGCAGCAGGCAGCGACCGCAGCCGCAAAACAGGACGCCGAACAGGATTCCGAGCAGGATTGAGTTGCCACCGCCATGCAAGTATCTGAAACCCATTTCGTCAACGGCACCCCCATCAAAGGGCCATTCCTCCCACATCTGCAAGAGGCGGTATTTGGGCTGGGCTGCTTCTGGGGTGCCGAGCGCAAATTCTGGCAAATCGATGGCGTCTATTCGACCGCGGTCGGCTACGCGGGCGGCACAACACCAGACCCTGACTACAAGCTGGTCTGCAGTGGTAGCACAGGGCATGCGGAGGTCGTACTGGTTGTGTTCGACCCTGCCGTCATCAGCTATGTGGGCCTGTTACGCGCGTTCTGGGAAATGCATGACCCGACGCAAGGCATGCGGCAGGGCAACGATATCGGCACGCAGTATCGGTCGACTGTGTACACCACCAGCGACGAGCAGCAGAAGGCAGCAGAGCGCTCGCTGAACGCCTATACGAAACAGCTCGCCGCGGCCGGCTACGGCACCATAACTACTGAAATTCGTGCGCTGAATACCTTTTACTACGCCGAGGACTATCACCAGCAATACCTTGCGAAAAATCCCGGCGGCTATTGCGGCATCGGCGGCACGGGTGTGAGCTGTGCCGAATAGGCAACAGCCGAAAGAAGACTGGCCGAAGTCGCTTGGCAACCTGTAACCTTGTACTTCGGAAAACCGGGGAACAACTTTGCCAAAAAAAACCAGCATAGCGCCGAAACCGCAAAGACCCAGCCGCGAACAGGCTGAGGAAGCCGTCAGCACACTGTTGCGATGGGCCGGCGAAAATCCGCAACGTGAGGGCCTGATCGATACACCAAAACGTGTCGCCCGCGCGTACGAAGACTGGTTTAGCGGCTATAAGGACGATCCAGTCCTATTCCTCAAACGAACCTTTGAAGAAGTCGAAGGGTACGACGAGATGATCGTGCTGCGCGATATCGGGTTCGAGTCCCACTGTGAACATCACATGGCACCGATTATTGGCAAGGCACATATCGGCTACCTGCCGAATAACAAGGTTGTCGGAATCAGCAAACTGGCGCGCGTTGTCGAGGCCTTCGCCCGACGTTTCCAGGTGCAGGAAAAAATGACCGCGCAGATCGCCAATTGCATTGGCGACGTGCTCAAGCCCAAAGGGGTTGCGGTCGTGATTGAAGCGGCACATCAGTGCATGACCACGCGCGGCATTCACAAATCAGGCGTGTCGATGGTCACGAGCCAGATGGTTGGTCTGTTTCGTACCGATGCCAGGACGCGCGCGGAATTCCTGCGCATGATTGACGGCAGCCGCTAGAACGTGCGGCAACTCAAGCGGCCCCTCTGCGCCATCGGCGGTGTCGTGGTGATCGCCGTCCTGTATCTGCTGCTCTGGCCTGTGCCCGTCGACCCGGTCGCCTGGGTTGCGCCGCCCGATCGTGGTTTCGTTGTTCCCTACGATGCGAATGACGCACTGCACTACGCGCGCGCATTCGATATCGCGCCGCATGCCGGGCCTGAAGACATTGCGGCCGGTATTGATGGCCATCTCTACGCCACCTCCACTGATGGATCGATCCTGCGTCTGGACGGCCGTGGCAAGGTCGAGGTTTTTGCCAGGACCGGCGGCCGGCCCTTAGGCATAGAAGCCGCAGCCGATGGATCGCTGGTGGTCGCGAATGCCTACCTCGGACTGCAACGCATTGGCCGTGACGGTTCCGTGACCACAATCCTGGATTCAGTCGACGGTCGGCCGCTCGTGTACGCCAATAACCTAGCAATTGGCGACGACGGCACAATCTATTTTTCCGAATCGAGCAGCAAATTCGCAGTTGCGCAGTATGGCGGCAGCTACGCGGCCAGCCTCCTCGATATCAATGAGCATGGCGGCCACGGACTCGTGATCGCGTTCAATTCGACCAGCGGCCAAGCTCGAGTCATTCTGGACGGCCTGAATTACGCCAACGGCGTCGCCATCAGTGACGACCAGTCTCTCCTCCTGATCGCAGAAACCGGCGCGTATCGCATATTGAAGCACTGGCTCAGCGGCCCTGACGCCGGCGAGACCGAGGTACTGATCGAGAACCTTCCTGCCTTCCCCGACAACATCAATTCGGGTCGGAATGGCCGCTTCTGGATCGGCCTCATCGCTCCGCGCAATGCCCTGCTCGACCGCTACTCCGACCAGCCCTTCATGCGCAAGGTCCTGCAGCGTTTTCCGGCCAGCCTTCGGCCAAAGGCGATTCCACATTCGCAGGTGATCGCGATCAACGGTGCCGGCGAGGTGTTAATGAACCTGTACGACGCGGGCGCCCGTTTTCCTGCCATTACCGGTGCGCTCGAAACGGCCGACACCATCTACCTCAGCAGCTTGTTCGGCCAGCAGCTTCCTTATGTCCGTAAGCAGGATCTCTAAGGCCTCTGACCCCTGTCAAAGGTCTAGTGCGCCAACAGCGCAATACTGAAATATTTTTTCATCGTTTATTCCTTGTCGAGGCCAAGTTCAGCGAGGCCCTGGTTGAAAGTAATGTCGACCGGGATATCAGCCACCGTCAGCCGATCAAGATCGGCCTGCAATTGTCGATCCACAATACCCTTGGTATTGGTCAGCTCCAGCGCGCCGGCATAGTCGCCGTTGCCCTGCAGCACCAGCAGCTCACGCGACAGGCTGTAGATCGCGGAACGCATACGATCGAAATCGACCTTGTATTTGCCCGACTCGGCGTCCCGCACAAACGCACCCGCATCCTGGAAGTAATTGAAGCGCACCATGTTCGCCTTGCCATGCGCCTCGCTCGCACCAAAACGGACAGAGCGAAAAATGCCGGCCATGAAGGTGACGTAATAATCGGCCAGTTCGACCTCACCCATTTCACCGTCGTCGTGCAGCTCGGTAATCATGTAGAGACCGAGAATGTCGGCCTTGCCCTCTTCCATGCTCGACGCAAGATCCAGCAACGCTTCACGAACGGTGCCTTTGCCGGTGATCGTATTCTTGATGCCTAGGCCATGCGCAACCTCATGAAACATCACATCCGCAAAGAAAGCATCGAAGGTGACATGCTTTTGCTGTGAATCGTCGATCAGTTCCGCGGCGATCGGCGCGAGGATTTTTTCGAACTTCGCCTGCATGGCATTTTTCAGTTGCAGTCGCCGAGTGCCTTTTTGCAACTGCACCTGTTCGTCATTGGGCAAATTAATCGCGATCGTCTTGCCGCCCGCATTGCTATGCCCGGCGTAGTAAATAACATCGTAAGCATTCAGGTCCGAATCGCTGCCCGGCGACTCCTGCTTGTATTCTTCATCGACCGGCAGGTTTTCCTGCAGCTCGGGCAGAAAAGTCGCGAATCGAGCCAGGCGCGCACTCCAGTCCAGGTCCTTGAGCAGCACATAGGCCTCATAGCCGGCGCGATAGCCGTACAGCGCATCTTCGTAGGTTTCGATTGCGCCGATGACGACATCGATTTCGTTATCCTTGACGTCCATCCAGTACAGGTCGCTGAGCTGGTACTCATCGCTGACCAAGGCATTCGCGCGCAGCTTGAGGTAGTTGGCGAAGTCGGCACTCTCCGAGTAGTCGGCGGCGCGTCGCAACAACTCGGCCGCCGCACTAAGTTCGGTAGCATAGGCAACATGGTACGGAACAACGATGAGTTCGCCCGCGGGATTGCGCCGGATCAGCGAGTACTGGCCTGTCTTGCCGGGCAAATAGGCGGCCTCAAATTCTTCCTTGCTCATGTCGGCGGGGTAGAAATTTGCACCCAGGGGTTTGGGTCCAACTCCGGCGATGAACGGTTTGTTGTCGTCCATCCGGTCCCAGGGACCATAGTTCTGGTCCGCGAACAGCCGCGTTTCTGCAACACCGATTCCTGCCAGCCAGGCCTCGTAATCATCGCCATAGGCCTGGCGCCAGAACAGGTCGTCCATTATCTGCGCCGCTTCCACGAGCAGCGCGATCATCGTGCGCTGATCCTCCGTGTAATAACTGAGGTCGGCCGTCAGCGTGAACTCCGCATAGATCTCCGGCCTGGGCTCACTCGTTTCCGGCGCCGCTACCGTGACTTCCGGTGGGCGGCCTGCGTCGCAAGCTGTCAGCGAAAACGCGGCCAGGCACGCCAGCGCGGCGTGCATCGAATATTTTGCAATCACTTGAAGTACCCCTGAATTTACTTAGGCCGGAATTATCTCACAGGTCCACCAGCGTCACGTCCTCGGCGGACAGCTTTTTGCCCAGGAACCAGCCACCCACGCGCGCGAAGCGGCTTGTTCCGTCGGTGGCGAGCAGCACCAGTGAGCCATTGTGACCGGATTCGTTTGCGAGACCCATCGTTTGCAGCATGTCGCGAGCAACTGTTGCGGTGGTACTCGCCGAGTCCACCACGGACACATCGGCCGCAAATGCGGCGCTGATTGCGCCGCGCAACAGCGGAAAGTGCGTACAGCCGAGAATAACGCTGTTCAGTTCGGCAGCGTCGGCGCCAAGCGATTGAAGATAACGGTCGATAATCGCCGCCGGGATCGGACCATTGGTCCAGCCCTCTTCTGCCAGCGACACCAGCAACTCACAGGCGAGTTCCCGCACGCTTGCTGCCGGGTCGAGTTCCTGGATCGCGCGACGATAGGCACCCAGTCGGACCGTGGCCTCGGTGGCGAGCACGAGATGGCGGCCGCCCGGACGCGCGGCGACGGCAGCGCTCGCGCCGGGGCCAACGACCCCAATGACCGGCAAGGGATGCATCTGGGCGCGCAATGCATCGAGCGCGACCGCTGTCGCGGTATTACACGCGACCACCAGCAACTTGATATCGCGTTGTTGCAGCAAGCGCGCCGCCTGGCAGGCGTAGCGCGAAATGGAGGCCGGGCTCTTGGTGCCATAAGGCAGGCGCGCGGTGTCACCCAGGTAGATCAGATCCTCGTGCGGCAATTCCTCGCGCAGTGCTTTCAGCACCGTGAGGCCGCCGACACCTGAGTCGAAGACGCCGATAGGCAGGCGCGTGTTGTTTGCTGTTTTCATTCCGGCATTGTGCCCAAGCGCGGCGCTGTGTGGAATAATCCGGTAGTGCAAAAGCTCATCATTTCCATTGCGGCCCTCATCCTGTTGCTGGTCATCATCGGCCTGGCGTTACCACGTCATGCCCGAGTTACCGCCAGTATTGATATCGACGCCAGGCCCGCAACCGTCTTCGCACTGGTCAACGATTTTCATCGCGCACGGCTCTGGCTGCCCTCGCTCGAAACCGACCCGAACGCCCGCATCGTGTACGCGGGTCCCGATCGCGGTGTCGGCGCCACACTGACCTGGGATGGTCTTGTCCTGGGCACTGGCACACAGACTATCGTTGCCAGCCGGCCGTACGAACACATTGACACGGCCATCAACCCGGGCGAACCCGGCGCTGCTAGATCGTGGTTCGACTTCGTTGATACGGGCACGTCGACCGTCGTCAATTGGAGCTTCGAGGCTGACTATGGCTACAACCTCGTCGGCCGTTACGCGGCGTTGCTGCTCACCGGCGTAATCAGTAAAGACTATGCGCACGGGCTACGCAACCTGGCCAGCATCGCCGAGTCGCTGCCACGTACCGACTTCAGCGATCTGGAAATCGAGCAGTTGGCCGTTGCCTCAAACACGATCGCCTACCTGCCGACGTCCTCGGCGCCGGATCCGGCATCGATTTCGGAAGCGATGGGCAAGTCGTATTTTCAGATACTGAGTTTTATCGACGCAAACGGGCTCAGCGAGGCCGGTGCACCCATATCGATCGCGCGTTCGTTCAGCGGTTCAGAGTTGCGCTTTGATGCGGCGATCCCGGTCCGCGGCGACAGCGCGAACCTGCCGCGCGACGGCAGCGGAGTCCGGATCGGCAGTACCCAAGCGGGCACCGTCATCCGGGTCAAGCATGTAGGTTCGTATCGCGACCTGGCTGTGACACATCGGAAGATTGCGGCGTACCTGGCGACGCTCGGTATTGAGCGCAATGGCAATGCCTGGGAGTCGTACGTGAGCGACCCGACCAAGGTGTCGGAAGCCGAAGTACTGACTTACGTTTACTACCCGATTCAATAGCCGCCGGCTTCCGGTCGACTCTGTGAACTAGCCGGATTTGACCAGAAACGGCGGAACGGCCTTACGGCTCGCGTGATCGACCAGCGAATCCGACTGATCACTGTCGGGGTATCGAATCAGGGACCGGTACATGGCAACGATCGATACCGCGCAGTCACCGGCTTCCTCGGGCGACATCTTGCGCACCGAGGCGCAGATCGCGCCCTCGCCGTTCAGCGGCGTAACCCGATGCATAGTTCGCTGGAGATCGTTGAAGGACTCGCGTATCGCCGTCGGCAATTCATCTTCGACGATGCTGTCGAGGTAATCCTCGTAGGCCTTCATAAGTCTTTGTTTTATATGGCCATGGCCGACCAACACCGACACTGCGGCGTAGAAATTATTGACGTGGTATGACATTTCCACTCCAGCGTTTAATTATTGTTAGGCCGCTTTATTGTCCTTGCGGAGCGGCTTCATTACGCTTTTGAGCGACTACGTCCTGTAGTCCCGGTCCTCTCAGCCGGTAAGTCCTTTATTACTCTTGGTCTTTCAGTTACCTGCGTGACTTTGTTATAGCAGACATTATTAAGGATGCGCAACCGCCAGTTTCGGCCACGGAAATCCACTCAAAATGATCAGGATTTCGTGATTTCGATCGTCCAGATTAAATCATCGACCCGTCGTTCGATCGTGAACAACGGCTTCAGCTGACCGGCCATCCATTCGATGGTGAGCGTTTCAGTCATGACGTAGTCGCGGTGCGTCGCCAGTGCTCTTTCCACTGCCGACGACCCGGTAACACCGAGCACGATGCGGTCGGATACCTCGAGGCCCGCCTGTTTGCGTGCGTCCTGTACTGAACGCACGATTTCCCGTGCAACGCCTTCATCGACCAACGCCTCTGTCAGCGTGGTATCGAGCGCCGCGAGGTAACCGACGTCTTCCGCACAGGCATAGCCCTCTGCCGAACTCGTTTCGATCAGTACGTTCTCGCTGTTGAGTGCTAATTCACCACTGGGAATAGTGATCACATACGACTCACCGCGCGCGACCGCACCCGCGATCGCGGCACCATCGGCCACATCGAGCGCCTTACGTATTGCCGGGATTTCCTTACCGTGTGTTTTGCCCAGCTTCGGCAGGTTCGGTTTGATGCGATAGCTGACGATATCGGCATCGCGTGCGATGAATTCAACGGATTTGATGTTCAATTCCTCGAGCAGCTGATCCTGCTGTGCGACCAGCGCTGCGGCAGACTGATCGTCGGGTGCCCGAACGAGCAATCTCGACAGTGGCTGGCGCGTACGCACTCCCGATTCACTGCGCGCCTCACGGCCCAGGCCGACAACTTTCTGCACCACGCCGACAGTGAACAGCAGCGCATCATTCTTCCAGGCCGGATTCGCCAGCGGCCAATCTGTCATATGCACACTTTCCGGCGCTCCCGGGTCCACACCCCGAACGAGATTCTGATAGACGTTCTCGGCGAGGAACGGCAGAAACGGTGCCATCAGTTTGTGCGCTGCAACGAGGCATTCGTACAAGGTCAGATAGGCAGCACGCTTGTCTTCGGCGTCGGTCGATTTCCAGAAACGCCGGCGATTGCGTCGTACATACCAATTGCTCAGCTGATCGACGAACGATTCGATCGCTTCGCCAGCGCTTTTCGCATCGTAGTTGTCGAGCGCCGCGGTTACCGTTTCGATGGTCTTATGTGTCAGGGCCAGAGCCCAGCGATCAATCTCCGGCCGGTCTTCGACGGCAATGGTCTTGCTCAAATCGACTTTGTCGATGCGTGCATAGAGAACAAAAAATCCGTACGTGTTCCAGAAGGTGTTGATAAACGAACTGGCTACGTCGGCAACGATCTCCACCGAGATGCGCTTTTGCATGTCGGGCGACAGACGAGCGAGGAAATACCAGCGCAATGCATCCGCACCAATCGTGTCGAAGACCTCGTAGGGATCAACGATGTTGCCCAGCGACTTGGACATCTTCTTGCCATCCTTGTCGACGATGTGACTCAGGCAGATGCAGTTCCGGTAGGCCACGCTGTCGGACACCAGGGTCGCAATCGCGTGCAGCGTATAGAACCAGCCGCGCGTTTGGTCGATAGCCTCGCAGATGTAGTCCGCCGGAAAATGCTTCTCGAAAACATCCTGGTTTTCAAAAGGATAATGCCACTGCGCATAGGACATCGCGCCTGAGTCGAACCAGCAATCGATGACCTCGGGCACCCGCTGCCAGGTCTTGCCGTTCTGCTCGAAGCTGATGTCGTCGATCGCGGGGCGATGCAGATCGAGTTCCGTCAGCGAACGACCCGCCAGCTGCTCGAGTTCGGCAACCGAGCCTATGATCTGGAAATTGTCCTCACCGTCGGTCCATATCGGTAATGGCGTACCCCAGAATCTTTCGCGCGACAGCGCCCAGTCGACATTGTTTTCGAGCCAGTTGCCAAAACGCCCGTCCCGAATGTGCTCCGGAACCCACTTGATGGTTCTGTTCAATTCGGCCATGCGCTCGGCGAATTGCGAGGTCCGGATATACCAGGCGTTCTTCGCGTAGTAGATGATCGGGTCGCCCGTGCGCCAGCCAAACGGATAATTGTGCTTGTAACGTTCGGAGCGAAACATCAGGCCGCGTTCTTTGAGAATTCGGATCAGCGGTTTATCGGCATCCTTGAAAAACATTCCGGCAACGGGTTCGACGTCAGCGATGAAGTCACCGTCGAGGCCAACACCGTGCACAACCGGCAGGTCGTTCGCTTTGCCAAGCTCGAGATCGTCCACACCGTAGGCCGGTGCTGTATGCACAATGCCGGTGCCGTCCGCGGTGCTGACGAAGTCCGCTGCGTAAACATGAAATGCCTTGTCGGATTCAACGGTAAGGTAATCGAACAGGCGTTCGTAGCGTGTGCCAACGAGCGTGCTGCCCTTTACCGTCTTGATAACTGTGTGTTCGAGATCGCGCAGCACGGCTACACGCAATGCTTCGGCAACAATCAGTGTTTCTCCATCGACGGCACAGTAGCTGTAGTCGATGTCATTACCGACCGCAAGTGCAACATTTGATGGCAACGTCCACGGCGTGGTCGTCCAGACCAGGAACGCTGTGTTTGGCTCTGCCGCGACCTTGAAGCGCACCGTAATCGACGGGTCCTCTACCTCCCGATAGCCTTGTGCAAGTTCATGCGATGACAATGTCGCACCGATGCGCGGATCGTAAGGCACAACCTTGTAGCCCTGGTAGATCAGGTCCTTGTCCCAGATTGTCTTGAGCAAACTCCAGACGGACTCGATGTAGATGTTATCGAGCGTGTAGTAAGCCTCGTCGAGCTTGACCCAAAAGCCCATACGGGTAGTCATCTTCTCCCAGTCACCGATATAGGTCATGACCGATTCACGGCATAAACGCGTGAACTCCGCGATACCGACCTTGGCCTCGATCTCTGCTTTGTCGTAACTGTCGATCTTGCCTATCTTGTTGAGATGCTTTTCGACCTCGTGCTCAACTGGCAGTCCGTGCGTATCCCAGCCGGCTTTGCGCGGCGCGTAGTAGCCGCGCATGGTTTTGTAACGCGGGAAAATGTCTTTGAACGTGCGCGCGAGCACATGATGAATGCCAGGCTTGCCGTTCGCGGTCGGCGGCCCTTCGTTAAAACTGAAGCGCGGCCCGTTCTTCGACTTCTGCAGTGTCTTCTCGAACACATCGTGCTCACGCCAGAAGTCCAGCATCTCGTTTTCGAGTGCCGGTCCGTCATAGCGTCCCTGTACTTCCCTGAATGTCACAACCTGTCTCCGAATAAAACAACGCCCCGAACGCAATGCTGCGTCCGGGGCGACTGGATTCGATCGCGGTACCACCCGGTTTCATGACCGCGGACGGCCACCTTATGGATCATAGTGATCCGACGCCCGTCTCGAGGGCCATCCGGCTGCGCCTACGGGCTTTGTACAAAAAACCGTTCGGGCAGCGACTCCGGGGTGATTTTCGGCAGAATTCGGGCCCGGAGCTCACACCATCCCCCGGTCGCTGGCGCCTGAAGAGCCTGCTTACTCTCCCCTTCAACGTCGTCGGGAGCAAAGTAACGGCTCGCGCGAGCAAATACAAGCACGACAGCATGACCCTCTGCCTGCAATATTTCTGCGTTAAAGTGGGTCTATAGATGAAGGTACTGACTCTGGAATAGCCCATGTTGATCAAGAAACCAGCCGACATACGCCCGTCGGAAATCACGAGCAAGGACAATTACCTCAATCGACGCGAGTTCATGCGCGCCGGTGGTATCGCCACGGGCCTGGCCCTGGCCAGCCCGGCCCTTAGTGCCCTGGTACCCGACCAGCGTCGCGCCCGGCTAGTGGGTGTGGAAAAAAGTCTGTTCAGCACGAACGAGACGCCGAACAGCTACGAGGACATCACCTCGTACAACAACTACTGGGAATTTGGCTCCGGCAAGACGGATCCGGCCATGTATAGCGGCGATTTTGATCCACTGCCGTGGAAAGTGACCGTTGAAGGCCACTGCGAGAAAACGGGCACGTTCGACTTCGATGAGTTCATCAAACCCTTCGACCTCGAAGAGCGCATCTATCGCCTGCGCTGCGTTGAGCGATGGTCGATGGTGATTCCCTGGGTCGGCATCTCACTCGCCGACGTCGTCAAGCACTATGCGCCGACATCGAATGCAAAATACGTTGCCTTTGAAGCCCTGCACGATCCGACACGCATGCTCGGGCAGCGGCAACGCCTACTGCAATGGCCCTATCGCGAAGGTCTAACCATGGCCGAGGCGGTCAATCCATTGAGTATTCTCGCAGTCGGCGTCTATGGCGAGTCCATGCCGGCAACCAACGGCGCGCCAATTCGCCTGGTCGTGCCGTGGAAGTACGGCTTCAAGAGCATCAAGGGCATCGTAAGAATTCGCTTCGTCGAGCGCATGCCCGAGGCGAGCTGGAACATGGCGCAACCGAATGAATACGGGTTCTATTCCAACGTAAATCCCGAGGTTGACCATCCGCGCTGGAGCCAGGCGACCGAGAGACGCATCGGAGCCAACGCGTTTACGCCGGCTATCCCGACACAAATGTTCAATGGTTACGCCGAGCAAGTGGCGCACCTGTACGACGGCATGAACCTGCGCAAGGACTTCTGAGTTGCAATGGATACACTGCAGCAAATCCGGCTGATCTGGAAGCCTTTCGTTTTCCTGCTATGCCTGGCACCCGCTGTGCTCGTGGTGACCGACCTGTTCGAGATCACGGGTGCGCTCGGCGCCAACCCTGTTGAAGCCATGCAAGACCGCTTCGGCACCTGGGGCATTCGCTTCATCATGCTGACTCTCGCGGTCACCCCGCTTAGAAAATTGACTGGCTGGAACTGGCTCACTCGCTTTCGTCGCATGTTGGGCCTGTTCACTTTTTTTTACGTGCTGCTGCATTTTGCGGTTTGGCTGATGCTCGAGCAGAGCCTGTATTTTCTGCCCTGGCGTCAGGTACTACCGACGATTATCGAAGACATTACGAAGCGGCCTTATATAACGCTTGGCTTTACAGCATTGCTGGTACTGATCGCAATGGCGATCACGTCAACCGCCGGCATGCGCCGCCGCATGGGCCCGTACTGGCAAAAACTGCACTATGGCGCCTACGCGGTCGGCCTGTTGGGTGTCTGGCACTACTGGTGGCAGGTGAAGAAAGGCCCGGACGACGCGATTTACTATGCGGCCATATTCGCCGTGTTGATGGGCCTTCGAATCTATTATCGCAGAAAGGGGGCACAGCCCTTTTTTAGAAAAAGAGCTCTGCCTCCGAAAGCCTGATTTCGGCCAAAAAAAAGCCCGGCATAAGCCGGGCTTTCTGTTTTACTGTGGCAGGAGTCGCCCGCTGGCGACGTCCCGCAAGCGGCTTACATCATGCCGCCCATACCGCCCATGCCGCCCATATCAGGCATGCCATGGCCGCCCGCTTCTGCCTTCGGTGCGTCCGCGATCATCACTTCGGTCGTCAGCAGCAGACCGGCTACCGAGGCAGCATTCTGCAATGCAAAACGCGTCACCTTGGTCGGGTCCAGAATGCCCTGCTCGATCATGTCGCCGTACTCGCCGGTCGCAGCGTTGTAACCGTAGTTACCCTTGCCTGCAGCAACCGCATTGAGCACTACACTGGCGTCGCCGCCCGCGTTCTTCACGATCTGGCGCAGCGGCTCTTCGACAGCCTTTCGCAGGATGTTGATACCTACGTTCTGGTCATCGTTGTCACCGACAAGCTTATTGATCGCAGCAACCGCGCGAATCAGTGCAACACCACCACCCGGTACGACGCCTTCTTCAACGGCGGCGCGAGTCGCGTGCAGCGCATCTTCAACGCGTGCCTTCTTCTCTTTCATCTCGACTTCAGTCGCAGCACCAACCTTGATGACCGCAACACCGCCAGACAGCTTGGCAACACGCTCTTGCAGCTTCTCGCGATCGTAGTCGGACGATGAATCCTCGATCTCACGATTGATCTGCTCAACGCGACCCTTGATGTCAGCAGCCTTGCCGGCGCCGTCGATAAGGGTTGAGTTCTCTTTCGTGATCAGGACTTTCTTGGCTTCGCCAAGATCATCGAGCGTCGCTTTCTCGAGCGACAGGCCAACCTCTTCCGAGATGACCTGGCCACCGGTCAGAATTGCGATGTCCTGCAAC
The DNA here is from genome assembly GCA_027618995.1 of Pseudomonadota bacterium. Classification (GTDB taxonomy): domain Bacteria; phylum Pseudomonadota; class Gammaproteobacteria; order Steroidobacterales; family Woeseiaceae; genus UBA1847. Next base: position 181,813 of record JAQCGO010000001.1, on the reverse strand, counting down.
ATGGCCTTGCGACGATCGCCGAAGCCAGGAGCCTTGACTGCACAAACCTTGACGATGCCACGAATGTTGTTAACGACCAGCGTAGCCAGTGCCTCGCCCTCAACGTCTTCACAAACGATGACGAGCGGACGGCCGGCCTTGGCAACACTCTCGAGGACCGGTAACAGGTCACGAATGTTCGAGATTTTCTTGTCGTGTAACAGGATCAACGGATTATCCAGCACAACCTGCTGGCTGGCCTGATCGTTGATGAAATATGGCGACAGGTAACCGCGGTCAAACTGCATGCCCTCGACGACGTCGAGTTCATTCGCAAGTCCCGTGCCTTCTTCAACCGTGATGACGCCTTCCTTGCCAACTTTCTGCATCGCATTGGAAATGATTTCGCCGATTTCGACGTCCGAGTTCGCAGATATCGAGCCAACCTGCGCAATCGCTTTCTCATCTTTGCAAGGCTTCGACAGTTTCTGCAGCTCGATGACCATTGCCGCTGTGGCCTTGTCGATACCGCGCTTCAGATCCATCGGATTCATGCCGGCCGCGACCGACTTCAGGCCTTCGCGCAGTACTGCCTGTGCGAGAACCGTTGCCGTCGTGGTGCCGTCACCGGCGATATCAGATGTCTGTGAAGCAACTTCCTTCACCATCTGCGCGCCCATGTTTTCAAACTTGTCTTCGAGCTCGATTTCCTTAGCAACTGACACGCCGTCTTTTGTGACGGTCGGTGCACCAAAACTCTTGTCGAGCACGACGTTGCGACCTTTAGGACCGAGGGTCACTTTCACCGCATTCGCCAGGATGTTCACACCTGCGAACATTTTCTGTCGTGCGTCGTCGCCAAAACGTAATTCTTTAGCAGCCATTTCTGTTTCCTCTAATTAAATTCAGGCTTCGATGACCGCCATGATGTCGTCTTCCTTCATCACCAGCAGTTCTCGACCATCGACCTTGACCTCTGTGCCGGCGTACTTGCCGAACAGGACCTTGTCACCCACTTTGACGTCGAGCTTGCGGACGTCGCCGTTTTCCAGAATCTTGCCGTTGCCGGCAGCAATTACTTCACCCTTGATCGGCTTCTCCGTCGCAGCGTCCGGAATAACAATCCCACCGGGCGAGGTGCGCTCTTCTTCCATGCGCTTGACGATGACACGATCATGAAGCGGACGAATCTTCATGGCTTATTTCTCCTGTAAACTATTGATTTATAACTGATTTTCATCAGTTTTCGGGATCGGGATGTTAGCACTCCCACCCGAGGAGTGCTAATGATAGGGGCGCGCCCGCAAATTTCAAGCGTCACGACCCTGAAAATGTACCGAAAACAGGAACCAGATCGATGACTTTGGCCGCCTGCGCCAGTATCCTGCCCCGTCCATGACCACATTTTTCAGAACCTGCGCCGCGTTGCTGCTAGCGCTCCAGTCCCTGCCTGCGATGGCCCAGAGTGAGGAGCCCTTGCGCCCCGAAGAAGCTTACCAGTACGTGGTGAGCGACACCGGCGATGCTTTGGAAATCGACTGGGCGATCGAGGACGGCTATTACCTGTACCGCAGCGAACTGGGCTTCGAAACGACGACGGCCGGGGTGACCATGGGCCAGGCCCGCCTGCCTGCCGGGGAGGCCCACGAGGACGAATACTTCGGCAAACAACAGATATTTCGCGAACGATTCTATGTAACCGTGCCCTATAGTGTCGACGGCGAGCGACCGGAGTCGGTTGACCTCGTCATCAAGAGTCGCGGCTGCTGGGATGGCGGCTTGTGCTACCCGCCGCAGGTCTGGACCGTAACCGTGCCGCTGAAGAAAGCCAAGCTCGACCTTGCGTCGTTGGCAGGCGTGGCGCCGGCCACCCAGGGGCTTTCCGGCGGTGCGACCGGCGATTTTCTTCCGCCGGAAGAGGTGTTTTTCCTGGACCTGTTTGCCGTCGACGGCAACACGGTCGAGGTCGGCTTTCGCCTGATTCCGAATCATTACCTTTACAAGAATAAAATCGCGGTCCGGTCGATGTCGGAAAGCGCGATGGCCGGCCGGCTCGAATTGCCGCCAGGCAAAATGCATTTTGATGAATACTTCGGCGAATCCGAGGTGTACTACGACGAAGTCATTGCTCGCCTGACGGTTGCTCGCGCAACTCCGGAGGCGATGGACCTGTTGCTCGAAGTCACCTACCAGGGTTGCGCCGATGCGGGCTTGTGCTACCTGCCGATCACGGAAACGCTGACCGTCAGTTTGCCCGCCGCAACAACTATCACCGACCTGTCCACAATTCGACCGCGCGCAACAACGATGGTTTCGGAGCAGGGACGGCTCGCACAATTGATTATCGATGGCAATATCTGGGCGGTCATTGCCACCTTTTTTGGCCTGGGGCTGCTTCTGGCCTTCACGCCCTGTGTGTTGCCAATGATTCCGATACTCACCTCGATCATCGCAGGCGAAGGCGGCAAGTCGAGCCCGATGCGCGGCTTCACGCTGGCATTCAGTTACGTTATGGGCATGGCGCTCGTGTACACGGCGGCAGGCGTTGCAGCCGCCGCGGCAGGTGCGCAGCTGCAGGCGATGTTCAATCAAGCCTGGGTGCTGATCCTCTTCTCCGGCTTCTTTGTGCTGCTCGCATTGGCAATGTTCGGCGGTTATGACCTGCAGATGCCAAGTGCAATTCAGAGTCGCCTCGCCACGGTCAGTGGCAATCAGAAGAGTGGCACCACGATCGGCGCTTTCATCATGGGGGCATTATCGGCATTGATCGTTACCGCCTGCGTCGCACCGGCGTTGATTGCCGCGCTCACGGTGATGGCACAAACCGGTGACATGCTGCGCGGTGGCGCCGCGCTGTTTGCGATGAGCCTCGGTATGGGCGCGCCGCTGTTGCTGGTCGGCGCCGCACAAGGTCATTTGTTGCCCAGGGCGGGTGCCTGGATGACGGCGGTCAAGATCGCGTTCGGCTTTATGCTGCTCGGGCTCGCGATCTGGATGTTGTCGCGCCTCCTGCCTGGCAGCAGCGTAATTTTGGTGCTGTGGGCCTTGTTGACCTTCATGGCCGGCGTCTTCATGGGCGGCCTGACGATGTTGACACCCGGGTCAGCGGCGGCGCAAAAGCTCGGCAAGGGCTTCGGCCTGCTCGCTATTATTTACGGTTTGTTGATGCTGCTGGGCGCGATGACCGGCGCCAGCAATCCGCTGCGACCGCTGGCAAATCTGAATTTTGCGGCCAGCGGCGGCAGTGCTGTAGCCGAACAACAGCGCATTGAATTTCAGCGCATCAAGACGGTCGACGATCTTGATCGCGAACTCGCGAGTGCCAGCGCACAGGGCAAGACTGCGATGCTCGATTTTTATGCCGACTGGTGCGTATCGTGCATAGAAATGGAGGAGTACACGTTTACCGATAAGGGTGTGCAGGCCGCACTGGCGAATACCGTATTGCTGCAAGCCGATGTCACGAAGAATGACGCCGAAGATCAGGTATTGCTGAAACGTTTCGGGGTGTTCGGGCCGCCGACCATTATTTTCTTTGGCATCGATGGTGCACAACGGCAGGGGTACGAAGTGGTAGGATTCATGACCGCGGTAGACTTTACTTCTCACATCAACGACGCAGTTGGTTTGTAAGAGCGAACTTTGCAAAAATTCCTATTGATCATCGGCGTCGCGATACTTGCGATTGCACTCGGCTCAACCCTGTACTCGAAGCGTGTCGCATTGCCTGAACCGGCGGCGATGGTCGCAGTACCCGTGGCAGAGACCGGACCAGTAACGGTGGCCTTCGAGCTGGCCGACCTTGATGGCAACCGGCGCAGTTTCTCAGAGTGGGATGGCAAGCACCGCATCGTCAATTTCTGGGCAACCTGGTGCGCACCTTGCCGTCGCGAGATCCCGTTGCTGAAGGCGTTTCAGGAGCAACATGGTGCAGACGGCTTCCAGGTCATCGGCATCGCCGTCGAGTTTCGCGAACCCGTGATCGCTTACGCCGAAAACGCGCAGTTCAATTACCCGATCCTGGCCGGCGAGCAGGACGCTATGGCGGTCGCAGAGTCATCGGGCATCAGCTTTGTCGGCTTGCCGTTTACGATGGTCGTGAGCCGAGATGGCACATTAATTGGCGCCCACATGGGCGAGATTCACCAGGAACACCTGGACAACTTCGTCGACGTCCTCGGGCAATTGGACCGCGGAGAACTAGATCCGGCCGGTGCCCGCGAGGCGCTGCGGCTCCTCTGATTCCGTAACTTAACCAGTCTTGATTTCGCCCGAGATGCTCGAAAACGGGTCAGATTTGGAAAAGTCACAGAATAAGTTGCGTGAATGTCTTCAATAATGGTTAAAATTCCGTCCAACTTCGGCAAATTCGTACCTAACGACAAACAATGTCCGATTTTCTGCTAATTAATGGACCAAATCTGAATCTGCTGGGGTCACGCGAGCCTGAGGTTTACGGTGCGACGCGCCTCGAGGATATCGAGGCCAACTGCATAGAGGTGGCGGATGAGCTCGGACATGCCCTGGACTGCTACCAGAGCAATGCTGAACACAAGTTGATCGACCGGATCCAGAAAGCGGGCAGCAGCAAAACCGCTTTCATTATTATCAACCCCGGCGCATTCACACACACCAGTGTGGCACTCCGCGATGCCCTGCTGGCAGTGGCTATACCGTTTATCGAAATACATCTGAGTAACACGTTTGCCAGGGAGCAGTTTCGGCACACGAGCTACTTCAGCGACATTGCCGAAGCCTGTTTGTTTGGTTTCGGAGCATTTGGCTACGAATTGGCAATTCATGCCGCAGATCGGTACGTCTCGAAGACCGAGGAGCATTAATGGACATACGTAAAGTCAAGAAACTGATTGAGTTGCTCGATGAATCAGGTATTGCTGAGATCGAAATTACCGAAGGCGAAGAGTCCGTTCGCATCAGTCGCTATGCGCCGCACGCACCGCAGATGATGGCTGCGCCAATGCCAATGGCTGTACCGACTGCTGCGGCTGCGCCAGCTCACGCCGCCGCTCCGGCAACGGCTGCCCCTGCCGCAGATCCTGAAGACGACGGCTACCTGGTACAGGCGCCGATGGTCGGCACCTACTACGACGCATCATCGCCGGGCGCTGCACCGTTTGTGCAGGTCGGCGACCGCGTCAATGAAGGCGATACGCTGTGCATCATTGAGGCGATGAAGATGATGAACCAGATCGAGTCGGACGCGTCCGGAGTGATCAAATCGATTCGCGTCCAGAACGGCGAACCCGTCGAGTACGGACAGACTTTGTTTGTTATCGATCAACGGCATTAAGCGGGCGTCGCCGACATGCTAGACAAAGTCGTAATAGCCAATCGTGGCGAAATCGCCCTGCGCGTGCAGCGAGCCTGTCGCGAGCTGGGCATCAAGACCGTCGCCGTACACTCCACCGCCGACAATAATCTCAAACACGTACTGCTTGCGGACGAAACCGTCTGCATCGGTCCACCGCAATCGATCAACAGTTATCTTGACATGCCCTCTATTATTGCGGCCGCCGAAGTAACGGATGCCGTAGGCATTCACCCAGGCTACGGCTTCCTGTCAGAGAACGCAGACTTCGCCGAACGCGTTGAGTCGAGTGGCTTCGTTTTTATCGGCCCGCCCGCGAGCGCGATTCGTTTAATGGGCGACAAGGTTTCTGCGATCCGCTCGATGAAAGCGGCCGGTGTGCCATGCGTACCCGGCTCTGATGGGCCACTTGGCGAAGATCCCGACGAAAACATCCGCATCGCGCGCTCTATCGGTTACCCGATTATCATTAAAGCCTCCGGCGGTGGTGGTGGCCGTGGCATGCGCGTAGTGCATGTTGAGGCTTCCTTGCTCGCCGCAATCACAGTAACCAAAGCCGAAGCGCGCGCTGCATTCAACAACGACGTCGTGTACATGGAGAAGTTTCTCGGCAAACCCCGCCATATCGAATTCCAGGTAATGGCCGACAATCATGGCAACGCAATTCACCTCGGCGAGCGCGACTGCTCAATGCAACGCCGCCACCAGAAAGTCGTTGAGGAAGCGCCGGCGCCCGGCATTACCGATGAACAGCGCAATCGAATCGGCGCGCGTTGCGTGCGCGCGTGCCTGGACATCGGCTATCGCAGCGCGGGGACTTTTGAGTTCCTGTACGAGAACAATGAGTTCTATTTCATCGAGATGAACACGCGCGTGCAGGTTGAGCATCCGGTAACCGAGATGATTACCGGCGTCGACATCGTACGCGAACAACTGCGCATTGCTGCTGGCGAGACCCTCAGCATTACTCAGGACCAGGTGCGATTCCAGGGACATGCAGTCGAATGCCGTATCAATGCCGAGGATCCGAAGACTTTCATGCCCTGCCCCGGGCTGATTACGTTGTGGCACGCACCGGGTGGTCCGGGTGTGCGGGTGGACAGTCACATTTACAGCGGCTACAAAGTGCCGCCGTATTACGACTCCATGATCGGCAAGGTAATTACACATGGCAGCGATCGCGATGCGGCACTCGCGAGGATGCGCAATGCGCTGACCGAAATCGTCATCGAAGGCATCAAGACCAACGTGCCGCTGCATCAGGAAATCTTCCAGCACTCGGCATTTCAGCACGGCGGCACCGACATCCATTATCTGGAGAAGCGGCTCGGCCTAGTGTGATAGGGAGCACACCCTGACAGCGATGGATTGGCGACAATTTGTCATGGATCTTGAAACGCTGAATCCGGATACCGTCGAGGACATCTTGCTGCGGAACGGTGCTTGTTCAATTACGTTGAGCGACGCCGGCGACGTTCCCTTGCTTGAACCCGCGCCGGGCGAAACACCCTTGTGGCCGGCGATACGCATCACTGGCTTGTATGCCACGGATGCGGATTTCGATGTATTGCGGGCCGATCTGCTGCGGACGCTCGACATAACGAACCTGCCACCGCACTAGATCACCGAACTTGAGGACCGCGACTGGGAACGCGAGTGGCTCAAGGACTTCGGGCCGATGCAATTTGGATCACGACTCTGGATCTGCCCCGGAGATTCAGACGCGACTGACGCCAACGCGATCGTCGTGCGCCTTGATCCCGGCCTCGCATTCGGGACCGGCACCCATCCGACCACCGCCCTTTGTCTCGAATGGCTCGACAGTCTCAATCTCGAAGACAAGACTATGCTGGACTATGGTTGCGGCTCCGGCGTACTCGCGATCGGAGCTTTGTTGTTGGGCAGTACCCGAGCGCTGGCCATGGATATCGATCCGCAGGCGATCATTGCAACGCGCGCCAACGCGGCACGCAACAACGTTGGCGATCGTTTGACCGTCGTCGACAAAGCGCAGCAAGTGCACGGTACATTTGACGTGGTCGTCGCCAATATTCTCGCAGGCCCTTTAGTGCAGCTGGCTGAGTCCATTGCCGCACACGTTGCTGGCGGTTGTATGCTCGCCTTATCCGGCATACTCTCGGAGCAGATTGATGAGGTGCTCAGTGCCTATCGTCCCTGGATCGAGTTCGATGAACCGGTTTGCAGGCAGCAGGATGGACAGATCTGGGCGCGATTGACCGGTCGAAGGATCGAGGGCTGAGCGATGTATACCCAATGCCCCGAATGCGACGTAGCGTTTCGCATTACAGCAAAGGTATTGAAACAGGCTGCTGGCAAGGTCCGCTGTGGCGGCTGCGGCGTGGCATTCAATGCGCTCGCTTATTTGTCGGAAGAGAACCCGAGCGTCGCAAAACCGCCGGTATCCGCGCCGGACAAAAGTGAACTCGAGGCGGGCACACCGCCGAAATCGATCTCGGCCGCGCAAAGTGCGGCACTGCTGAAGACTCTCGAACAGCTCGCCGGTGAGGACATCCGTATCGAAGACACGGGTGTGGAATGGCGTGTACACGATCCCAAGGAAGATCCTTACGACGACATCGAAGCAGATCCCACGCCGACGATTGCGCATGAACCAATGCGATTTGACGACAACACGCCGCTACCCGACGACTTCGAGACCTACGCGTTGTCGGTTGCAGCTCCCGAACCCGCAATTCCCGTCGAAACGGAACGATCACCGGACGAATCACAGATCGACCTGGTATTCGGCGACCCGGACGAATGGGAAGACCTGCTCGGTGCTGTCGAAGAAGCACCCGATCTGTCCGGTATCGAGGTGCTGGAAGAGATCATTGATGACCCGGACGAAGAAGAAATCGAGCTTGGAGCGGAAGTACAACCGCTGGACATGGATACACAGTTTTCGATCCAGGCAGAAGCGATGGGCATCGACCTGAGCGGCATGCATCAGAGAATCGACGGGCCGCAGGAGCTCGAAGTGCCGGACGAACTTGAAGAACCGGAGGAGCCGGAGACCTCGATCGATGACGACCTGATTGCCGCCGCGTTCGAAGCCGAGGCCGCAACAAGGGTCGCCGGCATTGAAGAACCCGAGGAAGATCTCGCAGCAGCGCTCGATTTTGCGCTCGAGGATATGCTCGAAGACGAAATCGAATTCGAATCCGAGCTCACCGATTTTGATGACCCCGACGTCATCGAAGTGCCGGAGATGACGGAAGAGGAAATGACCATCAACCGGATGATCGATCAGGACCTGCTGGCGATTGCCGTAGAAGATGAGGATGGCTTTACCTCGACCATTGCACAAAAACAGTTTTCGAGCGCCGCAGAAGTCCCGCGCAAGAGAAGTACAAAACAACCGGCTCGCGACGATACTGCAGACAAACCTCTCGGGTTCGAAGATGCGCTGTCATTAACGGGGCGTGACGAAGAAGATGCAGAAGATTCAGCCCCGCTGTTCGAGACGATCATCATGGAAGGCGACTTTTTGCATCATGATCTGGACAAGGCGCGGCTGGCCGCGGAAAGGCGCGCCGCTTCGGCCAGTGAGTTCAAATCTCGGCATGGCAACGACAGGAACAGGAATCGTGATGGGAAACAAAGTCGCGTTGGCATGATCGGCGCCGCAGCTTTGTTGCTCGTCGTACTGATATCTCAGGTAATCCACCATTCGCGCGCCGCTTTCGCGACCTCAGCCACGTTTCAGAAAACCGTCGGACCGATTTATCGCATGGTGGGCAGCCCGGTTACGCCAACCTAGAATATCAAGGGCTGGCGTTTCGAAGCGACCAAGGGCAGCACCGACGACGATAACCAGGTGCTGACAATTTACTCGCGAATCGGCAACAATTCGGCGGCGGCGCTGCCTTACCCGCTCGTGCACATTTCGCTCACCGACCGTTTCGAAGAAATCATCGGCAGCCGTGTCCTCGATCCCGCCGACTACCTGGTTGACAACGCCGATCCGCGCCAGGTCATCGCTGCCGGCGAGTCCTTTAATGCAATGTTTACGATCGACTCGCCGTCGGCTGAGGCCACCGGTTTCAAGCTCAACGTATGCTACCGGCAGTCGAATGGGCAGCTGCGTTGTGCCATTGAGGACTTCAAATAGGGTCGCCCGCATGGCGGCCTCCCACTGCAAGAAGCCGTCGTGGGAGGGGGCCATGCCCGCGATACTTAAGTTAGAATTCGCCGCATGAAGATCGGGCCTTACGAACTGACCAGCCCTTTCGTGCTCGCGCCGATGGTTGGCGTGACCGATGCGCCATTTAGGCGCATTTGCCGGAGATTTGGAGCTGGTCTTACCACGTCCGAGATGACCACGGCCGATATCCGACTCTGGCAGACCCCCGAAACCCAGCGCAGGCTCGATATCGACCTCGATGCTGAACCGATTGCCGTACAGATTGCAGGCTCGGACCCTGCGCAAATGGCAACTGCAGCGCTGGCTTGCGTCGAGCGTGGCGCGCAAATCATTGATATCAATATGGGTTGTCCGGCAAAGAATGTTTGTCGCAGACTCGCCGGTTCGGCGCTCTTGCAGGATGAAAAGCTGGTCGCGCAAATTCTCGAGGCGGTGGTTGCCGCGGTAACGGTTCCTGTCACACTAAAAATGCGCACAGGCTCGGATACCGCGCATCGAAACGGGCCGCAGGTAGCGCGCATCGCCGAACAAAGCGGCATCCAGGCGATTGCCGTGCATGGCAGAACGCGCGCGTGTCGCTTCAAGGGAAATGCCGAGTACGACACCATTGCGCGCATCAAGAGCGTAGTCGACATGCCCGTGTTCGCTAATGGTGATATCACGTCTTTGGAGAAGTCACTTGAAGTATTGCGACTAACTAATGCTGATGGCTTGATGATCGGCCGCGGCGCACAAGGTCGGCCCTGGATTTTTCGCGAACTGTTGTCTTTTCACCGCACTGGAAAAATTGCGCCGCTAGAAAAAAATGAATTGCGTGATACTATGCTCGACCACCTTCAGGACCTGCACCGTTTCTACGGAGATAGTGCTGGTGTAAGGGTGGCTCGAAAGCATTTGACCTGGTACAGCAAACAACTCGAAAACGCAGGCGAGTTCAGATATCAGGCAGTGCGCGTCAGTAGTACACAAGAACAACTTCGATTGGTCCGGGAATACTTCGACCGTGCAGACGGAGGTATTCCAGAGGCGGCCTGATCGCTACAGGATTTGAGCAACGTGGCCCATAAAAAAGAAAACATCGGCAATCAATCGCTACACAAGCACACCGAAGACGCCCTCAAAGTCTATTTTCAAAGCCTGAATGGCGACCGCCCGGGCGATTTATACGAACTCGTCATGGGCGAAGTCGAGCGGCCCCTGTTCAAGGCGGTACTGGATTACACCCAAGGCAACCAGAGCCAGGCGGCCGGCATTCTTGGTCTCAACCGGGGTACATTGCGCAAGAAACTGCGGTACTACTCATTGATTCAGTAGGTATATATTGATGTTGACGGTGCGGCGGGCGCTGTTGAGCGTGTCCGACAAGAATGGCCTGATTCCGTTCGCGACCGGTCTGGCCGATCTGGGCGTTGAAATACTCTCCACCGGCGGAACCTGTCGCGCATTACGCAACGCTGGCATTGAAGTTATTGAAGTCAGCGAGAAAACCGGCTTCCCCGAGATCATGGACGGGCGCGTCAAGACCTTGCACCCGATCATTCACGGTGGACTGCTCGGTCGCCGCGGCATCGACGAGGCAGTCATGCACGAGCACGGCATCGAGCCTATCGATTTATTGGTCGTGAATCTGTACCCATTCGAACAGACGATTGCGAGCAGCGACGCCAGCGTCGACGACGCCATCGAAAACATTGATATCGGTGGTCCGGCCATGATTCGGGCCGCAGCTAAGAATCATGATGGCGTTGCCGTCGTGGTCGACCCCAACGACTACAAGCCAGTCCTCGAAGCACTTAAAGACCAGGTGTTGTCGCCGGAAATGCGGCGCCGCCTGGCGGCCAAGGCATACGCGCACACCGCGAGTTACGACACGGCCATCAGCAAATACCTGTCAGCCACGCTCGGCGACGACCCGCTGGGCGAGCGCTTCCTGTATTCGGGCAGGCTCGTGGATCGCATGCGCTATGGCGAAAACCCTCACCAGGAAGCGGCGTTCTATATCGACCAGCGCGCGCCAAAAGGCTCGCTCGCCACGGCGACGCAGCTGCAAGGCAAAGCATTGTCATACAACAATATCGCCGACAGCGACGCGGCGCTCGAGTGCGTGCGCCAGTTTGATGCGCCCGCCTGTGTGATCGTCAAGCACGCCAATCCCTGCGGCGTGGCGGTCGCAGAAAACATCACTGCGGCCTATGAAAAAGCATTCCGCACGGATCCAACCTCGGCATTTGGCGGCATCATCGCCTTCAATCGTCCGCTCGATGCGAAAACCGCCAAAGCCGTTATCGAAAAACAATTTGTAGAAGTGATCGTTACTCCCGACATCGCGGCCGATGCCGCTGAAATACTGGCCGAGAAAAAAAATGTGCGCGTGCTCGATACGGGGCCGTGGGAAGCAATGGCCGGGGCGCAGGAGTTCAAAAAAGTGTCGGGTGGCTTGCTCGTACAGGGCAGCGACGTTGGCAAGATTACGGCGAGCGATCTGAAAGTGGTCACCGAGCTTGCGCCGACGCCGCAACAGATCGACGACATGCTGTTTGCCTGGACGGTCGTGAAATTCGTCAAGTCGAACGCAATTATCTTCTGCAGGGACAAAATGACCATTGGCGTTGGTGCCGGCCAGATGAGTCGCGTCTACAGCACCAGGATCGCGGCCATCAAGGCGGCCGATGAAGGTCTGGACGTCAAAGGTTCGGTCATGGCCTCGGATGCGTTCTTTCCGTTTCGCGATGGCATTGATGCAGCAGCCGAGACCGGTATCGCGGCGATTATTCAGCCCGGCGGCTCGAAGCGCGATGATGAGGTCATCGCCGCAGCGAATGAGCATGGTCTGGCGATGGTGTTTACCGGCATGCGACACTTCCGGCATTAGGCTGTGGGAGGGGGCCATGCCCGCGACAATTGCTGTGGGAGGGGCCATGCCCGCGACAATGACCCGCAGGAGGGTCGCCCGCACGGCGGCCTCCCACAATGGGCGACTCCCAGCAGGTGAATTATGAAAATACTGATCATCGGCGGCGGTGGACGCGAACACGCACTGGCATGGAAGTGTGCGCAGTCTCCTGACGTCGATGCCGTGCTGGTGGCCCCGGGCAACGCGGGTACGGCGCGCGAGGCCGGCTGCCGTAACGTTGCGGTTGCAGCGGACGACATTGCGGGCCTCGCGAGGCTCGCCCAGGACGAGAATATTGACCTGACCATTGTCGGTCCCGAGGCGCCGCTGGTCGCCGGTATCAAAGATCACTTCGATGCGCTTGGCCTGCCCTGCTTCGGTCCCAGTGCCGCGGCCGCACAACTCGAGGGCTCGAAGGCCTTCACCAAGGATTTTCTCGCGCGGCACAAGATTCCGACCGCGGCCTATCAGAATTTCACGGACCTGCCTGCAGCGCTCGCCTATATTCGCGAGCAGGGTGCGCCCATCGTCATCAAGGCCGACGGCCTCGCCGCGGGCAAAGGTGTCGTTGTTGCGATGACGCTGGCCGAAGCCGAGACCGCCGCGACCGACATGCTGGCCGGCAACAAGTTTGGCGATGCCGGCACTCGCATCGTCGTGGAAGAATTTCTCGCCGGTGAGGAAGCGAGTTTTATCGTGATCTCCGACGGCAGCACCGTGTTAGCGATGGCCACCTCGCAGGATTACAAGGCACGTGATGACGGCGATCTGGGTCCGAACACGGGTGGCATGGGCGCCTACTCGCCCGCACCCGTCGTAACGCCCGCGATCGAGCGACGCATCATGCAGGAAGTGATTCGCCCGACACTGGCTGGAATGAAAGCCGATGGTGCAAATTACCTCGGGTTCCTGTACGCGGGCCTGATGGTAATGGCGGACGGCACACCCAAGGTCATTGAATTCAACTGCCGCATGGGCGACCCGGAAACGCAACCCATCATGGCGCGATTGAAGTCAGACCTCGTGGCGATCTGCAAGGCGACTCTGGACGGCACGCTCGCACAGCAGACCGTCGAGTGGGATGCGCGTGCGGCGCTCGGTGTAGTGCTGGCCGCGGGCGGCTACCCTGAGGCTTACGCGAAAGGCAGGACGATCACGGGTCTCGACAGAGCCAACCGCGAAGCACGAAAAGTCTTTCACGCCGGCACTGCTGATATTGCCGGTGACGTCGTAACGAACGGCGGGCGCGTTTTGTGCGCTGTCGGTCTCGGCGACACGGTGGCGGCCGCAGCAAGTGCCGCGTACAGCGCCGTTGACGAGATCCATTGGGACGATGTCTACTGCCGCCGCGATATCGGTCACCGCGCCATTGCGCGCGAACGACAAAGAGGGTAAAGCGATGTTGACGACGGCCGAAGCCGGAAATGCGATTCTATCCGCGATGCCGGCGGCAAAGACGGAAGCGGTCGCATTGGAAAAAGCCAGCGGCCGGGTACTGCAACAATCGGTTGTCGCAGAACGCGACCAGCCGCCGTTCGATCGCGTCACGATGGACGGCATCGCATTGTCATTTGCCGACTTCGACAACGGCACATGTCGGTTTCCGATTCAGGCGATGCAGGCCGCGGGCGACCCGGCACTCACGCTAGACGCAGGCATGTGTATCGAGATCATGACCGGCGCATCACTCCCAACCGGCGCTGACTGCATCGTGCCGGTGGAACGTATTTGCCTGAAGGACAATGTCGCGACCGTTGAAAAGGATTACACAACGGCGCTGCGCCAGTTTGTGCATGCGCGCGGTTCCGATCACCTGCAGGGCACTGAACTGCTGCGGCCCGGCATGCGAATCTCGCCGATGGACGTCGCCATAATCGCATCCTGCGGTTTGAGCAAGGTTGTCGTGAGCAAATTGCCGACAATACGCGTCATCTCGACCGGCAACGAACTCGTCGCGGCCGGTGAACCCATCGAAGCACACCAGATCCGAATGTCGAACGGCCCGGCAATGGTCGCCATGCTCGAACAACACGGCTACACGAATTGCGCCCACGATCACATCGTTGACGAACCGGCGTTGTTGCAGCAGCGCATCGCTGAACACCTTGATGTTGCCAACGTATTGATCCTGTCCGGTGGCGTGTCTATGGGCAAGGCCGACTACGTACCCGAAGTACTCGGGGAGCTCGGCGTAGACGTGATTTTTCATAAGGTCAGCCAGCGCCCGGGCAAACCGATGTGGTTCGGCATGGGGCCGAATGGCCAGGCCGTGTTTGCGCTGCCCGGCAACCCGGTTTCGGCACTGGTCTGCTGCCGCCAATACGTGGTGCCGGCGCTGCATCGTGCCGCGGGATTGCGTGATGCGCCGCCCGAATTCGCGAGCCTCGCGCAGGACGTGACATTCAACGCCAGACTGACGTATTTCCTGCCCGTGAAGCTGATTTCCGGCGTGGGCGGCCAGACCCTGGCGATGCCCGTACACACGAATACCTCCGGCGATTTTGCCGCACTGACCGGCACCGCTGGCTACATCGAACTTGCGCTTGAACAATCAAACTTCCCTGCCGGCAGCGGCGCCCGACTGCGGCGCTGGTAGATGAGCGACCTGCTCGAACAATACATAGCCTGCCCGTATTGCGGCGAGGGTATCGTCGTGCTCGTTGATGAGTCGGTGCCGGATCAGACCTATGTTGAGGACTGCCAGGTGTGTTGCCGGCCAATCGTTATCGAGACTGTGGAGGATATCGATGGTAACGTCGCGCTAAGCGCCAGGAGCGAAAACGATTAGCTTTCTGCTAAAAAGAAGCGAAGTCCTGCAATAACCACAGGAGTTGCGGCGCGCATACTATGAGACTTATGGATCCGAACACTCGACCGACAACGAAGAAATTCGTAACCGCTGCTCTTCTTCTCGCGGCCGCAATAAATCTTTACCCGGTCGTTGGCGTCATCTCAGTTGATCAGCTGGAGAAGCTCTACGGCGTGTCCCTCGACAACGGTGACCTCATCATTCTCATGCGGCACCGGGCAATCCTGTTCGGTCTCTTGGGCACGTTTCTTATTTTTTCGGTATTTCGTAGCTCGATTCAGACGCTGGCATGCATCGCCGGACTGGTCAGCATGATTTCCTTTATCGCCCTCGCCTATGCTTCGGGTCACTTCGGCGAAGCGCTGAACAAAGCGATAGTTGCTGACCTTGTCGGTTCGCTCGCTTTAGTAGCTGTTCTGGTCATTCGCGGCAATCAGAAAGGCGCTGGTGATTAACAATGCATGTCCCTGATGTCGGCTGGCTTCTGGAGTGCGAAAGCGGTCTGACAATAGATGTGTTGTAATTAAATTGATTATAATCAATAAGTTAAAATCAACAATGATCAATGTGTTACAGGTTGTGCTACGAGGTCTCAAATTCCGACTAGATTCACAGCGTTTCTGAGCTTATCAACTGACACATCAATATATCGCTGAGTAGTCGCCAAGTCTCGATGCCTCGCCAGCTCTTGTATCACTCGTACTGATACCCCTTTCTCTGATAGATCGGTAATGAATTTTCTTCTTCCTGAGTGGCTAGAAGCGTTAATACCTACATTTGAATAGAGTGTCTTGAACAGTATCTGAAGTGTCTGTGAAGAGAAGTGACCACCAGTGCGCTGAGAGTAGATTAGAGGCGATTTAAGCGTCACAAAGTGCTCTGTAGCGCTGTTTCCCTTCGTCATGTACTTAGTCAAAAGTACCGTATCCTTAATGTTTCCCTCACCATCTACGACATCACCGACCTTGAGAGACGCTATCTCACACGCTCTGAGTCCAACATAGTATGAAAGTATGATTACAAGTCGATTTCGTGCTGAGTGACGAGTGATGCGAGTTGTCTTGAGAAGCCGCTTTACTTGCTCGTCTTTGAGTACTGGTGCTTGCTTCATCTTGATTGCTCCGTTCGTCAGCGAAATGTCTGTCGCAATGCCCGCGCCAACTTCGCGGTGGTCGAGTTCTGGGTCGATACGTTGATGGGAACGCGCCGCGAATCCTAGACGGGAATTCGGTGTTAGCATGCTGAACGACAGCTGCTAACCCGGGCAAAAAAAGGAGTCACCATGATGGGCGTGAATTTGCGAGCATTCGCACTGCTGACCGCGCTAATGGCCTGTACTGCGCACGCCGACGTCGAGCAACGCGACGCGATCCTCGCGGTCATCGAAAAGGCATTTGCAGCGATAAGTTCCGGCAATGCCGATGATGCACAGTAGCCGCGCATTTACCCAATACGCTGACGTCGATTGCGTGGCGCAGGGTTTGTAGCCATGAAAGACTGCAATCAGTGCGGTAAATGTTGCACGCTGTACGGCGGCGACGGCCTATCCGTATCTGACGAAGAAATCGCGTGGTGGGAAGATTATCGACCCGATATCGCCGCATATGTTCGCGGCGGCGAAATCTGGATCAGCCCCGTCACCGGCAACCAGCTGCTGAGTTGCCCGTGGCTGCGCAAACTCCCCAACCAGAACAAATACACCTGCGAGATTTACTTCGATCGCCCCGAGGAGTGCAAGCAGTACCCGGTGACGATCGAAGAAATGATTCGCGATGGCTGCGAAATGTTAGAGCCAAAAGACCTTGAACGGCCCAAACAGGCGCAGAAAACGCTGGACCTGTTGATGGCCGACAGCCGGCCACCCATACAGGACTAGTTTTCTACCCGGCCAGCTTCATCGCGGCAGCAATCAGGACCCAGATCAGCATGACGGAGGTCGGTAACACGCTGATCATGAAGCCCATGGAACGTCCGGCCGGATCCCTGACGTAAGCAGCGCGATAGATAATCCTGCCGACCAGGTAAACGACGCCCATGCCTGCAGCCCATAATCCGTTGACAAAGGTCGCATACAACCAAAGCGCGGGCAGAAACATGACCAGCTGTTCCATGGTGTTTTGCTGCACACGAAACATGCGTTCGAATTCCGGGGCACCCGTCGTGGCGGGCGCCTTGCACTGGTGTTTGTCGCGCATTTTGCCAACTTCAATGCCAAACCAGTAAAACTGCATTATCGCCAACACTGTTACTATCGTGACTGCTTCCATGATTGAGCCTCTTTGAAAAAGGTGTCGCGTGACTATACCTGATTCATTGCAGACCCTGACTGAAAGAAGAATAATGGCGCAATGACCCGCGAAAACGGCAGCATGTTCTGTGACGGTACCTATCCCTACGCAGAAAGATCCGTTGAAGCACTGGAAACTGAGCCCGACCGATTGATCGTCACTCATCCGCCGATATGACCTTGGCCCGCTTCGCTGCCATTACCCTGTACCTGTTGTCGCTGGCAACAATCGCGAGTGCGGACGACGGCACGTCATTTGTACGCGTCGTCGAAGACGATAGCGACCGGCCACTCGCGCTGCAGATCGCAATTAACAGCTATGGACTGAAAACAGGCTATCGCCAGATCCGAGTCGACCTCATAGGCGCCATTCATATTGGTGATAAGGCGTATTACGCGGACCTTAACGAGCGTTTCAAGATGTACGACGCGTTGCTGTATGAGTTGATCGCACCGAAAGACACGATTGTCGAGCGCGACGGCTCTCACCCAAAGGGCGTTATATCGGGTACCCAGCTCGCCATGAAAAAAATGCTCGGACTCAGCTTTCAACTGGACGAGGTCGATTACGCTGCGCGCAATCTTGTGCATGCGGACCTGTCCCCCGAGGAACTCTCGCAGAGCATGCGCGATCGCGGCGAATCACTTTATGTGTATTTCTGGCGGCTTTTTTACGCTTCGATGAATCAGTACGCCAGGGACCCGCTCGGCTTGAGCGACATGCAGAAACTATCGGCGATGCTATCCGGCGGCTCGGACAATTCCTTCAAGGTGATGCTCGCATACGAGTTGGTTGATCTCGACGCCTACAAAGAGATTCTTGGCGAGGACGCCGACTCCGCGGTGATCGGCGCACGCAATCAGCGCGCTATCGATGTGCTGCGTGAACAACTCAAGGCCGGCGACAAACGAATTGCGATATTTTACGGCGTCGCACATATGCCGGACATGGAGCAGCGCCTGATGGAACAGCTTGGCTTTACTTATCTGGACACTACCTGGGTCGACGCATGGAATCTCGACGGTCCGGCGGACAGATAGCCCTCGTCACGTAACTCGTCGACAGTTAATTCGATTGCCTTGCGCAGGCGTGGCACCACGTAATCAACGTCATCCTTGGTCATCGTCAATGGCGGCGACATGATATTCAGGTCGACGTACGGCCGGACGATCACACCCAGAGCTTCGCAATTATTCGAAATGCGTTTGCCTATGTTGACTTCGTAAGGGAAGAACTCCCTGGTTTTCTTATCCATTACGTTTACGACGCACATCATGAACAGCCGGCCGCGAACGTCACCAACAATTGGCAGATCCCGCAGGGTTTGCAGTTGCGCCTCGAAGTACGGCCCGACGGTCTTGACGTTCTCGAACAGTTTTTCCCGCTCCATGATCTCGATGTTTTTCAGTGCCGCCATGCAGCAGACGGGATGGCCGGAATAGGTAAAGCCGCCGGTAAACCAACGGTCCGAGTCATTGCTCAGCACTTCGTACATGCGATCAGAGAAAATAATCGCGCCCAATGGCAGGTAAGCCGATGTCAGCCCCTTGGCGCAGGTAATGACATCGGGCTGTACGTCGAACATATCCTTGGAGACGAACCAGTGACCGACACGGCCGAATCCCGTAACGACTTCATCCGCAACATAGAGGATGTCGTACTTCTGGCATAGCTCCCAGGTACGCCGGTTATAGCCCTCCGGCGGCACGATGACGCCACCCGAACCCAGAATTGGTTCAGCGAAAAACGCCGCGATGTTATCGGCGCCGAGTTCCAGAATCTTCTGCTCCATCTCATCGACGAGGAAGTCACAAAATGCCGCTTCATCCATGTCGTTCGGCGCCAGGTAGAAATTCGGGCTCGACAGGTGATGAATGATGTCTTCAACGAAGCTGAACTCGGGCGACTTTTCACCCGCTTTGCCTGACAGGGACGTGGTCAGATAGGTGGTGCCGTGATAGGCATCAAGGCGGACCAGCACGTGTTTCTTGCTCTTCTTGCCGCGAGCCGCCTGATACATCTGGATCATGCGAAATACAGTGTCATTGGCTGTCGAACCACCACTGGTAAACAGTACGTGGTTCAGGTCGCCTGGTGCGAGCTCCGCCAGTTTCGCCGCCAGCAGGGCCGCTGGCTCATTCGACATGTCGGTAAAAGGATTGGCATAGGCCAGTTTGACGACTTGCTCGGCAATGGCGTCGGCCATTTCCTGGCGTCCAAGGCCGATGTTGGTGCACCACATACCACCGACGGCATCGAAATATTCCTTGCCGTCAATATCATGCAGGTAGGCCCCTTCGCCCTTGTTCATTATCAACGAGCCGTTTTGGTCATAACTGACAAAGTTATGAAACGGATGCACGTGGTGGCGCCGGTCCTTCTCCCAGATATCCTGACTACTATGTATGCGTTTACTCATACGCGTATGGTATCTGGCCGCAGGCTATAGGTCACGCTCCGGGCAACGCAAAAATTGCTTGGCGGTGACTTGTTGTTGTCTCAGCGCGCTGCTAACCCGGATGTCGAGCAGCCTTCGGTCGTCCCAATCGCGCAAAATCGTCAGCTGCTTCCAGGCGTCGCCATCAATCTTTGCGTGTATGCCGAGATCACCGTCAGTGTCGTTCAGTTCGAAGAAGATGAATGCTTCGTCGAACGGAATCTCCTCGTCGTCATCGTCTGCCCATGCGGGCAAGGAACCGATGGTGAGCGCTGTGGAGGCCAGGCCGCCAAGCACTCCGCGTAATCCACGATAGATGTTGTTCATTTCGTTTCCTCCTGATGTCTGCCAGCTCTTTCGGTCGGCGCTGCAAGCAGGGACCAGCAGGGCGGGAACACCCAGCGTCCGGAGCAGCGATGACCGTTCTGGATCTAAGACGCGTTAAAGGAGGAAAACCGGTCGCTCAAATTGCGCAACCGGCCAGCAGAAGACCGGCCCGACAACCGTGTTTGCGATCGCGGGCGCTGCCGGGGACAAACGAATTTGCTAGCGCTTCATCGCCTCGAAGAACTGCGCATTCGTCTTCGTATCCTGCATCTTGCCAAGCAGGAATTCGATGGCCGCAAGCTCGTCCATCGGGTGCAGCACTTTGCGCAATATCCACATTTTCTGCAGCTCGTCTGGCCTGGTCAGCAACTCTTCTTTGCGTGTGCCGGATCGGTTAATATTGATCGCAGGGAATACGCGCTTTTCAGAAATACGGCGATCCAGGTGGATTTCCATATTGCCCGTACCCTTGAACTCTTCGTAGATGACCTCGTCCATCTTCGAACCGGTATCGACCAGTGCGGTCGCGAGGATCGTAAGACTGCCGCCTTCTTCAATGTTGCGCGCAGCACCAAAGAACCTCTTTGGACGGTGCAGCGCATTGGCATCGACACCACCGGTCAGAACCTTGCCGGACGATGGCACGACGGTGTTGTAGGCGCGCGCCAGGCGCGTGATCGAATCGAGCAATATGACGACGTCGCGTTTGTGTTCGACGAGTCGCTTTGCCTTCTCGATAACCATTTCAGCAACCTGAACATGCCGGCTCGCCGGTTCATCAAAGGTCGACGAAACAACTTCACCGCGAACCGTACGTTCCATTTCGGTGACTTCTTCAGGACGCTCGTCGATCAGCAGCACTATCAGGTCGACGTCCGGTGTGTTGGCGCAAATGGCCGACGCGATGTTCTGCAACAGCATCGTCTTACCGGCCTTCGGCGGCGACACAATCAGGCCGCGTTGACCTTTACCGATCGGCGCCACCAGATCGATGATGCGCGCTGTCAGATCTTCGGTGCTGCCGTTGCCTTGCTCCAGGACCAGGCGCTCGGTCGGGAATAGCGGTGTCAGGTTCTCAAACAGCACCTTGTTGCGCGCATTTTCCGGCGAGTCGTGATTAATCTGCCCGACTTTGAGCAGCGCGAAATAGCGCTCGCCTTCTTTCGGCGGACGAATCAGCCCGGCGACAGTGTCACCGGTGCGCAGGCTAAAGCGTCGGATCTGGCTTGGGCTGACGTAAATATCGTCGGGGCCCGCGAGGTATGAACCATCCGAGGAGCGCAGGAAGCCAAAGCCGTCCTGCAGGATCTCGAGCACGCCATCGCCGTAGATATCTTCGCCGTTCTGAGCATGCGCCTTCAGGATCGAGAAGATGATTTCCTGTTTGCGATGCCGCGCCAGGTCTTCAAGCCCTAGCGTATGACCAAGCTCCACCAGACCTGCGGCCGGGCGACTCTTGAGCTCGGTCAGGTTCATGATGTTCTTGCTCATCTCGAGCTGTTCGGGTGGGATTACCTCTAACGAGCCTTCGTCGTCATCAGGAAATTGCTCCTGCTGCGGGCGCCGACGGCGTCGGCGATTCGGGCTGTTACCGGATTTGCTTTTGGCTGGTTTTGACGGCCGGCCGTTAGTTTGATTACCCAAGTATCCACTCACAGGTTGGTTTCCAGAAATGCGGTCAGTTGCGACTTGGACATTGCGCCTAACTTCTGCGCCTGCACGCTACCGTCCTTGAACAGCATCAACGTCGGGATGCTGCGTATGCCGAACTTTTGAGCCGTATTCGGGTTTTCATCAATGTTCAGTTTTACGACCGTCAGACGATCGGCGAATTCGGTTGCCGCCTCATCCAGGATCGGCGCAATCATCTTGCAGGGTCCGCACCATTCGGCCCAGAAGTCGATCAGAACTGGCTTTGGGGACTTCAGTACATCAGCTTCAAACTTGCTATCACTGGTATGCACGATGTTGTTACTCACCGGTCTCTTCCTCCTATCAAGTACTGCGTGGTTTGAATATTTGCGTTCCGTTGCCGGTGATCTGACGAACGAACTTTATAAAAAATGGATGACGCTGCTGTGTGTATCAGGCAATATGTCGCAGCTTTCTCGCGATTTCATTAAGGGAATCGGTGATTGCGAAACTGGCAGGTGCGACGATGGTCGCGTCGGTCAACGCAATTGGACCGCGTCGTGGACCAATTTGCAAGCCTAAAATACGCATTTTCCGGTCAAAACCCTATGTCAGATAGCCACCTGAGTAATCTCA
Organism: Pseudomonadota bacterium; assembly: GCA_027618995.1. Lineage (GTDB taxonomy): Bacteria > Pseudomonadota > Gammaproteobacteria > Steroidobacterales > Woeseiaceae > UBA1847. Next base: position 159,318 of record JAQCGO010000001.1, on the reverse strand, counting down.
GATTCGATTCACTTACTCTTACCGAGAGCGTGCGAGCAGGCATTGTTGATGCCGGCTTTGAGTTTTGTACCCCTATTCAGGCCACCACCCTGCCCATCGCATTACAGGGCAAGGATGTCGCAGGCCAGGCGCAAACCGGCACAGGCAAGACCGCGGCATTCCTCATTGCCACATTCGAGAAGTTGCTTACGTCAAATCAACCCGTCGAGGGCAAGCGTCAGCCACGCGCATTCATGCTCGCGCCAACGCGCGAACTCGCCATCCAGATTGCGAATGATGCCGAGCTCCTCGGCAAGCATACGGGCTTCAAGGTCGGTTTGGCCTTTGGCGGCACCGGCTATGAACAACAGCGCAAAACGATTGAAGATGGCATCGATCTGCTGATCGGCACGCCGGGACGCATTATCGATTACTTCAAACAGGGTGTGTTCAAACTGGACAAGGTTGAAGTGGCGGTTCTCGACGAAGCCGACCGCATGTTCGATCTCGGTTTCATCAAGGACATTCGTTATCTGCTGCGGCGCCTGCCACCACCGGATCAGCGCCTCAACATGCTGTTTTCAGCCACGCTGTCGCACAAGGTGATGGAGCTGGCCTACGAGCATATGAATGAGCCGGAGCTGATTCAGATCGAGCCCGACAAGGTCACGGTAGACCGCGTACGCCAGGCGATCTTTTTCCCATCCAATGAGGACAAGCTGCCCCTGCTGGTCGGCCTGATCCGTGAAATGGGCCTGGGTCGCATCATGGTATTCGTCAACATGAAGCGCGAAGCCGAGCGCCTCGAGGCTTATTTCGCGGCGAACGGTATTCACGCCTCGGCGATCTCGGGTGATGTGCCGCAGAACAAGCGCATGCGCATGCTGCAGCAGTTCCAGAAAGGTGAGTTACAGGTCCTTATCGGCACCGATGTCGCGTCGCGTGGCCTGCACATCCCTGACGTGCAATACGTCATCAACTATGACCTGCCGCAGGACGCCGAGGATTACGTACATAGAATTGGACGAACCGCGCGCGCCGGCGCGGGCGGCGATGCCGTCAGCTTTGGTTGCGAAACCTATGCCATTTCGCTGCCCGATATCGAAGACTTTATTGGCCACAAGATTCCGGTCGCCAACTACGACCAGGCACTGCTGCCGGAACTCGTCAAGCCGAAGTTCAAGCCGCGCAAGAAGGCCGGCGGCCGCGGCGGCCCTGGCGGCGAACCGAGCGGACGAAGACCCCCGCGCCGACGCTAGATTGTGGTTGGAGGCCGCCCTGTGGGCGACTTTTTGATGTCGCGGGCATGGCCCCCTCCCACAATCCTTCTGCAGCGCGCTATAGCAGTTCGTTGATGCCATCGACCGACATGAAATCGCTGTTTTCGCGGCGCGGCCTGGAGGTATCCGGCCGTGCGATAGCAACCGGGTGCCGGACGCCGTAGGTTGCCGCGCTGCGCAATACCGGCTGGCTGTCATCCACAAACATCGTCCGATCGGGATCGAAATCCGCCGCTCTACGCAAAGCGTGCCAGAACTCCTGTCGTTCCTTGGCGAAACCAAAGGCATGCGATGTGTAGATGCCGTCGAAATACGCCGTCAGACCCGTGACCTCGTCTTTCAGATCCAGCGTCGCCTGATGCGAATTGGTTACCAGCAATAAACGGACATTGGACTCGCGTACGCGTTGCAGGAATTCGAGAGCGCCCGGCAGGAAACCAATCCGTTCATGGTTATCGCGATGCAATTGCGCGACATCCAGGCCAAGGTGCTCGCTCCAGTGATCGAGGCAATACCAGCGCAAATCGCCCTCCGCCGCGCCAAATTTCTCGAGCAGGTGGCTGCGCGCCTCGTCGAACGACATGCCGTTTTGCTCGGCCCACCGCTGCGGCACAAGTGTCAGCCACATGTAATTGTCGTACGCGAGATCGAGAATCGTGCCATCCATGTCGAGCATCAGGGTGTCACAACCGTGCAGCGCCGTTTTGGGATCGAATACCATTGCTCTATACTGCGCAGCCCGCCGGGTAGGAAACCATTGTGCACATCGAAAACGTGAACCTCGAAGCACTGCTTGAACCTGTCGTCGCACTCGCCATCGAGGCGGGCGACGCCATCCTCGCAGTCTACGCCACGGATTTCGACGTTCAAAGCAAGTCCGACGAATCACCCTTGACGCAGGCCGACCTCGCATCGCATCGACACATCGCCGCTGGGCTTCGGGCGCTGACGCCCGCGATCCCGATCATCTCGGAAGAAGACGGCCTGCCCGACTTCGCAGTGCGCGGACAATGGCAGTGCTATTGGTTGATCGACCCGCTGGATGGCACCAAGGAGTTTGTCAGCCGCAACGGCGAGTTCACCGTCAACATCGCGCTCATTGCGTCCAATCGACCGATCTTCGGTGTCGTGCATGTGCCGGTGCAAAAAAGAACCTATATCGGCTGTCAGGGCCGTGGCGCAGAGCTACGGGAGGTGGGTCGTGTGACTGCCATTAATGTTGCACAGCAAAGCCAGGCACCGATACGGGTGGTCGGAAGTCGCTCGCATCGCGGCTCGAGCCTCGACGCTTTCCTCGACAAACTTGGCGAATACGACATGCTGCCGATGGGTAGCTCACTGAAATTCTGTACCGTTGCCGAGGGCAACGCCGACGTTTATCCGCGCCTTGGGCCGACCTCAGAGTGGGACACGGCAGCAGCCCAGGCCGTCGTCGAACAGGCCGGCGGCCGGGTACTCGAACTCGACGGTAAACCTTTGTCTTATAACAAGAAAGAAGCCATCCTCAACCCTTGGTTTGTGGTCGCCGGACCCAGCGACCACGACTGGCTGGCGCTGCTCGCGGACCGCGAGTAGCATGGCAACTCATGTCTGAAAAAGTCGATACCGAATCATTTAAGAACCTCGACCGGCTGCGCGAATTACGCGTCAGCCATCGGGATCTCGACTACCTGATCGATCGCCTGCAGCACGACCCGATGGTCGATCAACTGCGCATCCGCCGACTCAAGAAACGCAAGCTCCTGATCAAGGACATGATTGCGAATCTTGAAAGCGAGCTGATTCCGGACCTCGATGCCTGACTAACCTGACCGCCCTAAGCCATGCAGTGCGGGCAGGAAACACCCTCAACGTAGTCTGACGATGCTATGTCCTCGCTCGACAGTGGTCGCCGACAGGCGTGGCACTGCACGTAGCCGCCCTCGGCGAGATCACTGTCCACCGCGACACGTTTGTCGAACACGAAACACTCTCCGTTCCAGCGGCTTTGCTCAGCCGGAACTTCGCTCAGGTAATTGAGGATGCCACCCTGCAGGTGGTAAACCTCATCAAAACCCAGTTCGAGCATCAGGGCGGTCGCCTTCTCGCAACGGATACCGCCCGTGCAGAACATCGCCAGCGGTTTGTTGCCTGATGTTGCGGCAAGTTGACTGGCGAAGCCCGCAAACTGGCGGAAATTGTCAGTCTGCGGGTCAACGGCACCCGGAAAAGTACCGACTTCGATCTCGTAATGGTTGCGTGTGTCTATCAATAGCACATCTGGATCTGCAATCAGCGCGTTCCAGTTCTGCGGCTCGACATGTATGCCGGTTTTTTTGTGCGGCAGAATATCGGGCCGGCCCAGCGTGACAATCTCATTCTTGCAACGTACGCGCATGCGCAGGAACGGCGCTTCGGTCGCGTCGGTCCAGCGGCCGTCAATTGCTGATGTGAGGCTCAAGGAGCGCTCGATCCAGCTGAACACCGTTTCAATCGCGAGCTGCTCGCCGGCCAGCGTGCCGTTAAAGCCCTCGTGCGCAACCAGGATCGTGCCGCGCAGCTGCTGCTCTTCGCACAGGGACTGCAGCTTGCTGCGAAACAACTCGGCGTCGGTGAGATCCAGAAACCGGTAGAACGATACGACTTTCATTCCGCGGCCGGAACATTCTCGGGGATCGTCAACGAAAGAATGCTGTGCCGGATTTCTTCGCTCAGCACGAGACGCGCATCGGCACCAATGCTGACCAGGCTGCCATCAAATTCCAGCAGTCCATCGGAATTGCGGCGCAACACTTCCTGCCCCTGCAACATCAGGATGTAATCGTGAAACAGGGTCTTGTTGAAGAAGTCCGGCGAATGCAGACCGTAAATCATCGACAGTCGTTCCGCACTCCACTGGCACATTTGTTCCAGGCGCGCGCGCGCGAGGACGCCCGATCCATGTCGGCTAAGCAGGGCAATCGCGAGGTAGAAGCGCTGAATCATCGGCACCATGGTCTGCCCGAGCATCAACAACTGGTAGGCCCGGGCTGAGCCAACCGGCGGCCGAATCAGCCAACCGTCCTCGCGCGTCAATAATTCCTGCTCTACCAGGGCATTCACCGCAGCAAGTGTGACCGCATCGATTTCGTCCGCATCCCACTTGAGCGTGAGTTCCTTTTTCATGAACGGATAGATCAACCGGATGAGTCGCTGAATCTCTGTCAGCTCAAGCTGTCGCCCCCGGATAAAACAACAGGCTATTGATGCCGGTACGGACAACAGGTGCAGAATGTTGTTGCGGAAATAAGTCATGCGCACCGCCGTGTGCTCCGGCATGACAATGACATCACCCATGGGGTGCGCAGTTCGACTGATCACATCCAGTTTTTCACCATGCGCAATGATTTTCGCGGGCGACCAGTCCGGCACGGTGACCGAGTCGGAATAGCTGAATCGGTGCATCAAATCGACGCTGAGTTGCAGCTGCGACTCAAGTTCCGCGGCACCAATCTTTTGCCTGGAAGTCGCCAGCAGGACATAGGCGAGCAAACTGATGGGTGTAACGGCGGCGGCAGAGTTGATGCCGCTCATGATCTCGGCTTCAAGCCGGCCGACCACTTCGTTAAACCATTTTGGCCGCTCCTCATTGCCGTTGCCGTAGCGGCGCCAGTCGGGATCGGCTGCGGCGAGCAGCGGTTCGAGGTCAATCGGCTCGGCGATGTTGACGTACACACTGCCGAAGTTTTCGCGCAAGCCCTTGATTGATCGAATCAGGCCAAACAATGATTCCGATTTTTTCTCGCCACCACCCAGCTCATTGATAAACGAGTCGCCCTCGATCAGCTTCTCGTAACCAAAATATATCGGCACGAAAACCACGGGACGCTTCGGGTCACTGATGTAGGAGTGGACCGTCATGGCAAGCATGCCACCCTTGGGTTCCAGCAACCGGCCGGTTCGGCTGCGTCCGCCTTCGACGAAATACTCGATGGAATGACCGCGTACCAGCACCTGGTGCAGGTAGGCATCGAACACCGCCGCATACAGGCGGTTGCCGCGAAAACTGCGACGCAGGAAAAATGCACCGCCGCGCCGCAGAATCGGACCGACGATGGGCATATTGAGATTAATACCCGCTGCGATGTGCGGCAGATGCAGGCCTTCTTCATAACCGATATAGCCCAGCAGCAGGTAGTCAAAATGGCTGCGGTGGCACGGCACGTAAATCACTTCCTTTTGCTTCGCCACTTCGTGCAATCGATGCACGTGATTGAGTTCGATGCCGTCGTATATGCGATTCCACAACCAGCGCAGGAAGCGCTGGATCATCCGAATCGTCGGGTAGGAAATGTCGGCCGCAATTTCCATCGCATACTTGCGCGCATTTTCGAGCGCTGCGTCCTGTTTTAACGGATCGTCGCCCGCCTCCGTGATAATCGCCTTGCGCACCCCTGGGGCAAGCAACACTTGGTTGACCATCGTTCGGCGCAGCGAAAGGTCGGGGCCGACGGTCGCCGTGCGGCGCTGTCGAAAATGCACACGCAGCACGCGCGAAACCTTGCGAAATGCGATGGCTGCCTGCAGCCCGTCCTGGGTTATGGACGCGAGCGGCAAGGCATTGCTGAAGCGCAACAAGGTACTTCGCCCATGCAGGATCGTGGCGAAGAATTTCCGCGTCCTGCCAACAACGTCCCAGTTCTCCGCAAACATCAACTTGAGGATCGACGCTTCCTTGTCGGGTGAACGTCCCCAGTAGATCGCAACGGGTATCAGCAGCAAGGCCTGCTGATGGCCCTCGGCCGCTTCGATGATGCTACGCAAATGACGAGAACCCTCGGGGCTGGGGCGTCGAAAGAAAAATCCATACAGCGGACGCAGCACCACGAAACGAGTCGAAAAATGCCGGCCGCAGCACTCAAAGGATTGACTTGGCGATGGCAAGCCGTTTTTCTCGCAGGCGCGCTCCAGCGCCAGCAAGTCAGCCAGGCCGCCATTTTCGAGCACGTAGCAGATCGCCGCGCTGGCGTCGGTGACGAGTTCAGCGGGCATTTCCGGCTGAATCGCCGGTCGCGCCCAGAGCGCGAACAGCTTACCGGCAAGCCAGTACAGTGGTCTGACGATCAGAGGCACAATTTGTTTCCGCGGCCAGCTCGCTGCGACGCGTTAGCGATCGCCGGAGGCCTCATCGACGGCCGCATCAAGCTCATCGACGGATTCCTGCAATTTATCCTCAACGGCCGACGCTTTTTCCATGTTGAGCTCGATCGTCTGCTGCAATTCGTCAGCCGCAGTATGCATGTCCTCGGCCGCCACCGGCTCTTCGGCGGAATCGCCGCAGCCGGCCAAAGCCGCCGCGATTAGAATGAGTAAAATCCGCATGGCAATTCTCCTGTGCTTTTTATCTGGCGTGGGTTTCGATGAAACGACGCAGATAGTAATTGATTTCGTCGATGTTTGCGGTCAGACGATGGTCACTGTCTAGAATATGCAGCTCTGCATTACAGGCGGCCGCAAAGCAAATGCTGTTCTCCACTGGCACTATGTCGTCGTCCCAGCCATGCACGATACAAATCGGCAAGTCCGGCGGGGTCGGCGTCAATTCTTCATAGCCAGCAATGAAATAGGCCGGCGCAAGCACGAACAGTCCTGCGGCATTGAGTGCCGCCGCTGCCGCCGTCGCTACATGGCCGCCCATGCTGGACCCGACCAGCACCAGCGTGTCATCAATCACGGCGGCCTCGGCGAGCAATTTTTCGACCCTCACAGTCGGATCGGCGATTCCTTGGTAGTCGATGCTTTGCACCGCGCAACCCAGGCCTTTGACCATGTCCGACATTGCGCGAATTTTTGTTCCCCAGGGACCTGATTCCTGCCCATGTGAAAAAACGACTGTTGTCATACCAGTATCCCGTCACCCGTATCACACTGTTCCTCGATATGCCGGACCAGCAACCAGAGCCGATCCTGACCCCACACCGTAAAATTTCCGATGCGCAATGCTGGCACACCCCAACATCCCGACTCCATCATCGACTCGCGATTCTCCGCGGCGGTTTTTTCCAGCCATCGTCGGCCAGCGCGGCTTTCACATCGGGCCAGAACAACCCACAGGCATCCGTGACTTTGCGCAAACCTGAATCCGTCGCGACATCCACACCCTGCGCCCAGATAGCCGCAGTTGCACGCAACAGGAAATCGCGTTCCTTTTTTCTTTGCGGGAGTACGCGTACACGGCAAGGCAGCGCTCAACGCCCGCGCCCATCGGGTCCGCAAACCTGCCGAAGGGAATCTTCAATCGCTCCGCTTCGCGCACCGCGTCGCTGGCGATATACCGCAGCTTGGACTTCGGCACCGGCAAGCCGCGCATGACCATCGGCAAAACCGGTCGCACGCGTATTGCGAGGCCGAAAGCGTCGGCGATCCTGAATGCACGCTGCAGCGCCAGGTAGGAATACGGGCTGCGAAAGGAGAAAAAGAACTCGAGCTCCGGGAGCTCGCGCGCGGCGCCCGGCGGTGAGACCGGCAGCGAGATCTGTGCTACTTGCTGCAACGACGCGAGTCGCGCGCCGGAGGTCGGTTCGGGCCGGTGTGTCGGCAGCGGCGCTTCAACTCGCGCCAGTGTCGAGTTCAGCAACAAATCGACAATGTATTGTGGGCTGGCTTCGCGGTAACTGGCAGCGTGAAACAGTTCCTGGTCGACGATCAATCCGTTCGCCGGGTCAATACGCTGCAGCGTCAGGTTAAATAACTCCGAATTACTTGCATCGATGCCGTCATAGTCCACGGCCGCACGAATCGTCTCGGTGAAACCCGCCTCGACGGCACGCAGCACCAGGGCCGAACCGCTGGCCGGCAGGCATAACATCGCACCGCGCGCGTTGTTGGCGACGCGCACGATATAGAGGTGCCTGCCGCCGTGTTCAAAAAATTGTTGTACAGCAGGCCCGAGACTTGAACGCGACCAGACATCGCCAAAGCGACGGCGAAACTCACCGAAGCTTTTTACTAGCACGGGTTCGTTTAGCGGGCCGCGCAGCGCACGACCGACAAATGCAGCGCTAGTCTCGCGCGACACGTCGATGGGTTGATCCATCGCAGCCAGTTCGGTGACCGTGATGCCACGGTCAGCTACATCTGACAAGTTTTTCTCCGCAACAGTCAGATTGAGTGCGCACATTCTAAACAGTGCCTGCGCCATATGCTATTGGATTGGTTACTATTCATTCGATGGCCGACACACTTGGCATGTTGTTTCCTCAGCTGGCGACGAGCTTGCCAAAGACAGGCATTGCCAGTTTGCCAACACCACTTCGGGAATATTCGTTCGCAAGCACGTCGCGACCCGTCGCTGTCCTGGTCAAACATGATGATCTCAGCAGCGAGCTCTATGGCGGCAACAAGATACGCAAACTCGAATACATCCTGCAGCGTGCCCGCGAACGAAATGCGCAACGCGTTGCGACTTTCGGCACTGTCGCGTCGAATCACGCCCTCGCGACGGCTATTCATGCACGACAGCTCGGCCTCGAATGCACCTGTTTTCTGTCGCACCAGGCCAAGACTGCCCAGGCACCGCTGGCACTGAACCTGTATCTGCAGCAACACACCGAGATCGTTCGCTTTGGCGGCGATCGTGCGAGTCGCGTGCAGACGATGCGCCGACATTTACAGCATCGGCACGTCTGGGTTATCCCGATGGGCGGCTCCAGCTGGCTCGGCGTCATGGGTTTTGTCAATGCCGGGCTGGAGCTCGCGGCGCAGCTCGACGTCGCGAAGATCAGGGCACCCGACCGTCTGTATGTCGCCAATGGCACGATGGGCACGGCCGCCGGGCTGGCGCTTGGCCTCGCACTGGCAGGCCTGGCGACGGAAATTCAAGCGGTCCGGGTAACGCATGAACAAATTGCAAATCGCACTGCCATGCAGCGACTCATTGCCAAGACCGCAACGATGATGCGTTGCCTCGACACGTCGATACCGGCGGATATCGCGACGCGCGTGAGGCTGCGCTTTCGCGATGAGTTCTTCGCCGGCGGTTATGCACGCTCTGACGCGGCAACGGATCGCGCCCTTGCACTCGCTCACAGTGACCTGGGCCTGACGCTTGACGCCACCTACTCGGGCAAGGCCATGGTGGCACTGCTGAGTGATGCGGAAGATCCGCGCTTCGCAGACCAGACACGATTGTTCTGGAATACCTACCATTCGCGCGAGCTGCCGGTGTCCTCGGAATTACCGGCCGACGTATCGGCGCTGCCGCAGGAATTCCTGCGCTACTACGTCTGATCGTCTTCCTGCAAGACTTCATCCATCATTTGCCGAACTTCGGAAAGCGTCGCCGCATCCGGATCCACTTCGACAATGTTGCGTACATGTATCGCCCTCGCCAGCGGCTCGCCCGGATCGTATTCCTCTACCCTGACCGGCAAGCCGATCGCCGCCGCAGCCGCCTGACTCAGGTTCTCTTCAATGGCCTCGCTCAGGACATAGGTCGCTGACTCGCCGAGCCGCACAAGAATGTCGTGCAGGCGATCGTCCGCGCTGATGGTGTCGTCGGCGAGCGGCGCATGTGCCTCAAACAGGATCTCGCCGTCCAGCTCCCCGAGCAGGTAGGGCTCGTTGATGATTTGCACGGTCTCTCCAACCGCAACGAGCTCGTAGAGTGACTCTATATTTTCCGGGTACAGACGCACGCAACCATGACTTACGCGCATGCCGACACCATAGGGCTTATTGGTGCCGTGGATCAGGTAACCTGGCAGATTGAGCTGGAGTACGCGTGATCCGAGCGGGTTGTCCGGGCCGGGCGGCACTATCGGGGGCAATGGGTCGCCCATTGCCGCGTGCTCCTTGCGCACCGATGCAGGCACATACCAGGCTGGATCCACGGCTTTCGCAACGACAGTTGCGTCACCCAGTGGCGTTTCCCAGCCGACCCGGCCGATACCGATTGGATAGGTCATGACAACCTGCGGTTGTCCGGCAGGCATTTTTGGGAAATAAAACAGCCTTTTGCTCGCGATGTTCAGCACCACGCCCTGACGTGCGACGGCGGGCAGTACGAACTGGGTTGACAAAAGCACCGGTGTTTGATCGCCAGGCAACCAGGGATCGACGCCGGGATTCGCCGCGACCAACTCGTCGTAACCGAGACCATAGGCGCGTGCCAGATCGGAAAACGTGTCGCTGTCGCGCGTCAAAACGACCTGCGGCACGCCGATCACAGTCTGTTGCGGCGACTCCAGGACGAAGTGATTCGGCGGCACCGGCACTTCGATCGGTCGCTCACTGACCGGCAACACGGCGACTCGCTCCGGAGCATGGCGTTCGGTGCGAAAACCATCGAACGTGGTACAGCCGTTTAGCGCAAGAATAAGCAGTATCGGTGCCAGACGGCGAATGATGGGAACTACTCCTTGGGTTCGTCTGCCGGTTTGCCTGGCGGTTTCTCCGGCATGGGCGGCGGAATGCAGTCCGGGTTGCGACCATTCTGCGTCGCTTCGTTGTAAATTGGTAATACCGTGCTCATTTGCGACACCAGTGCGTCGATGCGTTTTTCGCCGGATGGGTGCGTCGACATGAATTCGGGCGGCGCTTCGCCGGCCTCCTCGTTCATGTTTTTCCAGAGGTCTAGGGCCTGGAACGGGTCAAACCCTGCCCGCGCCATGAAATCGAGTCCGACGACGTCGGCATCACTTTCCTGGTCGCGCGAGAATGGCAGTATCAAGCCATACGCGGCACCCTCATTCAGTGCCTGGTAGGCGGTATAGGTAGTGCCCTGATTGCCGCCACCGACGAGAACGGCCGCAACCTGTATTCCCACACCGAGATACTTCGAACGTCCAATGTCCTTGCGGCCATGTTTCAGCGTGACATGCGCCAGCTCATGTCCGATGACTGCAGCGAGCTGGTCCTGGGTTCTGGCCGCCTTGAGTATGCCTTCCATGATGCCGATCTTGCCGCCGGGCATGGCGAAGGCGTTGACCGTATCACCCGCGAATATGGCCATTTCCCAGGGTAGATCGCGAAACTCCGGATCCAGTTCCAGCACCACGGCGTTCGCGACGCAGGCAATGTAATTGATTGTGTCCTGGTCTGTGACCAGCGGCATATTGGCCTTCATCTCGGCAAACACGCGGGCATTTTCGGCGGCGATTTCGGCATCCGAAACCGCGTGCGCCTGCGGGCCGCAGGCCAGCAGCGCCGCCAGAGCGGAATACAGTGCCAACCATTGTGTGCGGTGCTGAGACATGACGAAGCTCCGTGAGCCGGGTACCTGCATTATATCGACAATTTTCTGTGCCGGCGGTTCCGCGCCCTAGCGCGGCAGGCGCGACTCGAAGCTCTGCCGCCAGCCTGTGGCATCGAGCTTTTCGACGGCGCTGTCGATATTTGCCATAAGCCGCTTTGGAAATGGCTGCTTGACGCGGTAGGCCACCTGGTACAAATCGCGTTTGCCGATCAGCCCGGCGATGACCTCATCGCTGGTCCTGATCTCATCGGTCAAGCCCAATTCCAGCGCGTGTGAGCCGTACCAGTGTTCGCCCGTCGCCACTTTTTCCAGGTCGAGTGTGGGCCGGTAGCGGCTGACGGCAGATTTGAACAGCGCGTGCACATCTTCGAGTTCTTCTTTCAGTTTGGCGCGATCCGCGTCCGTATTCTGGCCGAACATTGTGACCGTCCGTTTGTACTTGCCGGCGGTAACCTGCTCGAAGTCCACACCGTGGCTGTCCAGCAGGCGATTAAAATTCGGAATCTGCGCGAGCACGCCGATCGAGCCGAGGATGGCGAACGGCGCTGCATAAATCTTCGAGGCAACACACGCCATCAGGTAGCCACCGCTGGCCGCAACCTTGTCGATGCAAACGGTCAGTGAAATCCCGGCATCTCGAATACGAGCCAGTTGCGATGCGGCGAGGCCATGCTCATGCACCACACCACCGTGATTTTCGAGCCGCACGATTACATCATCATCGGCCGTCGCCACGTCGAGAATCGCGCTGACTTCCTCGCGCAACGAGGGGACGGCACTCGCCTTCAGGTCACCCTTGAAATCAAGAACGAAGCTCCGCGGTCGCGACGCGGCCTCCTTCGCGCTCGCCTTGTCCCGTTTTTTCTCAGCCTTCCGTTCTTTCTTGTGTTCGCTCTTTGGCATGACTGCCTGCCGCAAGGCGTCGGCCTGCGATTTGAATTTCTTGTTGATGCTCTCAACCTCGAGGCCTTCGTGAGCGGCCTTGCGGCCGGTCGCGGCGACTACGCCAATGACGACGACGATGGCGACAACGACCGTCGCAACCTTGAGAAGAAACAAACCGTACTCAGCGAAAAACTCAGTCATACACTAAGACCCACATTGTTTTTTTGCAGCACCTGTTCAGCGCGATAACTCGAACGCACCATTGGTCCCGCGACCACTTCCAGAAAACCTTTCTCCAGACCTTCCTGTCGATAGGCTTCGAATTCAGCCGGCGTCACATAGCGCTCGACGGCAAGGTGATTCGGCGTTGGTCGCAAGTACTGGCCGAGCGTCAGGATATCGACGTTGGCCGCCCGCAGGTCATCCATCGTCTGCAGGATCTCCCGATCTCGCTCGCCGAGGCCGAGCATCAGGCTCGTCTTGGTCAGTACCTCCGGCCGGTATTGTTTCGCATGCCGCAGCACATCAATCGTTTGTGCGTATCCGGCACGCGGGTCGCGGACCGGGTGCGTCAGGCGCTGCACAGTTTCCACGTTTTGTGCGAACACGTCGAGGCCCGAGTCAACCACGAGTTCGACGTGCTCGTGCACGCCGTTGAAATCCGGTGTCAGAGCTTCGACAGCCGTTGTCGGGTTTTGCCGTTTGATTTCGCGCACGCAGGCGGCGTAATGCGCCGCACCACCGTCGGGCAGATCGTCGCGATCAACTGAGGTGATCACCACGTAATGCAGCCCCATGAGCTTGACGGCCTTGCCCGTATTCTGTGGCTCCTCGGCGTCGAGCCAACCCTTTGGATTGCCCGTATCCACGGCACAAAAGCGGCAGGCCCGAGTGCAGACCGAACCCAGTACCATGATGGTCGCGGTACCCGCGTTCCAGCATTCGCCGATATTCGGGCACATCGCCTCCTCGCAGACCGTACTGAGGCGATGTTGCTTGACGATGTTGCGCGTATTGGCGTAGCCCTTGCCGGCCGGCATCCTGGCGCGCAGCCAGGCGGGTTTGTGCCCATGCACCACCGGTTCCGCGTCCCGGCGCTGCTTGACACCGTTCTTGATCGCCGCGAAACCCGTTTCAGTCTGGTACTTGGCGCCGCTCTGCACGCTTTTCTGGACGATCGGAATACCGCGGAATCGATTCTCGGTCTTGCTCATACGGGGCTGGCCTGGCTCATGCGACGAGGCACGCATTGTACAAAAAAATCCCGGCCAAGGCCGGGAGAGTCAGGGGGAATCGTTCGCGCCAGAAGTGTGTCAGTGCAATCGCGACCAGCTGAGGAGCTTGACGGCGTTCCGCCGCAGGTCAAAATTCTGGGCCAGTACGGCCTCTATGTCCTTGGTCTCGGTCGTCTGGTCCATGGGCTGATTGAGTTCAATTACGCCACTGAATTCGTTATCGCCGCGGTATTGCGCGTCGGTCAACAGGAACTGCGTGTAGTACTTGGCGGACATGGCATCAGACTACGCCGACCCATTCCAGGCGACTGTGAGACAGAGCACAAATTCGGCAACGCATCAGGCTGGCCGCTAATAAACCATTGATTCCTTAATCGAAATTGCCATGCGGCTCGCGGCAAATGCAGCCGCAAGGTAGAATTAGCGCGGTTTCGGCGACGCGGCGCACACAAATACTGCCGCAGCATATGTAATATTGGGACCGGCTGCCTTGCGCTTGGGCGGCTATTGACCACGGGCAATTCAGGAATCGAAAAATGGCAACAAAACCGGGATTCAGACTTAGTGTTCTGACTCTGATCATTCTGCTGGGCTTGAACTCGGCATTTGCCCAGGACGAACTCAGAAAGACCTTCTTCAAGGACGCCGACATTGCCAAGGCGGCTGCCGAGGCGGCTGACGCCGGTTTGCTCGCACCGCGCAGTTTTGCAGACGGCATGTCCTCCTATACCAGTGCGGAGGACACGCTCGCCCGCGGGCGCAACATTGAAACCGTGCGCTCGCATGCAGCCGACGCGACGCAATCGTTTCGGACCGCAACGACCGCGGCCGAACTGGCGCGCGTCAAGCTGGCTCAGGTCATGAAGAGTCGGCAGGACGCCGCCAATGCGCGTGCACCCGAGCTCTCGCCTGAAATCTGGAATGAAGCACAACGCAAGTTTTCGGACGCCATTCGTTTGCTTGAACGTGGCGACCTGAAGACCGCCAGCCGGCGCGAAGTCGAGGCGACGGCGTTGTACCGCGACGCGGAACTGGTCGCGATCAAAGCGCAATACCTCAGCGAGACTCGCCGGCTTCTGGCTGACGCCGACCGCGCCCGCGTTGGTCGCTACGCAGAGATTACGCTCACCAAAGCCAAACAACTGCTGGCTGACGCGGAGCGCGAGCTCAACGAAAATCGGTACGACACCGACCTGCCGCGCAGTCTTGCACGGCAGGCAAACTACGAAGCGAAGCATGCGATCTATCTTTCCGTGATCGTGCGTCGCGTGCGTGACAAGGAACTGACTCCCGAACAGCTGGTACTGGATTGGGAAGCGGCCATGCGCACCGTTGCCGGTTCTGCAGACGTGCAACCGGATATGGAAGACGGTCCGGAGCGCCTGACGGCCGAACTCGTTAGCTATATTGAAGGCGTACGCGAAGCCAACCAGGCCCTGCAACAGGAAACCGCAGAGAACAGCGCCCGGCTTGCCGAAATGGAAGAGGAAATGTCGGCACTTGACGAGCGGCTTGGTGGTGCAACGGCCGAACGTGCCGCCTTGATCCAGCGCCTCGAGGCCCAGGCGCGCGTGAAAGAGCAGTTTGACCAGGTCGATAAGATGTTCACACAAAGCGAAGCGCGCGTATTTCGTGAAGGCAACAACATTATCCTGCGCATGGTCGGCCTGACGTTTAGCTCAGGCGACGCACAACTCGGTTCGCAGTCATTTGATCTGCTGGCCAAGGTTGAGAAAGCGATTGATGTATTTCCGCGCAGCGAGCTGATCATTGAAGGTCATACCGATTCGTTCGGCGGTGACGATTCGAATCAGAAACTCTCGCAGCAGCGGGCCGAATCGGTGCAACAGTACATGATCGACGCCATGCGCATTCCGACCTATCGATTGATCGCGACGGGTTACGGAGAAACCCGCCCTATCGCCAGTAATGAAACGGAATCCGGACGACAACACAATCGACGCATAGATATCGTTATCCGTCCGAATCTCGAGCAGAACTAGCTGTTCGCCACCAGTCAACGACGGCGTCTGCAGTCCGAGCGTTGACCAGGTAGCCGAATTCGGCGTGCGGGTTTAGTTCACCGTTCAAGCGGAACCAGTTGTAGATCTCGCGATCGTCAATACACTCGACGAGACCGTATTCGAGCATCGCGCCAAAGTCGTTCTGCAGTTTCGGGTCTATTGCCGTGAGGTCGCCGACAGCCGCGAGGTTGATCCAGCGACGGATATTATCCGGAAACCGAATGGCGCCAATCGCGTCGTGGCCTTTGATTCGCTTTTGGATAAAGTGCTGGCCGAGCGGGCTGCCCATGGTCAGCAGGGTATCGATCTGCACGTCATCGCGATCCCTGCGCGACATTTGCCATAGCGAGTCGAAAGCAATGACCGAGCCCATGCTGTGTGCGATCAGCAGAATCGGTCGCCGCGCCGCGTGCGCGGCCCGCAGCTGCAGTTTCAGGCCTTGCCGAATATAGTCGGCAACATTGTTCCGGTTCTGACCATAGCGGCGCAGGTCACGCAGATGCAAGGCCATGCGTTCGGTCGCAATGTGCGGTATCAGGAACGGCATGCAGTCGCCGAGCCGGAACAACCAACGCAGCGCTCGGCGCTTGGGTGACGTTGCCTCGGCGAGGTCCCGCTCTGACGGACCAGTCCGGGCAACAACGGCGTCAACCGCCGCCGCATTCAGCGCAAAATCCCGATGCTCGGCATAGAAGTCGTAAGTCCATGCAACGATGTCGAAGCCGTCGTCCGCGTCGGCGATCTCCATCGCCACGTCCACGTCAACGCGCTGCACGCCCGCGAGCAGGCAGCGCAGTAACGCCGCACGATGCGTGGCAGCTTCGGGCTTGGGTAACAGCCCGGGGACATAAATGATGATCGGTCTCTGGTTCACCGGCGCAACGCATCCAGCAGGCCCTGCAGCTGACCGATGTGCGTAACGATGCCATCAGGTCGCGGCAGGTCGCCCGGCCATGGCTGGCCACTGCGATTGACCCAGATCGAATGCAGACCCGCCGAGCGCGCACCCTGTACATCAATTTCCGGATGGTCGCCCACATGCACCGTTTGCTGCAGGTCTGCCCCGCCTGCCTGCACAGCTGCATCAAATATTTTCTGCGCCGGTTTCGCGGCGCCAGCCGTCCGCGCTGACACAAAATGATGAAACAGATCATCAATACCGATCCGCTTCAAATCGGCGTTGCCATTCGTCACGGCTACCAGCACGTAGCGCTCACGCAACGCTGCCAGCGCTGGTCGCACCTCGGGAAACACCGCGACATCATTTCGCGCCGCATCGAAAACCGCCATTGCCTCGTCGACCAGCGCGTCACCGTAATTGGCCGCATGACCGAGTCGCCCAAGAACGGTGCGGCGCATGAATGTGTAATCGTGATTCTGTTCCGGAAAATCGGCAGCAACGGCCACTCGCTGCTGCAAGATCGCATCGCGCGAGTTCATCGTCGTGATGCGCGGATAATGCTCGCCGAGCCACTCGTAGAGGCGCCGCTCTGCTCGATGAATAACCGGATGGATTGCCCACAACGTGTCGTCCAGGTCGATCGTTATGGCGCGTATGTCTTTCACGAGTACTATTGTACCGATGAAATTCAGGCATACGTTGGTCGAGTTGATGCAGAACGGCGCTAACCTGCCGGCGCAGGAACCATGGGCCTCTATGCCGAGTGTCGGACACTGGTAGAAGGCATTAACGGTGGCAGCAACTCTTTGTTGTCGCCGTGTTCATCCGACAGAACGACAAAAATCCGCAGCGCATTGGCCAGTTCGCTACCATCCCAGGCAGCAGCGCCAGGTCCATAGCTTAACCGCGACAGCGCACGCAACTCGTCGGCCAGTGGTGCTGAAACACGCTCGGCGATGCCGCCGATGCTGCGCGGCGCGTCCTCCGGCCACTGCAGCAATCCCCAGTCGATCATGGCCGTGCGCACACCGGCCGTATCTGCCGCCCGCGCGGCTTTACGCGCCTGCTTCAGCAACGCCGCCTGTCGCTTGTGAATTGGCAGCGGTTCGGGCTCGCGTGGCGACCGCGATGGCGGCCTGCTGCGCGACGTCCAGTACCATGCGGACCAGGTCAGGAGCAGGAGGACCGCCAGAGCTTCACAGACGCGGCGCCAGAATTCACTGTGCACGGTCGGGGTGGTAGCTGCGGCAATGACCGCATTGGTCGCGGCCGGCGTAGACTCCACGATGGCCGACTCCTCGCCGCCAACAATTGTGATCGTGCGTTGCGGCAATGACGCAACCTGCCATTCGCCGCTGACAATGTTCCACCATGGAATTTCGAGCGCCGGCAGTAGCACGTCGCCGGCCCGTACTCCGATCAAGGCATATTGGTCATTGCGTATGCCGCGAATGCCACCTGGCTCAATATTGCGACTGAGTTCCGGCTTGTCCGGATAAACATTCAGGCCGTCTGCCGTCGGCGGCTCGATCGCCGGAATCTGTGTTTCAAGCTGTCCTAATGCGCTGATCGTGATGTGCCGCGTCAGTGGTTCGCCAGCCGTAAGCTGCTGGCCTTCCTGTGACCAGTCTTCGGTCAACGTCAGGTCGCGCGCGGGCAGCCATGTCGCTTTGGGAAACCGTGCCGGCGGTGCGGGCGTCGGCAGCACCTTGACGACAAGTGGCTCAGATTCGAAAATCTTGCGACCCGTAATACGGCCGTCGCGCAGAACTCGCGCCTCAAAGCGCGCTGGCGACAATGCAATCTCACCGCTTTCCTGCGGATAAATTGCGATGACGCGCTCGATGACACCGTAGGGCGTACCAGCTATTACCGCTTCGTAGTTGCGGTCATCGCCGGCCAGTTCCAGCAGCACTTCGACACCACTCACAACCGGGTCGCGTAACGACGGCTGCCGCACGGCAACGGAGCGGTAGATTTTGACGGTCAGCAATACCTGCGCCTGTACATAGGTCTCTTGCGAATCAACTTCCGCTGTAACGAACACCTCGGCCTCGCCCGGCGGCGCGTAACCGGGTTCGCTGATTTCAACGACCAGCGGATTGCTGAACTCACCACCAACGCCGATCCGCGGAATGGTCAGTTGCCCGGCACGTTTTGGCATAAGCACGTACGACCAGGTTTTGCTGCGCCGGATCTGGCCATTGATGATGGTTGTGTTACTCATCTGGCCGCCCTGACCAACAAAAAAATCCGCATCGAGGACCGACAGATCGGGCTGCGCATCGATATTCAGGTCAGTCGTGATATCAAGCGTAAATGACTCGTTGAGGTCGATGTCGGCGCGATCAATGCTGGCCGTTACGACAGCATTGGCAGCGCTCGCAGCGAGCAGGATCACAGAGAGAAAAAGTCGAACGGTTACCACGGCTGTACCTCGTCATCCGGCCAGGTATTGTTGCCATCCTGATCCTTGCCGGTTTTCTGATATTGATAGCGAAATTTGTTGCGCAGCAATGCACCCGGGTCATTCGGAATGCGTCGCAGCCATTGTTCCATCGCCTGTTGTTGTTCCGCCTGCTCGCGCATTGCCTCGAGCTCCGCCGCGGTCAGCTGCTCTGTCGGATCACCCGCATTCTGCTCTGCCTCTTCGGCCGCGCGCTGCAATTCTTCCTGCAGGGCCTGCATATCGTCCGCGCTCATTTCCTCATCGCGATCCGACGGATCGCCATCCTGCTGCTCGCCCTCCTTCTCGGAGCTCTCACCGTCCTGTGATTCACTGTCACTCTCCGATTGCTCGCCTTCACCCTGCTGATCGGACTGATGTTGTTCACCGTCCTGCTGTTCCTGCTCTTGCTGCTGCTGTTCCAGCATCGCCTTGACCAGGTCGCGGTTGTAGGCAGCATCCACATCGTCCGGATCAATTTCGAGCGTTTGTTCGTAGGCATCGAGGGCAGATTCGAGTTCGCCCTGGCGTGCCAGCGCGTTGCCCAGGTTGTACAGGCTGCGTGCGTCATTCCGCTCGGCGAATTCGGCGGCGCTCGCGCGGTAATCCTCAGCCCGGTACTGCGCGACCGCGCGCCACTCGGGGTTCTCGAACAGTTCGGCGGCATCCCCGGGCGCGCCCTGCTCCAGCTTCTGCTGTGCCTGCTGGTCTTTCGTCAGCCAGAGGTCGTTCCAAGTGTCGGCCTGCGCGGATTCCGGGATCGGCACGATGACAAACAGTGCGACAACAATCCAGCCGCGGCGAAATGCCAGTGCGGCAAGCGGTAGCAACAACAACAACAGCCATGGACCCTCCTCGCGCCAGCGATCGGTTGCGAGAGCATCACCGGATGCCTGCCGCGTTCCGACTTCACCGGACAACAGCAGATCGAGATCACGGTTGTCGGTCGACAGCATCGAAAACTGACCACCACCTGCCAGCGCCAGCGCGCGCAGCGACCGATCCTCGAGTCGCGGTACGGCAATCTGCCCGGACTGGTCGGTGACAAAGCCACCGTTGAGCTGTGGGATCGGCGCACCATCGCGCGTACCGACCGCGAGCACTGACAACGTATACCCTGCCGTTTGTAAGTCACGCGCAACGCGCTCGGCGGCCGGTGACGAGCCGCCATCCGTAATCAGCAGAATCTCACCGAACAATGCACCCGCGTTTTGCAGCAGCTCGCGACCCTTGTTTAACGCGGCGATCGGGTAACTGCCCTGGCTCGGCATGATATCCGTGCTCAGGCTATTGACCAGCGCCGCGACCGTGTCGGTGTCCGTTGTCAGCGGCGTCACCGTAAAGGCATTGGCCGAGTAAACGACCAGCGCGGTCTGGCCGCTTTTGCGCCGCTCCAGGATATCGAGAATCTTGAGCCGCGCTCGCAGCAACCGACTGGGCGAAATGTCCTGCGCATCCATCGAGCGTGACAGATCCAGCGCAACCACGAGCGCCCGGTCCGAGCGAAACACGGGTTGTTCGATGCGTTGCCACGCCGGTCCCGCAAGCGCGAGCACGGCCAGCACGGCACCAAGCCCAAGCAGCCACCAGCGATACTCCGCCTGGCGGTTTGGCGACACGGACAAGACGTAGGGTGCGAGCGCCGGCGACACGACATTTTGCCAGCTGCCGGCGCCCAGCCGCCGCCGTGCCAGCAACACGGTCGCCAGGACTACGGCCGGCAGTGCCAGCAACCACTCGGGCCGCAGAAAATGCAGATCAGACAACATCGGCCTGCACTCCGCTGGCCCGCCGTGCCAGGATGTTTTGCAGCAACGCGCTGAGGCCGAGGAAGGCGCTCAAGGCGAAGGCTCCGGCGAGCGGGACATAGAAAAGCGATTTCACCGGCCGAAAGCCCGCTTCGGGTTCCTCGGCCGGCTCAAGCTTGTCGACGAGTTGGTAGATATCCTGCAGGCCCGCTGTATCCCGGGCACGGAAATACCGGCCGCCGGTCATGTCGGCGATCGCGGTCAGGGTAGCTTCATCCAGGTCGGCGGATGGATTGATATTGCGGCGCCCGCCGATCAGTGACGAGACCTCCATCTGCTCTGCGCCAATACCGATGGTGTAAATGCGCAGGCCGATCTGTCTTGCAAGTTCAGCGGCTTTCAGCGGTTGCACTTCACCAGCCGTGTTCGCCCCGTCGGTTAGCAATACGAGCACCTGCTCACCCGGATCTTCCTTGAGGTCATGGATGCGTTTTACCGCCAGCGTAATGGCATCACCGATCGCGGTTTTCTCGCCGGCCAGCCCGATAAGGGCTTCGAGCAGCAGGACCTTGACGGTTTCCCGGTCGAGTGTCAGCGGCACCTGCAGGTAAGCGCGCTCGCCGAACAGGATCAGGCCGATGCGATCGCCCTCGCGCCGGCTGATGAAATCGCTCGCAACGGCCTTGGTCGCGGTCAGCCGGTCAACACGCCGCGCGCCGAGTTCGAAATCCTTCTGACCCATGCTGCTGGATAAATCGACGGCCAGCATCAGGTTGCGTCCGGACACCGGCACCTCGAGTTCATCGCCGATACGCTCGGGTCGTGCCGCCGCCAGCACCAGCAGGATCCACGCGAGCGCGGCCACCCAAAGCTTCCAGCTCAGGAGTTGCTCCACCTGCGAACGATCCGCCAGCACGGCGAAGCCGCCGAAGTTCGGAACTCTGAGTCCCGCATCCTGCACGCTCGAGCTCTCCGGCAGCAGGTGATTAATCAGGATGGGTAGCGGCAACGCCAGCAGCGCCCAGGGCCATGCCAGTGACCACATCAGCGGCTCCCTCCCACCGACGTGGCAATGCGATGACGCAATGCAATAACGAGTCGCTCAATCTCGGCGGCCGGGAGGTCCGAATGTGGGTTGCGGTACGGCAGATCGAGCAGGGCTCGCCCTGCTCCGGTCACGAATACCGGTTGCGCGAGATCCCGGTCTAGCCATGCAAGCCACGCGTCACCGGTCAATCCCGCCACGTCTTCGCGCGGCGCATAGGCGAGCATCGTGCGCCGCAACAGGGCCGATGCTTCGGCCCCGAACCGGACCAGGTCGCGATGCTGTTCGTAAGCTTCCACCAGGGCGCTAAGTTGCCGCATCGCGTAGCGCCGCGCGGCACCACGAGCATAGTTCCGCAGCCAGAGTCGCAGCAGGTAAGCGAGTGCGAACAACACGACGGCGATGACCAACCACCAGCCCGGCGCAGGTGGCCAGGCGGCGACGGCATCGGGCAAGTGCAGGTCGCGCAACGGAAGCTGTGTCGGGTCCATCGCTAGCGGCTCCTCTTGCCCAACGCCTTCTGCAACGCGCCGACCAGATCATCTTCGGTGGAAAGCGGCAGCAGGTGAATGCCATAGCGATGACAGAATACTTCGAGCGCGTGCCGGCGTTCCTCGAATGCATTGGCGTAATCACGCCGTGCCGTCTTTATATAGGTATCGATCGCGAGCTCGGCCTCGCCCGCCACCAGCCGATAGCGGCCGGGCGGTGGCAATTCGCGTTCAATCGGATCGTTGATGAACAGAGCGAGTACTTCGTTGTGACGCGCAATACTGGAGAGATAGGACTGCGCGGTCCGGGAAAAACCCTGGAAGTCGCTCAGGATCACAATCAGGCTGCCTGGCCGCGTGACCCTGCGTAGCGCCGCCATGGCTTGCGTCAGTTGCTGTTCGCCGTCGTTGTTGTCGCCGCGTTCACGCGTCTGCCAGTCCGGGTGATCCACCAGTTGATGTACGAATCTAAGTGCCGCCTGACGCCCAAGTTTCGGCTTGAGTTCATGGTGCGTCGTGTCACCGAAAATCAGACCACCGAGGCGATCGCCGCGATGGTGCGCGGCCCAGGACAATAATGCGGCAGCGCGACTCGCATTGACCGACTTGAAACAACCGCGCGTCGCGAAATGCATGTTGGCGCGCAAATCAACCATCACCAGCACGGGCCGTTCGCGCTCCTCGCGAAACAGCTTCGTATACGCCGTGGTGCTGCGCGCGGTGACACGCCAGTCGATACTGCGCGGATCATCGCCGGGCTGGTACGGGCGCGACTCGTCGAACTCCATGCCGCGACCACGAAAGTGTGAAACGTAGGCGCCGGTCTGCAGGGAATTGACACGCAAAACATCCAGCGCGATCGCCCGCGCAGGACCGTTGAGACGAATCAATCCTGCCTGGCTCACGCTGACGGGCGAGGCATTCTCAGCAATGTGATCTGGATGCAACACGACGGGATCCCGATGACCTAGGGCACTCCCACGCCATCAAGCACGCGCCGGATAACCGAATTCGTATTGACGCCATTTGCTTCCGCCTCGAAGCTCAGGACGATGCGATGTCGCAACACATCGAATGCAACCGCCTGGATATCCTCGGGGCCGACATAGTCACGGCCCTGCAGCCAGGCGTGCGCACGCGCAGCACGATCAATGCCCATACTCGCGCGCGGGCTGGCACCGTACAACACCTGCCCTTCGAGCGATTCGTCGACGACGCCGGGATTACGCGTCGTTACCACGATGTTGACGATGTATTCCTCGAGTTCCGGTGCCAAGTGCAGTCCCAGGATGTCCTGCCGGGCCTGCATGATGGATGCAAGCGCCAGCGGCTCGGGCGGTCGAAACGCATCGCGCTCGTGGGCCTTGGCCTCATCGCGGTTCAGCACCATGATCTTGCGTTCGTCGGCAATGGACGGGTAGCCGACCTCAACATGCAACAGGAAGCGGTCGAGCTGTGCTTCGGGCAGCGGATAGGTGCCTTCCTGTTCGATCGGATTTTGCGTTGCCATGACCATGAACAGATCTTCCAGCGCGTAACTGCGATCGCCCACGGTAATCTGCCGCTCTTCCATGGCCTCGAGCAACGCGGACTGCACTTTCGCCGGTGCCCGGTTGATTTCGTCGGCCAGGATCAGATTATGAAACAGCGGCCCTTTGCGGAATTCGAACGTGCCTTCCTGTGGCCGATAGATATCGGTACCGGTCAGGTCCGCAGGCAACAGGTCCGGCGTGAATTGCAGCCGGTGAAAATCGCCCTCGATGCTCTCGGACAGCACTTTGATCGCGCGTGTTTTGGCCAGACCTGGCGCGCCCTCGACCAACAAGTGCCCATCACAAAGCAAGGCGATGATCATGCGGTTGATCAGGTGCGACTGACCAATAATCAACCTGCTAACGTGTGCTTCGAGTTGCTGGACCTGTGTTACAATGCTCATTCAATACTCCGTTGGAAAATTCGGCGTGCCATTCTAATGAGGATGCGTGGACAGGCCAACCTGTCACCATGTTTTTTGTTCATTGCCGCACCACTTCGGTAATAATGCTTCGATCTCGGACCTCGATCGGGGCATTACATTGCAAGAATTTTCAGAGTTTTGCGCCAAATGGGGTCTGCTGAGGCGCGGAGTCGCCGTATTTTGGGTACTGACGGCGGCTCTTTCCGGCTGCTCCGCGGATAGCGATTCCGCCCTCCCCGTCGCGCCGGCGGCCGCGCCGGCCAACCGCTGCGGCTCAGATGGATTCCTCGCGACCGAACTGTTCGGGGCATTGCAGGCTCGCCTGCAATGGAACGCCGCGGATCTCGAATGTGAGGGCATGCCGAGACCGGACGGCGACGGCGCACGATTGCGTTTCGCCGGCGACCTCGAAGGCAGGCAAATTGCATTTATCAACGCGCTGCCTGATCTGCGCCGCGGTGTCGCGGGCAAGGAGTTACCGAGCATGGTAACCGTGATCGAAGAAGGCAGCGGGCGTTTTTTCAGCACAGTCGACAGCAACGTTTGCTGGACCGACATTGCAGAACTCGAGGCAATCGACCCATCCGATGCGAACTACCGGATCGGCGGCAGGCTGTATTGTGTGGCGCCGCTGACGCAGGTGAACGGCGCATCTGAGATACTGATTCGCGACCTTGAGTTCCGTGGTCTGCTGACCTGGGGCGGATCCTGATGCGCGGCCTGGCGCTACTGCTGGTCCTGCTTGCCGGCAACGCACTCGCGGCCGACGATGAACTCGACGCAAGATTCGACAAGGGCATGTTGATCGTGCATGCGAGCGAGTTCGCCTGCCATCGCTTCGATATGCATATTGCCGAGAGTGATGAGCAGCGAGCGCGCGGCCTGATGTTTGTACGCAGTCTGCCGGACACCGCGGGCATGTTGTTTATCTATGAGATCGACATGTACCTGTCGATCTGGATGAAAAACACTTTCATACCGCTCGATATTCTGTTCATACGCAGCGACGGCACTGTTTCCTCGATCACCTACGACGCCGAGCCGCAGTCACTGAAGTCGATGGTGGCACTCGAACCGGTACGCTATGTGCTCGAACTCAATGCCGGCGTAGCGGAGTCACTTTCGATCGACCAGTACAGCCGCATCGAATGGGTGAGAAATGACGCTGACGAGTAATCAGCGTAACTGGACTGTTTTCTTCGCCGCTCCCGGACCCTCGCTACAGAACGGCGGCAATACTTTTTGCCAGGTACTCCACGTTGTCGGGCGTGATGCCGGCGACATTGATGCGACTTGAGCCGACCATGTAGACGCCGAACTCCTGCTTGATTCGTGCGACCTGCTGCGGCGAGATGCCGAGGAAGCAGAACATGCCTTTCGCACGCAGCAGGTGTGAGAAATCGTGTCCGGGCGCGGTCACTTTGAGCGCATCCTGCAACAGATTACGCATGCCGCCCAGCCGGTCCCGCATGGCGTCGAGTTCGACGATCCAGGCCGCGCGCAGTTCGGCATCATTAAGAATAATGCTGACGACAGCGGCACCGTGATCGGGCGGCAACGAATACAGGGTGCGTACAAAACTGCTGGCCTGGCTGGCCACGATGTCACGTGTTTTCGAATCTTTAGCCAATATCGACATGGCGCCAACGCGATCACGATACAGACCGAAGTTTTTCGAGCACGATGTCGACAGCACCAGTTCCGGAACCAGCCCGATCAGATGCCGCGCTGCGAACGCGTCCACGTTCAGGTCTGTGCCGAAACCCTGGTACGCCATATCGATGAATGGCACCAGCTCACGTTCAACAATCACCTCACCGATCGCGCGCCATTGCTCAGCTGTCGGATCAATACCCGATGGGTTGTGGCAGCAGGCGTGCAACAACACGACATCGCCCTTGTCCGCCGCGCGCAGCGTATCGAGCATTGCGTCACAACCAATCGTGCGAGTTTCCGCATCGTAGTAGGGGTAGGTCTTGAGAGTCAGGCCGGCACCGCCCAGCAACGGCACGTGGTTATTCCAGGTCGGGTCACTGACCCATACAACCGTGTCCTTGCGGGCGCGCAGCAGCAAACCTGCCGCAACACGCAGTGATGCGGACCCGCCCGGCGTCTGAATCGTAACGAGGCGGTCGTCAACGGCTGCATCGCCGAATGCGAGTGCCTGCATCGCGGCGTTGAACGCCGGATCGCCGGCCGTACCGATATAGGTTTTGCTTGTTTGCGTACCGAGCAGCCGATGTTCCGCTTTTTTCACCACGTCGAGAACCGGCGTCGCCCCGGCCGCATTGCGATAAACCCCGACGCCAAGATCAATTTTCTTGCGGCGCGGGTCGTCCCGAAATTCAGCAATCAAGCCAAGAATGGCGTCTGCTGGCGCCGCCTGCAACGATTCAAACAAGATGGTCTCCGGACCTAGAAGGTATCTACTGGTGTCTTCAGATACACGATCCCGTTGTTCTCGGCATCGGGTAGCTGTCCGGCCCGAATGTTGACTTGAATCGAGGGGACAATCAACGCTGGCAGATTCAGGGTCGCGTCTCGTGCAGCGCGCATCGCGATGAACTCGGCTCGGCTGACGCCTGCCTTGATATGGATGTTGTCTTGCTGCTGCTCTGCCACGGTACACACGTAGCGCAGGTCGCGACCACCCGGCTTGTAGTCGTGGCACATGTACAGGCGGGTGTCGGCAGGCAGGCTCAACAGGCGCTGCAGGGAGTCGAATAACACATCCGCATCGCCGCCGGGAAAATCGCAGCGCGCCGTGCCGTAATCCGGCATGAACAGGCTGTCACCGACGAATACGTGCGAGCCGATACGATAGCTGACGCTGTCGCTGGTGTGCCCGGGTGTCGCAATGACCTCGCACTCGAGCGTACCAATTTCAAATACGTCGCCGTTCGCAAACAGCCGATCAAACTGGTGGCCGTCGCTCTTGAAATCGGTTGCAAAATTGTACAGTGGCGCAAAATGCGCCTGCACGTCGCGGATACCGCGGCCAATGGCGATGCGCGCAGTGCCGCGGGTCTTTGCTTTGACGTATTGCGCGCCGCTCAGATGGTCCGCATGCGCGTGCGTTTCAAGAATCCAGGTGAGCGTCAGTTGCTGTTCATGCAGGCAGGCAAGGACGACATCGGACGGGGCCGTATCCGTTCGCCCCGACACCGGCGAATAGCCAAGCACGCAGTCAATGACTGCAGCATGGCCACCCGGCTGGTCAAATACGACGTACGACAACGTCGCCGTTGTCGCGTCGTAGAAATGTTGGATCTCTGGCTTGCTCAGGCCTTTGGCGCCCAGACGGAACACCAGCCCGCCGCGGCCACCGCCTTACCCGGGAAAATCTGGCACGGGCGCCATGCGTCGCCATCATTACCCTGGACCAACGCGCAATTGGCACAGCTCTGATCCGGAGCTGGATTGGCACGCGCAGCAGCAGCCACGGTGCTTGAATCGTGCGTGTACTTCATGGCATTCGCCATCGGGTCATCGGTGCTCAGTTGTGGCAGATCCTGCGCCTGTGCCTCACGGCCTGCCTGAACGAGGCAGCTGGCGGCGGCAACGGCGGATAACTGGATAAACTTGCGGCGTGCAATCATGCTCAAGGGACTCTCCTGGATACTCAGTCAATGCTGTCCGGAACAGATCCGGTACGGGTTACTCTAAGAATTATGACGCGTTTACCTGAACGAGAGCATAACGGGAAACGCGTCTGCAAAAAACACTCCGCTTTGAGAACGATTATCATTAACGTACGGTTACTGCTGGCACTGTCCCTGTTGTCGATTGGCAGCACAGCATCCGCTGCGCATCAATACGACATCACGCTGGATGAAGGCCTCGACACGATGACCGTCGTCGTCAGGTTCGACCGCCCCGTCAATTACATCGCGGCGCGCTCTCGCCATGCCGGCGGTTACCTGCGTGATGCACGCGATTGTGACAGCGGTTTGCCGCTCAGGTCACGCGGCAGCGGGCTCGAACTACCGGCGGCCGGCGTCCGGCGTCCGTTGTCTCAGCTACGCGGTCAGCCTCAGCAGCGCCGAACGCGACGCCGGCAAGATTGCCATTTCCCCGACGCTCTGGATGTGGCGGCCGCGTCTCGCGCACGACGACGAAATCCTGGCGACTTTTTTTCTGCCGGATGCGAACCGCGTTTTCGTTCCCTGGCGTATGCGTGATAATTCGGGGACTCGCTATAGCCTCGTCGCTACACCCGAAAGCGGCACGGCCACAGCCGTATTCGGTCAATTCGAACAACAACTCGTGCAGGTTGCCGGCGCCGAGCTGCGCGTCGTGTTGCTTGGACAACGCGATGATATTGAACTTGAATACTTCCTCGACTGGATCCGAACAACCGCAGGCAATATCGAAATACCTTACGGCAGATTCCCGGATTCGCATGCAAGCGTATTACTGATCCCGGTCAGCAGCGGGCCTCGCAGCGACGGGCGGCCGGTCGTGTTTGGCCGGGTCGTGCGCGATGGCGGCGCGACCGTGGAGCTCATGATCAATCCCGACCTGCCGGTTGCGGATTACTACAAGGCGTAAACGCCAACGCACGAATTCTCACACCTGTTGCTGCCTTACCTTGACTCTGAACAGCGTTGGATCTCGGAGGGTTTTGCGCAGTACTACCAGAATGTGCTGCTGGCACGCGCCGGCCAGTACTCCACAGAAGACGCCTGGCAAAACATTCAGGAAGGTCTTGAGCGCGGTCGTAAGTCGGCGCCCGGATTGTCGCCCAATGCAGCTGCCGTCCGCGGCATTGGCGATACACGCATGAAGGTGTACTGTAGCGGCGCAGCGCTGGCATTGATGGCCGATGTTGAACTGCGGCAGCGCTCCGCTGGCCGCGATTCGCTCGATACCGTGCTGGGTGAGTTCGAGCACTGTTGCCTGCCGTCGGCACGCACGTGGAGCGGCATTGAATTGTTCAGCAAGCTGGACGAGTTTCTCGAGCAGCCAATATTCATGCCGCTGTATCGACAGCATGCCGATGCCAATGCGTTTCCCGATGTGCGACCACTACTCGAGAAACTGGGCGTCCTGCTTGAGGACGGAAAGGTTCGACTGGACGATAGCGCATCGCTTGCCACGCTGCGCCAGGGCATTACGCGGACGGCCACAACGCATTGAGCTATAATCGGCGCCCAACTTCAGGAACACCAGATCATGCCCGGCAGCAGTTTCGCGGTAGATATCGACAAAGTTCGCAACGGCGTAACAGAGGCGTTCGCGGACGATGTTGCGGTCGAAGAACCGCTTGAGATTCGGCTTGGGTACAGCACCCCGGATGGTCGGGCGACACGTAGCATTTCGATCACCATGCGAACGCCCGGCAATGACCGCGAGCTCGCCGCAGGCTTTCTCTACACCGAAGCGATTGTGCACCGCCTTGAGGACATTGCTTCGATCGAGACCTGCGGGCCAGCGGCGCCGGATTCCGGTAATCACAATGTCATACGCGTAGACCTGGCCAACGGCGTCGAGGTGGATCTGGGCCGGCTGCAGCGACACTTCTATACAACGTCGAGTTGCGGTGTATGCGGCAAAACCTCGCTCGACGCCTTGCGCGTGGCCGGCGCCGAACCACTGCACGGCAACCTGACCCGATTTCGACGCGCCGCCCTGATCGGCATTCCGGACGCGCTGCGAATGGCGCAAGCGACGTTTGATGCGACCGGCGGCTTGCACGCAGCCGCCGCTTTCAGTCCTGAAGGCGACCTGATCGTCACAATGGAGGACGTCGGACGCCATAATGCCGTCGACAAAGTTGTTGGTTCTCTGTTATTAAACAATGAGTTGCCAGCCCATGGGCTGGGGCTGATGGTGTCCGGCCGGGCAAGCTTCGAACTCATGCAGAAAACACTGGTAGCGGGCATGCCGTTGCTCGCCGCTGTCAGTGCGCCGTCGAGCCTGGCGGTGCAACTCGCCAGAGAATTCAAGCTCTCGCTGGTCGGCTTTTTACGCGGCGATACTTTTAATATTTATGCAGGTGCGGAGCGCATTATCGCATGACTCGCGAAGACTACAACCCGGCAAGCGCCAGCGAGCTGATGCGGGGATTTGGCAGCCGACCCGAAATGCTTGTGCAAATACTGCACGCGTTCATGGATCGCTTTGGCTGGATCAGCGAGGACGCGATTCGGCAGCTCGCCAGCGAGCTCAACTTGTCGCGCGCCGATGTGCATGGCGTCGTCAGCTACTACCACGACTTTCGCACCACACCGTCCGCCAGACATATCGTGAAGATTTGCGCCGCCGAGGCCTGCCAGTCCATGGGCAGTCGTGCGCTGGTCAAGCACGCGGAAGAATCCCTGCAACTCAAACTGCACGAGAGCAACGACAACATTACGCTCGAGCCGGTTTATTGCCTTGGCAACTGCGCCTGTTCCCCCGCCATCATGGCTAACGGCAAGACCTTCGGCAGAGTCAGCGCCACGCGCTTCGACGAGATTGTCGCCGGCCTCAACGAGGCAAGCTCATGAGCACGCGCATCTACGTGCCACGCGAGACGGCCGCCATCTCGGTCGGTGCCGACGAAGTGGCGATCGCAATTGCCCGTCACGCGAAAGAGAAAGGCGAGAAAATTGAACTCGTTCGCAACGGTTCCTGGGGCGCAACCTGGCTCGAACCGCTGGTCGAAGTGGTCGTCGGCGAACAACGCATTGCCTACGGCAACGTCGAGCCTGGTGACATTCCATCCATGTTCGCGGCCGGCCTTCTCAGCGGCGGCGAACATGCGCGACGCATCGGGCCGACTAAGGAAATCGCGTATCTGATCAAACAGGACCGCTGGACCTTCTGGCGCTGCGGCCTGATCAATCCCCTGTCGGTCGACGACTTCGTCGCGCACAAGGGTTTTGCCGGACTAACCAAGGCCATCGGCATGGGCCAGCAGTCGGTCATCGATGCCATCAGGAAATCAGGGCTGCGCGGTCGCGGCGGCGCCGGATTTCCAGCCGCCATCAAGTGGCAGACGGTCGCCGACACCGCGGCAGAGCAGAAGTACGTCGCCTGCAACGCCGACGAAGGCGACAGTGGCACGTTTTCCGACCGGATCATGATGGAGAGCGACCCGCTCGGCCTCGTTGAGGGCCTGCTGATCGCCGGCTTCGCGGTCGGCGCCAGCAAGGGCTATATCTATCTGCGCTCCGAGTATCCGCTGGCCCACTCAATCCTGACGCGCGCCATTGTCGCCGCGCGCGAAGCGGGTTGGCTTGGTGACAACATTCAGGGCACGGGTTTCAGTTTCGACATCGACGTGCACCTGGGCGCGGGTTCCTATGTCTGTGGCGAAGAGACAGCGATGCTCGAGAGCCTTGAAGGCAAGGCCGGCGTGATCCGCTACAAACCGCCCCTGCCCGCCATTGCCGGCTTGTTCGGCAAGCCGACTGTCGTCAACAACGTCGTCACGCTGGCCTCGGTGCCGAACATCATCAATCTGGGCGGAGAGAAATATGCGGGCTACGGCGTCAATCGCTCGACCGGCACACTCGCGTTCCAGCTGGCCGGCAATATCAAGCGGGGCGGCCTCGTGGAAAAAGCCTTCGGCCTCAGTTTGCGGGAATTGATCGAAGACTGGGGTGGCGGCACGGCCAGCGGCCGGCCGATCAGGGCGGTCCAGGTTGGTGGACCTCTGGGGGCCTACATTCCGGCCGAACACTTGGACACGCCGCTGGATTACGAAGCGTTTCTTGGGATAGGAGCAATGATCGGGCACGGCGGCATCGTGGTGTTTGACGACACCGCCGACATGGCGCAGCAGGCCCGCTTTACCATGGAATTCTGTGCGCTGGAGTCCTGCGGCAAGTGCACCCCATGCAGGATTGGCGCAGTCCGTGGCGTTGAAGTTATCGATCGTATGATCGCCGACGAGAATCGTGACGCAAACTATGAACTGCTGCTGGAGTTATGTGACACGATGGAAGGCGCTTCCTTGTGTGCCATGGGTGGAATGACACCCTACCCGGTGCGCAGTGTTCTAAAATATTTTGCCGAGGATTTTGCGTCCTCGGAAGGAACCGGCAAATGAACAAAGTCAGACAGGCTGATCTCGGCACGCCAGCATCCACGCGGCAAGAGACGGTAAAAATCGAAATCGACGGCATGCCGACAACGGTCAAGGCCGGCACGACGATCTTGCGTGCTGCGCGCGAATCCGGCGTCGATATCCCGAAATTGTGCGCGACCGACAGCCTCAAGCCGTTTGGTTCCTGCCGCATGTGCCTCGTCGAGATCGAGGGCCGCAAGGGCTTCCCGGCATCCTGCACGACCCTGGTCGAAGCCGGTATGAAGGTGCGCACCCAGACAGAAACGCTCGCAACGCTGCGCCGCAATGTCATGGAACTGTACATTTCCGATCATCCGCTCGACTGCCTGACCTGCTCGGCCAACGGCGACTGCGAATTGCAGGATGTCGCCGGCAGCGTCGGTTTACGCGACGTGCGTTATGGCTTTGACGGTGCCAACCATCTCGACGCAGAGACCGACAGCAGCAATCCCTACTTCTCGTTCGACGCGAGCAAGTGCATTGTCTGTTCGCGCTGCGTGCGCGCCTGCGACGAGGTGCAAGGCACGTTCGCGCTCACCATCCAGGGCCGCGGCTTCAACGCGACGGTGTCCGCCGGCATCAGCGAAAGTTTTCTCGACTCCGAGTGCGTCTCGTGTGGCGCCTGCATACAGGCTTGCCCGACCGCCACGCTGATGGAGAAAACCATCATTGATAACGGCCAGCCCGACCACAGCGTCAAAACAACTTGCGCATATTGTGGCGTCGGTTGTTCGTTCGTCGCAGAGATGAAGGGCGACCAGGTCGTGCGCATGACACCGGACAACGATGGCCAGGCGAATCACGGCCACAGCTGTGTCAAAGGTCGCTTCGCCTGGGGCTATTCGACGCATCGCGATCGCGTGCTGGATCCCATGATTCGAAACAGCATCGACGAGCCCTGGCAGAAAGTCAGCTGGGACGATGCAATTGCACACGCCGCGAGACGCTTCAAGGAAATTCAGGAAAAGTACGGCCGTACCTCGATTGGCGGTATCACGTCTTCGCGTTGTACGAACGAAGAAGTGTACGCGGTGCAGAAATTTGTTCGTGCGGGCATGCGCAACAACAATGTCGACACCTGCGCACGGGTCTGTCATTCGCCGACCGGCTATGGCCTGAAGCAAACGCTGGGGACATCAGCCGGCACGCAACCATTCGACAGCGTGATGGATGCCGACGTTATTATGGTTATTGGCGCAAATCCGACGGTGGCGCATCCGGTATTCGCCTCGCAAATGAAACGCCGCTTGCGCCAGGGCGCAAAGCTCATCGTGCTGGACCCGCGTCAGATTGGCCTTGTGAGATCGGCGCGCATCAAGGCGGACTACCACCTGCCGCTGTTGCCCGGCACGAATGTGCCAATGATCAACGCCATTGCCCATGTCATCCTGAGCGAAGGCCTGGCCGCCGAAGACTACATCCGCGAGCGCTGCGACATCGATTCTTACGAAGCCTGGAAAGCGATGATTCTCAAACGCGAGAATTCGCCGGAAAAGGTTTCGGTCGTGACCGGTGTGCCTGCCGCCGATATTCGTGCTGCGGCGCGCCTCTTTGGCGAAGCCAGGAATGGCGCGATTTATTATGGCCTCGGCGTGACCGAACACAGCCAGGGCTCGACGATGGTGATGGGCATGGCGAATCTCGCCATGGCCACCGGCAACATCGGCCGTTCCGGTGTCGGCGTCAATCCGCTACGTGGTCAGAACAATGTGCAGGGCTCCTGCGATATGGGTTCCTTCCCGCACGAACTGCCCGGCTATCGGCCGGTTCAGGACGACGTCGTACGCGGCAACTTCGAGAAACACTGGGGCGTTACGTTAGACCCGGAGCCCGGCTTCCGTATTCCCAACATGTTCGACGAGGCTTGTGCCGGTAACTACAAAGGCATGTATATCCAGGGCGAAGATCTCGCGCAATCCGACCCGAACACGAAGCACGTGGAAGCCGCGCTCCGTGCGATGGAATGCATCGTTGTGCAAGACCTGTTTCTGAATGAAACCGCGAAATTCGCCCACGTGTTCCTGCCCGGCACCTCGTTCCTCGAAAAGGACGGCACGTTCATCAACGCCGAGCGCCGCATCAATCGTGTGCGTCCCGTTATGAAGCCACGGCAAGGCAAGGACGAGTGGCTGATTACGCAGGAGCTCAGCATCGCGATGGGCTATCCGATGAACTACACCAGCGCGGCCGAAATCATGGACGAAATCGCTGAGCTCACACCAACCTTCACCAATGTCAGTTTCGCGTTCCTCGATCGCGTCGGCAGTGTGCAATGGCCATGCAACGAGGCAGCGCCGATGGGTACGCCGATCATGCACATCGATAATTTTGTGCGCGGCAAGGGACTGTTCGTTGAAACCGAGTACGTGCCGACCGAAGAACGCACCAACCGCAAGTTCCCGTTGCTACTGACGACGGGACGCATCCTATCGCAATACAACGTTGGCGCACAGACGCGTCGAACCGACAACATGGTCTGGTATGACGCTGACTTGCTGGAAGTCCATCCGAGTGACGCGGAAATGCGTGGCATCAAAGAGGGCATGCTGGTATCGCTGTCATCACGCAAAGGCGAAATCGCGTTAGTGGCAACGATCACCGAGCGCGTTCAACCCGGCGTCGTTTACACCACCTTCCACAATCCGGAAACCGGTGCCAACGTCGTCACCACTGAGTACAGTGACTGGGCAACCAATTGCCCCGAGTACAAGGTTACGGCTGTGCAAATCGCACCGGCGAAACATCGCAGCAACTGGCAACACGCCTTCGATGAAAACGCCAAAGTCCAGAGCGAGCTCCTCGAGACCGCCAAGTAGGGCCCCCTCCTACAGCATGGCCCGTCCTACAAAGTGCGTGGGGTTGCAGCCTACTCTGCTGCTGACTTTTCGAGCTTGGTGAATTTCGATCCTTCAAGCGTCAGATTGTACATCAGGCCCTTGGAACCGAAGATGAAGCCGACGACCGGATCCCTGACATTGTCGGTATCGATGGTTTTGCCAACACCGATATCGATCAGGGCGACCGAGCCATCAACACCGGCTTTCCAACCGGTGGAATTCTGGAATTTGGTCAATGCCTCCTGCGTCATGAACGCGATGACAATGGATTTCGCCTGGGCACCCAGCTGCAGGCCGAACGAACCGGCGGTGGTCCGATAGTAGTCCACCGTCCTGCCGCCAACGATCAGGGCACCTTCACCCGTTTCCGCGCCGAAACCGATGCCGACTTTATAAACGCGCGGAAATACGAGGTAACCGGCCGCCTGATTCAGAAAGACCTCGGAGCCATTAACCTCTTCTTTAAAAACGACGATCGCATCGGCCGCTTCCTTACTTATCGATCTCGCTCGCCGTCCAGGCCAACGCTGCGCCGGACACGAATAGCATGCCGATCGCACTGGCCGTAAAAAGTAATTTGCTGTTGCTCATAGTGTTGCCCTCAAAAATTCGGCGCCATAGTACTCTATTGATTACGCTGATCCTACCTGTCGCAAAATGAATACAGTCTGAACCGACGCCTCAATTGGACGCCGCCGCCCGCGGCATCAGGCTTGCAGGAATGGGGGCACGGCGACGATCCGCCTGTGGCGGATAGTTCGCCGCGAGGTAGTCGAG
Source organism: Pseudomonadota bacterium (assembly GCA_027618995.1). Taxonomy (GTDB): domain Bacteria; phylum Pseudomonadota; class Gammaproteobacteria; order Steroidobacterales; family Woeseiaceae; genus UBA1847. Next base: position 123,444 of record JAQCGO010000001.1, on the reverse strand, counting down.
AATCTGCGCCTCGACGTCGGCTGGGAACTGCCACAGATTCTGCGTCGCCTGCATCCAGCGAATCATGTCCAGCCAGCTTTGCCGATCTGCCCGTTGCTGCGTGACCAGCGCGTGCGAATGGCAACCGCCGCAATGCGCCCGCACGGTTTCCCAGCCCGCTGCCTTGATCAGGCCCGTGTCGGAATCAACCTCAGCCGCGATCGCCGGCGCCAGTACCAGCAAGAGCAGCAACGCCGGCAATGATCGGCTCATGCATTAACCATGACAGCGATGCGGTGACAGGCGTTGTTCAGATAGCCAAGCGGGTTCCAGCCCGGCAGCACAACGGGCTGCGAAGCTCCCGCCTCGTCGACGGCGCGTGCCCAGACTTCGTAGTAGCCGGCCTCCGGAAACGAAACGTCCGCCGTCCAGTGTTGCCATGCGAGACGGTTAACCGGCTTTTTGAGTTTCGCTGTCTGCCAGCTGGCGCCGAAATCGAGCGAAGTATGGACCGACTGCACGCGACGATCGCCGGCCCAGGCGTGACCACGCAGCTGCAAGGTATCAGCCAGCGCGTGTTGCACGCCCGACTTCGGAAACGTTATCAGTGACTTCACCGGCATCGATTCAATGATGCACATGTCTGCATCGGCGACCGTAGTGCCCGGTGCAACCGGCTTGCACGGTACGCGATAGGACTGCCCCAGCATCTTCTCGCCGTCATGCACCCGGTCGCGAACGAGGATTCGTGTCAGCCATTTGCCGCTGACCGACGCGGGCCAGCCGGCGCACAACATGCGCAGCGGGTAACCGTGCAACTCAGGCAGCGGCGCGCCGTTCATTGCCCACACGAGCATCGATTCACTTTCCAGCGCCTTGTGCAACGGCACGCCACGCGAAATCGGGCGCTTGCTCGAATCTCCGGACAGGTGACTGTCGGCGGCTTCGTAGGCTACGTAGACCGCGTTGTCGGCAACGCCACACTCGGCCAGGACGTCTTTGAGTCGCACGCCGGTCCATTCTGGGCACCCAACCGCACCGTTGCCCCATTGATTGCCGCTGGTCGCCGGATAAAACTCCGCGCGGCCGTTGCCCGCGCACTCCAGTTGCAGCTGCAGAGTGTAGTGACGGAAGCGCTCCTGCAACTCTCGCAAGGTGAATGCGCGCGGATTGGTGCAGGCCTCACCTTCGACACTGAGCTCCCAGTCCAGCGGGTCGAGATCGTAGGTCACGGGCGGCACGCCATTGTTGCGCACAAACAGCCGGGATGCGGGTGTAACGGGATCATCGAGCAGGTGCGCCGGCGTTTCTGCATTGATCGGCCGATCACTGAACACCGTCAGGCCGGGCTTGCCCGGCAATTGCAGCTGCTCGGCGGAATCTGCCAGCGCTATCGGCAACAAACCCTTCGGTAACAAGTGTGCGAATGGAATACTCGCACCGACCGCCGCGGACATCGCCGCGAGCCCGGAGCCGCGCAGAAACCAGCGGCGTGACAGCGTCGTTGCTCCGCGTTGCCTGGTCGCTTTCATTGGCGCCCCGCTCCCTCGTAGGCATCCAGCATGGCATTGAGTGTAACACGAATTTTTGTCGCCTTGCCTCGATCGTAATCCAGCGTGACTTCGTGCATATAACTGCGCTGCGCGAGCTCGAGTTGCAGCGCATGAACGCCGTTGTCCGGATCGCCATAGTGACGCGTCGTGTAGCCACCCTTGAAGCGCCCGTTTAACACTGCGTCGTAATCACTTTGGCCCGCCGCCGACATGACCGCCGCGGCGATTGCCGGATCGCAACTCCTGCCATCCCAGGTGCCGATATTCAGCACCGGCAAATCGCCATCGAACAAAGTAGGCACGCGGCTCACAATCGAATGCGCGTCCCACAGCAACGCGTAGCCGTGTTGCTCGCGCAATAGCGCAAGGCTCTGCGTCAGCTGGTCGTGATACGGGCGCCAGTAAGCTTCGACCCTGGCCGCCTGGTCAATGTCGATTGGGTCAAGGTATATATCGCGACCTGCAAATGTTTGCAGCGGGCAGAGGCCCGTCGCGAGTTGCCCGGGATACAGGGCGGCATCATCGGCCGGCCGATTCAGATCGACGACATAGCGTGAATAGTGCGCAACCAGCATCGACGCCCCGCGCTCGCTGGCAAAGTCGTACAGCTGCGCCACGTGCCAGTCAGTATCCGGTATACCACGGCCCGCGTTGCTCATGTATTGCACAATATCAGTCGGTATCTGCCAGCCATCGTGCGGCACGCTGATCAGCAGCGGCGTATTGCCGATACGTAGAGAGAATACCTTGCTCATGCGCGAAGGCTGGGCAGTACCGATGCGGCGTGTTCGCAAAAGTGACCCGCATCAATCATGGCGGCGACGCGTGTGATATCGGACGACAATGAGCGATCCGCCACATACGCGGGCGATATCGCGCGTAGCGCGGCAATGACTGATTCGATATCGGGCGAACTTTTCTGTGGCCGATGAAACTCGATGCCTTGTGCTGCGGCCAGCATTTCTATTGCCACCGTACAGTCGACGTTGTCGAGCATGTCGTGCAGGCGTCGTGCCGCAAACGTCGCCATGCTGACGTGATCCTCCTGGTTGGCCGAGGTCGGGATACTGTCGACGCTGGCCGGGTGTGCGAGCGACTTGTTCTCGGACGTCAGTGCGGCAGCAGTCACCTGCGCCATCATGAAACCACTGTTCAGACCGCCCCCCTTGACCAGGAATGCAGGCAGACCGCTCAGATTGGCGTCGATGAGCAACGCCACACGGCGTTCCGATAATGAGCCAATCTCGGCGATCGCCAGCGCCAGGTAATCAGCGGCCAGTGCGACCGGTTCGGCGTGAAAATTTCCGCCCGACAATACAGCCTTGGACTCGGCAAACACCAGCGGGTTGTCTGTCACCGCGTTGGCTTCTGTCTCAAGTACCGAGCACACGTGCCGCAGTACACCGAGACAGGCGCCGACGACTTGCGGCTGACAACGTATCGAATACGGATCCTGTACGCGATCACAGGCGACATGCGATGCCCGAATCTCGCTGTCGCGCATCAGGTGCCGCAACACGCCCGCCACGGCAATCTGCCCGCCGTGGCCGCGTACGCTCTGGATCCGCTTGTCGAACGGCGTGTCACTGCCCTTGATGGCGTCCGATGACATGGCACCGGCGACCAGCACCGCCGCCAGCACGTTCTCGGTACGAAACGCCGCGGCCAGCGCGAGCGCCGTCGACACCTGCGTACCGTTCAACAGAGCGAGTCCTTCTTTCGGCCCGAGTTGCAGCGGCTCGAGACCGGCCTCCTTTAACGCAACCTGCGCCGGTACCAGGCTACCGTTGATACGTGCCTCGCCGACGCCGATCAGTACACCCGCCATATGCGCCAGCGGCGCGAGGTCTCCTGACGCGCCGACCGAACCTTTCTCCGGGATGCGCGGATAGATGTTGTGATTGACCAGCTGACACAATGCCTCGACCAGCGCCACGCGCACGCCCGAAAATCCTTCTGCCAGCGCGACGATCTTGGTCAGCATTATCAGGCGCACGACATCGTCGTTCAGGTCCTTGCCGACACCGACCGCGTGCGAGCGAATCAGGTTCTCCTGCAATTGTGCAAGGTCTGCAGTGCTGATGCGTACCTGGGCAAGCTGGCCGAAGCCGGTATTCACACCGTAGACCTGCTCGCCGCTTGCCACGACCTCGGTAATCAATTCGTGCGACTCGGCAATTCGCTGGCGCGCCTGGCTGCCGAGTTCAACCGTAAGCGGAGCACTCCAGACCTTGCGCAGGTCCGCGAGGCTGACCAGCTGATTGTTAATTATCAGTTTCATGCTGTTTCTCCTGTCGCCAGCATCGGCAGGTCAAGGCCGTGCTCGCGGGCGCAGTCGATCGCTTCTGCATAACCCGCGTCGGCATGCCGCATTACACCACTGGCCGGGTCGTTCCATAACACGCGTTCTATGCGGCGCGCCGCTGCCTCCGTGCCATCGCAAACGACGACCAGCCCGGCGTGCTGCGAGTAGCCCATGCCGACGCCACCGCCATGGTGCAGCGATACCCAGGTTGCGCCGCTCGCCGTACTGAGCAACGCATTCAGCAACGGCCAGTCAGAGACAGCGTCAGAGCCGTCACGCATCGCCTCGGTTTCACGATTCGGGCTCGCTACCGAACCGCTATCGAGATGATCCCGACCGATCACCACGGGTGCGCGCAGTTCGCCGCTCCTGACCATTGCATTGAACGCGAGTCCGAGTCGATGTCGCTGCCCGAGACCTACCCAGCATATGCGGGCCGGCAAACCCTGGAACTGGATGCGCTCACGCGCTGCATCCAGCCAGCGGTGCAGATGCGGATCGTCCGGAATCAGCTCTTTGACTTTCTGGTCGGTCTTGTAGATGTCTTCGGCGTCGCCGGACAACGCCACCCAGCGAAACGGGCCGACACCGCGACAGAACAACGGCCGCACGTACGCCGGCACGAATCCCGGAAAATTGAAGGCATCGGCGACACCTTCATTAAGGGCTTCCTGGCGAATGTTGTTGCCGTAGTCAAGGGTCGGAATCCCCTGGCGATGAAACTCGAGCATCGCCTGCACGTGCACAGCCATTGATGCGCGCGCCGCAGTCGCCACCGCATCGGGGTCGCTGGCGCGCTGTTGCAGCCATTCTGCAACGGTCCAGCCCGCAGGCAGGTAGCCGTTCGCCGGATCGTGCGCCGAGGTCTGGTCGGTAACGGCATCGGGGCGCACGCCACGCCGGATCAGTTCCGGCAGGATTTCTGCGGCATTGCCGAGAAGTCCGATACTGACTGCGCGGCGCTCGGTAACGGCCTGCTGCAACATTGCGAGCGCCGTGTCGAGCGACTCGGCTCGCTGGTCGAGATAACCCGTCGCAAGCCGTTTGTCGATGCGATCTGATTGGCACTCGATGGCCAGCATCGACGCACCGGCCATCGTTGCCGCCAGCGGCTGCGCGCCACCCATGCCACCGAGACCGGCCGTCAGGATCCAGCGTCCCGCGAGGTCGCCGGCGTAATGTTGCCGGCCCATTTCCACGAAGGTTTCGTAAGTACCCTGCACGATGCCCTGGCTGCCGATGTAGATCCACGAACCGGCCGTCATCTGGCCATACATCATCAGGCCTTTGCGATCGAGTTCGCGAAAGTGTTCCCAGTTAGCCCAGTGCGGTACGAGATTGGAGTTTGCAATGAGCACGCGCGGTGCATCGATATGCGTGCGAAATACGCCCACCGGTTTGCCCGATTGTACGAGCAGCGTCTGGTCGTCCTCAAGCACCTGTAGCGCCTTGATAATCGCGTCGTAACACTCCCAGTTGCGCGCCGCCTTGCCGATGCCGCCGTAGACCACGAGATCGTCGGGTCGCTCGGCAACCTCCGGGTCCAGGTTGTTCATGAGCATGCGCAGCGGCGCCTCGGTCAGCCAGCTTTTGGCCTGCAGTTTCGTGCCGGTCGGTGCCTTGATCGTGCGTGACTTGTTCATAACGGTAGTTCCTCTGTCGATTTGTTCGTTCCGGGTGGCGTGTAGTGACCTGAGAGTTCGTAACGGCTGCCCGGGTGATGCAAACGCGCGAATGTCACAGCCCGGCCATGCGACCAGGTTCTGCGAATGACGACGAGGCAGGGTTCGCCCGCGGCCATCTGCAGCCGCTTCCGAATGGCGCGATTCGGCTGGGCCGCGCGCACGACCTGTTCGGCTTCGGCCAGCGGTGCGATACCCGTCAGGTAGGCACTCGGTGTAATCTGCGTGAAATCCTGTGCCAAGCAATCGGGCGCGAAATCCGCCAGCACGTGGCGATCCTCCACCTGTACCGGCACCCCGTTTTCGTAGTGCACGAGCAGCAGGTGAAAAATACGGCTGCCCTGTTCTACGTGCAGTGCTTTGGCGATTTCGCCGCGTGCATGCTGTTGCGACTGCCGCAGGACTTCGCTGCGATGACTGTGACCGCGGCGCGTGATTTCATCCGCGATGTTCTGCACTTCGAGCAAATGCGATCGCGCACGAAAGTCGGCCACAAACGTGCCGCGCCCGGCAATGCGCTCGACATAGCCTTCAGTGGTGAGCTCGCGCAGCGCGCGATTGGCCGTCATGCGCGATACCTGCATGGATTCGACCAGTTCGTTCTCGGACGGCACGCGTTCAAGCGGCAGCAACTCACCATCGGAGATGCGGCGGATGATCATCTCCTTGAGTTGCTGGTAGCGTGGTTTGGCGACGGCATTCATTGCAATGCGCTCATGGCCGCCGCGAAATTCCGGCGCGCGGCAGCTGCCGCGATGTGCTGGCCCGCAACAACACGCCACTCGCCGCCGACCATGACGCGATCGACCGGCAGGCGGTAGCCGGAAAATACCAGCGCATCCAGCAGGGTTTCGTCGTTGTGACCCTGCAGCATCGGGTCATCGCCGTTCAGCGTCACGAGATCGGCCGCGCCGCCCGGGACGAGACCGGTCGTTGCCAGGGCCCCGGCCTGCGCGCCGCCGGCGATCACGCGGTCGAACAGTTCCTGGCCGGTATGCGCACCGTCGAGCGCCGCAATAGTGCGCGAGCGGTGCAACAGGCGCTGCCCGTACTCAAGCCAGCGCAATTCTTCGAAGGCATTGATTGAAATCTGGCTGTCCGAGCCGATCGCAATGCGACCGCCGTGCGTCAGGAAATCGCGCAGCGGAAAAATACCGTCACCGAGATTCGCTTCGGTACTCGGACACAGGCAGACGACGGCCCCGGACTTTGCCAGCGCCGCCGTTTCCGCGGCATCGATGTGGGTCGCATGCACCAGGCACCAGTGTGCATCGACGGCGAAGTTTTCGAGCAGCCACGCGACGGGTCGCTGGCCGGTTGCAGCAATGCACTGCTCAACTTCGGCCGTTTGCTCGGCGATATGCAGGTGCAGGGGAAGGTCCTGGTCGCATGCGTAATCCGCGACCGCCCGCAGCGCTGCCGCGCTGACGGCGCGCAAACTGTGCGCACCGATGGCAACCGTGGTCAGCTCGTTAGCCGCGGCAGCACAACGAGCATGATGTTCAAGAAACGCATCAACCGACAGGACGAAGCGACGTTGCCGCGCAAGGGCTTCGTCCTGTTCGAATCCGGCACGCTCGTACAACACGGGCACATAGACCAGTCGTATCCCCGAGTTCTGTGCCGCCGTCTGCAACGCGGCGAACATCGCGTCGCCATCGGTGGCCGGATCGCCGTGCAGGTAGTGAAATTCGGCAACGGCCGTGTAGCCCGCCAGCAGCATTTCGCTGTAGGCCTGCGTGGCAATCGCTGTCAGCTCGCTGGCGCTAACGCGATTCGCAAGCTCATACATGCGTGTACGCCAGCTCCAGAAATTATCTTCGCCCTGGGGCGAGCGCTGCTCGGTTCTGCCCGCGAGTGCGCGTTGGAAAGCGTGGCTGTGCGCATTGCAGATACCGGGTATGACGACATCGGCAATCTCCGCTGTCGCTGCGGCCGCAGTGCCCTGCTCGATCGCCACAATCCGCCCGGCTTCGACTCTGATTCGCACGTTCGCGGCCCAGCCCTTTGCCAGCAATGCCTTGCGCGCGAACACAGTCGTCATCAGCGATCCACCAAGTTGTATATACAGGTTACAGCATGATACCGTCGAAGCGGCTTCCGGAGCAATGAATGGCAGATTGGGACCTGTTACTGACCGACATCAGTGTCGCAACCATGCGCGAGGGCGCGCCCGACTATGGCGTGCTCGAGAACGCTGCGATTGCAATCCAGGGCGGCATCCTCAGCTGGCTGGGTCCGCGCGCCGAATTGCCCGCGAAGCGAGCCATCGAAACACGCTCGCTCGCCGGGTGCTGGGTCACCCCGGCGCTGATCGATTGCCACACGCACCTGGTCTTCGCCGGTGACCGTGCTGCCGAGTTCGAGCAGCGCCGGCGCGGCGCCAGTTACGCGGACATTGCCCTGGTCGGCGGCGGCATCCTGTCCACGGTGCGGGCGACTCGCGCCGCAACGGCTGACGAGTTGTTCGAAACCGCGCTTAAAAGGGCCCGTGCATTGCTCGCGGATGGCGTCGCGACCATCGAAATCAAGTCTGGCTACGGCCTTGATCTCGACAGCGAAATAAAATCCCTCGAGGTTGCGCGTCGCATCGGTAGCGTGACGGGACAAACCATCCGCACTACGCTGCTCGCTGCACACACAGTGCCGCCGGAATTCAACGGCGACGCCGATGGTTACATCGAACTGATTTGCGCGACCTTGTTGCCAACCATCGCCGCGCGGCAGCTTGCGGATGCGGTCGACGCTTATTGCGAGACGATTGCGTTTTCCACCGCACAGGTTGCAAAGGTCTTTGCGCGCGCCCGCGAGCTGAATCTGCCGGTCAAGCTGCACGCCGATCAGCTCAGCGATGCTAATGGCGCTGCCCTCGCTGCCAAATTCTCGGCGCTGTCGGCGGACCATCTCGAATACACATCAATGGCCGGCGTGCAGGCGATGCGTGCCGCCGGCACGACCGCGGTGCTGTTGCCGGGTGCGTTCGTGTCGCTGAACGAGACGCAGTTGCCGCCCGTTGCTGCGCTGCGCGCCGCGAACATACCTATGGCCGTTGCGACCGACTGCAATCCTGGTACGTCGCCATTGCTGTCACTGCGTGCCGCGATGGCACTCGCGACGCGCGTATTCGGGCTGACACCCGAAGAAGCACTTGCCGGCGCCACCCGGAATGCCGCGCGTGCACTGGGCCTCGCGGATCGCGGCACGCTGGCAGTCGGCAACCGGGCGGATCTCGCGGTCTGGGATATCAGTCATCCGCACGACCTGAGTTACTGGCTAGGCTCGGACCCCATGGCCGGCTTGTTAATCGCAGGACGGGATGCCAGTCTGCGCTGATCTTGAATACCAACCCGTATTTTCTGAAGCCGAGCTTCGTCATCACGCTCGGCCTCCTGACAGGAATGGCCGCGCTAACGGTAGACATCAGTGTGCCCGCGGTACCTGCGATGGCGGACGCCCTGGCAACGAGCCTTTCCAGGAGTCAGCAGATTGTCGGCGTCTTCATGGCCGGCATCGCCTGTGGACAGATTCCGGCGGGACTCATTTCTGACCGCATCGGCCGGCTGCCGGTGCTGTACGCCGGCATGCTGCTGTTTCTTGCCGGCGCAATCGCCGCCGCAGTTGGCAACAACATCGATCTGCTGCTGGCGGCCCGCTTCGTGCAGGGCATCGGAGCCGCCGCGCCGATCGTCCTCTCGCGCGCAATTATCCGCGATGTAGCCAGTGGCAAAGACGCTGCCCGACTGATGTCATTGATGACCATGATCTTTGCGGCGGCACCCGTCATTGCACCCAGCATCGGCGCGTTGCTGGTTCTGCAGTGGGGCTGGCGAGCGCCGTTCATCGTAATCGCCGTCATGGGCACGCTGCTGCTGTTCGCGATCCGCGGCAACATCCATGAAACGCACGCGGCTAATGAAAGCCGGCATCCGTTGCGGCAACTGAAGGCCAGTTTTGCGGAATTCTTTGCGCACCGGCAGAGCGTTTTCGGCTTGTTGCTGATCGTTTTGCCCCCCGCGGGATTCATGTCGATGATTGCCCTGGCGGCATCGCTCGTGGTGGCGATCTACGGCTACTCGATTACGCAGTTTGGCTTCGCATTTGCGGGCTTCGGCGTATCCATACTGGTCGGTGCCGCTGTCAATCGCATCCTCGTTGCACGTTTTGCTACCTTGCGACTGATTGGTATCGGCGTTGCGCTGATGGGCATCAGCTCGGCACAGCTGCTCGTGATCGCCGCCCTCGATCACGCACCGTTCGCCTGGCTGTGGAGCTGCATTTGCCTGTTCATGTTTACGATTGCCCTCACCATGCCCAATGCGACCGTCATTGCGCTGGATCCGCTGCCGAAGATTGCCGGCGTTGCATCGTCGATCATCGGCACCTTGCAGAATATCTGCGGTGCCGCAGGCGCTGTGATTGGCGCGCTGATTTATGACGGGTCCATCCGCAACTCGGTCATCATCATCGGCGTGGCAGGCACATTGACCGTTCTTGTGTTTCTGTTACGGCCGCTGCTGGTACCGGACGGCGTCGTGCACCACCCGGACGAGCTCGCACGTGATTGAACAATGCCGACGTCGCTATGGCAATTCGGTCAGAACTTCGTCGAGGGCCTTGCGCTGCTGCGTCGGTGTCAGTTTCGGATAGCCAAACCAGACCAGGCCAACGACGCTCGCCACCTGTGAATCGATGCCAAGAATGTCAAAGAAACGCGCATCACTCGTGATGGCTCCCGTGGTCCACTTCGAACCGACGCCCGCCTTCCACAGGTACAGCATGAAGTTCTGCACGGCTGCCGCGCACGCCGCCAGGTCTTCACGTTGCACCGTGTCGTCGTCGGACTTGCGGCAGCTCACCACCAGCCAACCCGGTTTTGCGGCCCAGCTTTGCACCTTGAATTCTGCCGCCGCCGCATCTTTTTTCGCGGTCACGAGCTGCCGTACGAGCTCGAGACAAGCGTCGATGCTGCGTTTGCCGAGCAGATGAAACACCCATGGTTCGGTGACGTGATGATTCGGCGCCCAGGTCGCCACCTCGATCGCCGCGCGCACCAGTTGCTTCGGTACGGGGGTCTGCAGAAACAGTTCGATCGTGCGCCGGCCCCGCAGGATCTCACCAAAGTCGCGCAGTTCCGCGGTCTCGTAGCTTGGCGCCGGTTTTTTCATGCCGCAGGAATCATGCCCCGGTCATATTGACGACCCAGGTACAGGCCGACGATTGCCCAAAGTACGGCGATCAGGGCACCGATGGCAGCGACGCCACCAATACCGAGACCCAGGCCCGCGGTCAGGCCCGCAAACATCCAGCCCGCCAGCGTGTCCCCACCCCGATAAACAACGATATCGATGACCGGCTTTGCCTTGAACCGATCCTCGCGACTGACGAGCGTGTACAGCATTTCGCGCGCCGGGCGCGTGATCGAGTAATTGCCACCCTTGAGTACGATGTGGCTGATGAGCACGACGAGCAGCAGCGGGTTCACGGCGACAACAAGAAATACCAGCGCCAAAACGAACGGCACCAACGCCAGCGTTTTCGCGACGCCGAAGCGAACGGCGATGCGCCCGGTCGCGAACATGGCCACGACAATTGAAATCGCGTTGATGATCAGGTTGACGCCCGCCCACATCTGCGTGCGCAGTGCTTCGTCCATTGTTTTGCCAAACAACACTGCACCATCGACCGTCAGGTTTTTGATTTCGAAATACACGAACGAACCGATGATCGTATACAAAAAGATGAACAATGCGATTCCGAGCAAATAAGGATTGCGCACAAACTCCCTGAATCCCGCGAATGGATTACCGCCCACGCTGACATCGCTGCCAACAGCGCTGGCGGTGACCGGCGCAGGCATGCGGGTCGCCTTGAGGTGGTAGAGAGCACCCACGAGCGGCACGATCGCTACCAGGATCACCGCCGCCAGCAACATCAGGTTCAGCGTGCCAAGCGATTGCGCGAACCAGAGGTCGGTTGCATTGCCGGCAATCGTGCCGACGCTGGCGCCGCTCGCAATAAACGCGAACAGGCGCGGTGCCTGCTCCCTCGTAAACAGGTCGGACATCAGGCTCCAAAATACCGAGACATGGAATAACGAAAACAGGCTGATCAAGAGGTAGAACGACTTGTCGACAAACTCAGTATCGTCGAGCGTGCTGGCACCAAGGTAGAACAGGACAAAAGACGCCGCGAACAACGCGTAGACGCCGGGAATCAGGTATTTGAGGCGCACCCGCGAGGCCGCGTAGCCGTAAATACTCACAGCCGCAATGCTGAAAAAGAAATTGTAGGTCCACAGCAGCGCCAGCGCGGAGTCGCTCCAGTTCGGCGGCAGGGCGTCGCGCACCGGCTTCATGATGTTGTAAGCCAGCATTAACAGGAAAATGAACAGCACCGATAGCAGCGTCGCCGCTACTTCGTTGGCTCTGATCTGGGTCGCGTTGCTAAAGATTTTCTGCAGCATCGCCGCTACTCCACAAGCTTTTGCGCGACCGCCAAAAGCTCATCAGCCGGCAACCGGACCTTGTAGTCCGCTTCAACAAAGTCGAACTGAATCACTCCGGATTGATCGATCGCGAAGACCGCGGGAACCGGCAGGGCACCATGCTGCAGCATCGATGACTCGCCAATATCGTCTCCCTTATCGATGCGTCGATTGATCGCCATCTCCGGCACCTTGAACGCGATGCCCAGAGCGATCGCAGCCTGCATGTCCGCATCCGAATAGATCTTGTAGTCGAGGTTCGCGATGTCATCCTGTGTCTCTTCGCGCAGGCTCGCGTACAACAACTCAGGCCGATCACCGCTCAGGAAAATGACGTCGATACCCAGGGCATTGATTTGCGGCATGACGTTGCTCAATTCCGACAGATGCATATTGCAGTACGGGCACCAGCCACCCCGAAAGGTGACAATAACGGCGGGTTTTTGCAGAGCGTCCGGATTGAACGCAAACTCCACGCCGTCGGCATCCGGAACAATGAATGAGGGCGCACGCTGGCCGGTCCGCAGCGGCTCGACCAGCTCCGCCGAATCAGCGATCGCGTTACCTGCAAGACTCTGTGCCACACCCAAGGCGCATATCGTTGCCAACAGCATCGCGCCGACGAGAGTTTTCAACATGCAACGGACTCCGCTTTTTTGGGAACAGGTCAGGCCCACCGGTCGGCGGATATGTTACACGGCTTTTTCGAGCAGGTCTTCGCTCTGCACCTCGTGCACACCACGACAGCGCGCCTTGGCGCGATACATCGCCTGGTCCGCTTCACGCATCAGGCCGGTCAGGGTGTTGGCGTTTTTGGGATACAACGCCAGGCCAATGCTGGCCGCACATTGGTGTCGTTCGCCGCCGATCAAGTAGGGTTCCTCAAGGGCCACAGCCAAGCGTTACGCCAGCTTGTCCGCGACCTCGGCTGTAACATCGGGCACCAATGCCACGAACTCGTCGCCGCCGGGCCGGCCGATGATGTCGCAGGATCGCAAGCTCTTGCGCAGGCGCTTGGCGGCGATCGTCAGCAACTGGTCACCGATTTCATGGCCGAAATTGTCATTGATGATCTTGAAGTCGTTGAGGTCGATAAAGAGCAATGCGCCGGTAGCTTCGTCGGCACTATCGGTCAGCCGTTGCGAGGCATCACGCTCGAAACCGCGACGATTCAATACACCGGTCAATGGATCAGAGCGTGCAATCGACTCCATGTGCTCTTCTTTCGCTTTGCCGGCCGTGATATCGACAAAGGTAATCGCAATATCGCCGCCAAAAGGCTCAACGATCATTCGCAGCCACTTGTCGACCGTACCGGATACGTGTTGTACCTCGGTATCCATTCGCTCGCCGGCCAGGATTGCCTGGTTGAATTCGTTGGCCAGGTCTTCCGCATCGCCAGGGCTCATCGCGTTGCTCGCGAGCTTGACGATCTCCCCGCCGATAGCACCCATCAGCTGGTTTTTGTCTGCCGTCAAAAACTTGGCCGCTGCTGCGTTACAGAAAATACAGCGCAGTTCGCATTGCCCGGATGTTTCGACGGTGTCCCAACACATCCGAACGATGCCGTTCACGGAATGGTCGATCAGCGTGCGCAGCAGTTGCTCGTTGGCACGCACCTCTGCCTGTGCTTTTTCCACGTCACTGACATCGCGAAACATCAGGACCTTTCCTTTGCGTTCCCGCGGGCTGTCCGAATTCATTTCAGACACCTGAACATGCAGGAAACGGCCGGTCGAGGTCATCATCTTGCGTGGCTCACCCATCGCCATGGCCTCGAATACCTCGGTCGAACCGTCGCAGATAATCGAACTCAATGGCTCAAACATGGCGGATGTCTCGGTGATCGACAACAGCGCTTCAGCACGTCGGTTCAAACCAATTATGCGGCCCTCATCATCGACCACGACCAGCGGATCCTGCATATTCTGGAAAACCGTTTCATAGGCCAGTGGCGAGAATTGCGCGATGCGCTCTGTCAGTATGAGCCAGGCATAGAGCGGCAGCATCAGCGTGAACACAAAGGGCACGAAGGAAATCGTGTTCGGCCCGAAGCCCAGGTCGTACGCGAGGGTTGCGGCAAGCGGCCCAAAACTCGCGGCCACCAGGAGAAAAATTCCGCGCCGGTGAGAGCGCGCGACGGCACTGGTGTGCGTGAGCAAAGACAGTATTCCAGCGCCAATCACAAGGTAGCTATGCGGCGCATGTATGAACAGGAACCAGCTGCCCCACTCGTTCGGACGAGTCAGGTATTGACCAGACTCGTTCGTCGTCGGCAGGTACCACATGAATTCATGAAAATAGTTGGTCGCCGCGAGAGTGATCGACACTACCGGAATGATCAGCAGCAGCGTTACGCGGTGTACCGATGTTGTTTGCCCGATGTATTCGCGAAAGCAAACATACGCGACGACCGGCAGCAGCGCCGAGCCGATGAAATGCCCGGTTCGCCCGATGCTGAACATGAAATACGAGTTCGACAGCAGCTCGATCGCGCCGCCCAGGACCCAGAAACAGACCACGACAAACAAGGCACCGATCGGCCGCGAACCCACTTCGCGCTTTGCCACAATCAGCCGCACTCCCAGCCGGCATAACAACCGGCGCTGGATAGCAACAATGCGGCGAGGGCTGCGTCCAGGGTCATGGGTTCTTGCTCGATCTGACAATAATGCCCCGATGGTATGGTTCTAAACCGTTGAATTCGTAGACGTGTTCGACATTTTTCGGAGCCCTGCAGGCCATCAATGGGCTTTTTTTCTCGCCTTGTTGTCGGAATCGGCTGGCCAGCTGTCACCATTGTTCGATAACTTGTTGTTTTTTAAATTGTTTTTGTGCAAGGTTTGGAAAACAGCGGCACGCAGATTCAATCCCTACGACAAATCCTGCGGGTGGCTGCATGCGCTCCGCATGCGCTCGGTAAACGCGGCGCGGCCCAATTCATTCAGTCGCAACAGGAATGTTTCCGCTGTGCGCTCGCTTTGCATGTATTCCTGCGAGTACTGATCGCCCGCGCCGCGCATTGCGGACCGGCAGCGCAGAATCGAAATCGTCGCACACAGGCGCGCCCGGACCAGATCAAACAACAATTCGGTTTCCAGCGGTTGCAATGGGATGATGCTGTTGAATCCGGCGACAAATGGTGTGATCAGCCGCAGCGCATCGCCGTGGATATCGCGCAGGTAAGCAGCCGCGATGGCCACCTCCATGATCAGCGGCGCCCGCAGCATGTCACCAAAGTCGATCACGCCCGCAACCGAGTCGTGGTCGTCCGCCCGGACCAGCACATTGGCGCTATGCAAATCGGCATGAATAATCTGCCGCCGCAAATCGGGCAGTCGCGGTTTCACCCGTTCGTCGAAGTCGTCGATACACCCGCGCACCACAGCACGCAGGTCGGCGTCTGCGATGTATTGCAATAAGTCGCGCAAACGATCCACACGTTGCATGTCCCACAACAGGATCTGGCCTTCTCCGGCGTGCTCGAAGCCTGCCAACGCGCGGTCGAGATGCGCAGCGCTTTGCCCGAGGTCCGCCGCCAGGCGCGGGCTGGTAGTAACGGCGGACAGCAATTCCCCGGGGAGATAAGTGACGACCCGACTCACATGAGTCAGATCGCCTATGCGCAGCGGCACGGACACGTCACCGGTGACGGTGCGCAGAAGTTGCGGGGTTGCGACCGGGCAGTGCCGGTGCTCTATGTGTAGCAGCGCCTGAATCTGAAAGTCAGTCGTCACCGGACGCTCCGAGCTGTTGGCTACCTTGAAAACGAACGCGCGCCCGTCGTCTGTCGTCACCCTGAAATTCTGGTCCCGCTCGCTGAGCAAGGGCCGCAGGCTGCCGCGCAGTCCGAAATTCGTGGCCAGCAGTTCCCGTGCCTGCGCCTCGGGTAGCTCGGGTTGGGGGGTCGAAACAGTGGTAAAGGCATCCATAGTGGTTCTTTGGCAAAAAATGCGGCTTGGTTCCGGAGTTACTCTACATAATCGGTCGATAATTCATGATCTATGAAGCAGCTGGCGCGAATTGTTCAATCTGCGACGCCCACTACGTCCGTGCAATTTCGCAAGACCGCTTACGGACGTGGCGGCGTGCAGGATTTTCTGCGCGACGTACTCGCAATGGCAAATGCGTCGGTTGACGGTACGCGCTACATCATCACCGGAGTGCAATTTGATGACAAGGGCCGCAAGCGCCTGTACCCGGTAGGAGCGGACGATTTTTCCGGCAAACCCGCATACCAGTCGCTCGCCAACGATCACATCGAACCGCCGTTGCGCATCGACTATCAGCCGGTCATCCTCGATGGCGAACGCGTCGGCGTGTACACAATTGGCGACTGCCAGGATCGTCCCTACATGATGCGTATCGACTACTCGGAGACTCTGCGCCGCGGTGACGCTTATGCGCGTATGAACGACACCATGGTGAAATTGGGTCGGCGGCAGTTGCAGGCTATGTTCGAACGAAAATTCAGCGATTCGATGTCGGCAGCCAACGTCGAAGTCGGTTTTCCCGGCAGCATCATTCACAAGGATCACCGACTGGCTACGCGAAGCCTCGAGCAATTACCTTCACTCATCGCGACCGAAAAACTCAACGAACTCATCGCGGCCAAAGCCCGTGTAAACGCCTCAGCCGGCAATACCATGATGGCACGACTCACGCACGCGCGGCTGTTCGGCACCGATAGTCCGTATGAAGATCGCTCGACGGAAGAGATCATGGCGGAAATAAACCAACTGGCGGGCCGCTATCATGACCATGATGAGCAATTTCTGTACAACGAAAACCAGACCGAGCTGCAGCTGGTTATTCTCAATCAGGGCGACGAGTCGATTCGCGACGCCGCGCTGGACTTGGTCATGCCGAACCACAATGAACTATTCGTCGCAACCCGCCTGCCGAAAATTCCGCGGGACAAAAAATTCGTCGAACGCACTCCCGCGGAACAGGCGGGCTACCCCGCCGTAAATCTGCGCGACAACCGGATCCAGGTCTCGGTCAAACTCAATGACATTCCGGCCGGCGAATTGATCAAGGTATTCACGCTGCCGCTGCGGATCTTCGCAGGAAATGCGCTGAAGGGTCGACGACTCGGGATCCACTACAAGCTATTTGCGCAAAATCTGCGCGCGCCTGCGGCTGGCACCTTGCGCCTGCTGCTCACCTGATTGCATGAATTGTTCGAATTGGTCGAGGAGAGTTGCCGCCTCGGTGGCGCAGAGCAACCTGCGTCGATTCTCCGGCCGCAGTAATCCCTCGGCCACAGCGTGATCCAGAAACGCCAGCAGGTGATCAAAATATCCCCGCACGTTAATCACGCCGCAGGGCTTGTCGTGTAACCGCAGTTGCGCCCAGGTCAGAATCTCGATCAGTTCCTCGAGCGTGCCAAAGCCGCCCGGCAATGCGATGAATCCATCCGACAAAGATGCCATTACTGATTTCCGCTCATGCATGGAATTGACGACATGCAGTTCGGTCAATCCGCGGTGGGCGATCTCTTTATCGAGTAACAGGGTCGGTATTACGCCGTGTACCTTGCCACCCAGAGCCAGCACGGCGTCGGCGACAACCCCCATGATGCCCCGCGCCGCGCCGCCATAGACCAGCTCGTAACCATGTCGCACGAGCACTTGCGCAAGATCGCGTGCATTGGCGCTGTAATCGTCGTGGTTACCGGTGCTTGACCCGCAGTAGACACAAATCCTCGGCATGCAGCCCTCAGCCTTGTGCGGCCTTGGCCGCTTCGATAATCGCCGCAATCTCCGGCCGTCGGGCACGCAGCTCCTCGGGCGTCAGCGCATCGAGTTCATGCGGAAACACGAGCCACTCGGCCGTTTCATGCTCGAAGTAGTCCGGGACGATGCTGGTCTCGTTCCGCGTAGGCTTGAACCAGGGCACGGCGACCCGAATGTCTGTGGGTGTATTGTCGCGCGCGCGTTTTTTGAGCTCGTCAATAACCGCCACAATGGTGTTGCCGGTATCGAATACGTCATCGACGATCAACACGCGATCCTCGTGACAGATCTTCTTGATGATGTAGTTGAATCCGTGCACAGCCACTGCACTTCGTTTGTCGACACCGTGATAGGACGAAGTGCGAATAGCGATGTGATCCGCCTCTACGCCGCAATAGGCCATGATTTCCTGCACCGCCATTCCTACCGGTGTACCGCCGCGCCACAGGGCAATAATCATCGTTGGTCGGAAGCCGCTTTCGAGGACCTGCAGACCGAGCTTGAAAGAATCTTCGAGCAAGGTTTTGGCTGACAGTACGATCTTGTCCATTATTATTCTCTTAGCGCTTGGCCGGGCAGTGGTTATAATGCCGCGTCCAGATTCTACCGCACCGCAGCCCCGGAAAAACAATGCAAAGAAAACTCGTCGCCGCGGACGACCTGCTGATCGACTCGTTTCGACTTGCCGCGCAGATCAGCGATGCCGGATTTCGTCCAGATTTTCTTGTAGGGCTATGGCGTGGCGGTAGCGCCGTCGGCATCGCGGTACAGGAGGGCCTGGACTACCTCGGCATCAAGACAGATCACATCGCCATTCGTACCTCGTATAGCGGTGCCGCCAGTTATTCCGATATGGTCAGCAAGGCCGGCGACATTCGAGTACACGGTTTGCAGTACCTGCTCGAGAACCTGGGCTCGAATCATTCATTGCTCATCGTCGACGACGTCTACAGCACAGGGTCCAGCGTCAATACCGTGATTGAACAACTGGCGCAAAAGACGCGACGCAATATGCCACAGGATATCCGCATCGCTACCGTTTGGTATCGCCCGAGCAACAAGACCCTGCGCAAACCCGACTACTACGTGCATGAAACTCGGGAATGGCTGGCACTGCCCTATGAGTTGAGTGGCATGACGCTCGACGAATTGCGCAGCGGCCGCCCCGAGCTCGCAGACGTTATCGACCGGCTCGCGCCGCTGCTCAATTCGAAATAGCGCCAGCGCTCAAAGTGATCGGCTCGTCGAAATAATGCAAGTCGCAGTTCGGCGTTTTGCCGCTGCGATCGATCACGAGAAACTCCTGGCCCAACTCGAAAGCGATCAACGGCATGTGCCAGGTGCCGCGATGATAATTGATGCCCTGCCGACCGTTGCTGACGAAAGCACGCAGATCACCGGCCGCGACAGAATCTCCCGGCGGTGCCACCACGACCAGCATGCGACAGGGCGTCAACGGCACGAAAGCCTGGCTGCCATGTGGATGTCGCTCGACCATATCGAAGCTGTAGGGCAAGGTCGTGACGCTGCGACATCGCGCGATGCTGACGGAAATGTGGCCCGCATGCGCCTCAACCCTGCATAAATCGTCAAAGCGCTCAAAGCGCTCCGCGTTCATTGCCGCCGCGTCCGGACTGCTCGATTCAATAACATCACCGTAAGCAGCAAAACTCTCGCGGCTTAACGGCTCGGGTTTCAGGACCGGCATACCTACTCCTCTGTAGCGCGACCGTACAGTCGCAAGCGGCTGACGCCGCCGTCCGGGAAGATGCTCATGCGCACGTGGCTGACCGCGCCCAGGTTCTGCAGCTCCGACTGGAATTCATGCTGACTGTCCATGGCCAGTTTCGACTCAGGCAGCAACAGCTGCCAGCGCGCGTCGTCGGCATGTACCTCTTCGTTCGCCTTGAAACTTGCAGCGTGCAGGGCCACCCGGTCCGGATAGTTGCCCTTGAAGTGCGCGGTATCGATTTCGACTTTCTCGATCCTGCCGGCATGCCCGAGGGCCAGCACAACCCAGTCATGCCCGGGACCGCGGCGACGAGCAGTTTCCCAGCCGTCACCCATATTGATGCCACGACCTGCCACGTTGAGGTTATGCATGCTGCCATAGTGTTCATCGCTACAGGCAATCGACCTGCCGCCGTGTTCCAGCGCGAATAAATCAATGACCCCGGTGAGCGCAGAAAAATCGGCATGTATCTCGCCGTAGACCCGCAGTCGCGCAATGCCGCCGTCCGGAAAAATATTCAGCCGCAAATGCGTTAGCACGGAATCGACATTGATAGCGTGATAATTATCCACGTTGCCGCTCAGATCCGTTTTCGGCAGGATTTCGAACCAGCCGCCGTTCGGCACGTCATCGTCGCTGACGCAGGCTTGCAGCGATGCCTGCGGCGGATAGTTGCCGGTGAAAAAATGAGTGTCGATGTTCACGCCACGCACGATACCGGGCACGCCGAGTCGGATGATGCAATGGTCGTTACCCGGCGTACGTTTACGGCGACTCTCCCAGCCATCCATCCATTTGCCGTGATCGTCATACTTGCCATCAATGAATACGGGGTCCTGCGGTTCGATCAGGCGCTCCTTGGCGGCGAAAAACTCATCGGTCGCGTAGGTCACTCGCGTGCCCAGTCGCGGCTGCTGCAGCTGAATCCACTCGTGGAACGGATGCAACCTGGCCGTCACTTTTCGGTCTCCTTTGCCTGCATCGCCTGCAATCGCAGTCGCGCTATCTTGTGAATCTCGGTCAGCGCCGTTTCAAATTCGACCCTGGGATCGTTGGCGAGCCGCAACTCGAATGCCGCGAGGATTTCCGCGCGGCTGCTATCACGGACCGCCATCACAAACGGAAAGCCGAATTTTTGCAAATAGCGGTCGTTCAAATCCTGAAACCGTTTGTATTCTTCAGCCGTGCACTGAGTTAGTCCCGCGCGCGCCTGCTCCTCGATCGAGTCCGGCGTAAGTTCGCCGGCGATCTGTGCCCTGCCCGCCAGGTCGGGGTGCGCACGAATCAGAGTAAGTCGTCGCTCGGTGGATGCATTGTCAACGCAGTCGGCCATGAGCTCGGCGATGCACTCTAAACTGTCGCAATCAGCCGCATCAGCCGCGGCTTCTCTGGCAACCCAGGGTGAGTGTTCATAAATGCCACCGTAGCGTTGCACGAAGTCGTCAGCGTTGCTGTTGTCGGGTTTACTCATACCTTCGCCGGATGCTGCTCGCGCCAGTGCATCGCGATATCAATGCGGCGCGCGACCCATGCACCATCGTGCCGGGCGACATAGTCCAGGAAACGCGCCAGCGCGGCAGCTCGACCAGGCCGGCCAGCCAATCTGCAGTGCAGCCCGATCGACATCATTCGCGATCCCTCGGCGTAGAGCACATCGAAACTGTCTTTGAGGTAGTCATAAAATTGCTGGCCGCTGTTGAACCCCTGCGCCGTGGCAAATCGCATGTCGTTGGCATCCAGTGTGTACGGCACCATCAGTTGCGGCCTGGCGTGCGTGTAATCCCAGTACGGCAGATCATCGGAATAACAGTCCGCGTTGTAGGCAAAGCTACCTTCGGCGGCCACCAGCTGATGCGTGCGTGGGCTGCAGCGCCCGAGGTACCAGCCGCGCGGGCGTTCGCCCGTTACGGCGCTGTGGATCTCGATTGCCTTCTGCAGGTGTTCGCGCTCAGTGGCTTCGTCGACATCCTGGTAGTCGATCCAGCGATAGCCGTGGCTCGCGATTTCCCAGTTCGCCGCCTGCATCGCGGTGACGACAGCTGGATTGCGCTGCAAAGCCATCGCAACGCCGAATACCGTTACCGGCATGTCGCGCTCCGTAAACAGGCGCTGCAAGCGCCAGAATCCGGCGCGCGCACCATACTCGTACATCGACTCCATGTTCATGTGACGCTGATTGCGAATGGGCTGTGCGCCCACTATCTCGGACAGGAACGCCTCCGACGACGCGTCGCCATGCAACACACAATTTTCGGCGCCTTCTTCGTAGTTGATGACGAACTGTACGGCGAGCCGTGCATCCTGCGGCCAGCGCGCATCCGGCGGCTGGTCGGCGTAGCCGCACAAATCCCGCGGATAGTTTT
Source organism: Pseudomonadota bacterium (assembly GCA_027618995.1). Taxonomy (GTDB): domain Bacteria; phylum Pseudomonadota; class Gammaproteobacteria; order Steroidobacterales; family Woeseiaceae; genus UBA1847. Next base: position 101,608 of record JAQCGO010000001.1, on the reverse strand, counting down.
TATCAGTCATGGCCGGACTCGAGTGATTGATACCAGCGATCCAGCGTTTCGCGTTCCGCCTCGGTCATGCCGGTCAGATTGCCAATTGGCATGACGCGGGTGACGACGGTTTGCTGATGAATGCGGGTTGCTGCCGCGACGATCTGTTGCTCGGTGTCAAGCATGACGCCGGCTGGTGCCGCCGGAAACGCCGGATGCGTCGGCGTACCGGAGTGACAATTCGTGCAGCGCTCCCGAAGCACGAGTTGCACGTCAGCAAACGATACCTCCCCGGTTGTCCCGGACAGCGCGCTGGCTCTCGGCGCAATCAGTGCCGCGACAATCGCCAGCAGGACTACCGCAGCGATCATCGGCAGCGGTGACGCGCGGCCCTTGTGGCGCGCGACAAAGTAAATCCGAATCAGTGCACCGGCGAGCGTAATGGCAATTAATATCGCCCAGTTGAACGGATGGTTGTAGGTCATCGCGTAATGATGGCTGACCATCACGAACAATACGGGCAACGTGAAGTAGGTGTTGTGTACGGAACGCTGCTTGCCTCGCTGCCCGGGCCCGGGGTCCGGTGTCGCGCCGCGCGACGCCGCCGCAAGCATCAGTTTTTGCCCGGGTATGATCACGAAAAAAACGTTGCCGACCATGATCGTGCCGAGAATCGCACCGAAATGCATGTACGCACCACGACCACTGAATAACTGGCACAAGCCCCAGGCGAGCAAACCGATCAGGACGAAAAGTACGAGGCCCAACAGTTTGTCATTGCCGCCGAGCGGTGATTTGCACATGAGGTCATAAATGACCCAGCCACCAATGATGCAGCCTGCTGCCAATGCGATCGCGTACGGTGCCGACAAAGCCGCGATCGCCGGATCGATGAGGTACACCCCGGCACCGTACCAATATAGCAGGATCAGCAGGAACATCCCGGAGAGCCAGGTCGAATAGGCCTCCCATTTAAACCAGTGCAGGGTTTCGGGCAACACACGCGGTGCCAGCGTGTATTTTTGTGCGTGATAAAAGCCGCCACCGTGCAGCGACCATACTTCGCCACTCACTCCCTTCGCTGTGTCGCTCGCATCGCGAGGCTTCTCAAGATGATTGTCGAGCCATATGAAATAGAACGACGAGCCGATCCAGGCGATGCCTGTAATAAAGTGCAGCCAGCGCGCCAGCAGGCTGAGCCAGTCGATGAGGAATGCCTGCATGTTACTGCCGTCGGATCACGGTGAATTCTTGCCTCGCAGCGGGTGCACGTTGGCAGGATACGCGAACTCGGCGGCGGCTCGCACCCTCTCGTAGGATTGCAGCACCTCAGCGGCGGCGGCGAGTGCGATTTCGGCCGGCTTTTTGCCACTGATTCCGGCGACCCCGATAGGGCACACGAGTGTATCGAGCGCGTCGTCGGACAGGCCTTGCGCGCGATAGCGTTTCTCGAATCGCCGCCGTTTCGACTCGGAACCGATCAGCCCGCAATACGCCGCGTCACCGCGCCGCAGGATGCGCTCGCAGATGTCGTAATCGAGTGCGTGGCTGTGCGTCATCACCAGGAAACAACTGCCGGGCGGCATCGCGGCAACTTCAAGCGGCGCGTCGGCCGTTTCGATGGCACGAACGTTCGCCGGCGTGTGGCGAAAAATATTGCGCCGGCTGTCGACCCAGCGAATATTGCAATCGAGCGCGGACAAAGCCTGTACGACCGCGGCGCCGACATGGCCCGCACCGAACACGGCAATGTTGAGGTCGCTGCCTACCACCAGCTCCAGCAACCAGTCATCACTGCGATGCACGATGCGCCCCATATCCAGGCCATAACGGGCGCGCCCGATGACCTCGATACCAATCTGCTCGGCCGATGCGCCGAAGGTACCGTTGACGGTGATCACACATTTGAGCGGCTCGCCCGCAACATGGGTCGCAATGACGGCCGGGACGCGTTGTCCGTACAGCGCCCGCAGATCACGCAACCATGCCGGCAGGCCACTCACGAGCGGCTCGAACAGAATGTCGACCACGCCCCCGCAACACTGGCCCATCGAGCTGCCCAGCGGGAACTTGCGCAAATTCGGCTGCTCGGGGCCGTCCAGCATATCGAACGCCAGTCGTGTGCACTGGTATTCGAGCTGGCCGCCGCCAATGCTGCCCAACGTCTCGGTCGCGGTAACAATCATCTTTGCCCCGACTTCACGCGGCGCCGAGCCTCGGATCCCGGCGACCGTGACGACCACCGCACGTGCGCCGCCGGCGGTCTGATCCGCAAGCTCGTCAATCCATTCGTTCACGACGCCAGTCCCTCAATCGCCCTTAACACGGCTTCCGGTGTAGCCGGTGCCTGCAGATCCGGGAGTGGCTGTTGCGGACTCGCGATTGCGTCGCGGATGGCGTGGAACACGGACAATGCGAGCATCAGCGGCGGCTCGCCGACCGCCTTGGAACGATAAATGGTGTCCTCGCGATTTGCCGCATGGGCCAGGAGCTGCACTCGAAAATCGACCGGCAGGTCGGAGCAGGTTGGAATCTTGTACGTGGACGGTGCGTGCGTGGTCAGTTCACCCGCCGCGTTCCAGCACAATTCTTCTGCGGTCAGCCATCCCATGCCCTGAATAAATCCGCCCTCGACCTGGCCGATGTCCATGGCCGGGTTCAGCGAATCGCCGCAGTCATGCAGAATGTCGACCCGCGTAACCCGGTACTCGCCGGTCAGCGTGTCGACGATGACTTCCGCCACCGCGGCGCCATACGCGAAGTAAAAAAACGGTCTGCCGCTGAACGTGCTGCGATCGTAGTGAATCTTCGGTGTTTTATAAAAGCCGCTCGCCCAGAGCTGCACGCGGTCCTGCCACGCGAGCCGCACCAGCTCGGCGAAACTCAACTCGGATTTGCCGGCCACCACGCGGTTGGCGTCAAACTCGATCTGCGACTCAGCGACTGAATAATGGCGCGCGGCGAATTCCGTCAGCCGTGCACGAATTTTGGCACAGGCCATTTGTGCCGCCTTGCCATTCATGTCGGAACCACTGGACGCAGCCGTCGCCGATGCGTTCGGCACCTTGCTCGTGTCCGAGGCGTTAATGCGTATTTTATCGACGCTGACGCCGAGTTCGTCCGCCGCGACCTGTGCCACCTTGATGAAGAGGCCCTGCCCCATTTCCGTGCCGCCGTGATTCAGGTGCACGGTACCATCGCGATACACGTGCACAAGGGCACCGGCCTGGTTGAGGTGCGTCGCCGTAAAGGAAATGCCGAACTTCACCGGTGTCATGGCGATACCGCGCTTCAATACCGGGCTCGTGCCGTTGAACTCCCGGATAGCGCTGCGCCGCTCGACGTAGGCCGCGTCGCTCTCGAGCTGATCAAAAATCTCACCAATAATGTTGTCCTCGACGACCTGCTGGTACGGCGTGACATTGCGCTCATGGATGCCATAGAAATTGCGGCGGCGCACGGCCAGCGGATCCAGCTGCAGCGAGCGTGCAATGTCATCGATGACGTATTCGATCGCATGCATGCCCTGCGGGCCGCCGAAACCACGAAACGCCGTGTTGGATACCGTGTTGGTCTTGCAGCGATGCGAAACGATATTCACGTTCTCGAGGAAGTAGGCATTGTCGCAGTGAAACATCGTGCGGTCGTTGACCGGCCCGGACAGGTCCGCCGAAATGCCGCAGCGTGAGGCAAACATAAAGTCCACGCCATGGATGCGCCCGTCATCGCCGAAGCCAACTTCATACTCGATGACGAAGTCGTGCCGCTTGCCGGTCATGATCATGTCGTCGTCGCGATCGAGTCGCAGCTTGCAGGCACGACCGGTCTTGCTGGCCATGATCGCGGCTATGCAGGCAATCGTCGCTGCCTGGCTTTCCTTGCCGCCGAAAGCACCGCCCATGCGGCGGCAAATGCAGACGACATTCTTGACCGGGCGACCGGTCGCCGCTGCAACCAGGTGCTGCACTTCGTCCGGGTGTTGTGTGGAGCTGTACACGAGCAGCCCGTCATCCTCCTGCGGGATAGCCATCGCGATATGGCCCTCAAGATAGAACTGGTCCTGCCCGCCAAGATGCAGCAGCCGCTTGAGCCGGTGCGGTGCGTTTGCGATCGCCTGTTCGGGGTCGCCACGACGCAGCGTTTCGCTCGGCAGTACGAACGATTTTTTCGCAACCGCCTGCAGCGGGTCGAGGATCGCCTCCAGCTCTTCGTAATCAACGCGCGCGAGACGCGTCGCCTTGCGCGCCTGGTCCACTGTTTCGGCAGCGACCGCAAACAACGCATGTCCCACGTACTCGGCCACGTCGGCCGCGAGAATCTGCTCGTCGTGAATTATCGGTCCGCAATTATTCTCACCGGGAATTTCGCCCGCGACACAGGTATCGATAACGCCCGTGGCGGCCGCGACCGCCGTGAGATCAATGCGGCGAACGCGCGCATGTGCTTTCGCACTCATGCCGACCGCAACATGCAACAGGTCGCGCGGCTCCGGCAGGTCGTCGGTGTACGCAGCGAGACCACTGACGTGGAGCTTCGCGCTGTCATGCGGCAGCGACTGGCCGACCGCTTTAGCGCCCATAGCGGTACACCGATTGCCCGAGCTCGCCGGTCGTTTCGAGATAAAAGCGACGCAGCAGATTTTGCGCCGCGCGCAGCCGATAGTCTGCGGACGCCCGCATGTCGCTGATCGGCGCGAAATCATCGGCCAGCGCGAGCATCGCTTTTTCGATCGACGCCGCGTTCCACGGCTGCCCGTTTAGCGCGGCCTCACAATGCGACGCACGCCTGATCGTAGCCGCCATGCCGCCACAGGCCATCGCGAACGACGCGACGCGCTGGCCGTCGAGCTCGAGCCGGTAAGCCGAGCACACGGCCGAGATGTCCTGGTCAAACCGCTTCGACAGCTTGTGGCTGTGCAGAATGACGTTTTTCGCCGGCAACGGAATCCGGATCAGTGCAATGAATTCGCCGGGCTTAAGATCCTTGACCTGGTAATCGATATAAAACGCATCGAGCGCGACTTCGCGCACACCATCAACCGACATCAGGGTAAGCGTGGTTCCCGCAACCATGAGCGCCGGCATCGAGTCACCAATCGGCGAGCCGTTCGCGATATTGCCGCCCAAAGTACCGGCATTGCGAATCGGCGGCGATGCGAAGCGCCGAAACAGTTCATCAAGCGCAGGGTAATGCTCGACAATAACGTCCATGGCGTCGGCCAGGGTCACCGCCGCGCCGATCTCGATGTGTGTCCTGTTAGCGCTTAGTCGCCGCAACTCGGCGACGCGACCCGTATAAATGACAGTATCGAGCACGCGGTGCTGCTTCGTGACCCAGAGGCCAACGTCGGTCCCGCCAGCAAGCAGCGTGGCCTTCGGATGCTCTGTCAACAGCGCAGCCAGCTCTTTGCCTGACGTCGGCGCGAAAAATTTTCGCGTGCCATATTCGATGTGCAAAGCATCATCTGCCTCCAGTTTCGCGAGCAATGCCTCGTGCAGCGGCTCTGTGCCAGCCCGCGGCAGCTCGTACATCGTGTTCGCCGCCGCGATGATCGGCCGATAGCCGGTACAGCGGCACAGGTTGCCGGCCAGCGCATCGTCGATTTCGACGCGTGATGGCGCTGCGTTGTTTTGGTACAGCGCGAACAACGACATGACGAAGCCCGGCGTACAAAAGCCACACTGCGATCCATGGCAATCAACCATCGCCCGTTGCACCGGGTGCAGGCCGGCATTTTTCTGCTTCAGGCTTTCGACCGTGATCAGTTGCTTGCCGTGCAGGGTGGGCAGAAACTGGATACAGGAATTGATCGCCTTCAGCTGCACTCCATCGGAGTCGCGATTGAGCTCCGCGATGACCACGGTGCAGGCGCCACAATCGCCTTCGGCACAACCTTCCTTGGTGCCGGTGCGGCGAAGGTATTCACGCAGGTATTGCAACACCGTTCGCGTTGGATCGACATCCTTGAGTTCGATGATCTCACCGTCGAGCACGAATTTTACGGTGCTGCCCATGCGACTCAGCTACCCCGGTAGGTCGAGTAGCTCCACGGCGATACGAGCAAGGGAACGTGGTACTTCTGGTCCGACTGCATCGCGAAGCGAATGACGACGGTGTTGAGGAATGGCAACTCGCCTGCGGCAACGCCCGTCGCCGCGAAATACGGCCCGACGTCGAACTCAAGTTCATATTCGCCGGTACGCAGCACATCACCCTTGAGCAACGCCGTGTCGCTGCGGCCGTCGCTGTTACTGACCGTCGATGTGAGCAGGCAACGTTCAGCGCCAGTGGCATAGAGACGTATGTTCACGTTAGCAGCAGGTTTGCCGTTAGCCGTGTCCAGAATGTGTGTCGTCAGTTGTCCCATCGATCCCCCGCTCTGCGCTTGGTCATTATACGTCCACATTACGCAATTCCACCTTGCCTGTGCTAGCTTTGCGGCCATAAAAGAATGATAGGGGGTGAGCATGCACGTTAACGGCAAGCTATCGCGACGTCATTTCCTGCAAAGCACGACGTCGCTATCAGCGGCGGCGTTTTTGCGTCTGGGCGCACCGGCATTAGCCGCCATCACCCAGGCGGCCTGTAGCGCGAAACAGGAGGCCGCCGACTTTCTCGTGTTGGGCGCGGTTGAAGCGGCAGATTTCGCGGCCATTGCGGCACGCATCATTCCGACCACGGCAACGCCGGGTGCCACCGAAGCTGGTGTTATCTACCTCAGGCACCAACTTCGCCGACTGGCCTATCAGTTACGCGGAACTCGAGCCCTATTACACCAAGGTCGATTGGGAAATCGGCGTCTCTGGCACACCGGGTCCCTTCGACGCGCCACGCTCGAAACCATTCCCGATGCCACCGATGCCGATCAAGTCTTCAGGAGTCTTGCTGGAGAAAGGCGCGAATGCACTTGGTTTGCACGCGCAGGCCGCGCCACTCGCGATCCTGTCACAGCCACACAACGGTCGGGCCGGCTGTATCCATTGCGGCTTTTGCATGATGTTTGGCTGCGAAATCGGTGCCAAGTCGTCAACGCTCGCGGCGATGATCCCGCTTGCCGAGGCCAGTGGCCATTGCGAGATTCGCCCGTTATCTGTCGTGATTCGTATCGACACCGATGCGAATGGCCGCGCCAGCCAGGTTGTCTACTATTTCGATGCTAGGCTATCCCGCGTTTTTGCAACAAAGCCCCCAGCCATGATCAAAGCTACGCAATTACTCGGCATCAGCAACGCCATCGTCGACATCCTCGCGCATGTCGATCATGGAATTATCGAAAAGCTGCAGATCGTGCCGGGCTCGATGACGCTGGTCGACGAACGTCGCGCGAGCGAGATCTACGCCATGACGGGGCCGGCGACTGAAATGTCGGGCGGGTCGGTCGCGAACTCGATTGCAGGGTTCGCCAATCTGGGTGGTTCGGCCGCTTACATCGGGCGCGTCAAGGCGGACCAATTCGGTGAAATTTTTAATCACGACATGCGATCGCTCGGTGTCGATATTCGACTGCAGCCTGGCAAGGACGGCGCGCCTACCGCGCGCAGTCATGTGCTTATTACGCCCGATGGCCAGCGCACGATGAATACCTATCTCGGTGCCTGCACCGAATTGTCTGCCAGGGATGTCACCGCGGAATCCGTTGCAACCCCGCAGGCTATCCTGCTGGAGGGCTACGTCTGGGATCTGCCGGAAGGCCCGGCTCTTACGCGCAAGGCCATCGAGCTCGGTCACGCGGCGGGCGCGTCGATCGCGTTATCGCTGTCGGATTCCTTTTGCGTCGAACGCCATCGTGAGGCTTTCGCGGACGTAGTCAGGAACCGCGTTGACATCGTGTTGGCCAACGAGCAGGAAGTCTGCAAGCTGCTGCAGGCAGATTCTTTCGAGGAGATGCTCGATGCGATCCGCGCTTACGACAACCTGTTTGCGATCACGCGATCCGAGCAGGGCTCGGTGATCGTGCAAGGCGCGACAGTCGTGACCCAGGCGGCCAACCGGATCGAAAACCTCGTTGACTCGACCGGCGCCGGCGATGCCTACTCGGCCGGTTTCCTGTTTGGCTGGGTAAACCGCTACTCACTGGCCGAATGCGCACGGCTCGGCACTTTCTGCGCATCACGCGTCATCCAGCAGCTCGGCGCGCGCATCGAACGCGGACTGCTCGACGACTACACCTGACAGGGATCAGAGACCTTTTTTAGGTTCCGATCGGATGCCAGGTGGTTTTCACTTCCTGCGTGTCGCGCACAAGGTAGGGATGTTGCGAAGAATCATTCGACCAGTCTATGTCGGTGCGGCGCAATACACGTTTTATATTGTCGGCCGCTGCGATCTGCACGGCCCTGTCGGTTTGCCGGTCGCCATCACAGTAGATTATGGCGTTGACGTCCATATGTGATGCGAACTGACCCGTCAACTCGCTGCGATAGCCGGTCAGGATGTTGACCACACCCGCCGGTACGTCGGACGCGTGCAGCACTTCCGCGAAACTAACCGCGCACAGCGGTTTCGATTCCGACGCGAGTGCGACGCAGGCATTGCCACCCACGATAGCGGGCGCGATATTCGATACGAGACCGAGCAAACCACTCTTCTCGGGCGCGAGGATCGCGACGACACCGGTTGGTTCAAGCACTGAAAAATTGAAGTGCGCCGAAGCCACCGGATTAACCGAACTGAAAACCTGCTGATACTTGTCGGCCCAGCCTGCAAAATAGACCAGCCGATCGATCGTTGCGTCGACTTCTTTTTCCGCGGTTCGCTGCGCCACACCCTGCAACTTCAATTCCGCGACGAACTGCTCGCGTCGCCCCTCCAGCATCTCGGCGATGCGATACAGGATCTGGCCTCGCAAATAGGCGCTCGCCTTTGCCCAGCCGGCCTGCGCGCCACGCGCTGCCACAATGGCATTGCGAAAATCCTTGCGACTGCTGCGGCAAATATTTGCGATCACCGCACCGTGCTTGTCTTCGAGCGCGTAATAACGCGCCGACTCGGTACGCGGGAACTGTCCGCCGATGAAAATCTTGTAGGTCTTCGCAACCGCGAGCCGTTTCGCGCCTTTCTTTGTCGTGTTGGCCATGTTCAGCCCCCCAGCTTCAGGTAGGCATCGAGACCGTGCATGCCGCCCTCGCGGCCAACACCACTCTCTTTGTTGCCGCCGAAAGGCGACGTCGGATCGAACTTGTTGAATGTATTCGCCCAGACCACACCGGCACGAATACTCTGTGTCATTTTGAAGATCTTCGAGCCCTTGTCCGTCCAGACACCGCCGGACAGCCCATATGGCGTGTTGTTCGCCTTGATCAAAGCTTCGTCGAAGGTACGGAACGTTTGTATCGCGAGCACGGGACCGAATATTTCTTCCTGCACGACGCGATTGGATTGCGACACGCCGGTGAAAATGGTCGGTCGACACCAGTAGCCCCGCTTCGGCACCGCACAAGAACTCTGGAACATCTCAGAACCCTCCTCCTGGCCGATGGCGAGATAAGATTTGATTGTCTCGAGTTGCTGTTTCGAATTGATTGCGCCGATGTCCGTGTTCTTATCAAGCGGATCGCCGACGATCAGCGTCTCCATACGATCCCTGAGCTTGCGGATGACAGCATCCGCCACCGGCTCCTGTACGAGCAGGCGTGAACCCGCACAACACACGTGCCCCTGGTTGAAGAATATGCCGTTGACGATGCCTTCGACCGCCTCGTCGATCGCCGCGTCGGCGAAAATGATGTTCGCCGCCTTGCCGCCGAGCTCGAGCGTGTACTTCTTGTTCGAGCCTGCCAGTGCTTTCTGGATGATCCTGCCGACGTCGGTCGAACCGGTAAACGCGATCTTGTCGAAGCCCGGATGATTGACGATCGCAGCGCCCGTCTCGCCCGCCCCGGTCACGATATTCACGACTCCGGGCGGCAGGCCGGCGTCCGCAATGACCTCGGCCAGTTTCAGGGCCGTCAATGGCGTCGTCTCCGCAGGCTTCAGTACTACGGTATTGCCGCAGGCCAGCGCCGGGGCGATCTTCCACGCCGCCATGAGCAACGGAAAATTCCACGGAATGATCTGGCCGGCGACGCCCAGTGGTTTGACGGCGCGACCCGGGAACGCGTACTCGAGCTTGTCGGCCCAGCCTGCGTAGTAGAAGAAATGTGCGGCCGCCAGTGGCACGTCGACATCGCGTGACTCGCGTATGGGCTTGCCGCCATCCAGCGACTCGATCACTGCAAACTCGCGTGATCGCTCCTGCAGAATGCGGGCGATGCGAAAAATGTATTTGCCGCGCTCCGCAGGTTTGAGACGCGACCAGCCGACAAACGCCTTACGCGCCGCTTTTACTGCCTTGTCGACATCGGCGGCCGACGCCAACGCTACTTTGCTCAGCTTCTCTTCAGTAGCCGGATTGATCGTGTCGAAATATTTGCCCTGCACGGGCGCGACAAATTCGCCACCGATGAACAGCTCATAGGTCTTTTTGATCTTGACGTGGTCGGTGCTTTCCGGAGCCGGCGAGTACTGCCAGCCACCGTCGAATGCCAGTTTGTTTTCGGGAGTCGCCATCATTAGTCCTTCGAAAAATAATCCGCCGACTGATACACACCGGTCGCCTGTTTACGAATTTGCATCAGCACGTCATTGGCCAGCGAGCTGGCGCCAAAACGAAACCATTGCGGCGTCATCCACGCATTGCCCAGGGTCTCGCGCAGCATCACCAGGTAGTGAATCGCGAGCTTGGAATGGGCAATTCCGCCCGCGGGCTTCATACCAACCATACGGCCGGTCGCCGCAAAATAATCGCGAATCGCTTGCAGCATGACCAGCGTCACCTGCATGGTCGCCGCCGGTTGAATCTTGCCGGTCGAGGTCTTGATGAAATCGGCGCCCGCATGCATTGCCAACTCACTCGCCTGGCGCACGCGATCGAGTGTGCCAAGTTCGCCGGTTTCGAGAATCACCTTCAGGTGCGCATCGCCACAGGCTTCCTTGATGGCCAGGATCTCGTCAAACACCATGCCGTAGTTGCCGGCCAGAAATTCGCCGCGTGAAATAACCATGTCAATTTCGTTGGCGCCCTCCGCGACCGCCATGCGCGTGTCGTCCAGCTTGACCGATAACGGCGCCTGGCCGCTCGGAAATGCAGTCGCAACCGAGGCGATATTGATGCCGCGGTCGCCGAGTGCTTTCTTCGCGACCTTGACCATCGTCGGGTAGACGCAAACTGCCGCGACATGCGGCAAGCCCGGGATCGAATCATGCAGATGAATCGCTTTCTGACACAGCTGACGGACCTTACCCGGTGTGTCTTGCCCTTCCAGGGTCGTCAGGTCGATCATCGACAGGATCAGCTTCAACGCCTCGACTTTTGAGGCGGACTTGATACTGCGACTCTGAAAACGGGCAACTCGCTCGTTGATGCCAACCTCGTCGACGGTCGGGATCCGACTCAAGTCCGGAAGTTTGAATGTGCTGGTTACAGCAGACAGGCTCATTTCAACTTGACCTCAACCGATCGCTGTTTGCAGCGCAACCAGGATCATTTCATCGAAGGTTGTCTGTCGTTCATCGGTGGTCAGATGGTCACCCGTGACGATGTCGTCGCTGACCGTGCATATTGCGAGAGCCTCAGCACCGTGCTCCGCCGCGATGGGATAGATTCCAGCCGCTTCCATCTCGACGCCATACACATCGTACTTCGCCAGAGTTTCAAACATGCCCGGGTCCGGCGTGTAAAACAGGTCAGCCGAAAAAATATTGCCGACGTGATAGCGGACCTTGTTCGCCTCAGCGGCGTCTACCGCTTTCCGCACCAGGTTGTAACTGGCCAGCGCCGCATAGTCGTAGCCACCGAAGCGCATGCGATTGCAATTGGAGTCGGTCGAGGCGCCCATCGCGATAATGATGTCGCGCAGTTTGACGTCCGGATGCGAGGTGCCACAGCTGCCGACACGAATGACACGCTTGACCGCATACTCAGTGATGAGCTCGGTGCAATAAATTGACACCGACGGTATGCCCATGCCGTGCGCCATGACCGACACCGGTTGACCCTTATAGGTTCCGGTGAAACCCCACATGTTGCGCACGTCCGTAACGCGACGCGCACTGCCGAGGTAGGTATCTGCAATGTATTGCGCCCGCAGCGGGTCGCCGGGCATCAGCACCGTTTCGGCAAAATCGCCCGGCGCTGCATTCATATGTTTGGTGGCCATAAATCTCGCATCTCGAGTGGGTCTCAGCCACACTCTTTTCCTTGCGACAACCATACAGCGGAGCGTGTTGTGCGTCTATTGATCTGTGTACCCTTGCTGCTTGCCGGCTGCATTGCCGGCGGCGACGATGTACCGATCCGGCAGGTGGGTTCGCTCGAAAATCGTGACCTGGATGAGGCCAGTGGCCTGGCACGATCCACTGTCGACGCCGACCTGTTGTGGGCGATCAACGATGACGGCGCACCGACATTGTACGGCCTATCGCGAAGTGGCAAACACTGTGGGCGCGTGGCTATCGACGATGCCAGCAATGAAGACTGGGAAGATCTCGCTGCATTTGAGTATGACGGCAAGAGCTACCTCGCGGTCGCCGATATTGGCGACAACGAATCGCGACGGCCGCACGTTACGCTGTACATCGTTGCGGAGCCGGGGTCAGACGAAGAAGAGGTGCCACTCGCCTGGCAAGTGAATTTCCGCTATCCGAACGGACCGCGCGATGCGGAGTCACTCGCCGTCGACGTGGCGGGCGGGTTTTTCTACATATTGAGCAAGCGCGATATTCCGGCCGTGTTGTATGCCGTACCGCTAAGGCCAGGCAGCGGTGAAACCGTCATCGCGAGTCAGCTGGCTTTGATCAGCAGCCTGCCGCAGCCGAGCAAACGGCAGAAAGAGAATGCAGACAAGAGCGGTTGGCCCTGGCAGCCGACCGCGATGGATTTTGCGGCCGATGGCAGGAGCGCGTTGGTCCTTACCTATGGCGGCGTGTATTACTTCGCACGCGGCGAACAGCAAAGCTGGCCGGAGGCGCTCACGGGCACCGCGCTGGAACTCAAGCTCGGCAAGATCAAGAACGCCGAGGCGATCGCCGTGGATGAGCACGGCATGGCCGCGTTTCTCACGGTCGAAAAGCAGCATGCGCCCGTGTTCCGGATCGATTTGGCGGATGCTCATATGTGGCACATAAGCAACATCGAAAGTTTGCGCTGAACGGGCAACAGGTGCACGGCTTGCACGGGTCCGGCGGGGCAATCGTCGGCAGGATCAGTCATCTGGCCGCGAGAGTGCGCCGCGGGATTCCACACAAACAGCATGTGTTCCGCCATCAAACAACTGAAAAACAAGGGCTTGTAACATTTTCGTAACCCGACTTCGCCGGGCAGTACGCTCACCGCCCGGCACAGGTTCGGCGAGCTTTCGAAGATGCGCGTAAACCCTTATTGCACAAGCTTTTTCGCTGCGTTACATTTGCCCGTAATCATTATCGTGAATCGCCATGATGAGTAGTAAAAACGGCAGCGATTATTCATGGATTCGAACGTAATCGAAGTGTCATGAAGACCTGTTTGCTTTGCGGCAGATTTGCAACGCGGGCACGGGTGTAGGCCAGATCGAAATCGACAATCTCAGCGCAGCATCCCTGGTCGGCACGCCGCTGGAGGGTCTGCTGCTGGACGACGACCTAGACAACGTCATTGGCGGTTGCGATCGCTTCCGACATGCAAACGAATTCAATGACGAGCGCTCGCAGATCTTTGCCAAGGCCGATTATTTTCTCGGCGACCACGTGCTCTCGGCAGGTGTCGAGCTCGAAGACTTCAGCCTGTTCAACCTGTTTGTCTCTGACGCACGAGGCCGTTTCAATTACACCAATTACGCCAACCTCGTGGCGCAAACGGCAACGGTCACCTACCAGAATGACACCTCGAATGATACCAACAACGCCGCCGCACGCTGGGGCTATGACAAGTGGGCGTATTTCATCCAGGACACCTGGCAGGTCTCGCCAACCCTGGAGCTTAGCTTCGGCGTTCGCTACGAAACCTATGACCAGTCCGACGCGCCTACATTTAGCCAGTCGATCGAGGATACCTATGGTGTTGATAGCAGCATGAACCTTGACGGCCTTGACCTTTTCATGCCGCGCATCAGTTTCCGCTGGGATATAGCAGACCGCACGACGCTGACGGGCGGTTTCGGCCTGTTCTCAGGCGGTGACCCGAAAGTATGGACATCGAACGCGTTCCAGCTGCCGACAGTTACGGCCTCTGGTACTTTTACCAATGTGGACCCGGCTGTCGTGCCGCAGACACTGATCGACCAGGTGGCGCTCGGCACCCCGGTTCCAATCGACACGATCGCCCCGGACTTCGAGATCCCCTCGGACTGGAAAGCCTCGTTGCGACTGGAACAGGACTTCAATATCGGTGCCAGCGAAGGCTATATATTCACCGCGCAGTATCTGTACACGAAGGTAAAAGACGGTTTCATGTGGACTAACCTCGCCCAGACATCGCGATCTGACACGACGCCGGGCGTTGCGCCGGACGGCCGGCCCATCTACGCCGACCTGAACGCCTTGGGTATCAGCAACGTGACCGAGCTTGGCAATTTCAGTGACGGCGAAAACCATGTCATTGCGCTGGCCGTTTCCAAGCGTTACGAGAATGGCTGGGACTTTGATGTCAGCTACGCCTACCAGGATATCGAAGCGGTTACCGAGGGAACGTCGTCACGCGGCGTTTCGAACTGGCGCGGCATTATCAGCGCTGACCGCAACGATCCGGGTGTGCGGCCGTCGCCATTCCAGATCGAGCATTCGTTCAAACTGCACGTTGGCTACGAAAGAGACTTCTTTGGATCCGGAGACGCCACGACACGATTTGACGCGGTCTTCCAGCGCCTCTCGGGCGATGCGTACGCACATACCTTTAATGTCAGTGATGCCAATCCAATGTTTGGTCGCGCCCGCTTCGAGAGCCCGTTCGACACGGACACCTTGTATGTTCCGACCAGTGCCAGCGATCCTGCTGTCGTATATGGAGCCGGGTTCAATCAGTCGGACTTCAATGACTACATCGCGAAACACGGTGGTGGCAAAGGCATTTTGACGCCGTTCAGCACCGACTCCAGCTGGAATTCGCTGACGAATGTTCGCATTCAGCAGTCAATCCCGGGGCTCAAGTTCCTCGGCGATTCACTGGGTGACAACAACGTCCGGCTTGTACTCGACATTGAAAACTTCCTGAACCTGCTCAATGAGAACTGGGGCGTCTGGAATGATGGCCCGGGCTTCCTGGACAACGACATCGTGACGGCGGACATTGTCAGGGCGGCCGATGTGGTCGCCCTTGGTGTCGCCGGAGCCCCCGCGCTGACAGGTGATGCACCGCGCACCAATTGCCTGCAGCAGAGCGACTGCGTCTATCGCTACAATTCGTTCAACGGTAGGAATGTCGATTTTGCGAGCTCATCCAATTCGGTCTATCAGATTCGACTTGGAATTCGCTTCGACTTCTGATCGATTCGCAAACTGCACGACCTCAAAGGGCGGTCTTCGGACCGCTCTTTTTTTTGGAGGGTATCTTGTGGGAGGGGCCATGCTGTGGGAGGGGGCCATGCCCGCGACATCAATGATTCGCCCGCATGGCGGCCTCCCACAGCAGACAACCTCCCACAGCGTGGCGGCCTCCTACCAGCAAGCCTCGCGATCCGGGCCCAGCGCCACGAAGCGCGGATTCTTCGGGTCCACCTCCTGGCCAACTTTTTGCCCCAGTTGTTGCGCCTTGATGATCGCATCAAGCACCAGGTACTTGAGCTCGGCCCCCGTGCGCGAATGCGGATCCCTCAAGTGATCCGGAATGACGTAGCCGTCATTGTTCTGGTAGAGAAAATCCGGCAGTACCAGCGTGTACTGCCGGCTCGCATCAATCTCCTGCCAGCCAGCCTCGGTCGGAACCTGCAGGCTGACGATGCGCGAACGATGCGCGAGGCGTCGGTCCACGCAGACGCGAAAACCCGAAACCTGCGGGAAGTTTCCCTCGCCTTCGCCCACGTAGCCCGCCTCCATCAGCGTCCTGAACTGCGCCCCGCTCAATTGCAGCCAACGCAGATAGGGTGAGAAGCCGAAGCTACGCGCGATGTCCTCGTAGCGGATGTCGCCCATGATGTAGTCGTCGATACGAATCGAGCCGCTGTTGATGAAGGCGAAGTCCGCGATCGGCTTGCCGAATGCTGATCGCGCCGTGTCGACAATGAAATTCCCCCAACTGGATTCCTCATTCCTGATTACCTCCTCCCTGGCGTCGAACGGGACGGCGGCTTCGCCGACCTTGGCGTCGATGATCGGATACAGGCGCAGTAACTCCGTGCGCCACTCGTTTTCCAGTTGCTGATAGCCGGCGTCCTTGGCAACGGTGACGTCCAGGTCCAGCGATGTCGCGTTGATCGAAATATTGCTGTCGGCGGCGAAATCGACGTCGATGCGCCAGATGACGCGCGCGTTCGATGAACCCTTGAAAATCGCGGCCGATGCGTCGCTCTGCAGGCGGCTGCTAACCTCATGTTCGTGGCCGCCGACAATAAACTGCAGCGTCGGATGTTCGGCACGCAATTTTGCGAGCGCAATATCATCCGTCATCCGCAGATGCGTCAGCCCGATAATCATGTCGACACCCTTTGCCTCAAGCTGCCGGATCACGCGCTCCGCGGCGCCGACATAGTCGCGGTCATACTCAACATAGGACCGTGCCGTACCGCCATCCAGCGGATGCATCGTGAGCGCAAAAAAACCAATAGTCTTGTCACCGTGCTCGATGGTGAACGTCGATTTCAACGCCGTGTCGGCCACTTCGTCCCCGGTTTGCAACGAGTAATTGTCGCCCAGCCAGTCAAAACCGGAGGAACGAACGGCATTGATAAAAAATGCCAGATCGCCGTCGCGCATATCGAATTCGTGATTTCCGGCCACGAAATAGGCCGGCGCAATGCCGTCGATGAAGTTCAGTGCCTTGACCATCTGGCCGCCGTACCAGATCTGGCTCTCCAGCGATGGCGATAACAAGTCACCGGCGTGCAATACGCGCACATCACGGCCTTCATTCTGCGCCTGCCGAATCACCGTGATCGCCCGAGCGAAACCTCCGCGCGTGCCATCCTCAACATCCGCCACACGATAGGTATCGTTGAGGTGGATAAAGGTCAGCCCATGGGATTGGCTTGCAGTAGACTGAGGACTGAGCGCACAAGCCGACAGCAGAACAGAAATCAGGAACAAGAGAGTTTTTATGGCAGGTCGTTGCATATTCGTTCTCACCCTGCAAGCTTACCATCCGGGGGAACGCGGTCTACCTGGGTTCCTTGTCGATGCCCTATTCTGAGTCATGAAATTAGCGCCAAAAAGGCGTATATTGAAAGTCTCAAAAACTCGATAACACATTGATTAGATGTGATTTGTTATAAGGGGGAAGAATGGAAAAGCTTAAATGTGGCCTGATCCAGATGGCCCTGAAAGGCGACGGCTCGATGACGCCAAACGCGATTCGCGATCGCATGCTCGAGGCGCATATTCCGTTAATCGAAGATGCCGCGCGGCAAAAGGTCCAGGTGCTTTGCTTCCAGGAAGTTTTCACGCAGCCTTACTTTTGTCCTGGCCAGGACAGAAAATGGTATGCCGCGGCCGAAGCCATTCCGGATGGCTACACCACGAAGCTCATGCAGGAGTATGCGAAGAAGCACAGCATGGTCATCGTTGTGCCCATCTACGAGGAAACGATGCCGGGCGTCTACTACAACACGGCGGCCGTTATCGACGCCGACGGTTCCTACCTCGGCAAGTACCGCAAGACGCATATTCCGCAAGTCGATCCGGGTTTCTATGAAAAGTTTTTCTTCAAGCCCGGCAATCTCGGTTATCCGGTGTTCGATACCGCCTATGTGAAACTCGGCGTCTACATTTGCTACGACCGGCATTTCCCCGAAGGCTGGCGGGCACTGGCACTCAACGGCGCCGAGTACATCGTCAATCCGTCCGCGACGGTCGCGGGCCTCAGCAAATATTTGTGGGAACTCGAGCAACCGGCGTCCGCTGCCGCCAATGGTGTTTTTATCGGCGCGATCAATCGCGTTGGCAAGGAAGAGCCGTGGGCAACAACGCACAACATGGGTGAGTTTTACGGTTCGAGCTACATCGTCAATCCGCGTGGCGAGATCGAGGCGCAGGCGAGTTACGGCGACGACGAATTGCTGGTGCATGAAATCGACCTTGATATGGTGCGTGAAGTTCGTAACACCTGGCAGTTCTTCCGCGATCGCCGCCCGGACGCGTACGGCGATCTCGTGAAATGAGGGCCGCAATCAGCCAGCTGCGTACGGTCGGCGAGCACGTCGAGCTCGAGGTCGGCGACGACATTGCCAACAGTCCGCGCTACAACGACGACATCGCGCCGACCAAGGCCGCACAACGCACCTGGACGAAGTGGCATGTAGCATCGCTCTGGGTTGGCATGGCGATCTGCGTACCCACCTACACACTCGGCGGCGTGCTGACCGCGTATTTTGGTCTGTCCGTCGCCGAGGCATTGTGGACCATCCTCATCGCCAACATTGTCGTCCTCATTCCGCTGACCCTGAATGCATTTCCCGGCACGCGTTATGGCATCCCCTGTCCGGTCGTGTTGCGTGCATCATTCGGCATCATTGGATCGAACGTGCCGTCGCTGGTGCGCGCGCTGGTCGCCTGCGGCTGGTTCGGCGTACAGACGTTATTTGGCGGCATCGCGATTCATTTGTTCCTGTCGGCCATGTTTCCGGCCTGGGCCGCGCTCGGTGGCACCGGCGAAGTCATCGGATTCTTCATTTTCTGGGTCATGAATATCGCCGTCGTGATTCGCGGTTCGGAGTCGATCAAACTGCTCGAAGCCCTCGCGGCGCCGTTGTTGCTCCTGGTGGCTCTCGGCCTGCTGTTCTGGGCGTTGCCGAAGATATCGGTGAGCGCGTTGCTGGCGGTGCCGGCGACCCGTCCCGAGGGTGCGCCGCTCATCGGTTATTTCATGGCCGGTCTCACGGCCATGGTCGGTTTCTGGGCAACTTTGTCGCTCAACATTCCGGACTTCAGCCGCTTTGCGAAATCTCAGCGCGCGCAGGTATATGGCCAGATCATTGGTCTGCCTCTGACCATGTTCCTGTTCGCCGGGCTGGGCGTCGTGCTGACAGCGGCCTCGGTCGAACTCGTCGGCGAATCAATTTCAGACCCGATCAACCTGATCGGCAAAATCGATAGCCCGCTCTGGGTAAGCCTGTCGATGGCGATGATTATTCTCGCCACGATTTCGACGAACACGGCAGCCAATATCGTCTCGCCCACCAACGTTTTTCAGAATGTCGCGCCAAAACTGATCAACGAAAACCGCGGCGTCATTCTGACCGGCATCATCGGCATTATCCTCATGAGCTGGGAGTTGTTGAAGCGACTTGGCCTGCTGGATACTGACGTCAGCCTGGAGAGCCTGTATTCGAACTGGCTCATCGGCTATTCGAGCCTGCTCGGACCCATCGCCGGCATTATGATCGTCGATTATTTCCTGATCAAAAAACAGGAATACAACGTGCTGGCGCTATACCAGGACAACGCTGGTTATCCGGCCTGGAATGCCGCGGGGTTCATCGCGTTCCTCGTGCCGGTTGGCTTGACTATTGCCGCACTGCTTGCCGACAAAACAGATATTGTATTTTTAGAGCGATATTTGTCCTGGTTCTACGATTACGGCTGGTTTACCGGTTCGGCTCTGGGCGGACTTATTTACTACGTCGTAGCCAGGAGGTCGTAATGTCAGTACTCATTCAGGGCGGCACGGTAGTCAACGCAGATCGCAGCTTCTGTGCCGACGTACTGTGTCAGAAAGGTTTAATCACCGCCGTGGGCGAAGGCCTGAAAGCACCGTCCGGAGCGACCATCGTTGACGCGGGTGGCCAGTACGTAATGCCGGGCGGTATCGATCCGCACACCCACATGCAGTTACCGTTCATGGGCACAGTCGCCAGCGACGATTTCTACTCCGGCACCGCTGCCGGTCTCGCCGGCGGCACGACGATGATCATCGACTTCGTCATACCGGCGCCGCAACAAGACATCATGGATGCCTATAAACAGTGGCGTGAATGGGCGGAAAAATCGGTCGCCGACTACTCGTTTCACGTCGCGATAACCTGGTGGGACGAATCGGTGCATGCCGCCATGGGCACGCTGGTAAAGAAACACGGCGTAAACAGCTTCAAGCACTTCATGGCCTACAAGGGCGCGATAATGTGCGACGACGAAGTGCTCGTGAACAGCTTTACACGCGCACGCGAACTCGGCGCCATCGTCACCGTGCATGCGGAGAATGGCGAACTTGTCTTCCGCCTGCAGAAAGAGATTTTCGAAAAAGGTGTGACCGGCCCCGAAGGGCATCCGTTGTCGCGCCCACCGCAAGTGGAAGGTGAAGCGGCAAACCGCGCGATTCGTATTGCAGAGGTGCTGAAGGTACCGCTGTACGTCGTGCACAACTCGTGCATACAGTCCTTGCAGGCGATCACTCGTGCACGCAACGAAGGCCAGCGCGTTTTCGGCGAAGTGCTCGCCGGCCATTTGCTGATCGATGACAGCGTGTATCGCAACCCCGACTTCGACATCGCCGCGGCGCATGTCATGAGCCCGCCGTTTCGTTCTGCCGAACACCAGGCCGCACTTTGGCAGGGACTGCAGTCGGGCAACCTGCAGACGACGGCGACCGACCACTGTTGTTTCTGCGCCGACCAGAAAGCCGCGGGCAGGAACGATTTTCGGCTGATTCCGAATGGCACGGGTGGCGTCGAGAACCGGCTTGAGGTACTCTGGCATCACGGCGTACGCACCGGCAGGCTAACGATGAATGAATTCGTGCGCGTGACCTCAACCAACGCCGCACAGATTTTCAACATCTATCCGCAGAAGGGCAGCATTACGGTCGGCAGCGACGCAGACATCGTTGTATGGGACCCGGTCGCGACGAAAACGATCTCGGCGAAAACGCACAAGCAAAACGTCGACTACAACATCTTCGAGGGCATGACCGTGACCGGCTGTGCGTCGCATACGATCAGTCGCGGCAAGGTGGTCTTTGCCAAGGGCGAGCTCGATGTTGAGCGCGGCGCCGGTCGTTACGTTGACCGACCCGCTTTCGCGTCCTACTACGACGCGTTGAACCTGCAGTCGCAACAAGCCGAGCCCGTCGCGGTGCGGCGCTAAGGCACAGCCGATGGCCAAGCCAGAATTCACCGCTGATATTCGCGCCGGACGCCTGGATAAGGCGGATATTGATAACAATTTCAGTGACTTGCATCCGCCCCTGTCGCGCGCCGAGGCATTGATCGCAGCCGACCGCTGTTATTTCTGCTACGACGCGCCCTGCACCACGGCGTGCCCGACCGGCATCGACATCCCGGGATTCATTCAAAAGATTCGCAGCGACAATATTCGCGGCTCGGCGCAGACGATTTTGCGCGAGAACATCATGGGCGGAATGTGTGCGCGCGTGTGCCCGACGGAAATCCTGTGTGAGGATGCCTGCGTCCGGCATACGCACGAAGACAAGCCGGTCGACATCGGTCTCTTGCAGCGTTACGCCACGGACCCGATTTTCGAAAACAACACAAAGCTGTTCGAGCGCGCCCAGCGCAGTGGCCGGCGGGTCGCTGTCGTTGGTGCCGGACCGGCCGGATTGTCCTGCGCACACCGCCTGGCAATGCTCGGCCATGACGTCGTCATCTATAACCGCAACAGCAAGCCCGGCGGCCTGAATGAGTACGGCATCGCTGCCTACAAGACCGTCGACAATTTTGCGCAGCGTGAGGTCGACTACATCCTGTCGATCGGCGGCATCGAGGTCAGGAATAACGTGGCTCTCGGTGCCGACGTCACGCTCGCGGAACTCCGCGATCAGTACGACGCCGTGTTTCTCGGCATTGGCCTCGGCGCTGTCAACGATCTGGGTATTTCAGGTGCCGACATCGTTGGCGTCGAGAACGCCATCGACTATATCGCCGCGCTGCGACAGGCAGCGGACAAGGGCACTTTACCGGTTGCCCGACGCGTGCTCGTTGTTGGCGGCGGCATGACCGCGATCGATGTCGCGGTGCAGAGCAAGCGGCTGGGCGCGGAACAAGTGTTGATCGCCTACCGGCGTGGGCCCAAAGAGATGGGTGCAAGTGAATTCGAGCAACAGCTGGCGCAGACCAACAATGTAAGCATCCTGCACTGGATGACACCGGTAGCCGTGAGCAAACAAGACGGCACGATCTCTGTCGCGCTTGCAAGGACCAGGCTTGGCAGTGACGGCCGGCTGACAATTACCGACGACGTGCAGACGCTGCAGGTGGACATGGTGTTCAAGGCGATCGGCCAGAAACTGGTGGACGATGGTCTGCAGGGCGTTGCACTGCAGGGCGGTCGCATCGTTGTCGACGACAACTTCGCGACGGCTCTCGGCAGGGTCTGGGCCGGTGGCGACTGCGTTGTCGGCGGCGAAGACCTGACCGTTTCCGCGGTGCAACATGGCAAGGTCGCGGCGATTGCGATCGACAGGAGTTTGCGAAGTGGCTGACCTCAAGTCTGAGTTCCTCGGTATTCGTTCGCCGAACCCGTTCTGGCTCGCGTCCGCACCGCCGACCGACAAGGCCTACAACGTCAACCGGGCGTTCGAGGCCGGCTGGGGTGGGGTCGTCTGGAAAACGCTGGGCGAAGACCCGCCGATCGTGAACGTCAACGGACCGCGCTACAGCGCGCTGCACAGCAACGAACGACGGGTGATCGGCTTCAACAATATCGAGCTGATAACCGATCGGCCACTTAAGACCAATCTCGACGAGATTCGTCAGATCAAGCGTGACTGGCCGGACCGCGCCGTCGTCGCTTCCGTAATGCTGCCGATGAACGAGGCAGTCTGGAAAAAAATCGTACCGATGATAGAGGACACGGGCGCGGACGCGTTTGAGCTAAATTTCGGTTGCCCGCACGGTATGTCGGAGCGCGGCATGGGCGCGGCCGTCGGCCAGGTTCCCGAATACATTCAGATGGCGACCGAATGGTGCAAGCAAGCGGCCACGGTCCCGGTCATCGTCAAGCTGACACCGAATGTCACCAACATCGTGCCGCCGGCGAAAGCAGCACAGGCAGGGGGTGCGGACGCCGTATCGCTCATCAACACAATCAACTCGATCATGCGCGTCGACTACGACACGCTGACGATGTTCCCGACCACCGACGGCATGGGTACACACGGCGGTTATTGTGGTGAAGCAGTCAAACCGATCGCGCTCAACATGGTCGCCGAAATCGCACGTAACAAGGACACGCGTGGACTGCCGATCTCGGGCATTGGCGGCATCACCGACTGGCGCGACGCCGTTGATTTCCTGGCACTGGGTGCGAGCAATGTGCAGGTCTGCACGGCCGCGATGGTGTATGGCTTCAAGATCATCGATGACCTCACGGACGGCCTCAGTATGTTCCTCGACGACAAGGGCATGCGCTCCGTTGCCGAGCTGGTCGGAAAGGCGGTACCGAGCGTCACCGACTGGCAGTACCTGAACCTGAATCACGTGTCCAAGGCGGTCATCGACCAGGACCTGTGCATCAAATGTGGTCGCTGTCACATCGTCTGTGAAGACACGTCCCACCAGGCGATTACGCACACCGTCAATGGCCAGCGCCGTTTCGAGGTCATCGACGACGAATGTGTAGGCTGCAACCTCTGCGTCAGCGTCTGCCCGGTCGATAACTGTATTACGATGCAGCCGATGACTGATGGCATCGATGCACGCACCGGCAAGGCGATCTCCAGAACCAAGGCAAACTGGACGACGCACCCAAACAATCCCATGCGCAAGGCGGACTGACGCAATGAACGATGAAGAATTACTCGACGCGGCGCGCACCGTCCGCGACATGGCCTACTGCCCGTATTCGAATTTTCGCGTCGGCGCGGCCATCATCGACGAACACGGCAACGTGCACGTCGGCTGCAACGTGGAAAACGCCGCGTATCCACAGAGCAGTTGTGCCGAGGCCGGCGCAATATCGGCCATGATCGCGGCGGGCGGCCAGCGCATCGTTGCGATTGCGGTTGCCGGCGGTAGTGACAAGATCCGCGCCTGCACGCCGTGCGGCGGTTGTCGCCAGCGCATCAACGAGTTCTCGGACGGCGAAACCCGCATCATCGTCAAAGACAACGATAACGAGTGGCATACCTACAGCATGAGCGAACTGCTGCCGTCGTCGTTCCGCCTCTAGCCCTCGGAGGCAGCCTCCTGCAAAAGCTGCAGGACCTCGGCGCGCGTCGGCAGTGATGGTTGAGCACCCGCTTTAGTGGTCGCAGCGGCGCCCGCCGCGCAGGCGAAGTTGAGTGCATCTTCCGGCGACTGGCCCTCGACCAGCGCGACGGCGAGCGCGGCCGTGAACGTATCACCGGCCGCCGTGGTATCGACTACCTGCACTCGCGGTGGTTTGGTGCGCGCGAGATCCACGCCATTTTTCTGCAAGACAACGCCGGCCGCACCGAATGTCGTCGCAATCATGCCGTGACAAGCCGCAAGGCTGTCGCCATACCACGCTGCTTCTGTTTCGTTGACCACGACGAGGTCTGCGCGTTGCAGCACGGTGACATCGACGTGCCGTGCCGGTGCGAGATTGACGCAAAAAAAACCATCGAAATTCGCCGCAGCATGGGCAATCGTTTCTACCGGAACTTCGAGTTGGCAAATCAGCGCATCGGCGGCCGGGATCACCAGTCGCTCCGGCGACAAGGCACGATTCGCGCCGGGCGCAACAACGATCTGGTTTTCGCCCGACTTCGCGACCGAGATCAGCGCAACACCGGTTGCGATCTCGTCGACTGCAACACAGCCTGCAAGATCGACACCACCAGCGCGCAACAAGGCCAGCGCTTCATCCGCGGCAGCATCAGTGCCGACACACGCGAGCAGGCACACGTCGGCACCAAGCCTGGCCACCGCCAGCGCCTGATTCGCTCCCTTGCCGCCCGGGTAGCGGGCCAGGTCGGCGCCGGTTACCGTTTCGCCCGGCGCTGGCAGCCGATCGGCGACCGCGACAATGTCGAGGTTCACCGAGCCGATGACGACGACCGAGGTCACGCGTGTTCGCCAAAGCGCGCCAGACGCTCAATCAGGAAATCGTAAAACCCGGGCGCATCCACGGTATGCATCCAGGTCGCGTTGATGGGTCGATCGGTGACATGCCAGAAGTCCACGGCGGTATGCCCCATCGTCAGTTCGGATTGCGTTTCAATCGAAATATTGCAGTCCTTGCCAGCGAAGAGATCGGGCCGCAGCAGCCAGGCAACGGGGCACGGATCATGCAGTGGCGCTCCCTTGGAGGTGTACTTGACCGTATCGTAGCGATCAAAAAAACTCAGCATGTCGGCGGTGGCGGCAGCGACCGGATTGTTCAGCGCACGAATTCGTGCAACGCGATCCCGCGTCGACAGCACCTGGTGCGACAGGTCAAGTCCGAACGCGGTAATAGGTCGGCCGCAGCGAAACACGATATCGGCCGCATGCGGGTCGACCAGGATGTTGAACTCCGCGGATGGCGTGCGATTGCCACCCTCGCGCATCGCGCCACCCATTAACACAATGCGTTCGATGCGCGACAGGATCTCCGGCTCCCTGTCCATCGCCGTTGCAATATTGGTCAGCGGCCCGATCGGCACCAGCGTAATTGAAGCGTCGTCGGCGTCCAGCAAGGTATGGATAATAAAATCGACAGCGTGTTCCGATTGCAACGGCGTACTCGGCTCGAAAACCTCGAGCCCATTGATGCCGGTAGCGCCGTGAATCTGTTCCGCAGTTTCGAGTTGCCGCCGCAGCGGCTGGTCACAGCCGGCGTACACGCGAACCTCTTGCCTGCCGGCAATATCACACAGCATGCGCGCATTACGCTGTGTCAGCCCCAGCGGTACATTGCCGGCGACGGTCGTAATGCCCAGCAGATCGAGTTCGCCCGGGGACGCAAACGCCAACAGCAGCGCAACTGCATCGTCCTGCCCCGGATCGCAGTCGATAATTATCTTCCTCGCCATGCTCTAGAAAACCAGCAACAACCCGGCGAGTGCAGCACTCATCAGATTGGACAGTGAACCTGCCAGCACGACTTTGAGGCCGAATCTCGCGATCAGCTCTTTTTTCTCCGGCACCAGCACGCCGAGACCGCCGAGCAGGATCGCAATGGATGACAGGTTGGCGAATCCGCATAAAGAAAATGTAACGATGGCTTTGGTTCGCTCGCTCATGCCGGCCAGGTATTCATTCAGATGCGAGAACGCAATGAATTCGTTGAGTACGAGTTTCTCGCCGAACAGCGAGCCGGCAGCCCGCGCTTCTTCCCAGGGCACACTCAGCAACCACATGATCGGCGCGAAAATCCAGCCGAGCAGGTATTCCATCGAAAGATCCGGATAGCCGAACCAGCCACCAACCAGGCCGAAGATGCCATTGACCAAGGAGATCAACGCGACAAACGCGATCAGCATCGCACCGATGTTGACGGCGAGTTTCAGGCCATCGGTAGCGCCAGTGGCGGCAGCGAGAATAACGTTGGCGTACTGGCTCTTTTCCATCTCTAGCTTCGCACCATGATCGGACTCGAGTCGTTCGTCGGGCATGATCATCTTCGCCATCAGCAGGCCGCCCGGAGCGGCCATGAACGCAGCCGCCAGCAGGTACTTGGTTTCCGCGCCCATCAATACATAGCCCGCCAGCCCGGAACCGGCGATCGATGCAACGCCGGAAACCATGATGGCGAAAAACTGCGGCTCAGTGAGTCCCTTGAGATACGGCCGCACGACGAGTGGCGCCTCGGTCTGACCGATGAAAATATTCGCCGCCGCGTTCAGCGACTCGACGCGCCCGGAACCGATGACCCATTGCAATGCGCCGCCGACGATCTGCACGATCCATTGCATCACACCGAGGTGATACAACACGGACATCAAAGCCGAGAAGAAAATGATGACGGGCAATACGTGGATCGCAAAAATGAAACCGAAACTGCCGGGATCGGCAAACGGCTGGAACAGCATGGCGATGCCGTCACCCGAAAATGAGATCACCGCCATCACACCGTCACTCAGGGTGTCGATAAGGTCGCGTCCGACCTGCGAATAGATCACGACAGCCGCGATCGCCGCCTGCAGCACAAATGCCGCTCCCACGATGCGCAGATTGATCGCTTTGCGGTTGCTTGAGAAAGCGTACGCAATACCGAGCAGCACAACGATGCCAACGATGCTGATGTAATTGCCCATTCTGTCCCCCACCCGATTTATTGTTCTTGTTTAAGCGGACCCTAAGGATACCGTATTATTCAGTCCGCGCCCGTCAGAATCTCTCTGATGACCGGCATTTTCTCAGGCGCTCGACTTGCCGTCGTACAGGCCTTCCGGTATGCCGCCTCGGCAATGTCCGCTTCGGTTTCGCTGGCGGCATGAACGATGGCCAGCGGCGTGTCGGCGCCGAGTTCCGTACCGATCGCCGCCACAGCGCTGAAACCCACAGCCATATTCAGCTTTTCACCGACTTTGCGGCGGCCGCCACCGAGCCCGATGATCGCATTGCCGATGCTGCGCGTGTCGATACTGGCAAGATAGTCTTGCGCCCTAATCGGCCGGATGACCGGCGCAACGGCCAGGTAGGCGTCACACTTGTCAACGAAGTCGGCAGGCCCGCCGAGCGTTGTGATCATTTTCGCGAAAACCTCCAGCGCGCGACCACTGCTGACCGCCTCGTCCGTTCGACGCAGGGCGATGTCACGATCCGCTTCAATACCGGACGCGACCAGCATTTCCACACACAGGCCCATGACCAGGGCATCCAGCCGAGGCTCTCGATCCTCGTTCTTCAGGTAACGAATTGTCTCCGCGATCTCCAGTGCATTGCCCGCTGTGCGCCCGAGCACTTCATTCATGTCCGTGATCAGCACATGCGTTTTCAGACTGGCCAGCCCGGCCGTCCTGACGATACTGCTGCCCAGCTCGCGAGCCCGCTCAAGGCTCGGCATGAAAGCCCCGGATCCGAC
Source organism: Pseudomonadota bacterium (assembly GCA_027618995.1). Classification (GTDB taxonomy): domain Bacteria; phylum Pseudomonadota; class Gammaproteobacteria; order Steroidobacterales; family Woeseiaceae; genus UBA1847. Next base: position 73,543 of record JAQCGO010000001.1, on the reverse strand, counting down.
CTTGACGTCCATAACCAGCGCCTCGAGACCGGCGGCGATTTTTTTCGCCATTATCGAGGCTGTAATCAGCGGCACCGACTCCACGGTACCGGTGACATCGCGAATCGTGTAGAAGCGCCGGTCGGCTGGCGCAAGATCCGCGGTCTGGCCGATGATGGCGCAGCCGATCTCGCGTACGGTCTTTCTGAAGGTCGCAAAATCCGGCGCCGTGTTGTAGCCGGGGATCGCCTCGCATTTGTCGGTCGTGCCGCCGGTATGGCCGAGGCCGCGACCCGTAATCATTGGTACATAGCCGCCGCAGGCGGCGACAATCGGCGCCAGCATCAGGCTGACCTTGTCACCAACGCCACCGGTCGAGTGTTTGTCGACCACAGGTCCATCCAGATCGAGGTCCGACCAGTCAAGCACCGTGCCCGATGAAGCCATGCTCATGGTCAGCGTGGCGGTTTCGGCGAAGTTCATTGAATTCAGGAAAATCGCCATCGCCAGCGCGGATACCTGCTCCGCCGGAATGCTTTCGTCGCTGAGCCCGTTTACAAAAAACCGGATTTGCTCAGCCGACAGTTCGCCGTCATCGCGCTTGGTCCTGATGACGTCGGTAAACAGCATCAGCTGGTGATCATTTCGCGCCCACGTGCGCGTGGAAATCGGCCAGCATCTTCGCCGTTAGGACGTCATCTGCAGGTGATTGATAAAAAGAGAATTTTTTCATACTTTAGTTGCTTTCAAGCGTACCGCGATCGGACCAGACCTGGTCATCTTATCGAACTACGAAGCAATCCGTAACTAGAGAATCGATATGCGACGTTTAGCTATTGGGTTGAGGATCTACGCGCGGCCTCGCCGTCCCTTTTTTCTGTCAGAATGCTGGCAGCCATGACACGTTCCCCACGACTCTATCTGCTCTGTTCACTCGCTGTCGCCGCGGCGTGCACGCCGACGCCGGATGCACAGATGCAGCTCCGCATCCTCGAGACCACGGACCTGCACATGCATATCGTCGACTACGACTATTTTCAGGACCAGCCGTCCGTATCGGTCGGACTCGCGCGCACAGCGACGCTCCTGAAAGTCGCGCGCGCGGAAGTGGCGAACAGTGTGCTGGTCGACAATGGTGACCTGCTGCAGGGCAATCCACTCGGTGATTTCATGGCGCGACAACGAGGCCTGCGGGAAGGCGATGTGCACCCGGTCTACAAAGCCATGAACCTGCTCGACTACGCGGTCGGCAATATTGGCAACCACGAGTTCAACTACGGCCTCGAATTTCTCGATGCCAGCATCAAGGGTGCGAACTTCCCCTACATCAGCGCCAACGTATTTCACGACGATGGTGACGACGACCCCGACAACGACCAACCTTACTTCAGGCAGTACATCATCGTCGACCGGTCGCTGCGTGCCGAGGACAGCAGCTCGCACGACATCCGGATCGGTTTTATCGGATTCGTGCCACCACAGATCATGAACTGGGACCGGACGAACCTGCAGGGCAAGGTGGTCGCGCACGACATCGTCGATATGGCGCGTGAGCTCGTTCCAAAGATGAAGGCCGAGGGTGCCGACATCGTCGTCGCCATCCCGCACTCCGGGCTGGGCCCCACGGCGAGCCAGGGCATGGACGAAAATGCGGCCTGGCTGTTGTCGACCGTTCCTGACATCGACGCGATCATGTTCGGCCACAGTCACCAGGTCTTTCCGAGCGCTACCTACGCCGGCATAAACAACGTGGACATTGAAAGAGGCACGATCAATGGTGTCCCTGCGACCATGCCAGGATCCTGGGGCAGTCACCTCGGTTACGTCGACCTGCAGCTGGCCGTCGGTGCGAACGGCACCTGGCGAGTGGTCGACGGCGCTGGCAGGACCCGGCCGATCGTCGAGCGTATCGGCGACGAAGTCGTGCCACTCGTTGAACCGGATGCCGAAATTCTGGCTGCCGTCCGGGAAGAGCATGATGCGGCGATTGATTACGTGCGGACTGCGGTCGGAGAAATTACTGCACCGATCAACAGCTTTTTCGCACTTGTGCAGGACGACCCCTCGATCCAGATCGTCACGAATGCACAAAAACGCTATGTCGAGCGGCTCATCGAGGGCACCGAATTCGATGGCCTGCCCGTCCTGTCCGCGAGCGCACCATTCAAGTCGGGAGGCAGGTCCGGCAGCGATTACTACACGGACATACCTGCCGGCGAAATCGCACTGAAGCATATTGCTGATCTTTACCTGTACCCGAACACGCTGCGCGTCGCAAAGCTTACGGGTGCAGGGGTGCGCGAGTGGCTGGAAATGTCGGCCGGCGCTTTCCGACAAATCGACCCTGCGGTGAGCGATGAGCAGGAACTGCTCGATCCGGCTTACCCATCCTACAACTTCGATGTCATTGATGGCGTCGATTACCGCATCGACCTTACCGTTGCGCGGCGCTATGACACCGCGGGCAAGCTGGCCAACCCGGACAGTCACCGCATCGTCGGGCTCAGTTTCGCCGGCCAGGCGATCAGCGACGAGCAGGAGTTTCTCGTCGCGACCAACAATTATCGCGCCTACGGTGGCGGCGCGTTCCCCGGCATGGACGGCAGCAACATCGTCATCGTCGCACCCGACTCCAACCGTGACGTGCTGGCCAGCTATATCATCGAGGAAGGCATTGTGAACCCGACCGCCGATGGCAACTGGTCATTTGCCCCTATTCCCGGCGACGTCAACGTGGTTTTTTCATCCTCGCCCGAGGCTGGCAGGGCACTGACGCCCGACTCGCCAATTCAAAAAACCGGCAGTGATTCGCAAGGTTTCGGGCGCTACCGCATTCAGTTCTAGTTGCTCGCGCCGGCCTCACGCTCGCGCAGCAGGTTGACGTACGCTTTCAGGCCGGCGAGAAAAATAATGAACGCCAGAAAACGTGCGGTTCCACCGACAATGGAGATGGAGTAGCCGACCTTGCCCGAGTCGCCAAAACCATAGTCCGTAATCACCGCCACCGCTGTCGGGCCGACCAGGAGCCCGACCGCATTCGACATAAAAAAGTAGATGCCCGCCGCAAACCCGAGCATTGCGGTTGGATACATTCTTTGCATGGCGGCGGCCGCGCCGGCGAACCCCATGTTGCTGCCGAAGATGGCCAGGACCATCAGCCACATCGAGGCAGAGGCCGACCCCATCAGCGGATAGATGACACTGAATGGCACCGCAAATGCAGCACCGACGGTCACCAGTTTGTAACTTGAGCCCTGCACGCCCCTGCTGCTGAGAAAGTCGGCAGCCATTCCGCCCAGCAACATGCCACAGAGGCCACCAAACAACTGCACCATGCCGTAGGTGAAGCCCGCCGCCTGCGTGGACAGGCCGTAGGTCCTCGAGAGAAAGGTCAGGTCCCAGAACCCCTGTGCGTAGGCCGCCAGCGAGATCAGGGCCATGCCGACGTAGAGCGACAGGATGGGTAACCAGTTCTTTCTGGCGTACGCCTTGACCTCGGACAGCGGCGCAGCTTCCGCGGCCTTGAGGCTGTGCTCTGCCTGCTTTTCCGCCAGCGCGGTTCCGCTCGTCCTCGGCTCGCGGACGGCCAGCATGCCCAGCGTCATCACCATTCCAAGCGTGCCGAGAAAAATCAGTACGAGCTTCCACGCGGCGGAACCGCCAATGAAAAACACGTCGCTCCAGCCATCAGCGGCTGCAATGTCCTCGGCAACGCCGAACAAAAAGCCGCCCGCGGCGAATGACAGCCCGATCCCGATCGGCGCACCAAACAGGAAAACACTGGTCGGTGTGGCCAGTTTTCTGGGTGGAAAATAATCGGTTAGCAACGATAGCGTGGATGGCAGTAACGCTGCCTCGCCCAAACCGACGCCCATGCGCAGAACCAGCAGATGCCAGAACTTGCTCGCCAGGCCGCACAAGGCGGTGGTCAAACTCCAGATGAACACACCCATCGCGATCAGCCAGGGACGATTCATCGAATCCGCAAGCCTGCCGATGAAAATGCCAACTATGGAATAGAACAGGCCGAACGAGACGCCGCCGATCAGGCTGATTTGCACATCGCTGAGCAGGAGATCCGCCTTGATCGGCTCGATCAATACAGCAATGATTTGCCGGTCCATGAACGACAGGACATAAAAGAACATCATCAGTACGACAACGAACCACGCGTACGCGGGTTTCTGGTAAGTACGCCCTGCCTGCTGTTCGTGCACCGTCATAGCAGCGCCGCTGCCGATTCGATTTTGCTTCGTTGTCCCTTGTCCAGTTGCACGAGTGGCGGCAGCAGCCGACGCCAGGCCTCATTGCCGGTGCGATGCGCCACCAGCGTCTTGACGGCTGCGACCATGGGTACGGACTGGATGATCGCGCGCAGCTCGCGTAACTCGACCACGTCCTCTGCGGCCGGTGCGTTTCTCTGTTGCCAGACGCGTGCGGCCAGCGCTGCGGTCGCATTGACGGACGCCGAGATGCAGCCGGCATAGCCGTACTTTGTCGCATCGGGCAATGGCGCTTCGCTGCCAGGAAACACATCGAATACGTCGCGAAAGTCGGCCGCCATCTGTTGCGTGTAGTCGAGATTCCCCGATGAGTCTTTCATGCCGCGCAGGTGGTTCGGGTAGGCTTCAATAAGTCTCGCTACCAGTTCGGCCGAGAAGGTCAGGCCGGTCATTTGCGGAAAGTTGTACAGGTAAATGCCGATATCGGTTTTGGCCACTGCGTTGATGACGCTTGCGAAATAGTCGAACAGTCCATCATCCGACACAGGCTTGTAGTAGTACGGCGGCAGCAACAATGCAGCATCGAAACCCAGTTCGGCCGCCAGCGTCGTCAGCTCGATTGTATCCGCCAGCGCCGGCGTTCCCGTCCCGACCATCAGCGCGTGCTCTCGCAGTGATGAGGTCGCTGCCGCCCGCATGATATCCGCACGTGCGCGACCGGACTGCGAATTGGCCTCGCCGGTCGTGCCGAGCACATTGAGGCCATTGCAGCCTGCGGCCAGAACCCATTCACAGTGCTCCATGAACAAATCGAGGTCGGGATTGAAATCGGCGTCGAACGGCGTCGGCACCGCGGCAAGCACACCGCTGACTTTCTTGTCCAAGCTGCTGTTCCTTTCGACGCCGAGCCCGCGTCGCTAAGATTTCAAGAAGAAGTCCTTGTTGATCTGGATAAACTGTTGTTCTTCTTTCGGCACATCATCGACATGCCGAATGGCGTCGACCGGGCAGATCGTCTCACAGAGTGCGCAGGCAATGCACTCCACCGGGTCAATGTAGAACATTGTCTCGCCTTCGTGAATGCAGTCGACCGGACAGACGTCGACACAGCGGCCATCCTTGACACCGATGCACGGTGACATGATGACGAAGGTCATTCAGCGACCCTTCCAGTCCGGCTTGCGCTTCTCGCGAAAGGCCCGCGGACCTTCATCCGCATCTGCCGAAGCCAATGCAGCGATCAGCGACGGCAGGCGTTTCGCCAGCGCTTCGTCGATAGACAGATCATTGGTTTCCTTGACGCATTCCTTGATGGCCTTTACAGACAGCGGCGCGCATTCGAGAATCTCGGCCACCCAGCGATCAACGGCTGCGTCCATCTCGGCCGCGGCCACGACTTCGTTCACGAGGCCATAGCTCTTCGCCTCGGCTGCTGAAATCCGCTTGCCGGTGAGCAGCATGCCCATCGCCACTTTCTGCGGAATCATTCTCGGTAGCAGGATCATGCCGCCATCGAGCGGCATGCGACCCACGCGCGCTTCGGGCAGAGCAAATGACGCGTGTTCGGCCGCGATGACAATGTCGCAGCCCAGGGCGAGTTCGAAACCGCCGCCGACCGCGAGGCCATTGACCCTTGCGATCACGGGCACGTGCAGGGACTTGCGCAGCGCCAGGCCGCCGAAACCACCGGGGCGAGCATGCGCCCAATATTCGAGGCCGCTCAGCGTGTTGCCGCCGGCTTTCATATCGGCACCGGCGCAGAACGCCTTTTCGCCACTGCCGGTCAACACCACCACACGAACGTCACTATCGGCTTCGATACGCTGCCAGATCGCCTCAAGTTCGTCGGCTGTTGCCTCATCGACGGCATTCATCCGGTCCGCGCGATCGATGGTGACGCGCGCGACATGGTCCTTCAGCGAATAGAGAACCGGCATCAGGCGCTGGCCCTGCTCGCCCTCGACAGGCCGAGCTCGCCGAGGATCTCTTCGTTGTGCTCACCGAGTCGTGGCGGCGCCATACGCACGCCGCAATCAATCGCGGAGAAATGTATCGGGCAGGCGATCGCCTGCATCGTGCCGTTGATCGGGTGCTCGAACTCGACAATCATTTCATTCGCTTTCGTCTGCTCGTCTTCCAGCACCGCCGAGAGTTCCTTCACGGGCGCGCAGAGCAGGTCCGCCGAATCGAGGCGCTCAATCCAGGTCGCCGTGGATTGTTCTGCAAATTCCTTACGGAACCGCTGCTGCAAATAGGCTTTCGCCGACCGTTGCGCGGCGAGGTCCGGATACTCGACGGACAGATCTTCAATCTGCAATACGTTACAGATGTCCTGTAGCGGGTTCGCCTTGAATGCACCGACCAGCACGAGGGCGCCGTCCGCGGTCGGGAATACACCGGTCAGCGGCATTTCCGCCCAGTTGATTTCCTTGCCACTGTGCAGGTGGCAAGTGGCCTCCTGCATCTGCATGGCGATCATGGAGTCGTACAGGGACACCTCAACGCACTGTCCTTCGCCCGTCTTCGCGACGTTGATGAGCGCCACCAGGATAGCCTGCACGAGGTGCATGCCGGCCGTGTAATCACAGAGCGCCGTCGGGTAGATCGACATCGGCACGGAAGCGTCGGCGCGACGCATCATGACGCCGCTCATGGCCTGCGCCAAAACGTCCTGGCCGCCTTTGTGCGCGTATGGGCCTGTCGGTCCGTAGCCGCTGCCACTGGCGAAAATAAGCTTCGGATTGATCTGTCGCAGTTTTTCGTAACCGAAACCGATGCGGTCCATGACCCCGGCACGAAAATTACTGACGACAACATCGGCATCCCGGATCAACCGGTACACGATCTCCTTGTTTTCCTCCTGCCTGAGATCGAGCGCGAGCGATCGCTTATTGCGATTGAGGCTGCAAAACACCGGGTTGTTCAGGCCGGCCTCATCGGTCGCACCAAATGCCGTGCGCGACAGGTCGCCGCCTCGCGGGTTTTCGATCTTGATCACGTCAGCACCGAAATCCGCGAGCATCTGGGTCGCCGAAGGTCCCATCATCACCTGTGTGAAATCGATGATACGAACACCGTCCAGCGGTAACGCGTTGGCCTTACTCAAGCTGCACACTCCGAAACGCCAGTGGCGTTGTCAGAGGGTATGTCGCCCGGATCGGCACCCTGGGCCCGCATGATTTTTTGAATCTTTTTCGGATCAACGCTGCGGATCGTGATGTTCTTCTGCAAAGCGACGCCAGCTGCAATTCCTGCAACTTGTCCCTGCACCATGCAAGGAGGAATCTCGCGTGAACGCTTCTGCGCCTCGGGTTCCGCCGAATAGTGCCGGCCGGCAACGATCAGCTGCTCCACACCGGTCGGCAGCAAAGCCCGATACGGCGTGTAGTAGTCGCGACCACGACACACGGTATCGGCAAAGTGGCGGCGATTAACGACGTCGTCCTTGGTCACGACATATTCGCCCCTGAGCATACGCGTCGTACGCACCCCAACCTGCTCCGCCGCGCCGAGCATGCTCGCATTTTCGAATCCCGGCATGTGTTCACGCACGTAGTGATACAGGTTCATCATGCGCTCACGGCCTTCGTATTCGGCCTTGGTGAGGTCCTCGACCGAGATGCCGTCGTAGCCGGGCATATGCGGGCAGTTGCACCAGACGATGCCGGGAATCGGCGTTTTCAGCCACCACATTTCCCAGGCACCGCCGATGATGCGGCGTGCCTGGCGATTGATCTTCGCAAATTCTTCCGGCTCTTCGTATTCGAAACGTTCCGCTTCCTCGGTGTCGACATTCGCGAGCCGGAACACGGTGGTCACGATGTACTGGCCCTGGGTGAAGTCCGCGCCCGCGCTGATCGCGACATCGAGGTCGCCGGTCGTGTCGATCACGATGCTGCCACGGATCGCCTGCCGTCCCATCTTGGTCTGGCAGATGACGCCCTTGATCGCGCCGTCTTCAACGATCGCTTCGCTGAACCAGCTGTGCAGGCGCAGGTTGATGTTGTTCTCGCGAATCAGGTCCAGCGAGGTTCGCTTCCAGGCATCAGGATCAAAAGCGGCCGCATAGACGATCGGCTGCGGCTTTTGCGCCTGGTGAAAGTCGTGTACACCCCAACGTGCCCACTTGCGATACATCTCGTCGCTCGCATAGCGATCCTCGACCGGTGGCACTATGGCCATGCCTTCTTTCTGCAGGCGCTGCACGAACTCGTCGACGATGCCGGTGACCGTGATCTCCTTGCCGTTGACCATGTCATCGAGCACCAGCACCATGCCGCCGGATGCCATGCCACCGAGGTGGTGATAGCGCTCCAGCAGTGTGACGGAGCAGCCATTGCGGGCCGCCGAAACCGCGGCAGAGACGCCGGCGGCACCACCGCCAACGACCACTACATCGGATGTCGCTACGACGGGAATATTGTCCTGATTGCTTTGCATAAGCTGCCCTCCAGACGACCAATCTAGACACTTGCGTACTATTCTACAATGGCAGAAACTGCATACTGAATATGACCAATAGGAATACAACGGACATCCGCCTGCAGGAACTGCTCGTGTTCCAGGCCATCCTGTCGAATGGCAGCATCACGGCCGCGGCCGAGGCGCTTGGCCTCCGGCAATCGGGCGTCAGTAAGCAGCTGAAGATCCTGCGCGATTTCTTCGGCGATGATCTGTTCGTACGCAGTGGCCGCGGCATGGCGGCGACCAACAAGGCGCTCTCGGTCGCACCGCAGGTCGCCAGCCTGATCAGCGCTTTCGAGACCCTGAGCGGTGAAATCGCCTTCGACCCGCGCGAAATTGAGCGCGACTTCGTGATCTCGACCACGGACGAAATTCAGCACTTCCTGCTGCCGGAGCTGGTCACGCGTATTACCGCGGAGTCGCCGCGATCGAGAATCATCTTCAAGGTTCTGGACCGCGACTACGCCGCGAAACAACTCGAATCAGGCAGCGTCGACGTTGTGATTACGCCGAACTGGCATGTGCCCGAGCACCTGAAGCAAAAACGCCTGTTTAGTGATGACTTCGTGGTCCTTCATCGGCGCGGCCATCCGCTCGCACGCCGCAAGCTCTCGCTTAAGGAGTATCTTGCCGCACCGCATATGATGGTCTCGCCGCTCGGCAATACTTTCGGTCCCGTCGACGAGGTACTGCACGCCGATGGCAGGCGTCGTTTCGTCAGCCTCGTCGTACCCTACTTCATGCAGGTGCCCGACGCGCTGTTGGGGTCCGATCTGTTGCTGACGTTGCAACGCCGGGCCTGCGAGGAACTGGTTCAGCATCACGCGCTCGCGATCTCGGAATTACCGCTCACGGCACGCCCGGTGCATTACTACCTGTATTGGCACAAGCGCTATGACAAGGACTCGACCAACCAGTGGTTGCGACAGGTTTGCTGCGACATCCTCGGTAGCTGAGGGATTCGTTTACAGCCGCGCGGCGAAGAAATCGGCCGTGGTCGCGGTTACCTCGGCAGCAATCTCGGGCTGGTTGGTGTAGAAGCCCAACCCATGGTTTGCGCTCGCAACCACGTGCCGTACCACTTCGCTGCTGTTGCTTGCCGCAGCAATGGCTGCTTCTGATACGGCGGGCGGTACCACATCGTCCTGGTCGCCATAGAGCACCAGTAATGGGCCCTTGAAGTGCGCCAGTGACGCGAGTGGCATGGTTTGCTCGAGGTCGGTAAACCAACGATAGCCGAGTTGCAGTGTCGTTCCCCAGCGCGTCGTGTATTCGGCCACCCCGGTGTCTCGTGCCAGATCCCTGAGCGCCTGGTACTTTTCGGTACCGCCCAACTCGATGATTTCACGTTCAGCACCATTGTTCAGCGCGGGCGTCCAGGCCACCATCACCTTGTAGCTCGGGTAAACCTCTGCCAGCAGGACCACGAGGCGACCACCCATGCTGTAACCCAGCAGGCCGACGCGCTCGCCGTCGATTTCCGGCTGTGCCACCGCGTACTGACGCGCCGCATGCAGATCCTGCAGCATGTTGCTGAGGTTGTTATTCGTGAACGACTCGGAACTGTCGCCGCAGCCCGGAAAATCCATGCGAATCGATGCGATGCCGCGCTGCGCCATGGCCTCGGCGGCAAGCTTGTAACCACCACCTTCCTGTCGTGAGCCACCGTGGCCATGTGCCATGACGACCAGGGGTGCGCGTTGTCCCTCGGCCAGCGCCGGCATTACGACTGTTACGGGCACTGCCACACCGCGCGACTCGATAGTAATGTCCATCGACCGAATCGCTGTTGTCTCGGGCTTGGCCGTCTGTTCGGGCGTGCAGGCCGACAACACGCCGAGGCTAAGAAAAATGACAATCGCGGCTGATATTCGCGCCATAGTGGTCGACTCCGGTAAGCACGGTTTATTATGCCTGAGCGATCCGGAGATCAAACATGCAAATTTTTCGACACCAGAAAATTGTTGTACTGCTGTGCTGCCTGCTGCCGGTCGGGGCGCAACCGCAGCCCGACAGTGAAGATGTCATCGTTACACTGCTATTCACGAACGACATGGAGAGCGCCTACGAACCGGTGCCGGTCTGGTGGCGCGATGATTTGCAACACATCGGTGGCATCGCCGAGCTCAGCACCCTGATCAAAGACATTCGCCGCGATGAGCCGAACGTGTTTCTGTTTGATTCCGGGGACATTTTCACGGGCGCGTTGTCCCGGCTGACCGATGGCGCGTTGATGTTCGAATTCATGATCACGATGGGCTACGACGCGATGGCGATCGGCAATCACGAATTCGACTATGGTGAGGCCATACTCGAATGGCAGAAGAATCTCGTGCCGTTCCCGGTTCTGGGAGCGAATCTCCTTTATAAGGGTAGCAATCATCCGTTTGCACAACGGCATGCAGTGATCGAGCGCAACGGCATTCGTATCGGCGTCATCGGCACGCTGGGCCAGGATGCGGCCGCCTCGGCGATTGCGCCATGGCATATCGATGAGCTCACCGTAACCGATCCTGCCGAGGCGATACGAAAGTCGGTCAGCGCATTACGCAATGACGTCGACCTCATCATTGCGCTGACCCACCAGGGGCACACGGCACCCATGCAGACCGATGCTGAGGCCGATCCACGCCTCAGCCGTGACATCGATGCCGACATTGCCCTTGCCGGGGCCGTTCCGGGCATCGACGTGCTATTTGGCGGTCACGCGGATGCGGGCACGCGCAAACCCGTCGTACATCCGGAAACGGGAACGCTAATCATGCAAACCTTTGGCCAGGCAACGTATCTGGGTTATCTGCAACTAACGCTCGATGGCGAGACTCGCAGGATCAAGTCCTACGACGGCAAGCTGGTGCCTGTGGACTCGGACCGGCTGCGCCCGGACCCAATCATTGTGCAGAAGATGGATGCTTATCGCGCTGCCTACCCGGAAATCACCGAGGTTGTCGGTCACGTCGAGCAACGCCTGAACCGGCGCTATTTCGATGAGTCCGACCTTGGCAATCTGTTGGCCGACATTGCGGTCGAGATGACAGGTGCCGACATCGGCATGCTGAACCCGGGCGGAATCCGAAAAGACATTCCACAAGGCGCGGTGGAAGTCGCCGACATCCTGGATACGAATCCATTCGTCGATCCAGTCGTCGTCCTGCAGGTCACGGGTAAACAGCTGCGGGCGATCCTCGAACAGTCGTTCACGCTGCTGCGAGGTCTGCTCCAGGTATCGGGCCTCGAAATCGTTTACGACACTTCGAAGCCGGAACGGCAGCGGCTGGTGTCACTCAGTCACAACGGCGTCGCCGTCCGGCCCGACGACCTGTTTGAGGTTGCAACACCGGCGATCATTGCCCAGGGCGGCGATCACTACGATGAATTTCTTGAGACCAGACTGTTGCGCGAAAGCCGACCACTCGGAGAGCTGACAATCGACTACTTTCGCAAGCATGGCAATATCACGACGCCGGTCGCTGGCCGGCAGCGCGACCTGGCAGCCGCACAGCCACTGAATTAGTCAGCGGCGAGATCGTCGCGCATGCGTGCATTCGGTGGCGGCTGTTGCCAGATGCGTCGCCCCGAATGCTCATCGGTTTCATAGCGCTGGAAAAATCGTTCCAGAGCCGTCATCAGGCGACCACGCACGGCCGCATCCGGCAGGTCCGCGGCGACGCGCTCGCCGAAAGGATGAGCCAGGTCATACCAGGTATCGAGTGGCAGTATTGCGGCATCGCGCTGATATTGCCGCACGAGCTTCCAGCGTCCGTCCGACGCCATGCGAACCTCGCCGCGCTCGGCCATCTGCACCGTGCGCCAGGCCGTGCTGCGTTCGCCCTCAAGCAAGGGCCTGAGCGACCTGCCCGGTCCGTAGTCAGTCGCCGCAGCGCCGTTGCTCGCATAGTCCATCACAGTCGCGTGCAGGTCGAGCAGGTCCACGAACTCGCTGCGTGTCTGCGCATCGCGCAAGCGTCCACCGGCGCCGTACACAATCAGTGGAATACGAATTGTCTCTTCGTAGAAATTCGGCGGGTTGGTCGCGTTGGTCTTACCGTACAGGCCGTACTGCCCGACCAGCATGCCATGATCCGAGGTGTACACAATCAAGGTGTTGTCGAGCAGTCCGCGCCCCTGCAATGCATCGAGCAGACGCCCGACCTGCTCGTCGATCAGTGTGATCGCCGCCAGATATTGCGCCAGTTGTTCAATATGATCGTCTGGAACCGTAGTTTCCGGCCCACGATCGGCAAGCGCCGACGAACCACCGGCCCTGACGACGCTATCCGCGACCGGCCGGTAGCGCGATACCAGGCGCTCGGGCAATCCCGCATACGGCGCGTGCGGTTCGGTAAAATTCAGGCTGATGAAAAACGGCTTGTCGCCACCATCATCAATGAACCGGATCGCCTCCCCGGTGAGGAAATGAGCCTGCACACCGGTGTAGGTCTGCGCTTCCCCGTCGCTCGAGAAACTGACTGTGCCGGAGTGAACGTACTGGTTCTGATAACCCGCCCCGTACGGATCATAGCTAAGCCAGCGATCGAAGCCGCGCTGCGGCGGCTTGCTGTTGGTCGTGGCGTGCCACTTGCCGAACAGTCCGCTGCGATAGCCGGCAAGCGACAGCCGCTCTGACAATAATGTCTCGCCGGCCAGCCAGTTCGCGTCGAATTCGGCCTGCTCACTCAGAAAATCGTGCACACCATGTTGCGACGGCATCTTGCCCGTGTAAAAGCTCGCTCGCGCGGCGGAACACACGGGAGCAGGCGACATGGCGTTGGCAAACAGCACGCCCTGCTGCGCCAGCCAGTCGATGTTGGGCGTGTCGATTTGCTCGAGGCCGTAGGCACCGAGCGCCCATTGCCCGTGATCGTCCGCCATCACGACAATAATATTCGAGCGAGCTGCGGCCTCCGCAGCGCCGACCTCGACTGTGGCCAGCGCGAGGACCAGCAAGAGGGCAAAAAAAAGGCGCTCCGGTTGGGGAGCGCCTTTTGAGGCTTTCATGAATCTTTTCTCAAAACAATTCCTAGTCTAGAAATCCACCCTGATACCGAGCTGAATGCGGTACAACGAGTCCCAGGTGTCCACGACCTGAACTGGGGCAGTGAACGACGTGTAATTGTAGGTATTGGTCGGGATATCGATACCCGCCGCCACGACACCGACCGCTGACGCGATGTCCTGCGTGGCGATAAAGCGCTTCCGACCGTAATCCGTGTCCAGCAGGTTGAGCACGTTCTCGATGTCCAAATAGAACTTCGCCTTTGCTTCGCCAAAGAACGGAATCTCCTGCTGAAAGCGAATATCGAGATCGCTGGACCACTCTTCGTCGAGTGTTCCCTTCTTCTGGATTGCGCCGCGTTTCATGTCCTCTTTGTCCACCCAGCTAAAGAACGCATCGGTGTCGAAACCGGATCCAAAGTTGACCAGCGGATCATTTTCATCGATCGGAACATACAGCAGGTTGCGTGCACGCCCACCCGTATCGCCGATCGCGCCCGCAAACGGCCCGCCGAGGTAGACCACACTGACCGGGCTGCCGGCACGGTATTGCATGAACGCCGTGATGCTGGTCTTGTAACCCGACCAGAACTCTTTAGAGAAGGTCGTGTTCAGGACGAAATTGTGTGGCGTGTTACGCAGCGAGGGGCCGACCGGCACGTTGACAATGTCCGTCGCCACGACAGCGCGGAAGTTCTCGGCCGCCGTGAAGGACGTACCCGGATTGCCGACCTCGGATTCGTTATACGAGTAGCCGCCATTCAGGTTCAGGCTCCAGCCATTATCGTAGTCAAAGGCCTTGGCGAGCTGAATGGACGCTGTGAAAGTGTTGCCACCGCTGCCCGGACGGTTGGTCAGGAATACGTCCTGGTTAACCGAACCAACGTAGCACTCCGCCGTGACGTTATCGAAGCCCTGCCGAAGACCCGCAAACGTTGCCGCACATCCTTCGAGTAGCGGATCCACCTGATCGTAGATCGGACGGCCGTCCGGCGCATTGCCAACCTGATGCAATGTCAAATCAAGGAAATCGTACTGATCATTCAGGTCACCGTAAATGAGGTCGAAACGCACGTTCCAGTCGCTCAGGAACTCGCTCTCGAACGCTGTGTTATGTTCGAGGCCGAGGCTGTAGCGCGTAACGGTTGCGAGCTCAATATTGGGGTCCGTCGCATTGACCGCGGCGGCCGTATTGAGCGCCTGTGTCTGTGCAGCGTCCAGTACGCAGTCCGGGATACCTGAGAAACTTCCACCGGCGAGCACGTTGAGCTCGCTGCCGTCACAACCGGCTGAACCGGTTGCCGTCGCACGGCCCAATGCGCCGCCGAAGTTCTGGAAGGCGTTCGAGAACCAGACCGTCGGATCGTTACCCGAAAACACACCGTAACCGAGGGACAGGCGCGTATCGCCAAATTTTTCCGGCAGGGTCCAGTTGAAACCGATACGCGGCTGCACCGCATCCAGACCATCGAAACCGACCTGGTTGGTCATGCCATAGCGATTCACGTAGTTCTGGTTCAGCAACGGCGCATCATTGGAGGTGTACTCGTCGATGCGCACGCCGAAGATCAGCTCCATGCTGTCATTGATGTTCCACGTGTCCTGCACATAGTAAGAGTCGATGTCGCGTGTAAAGGCGGCCGCCGCATCATCCGGAACCCCGGTGAAGGAGTTGGCCGAAATAATGTCGTAGGCCGTACCTGCCTGCAGGTTGGCAACATCGCGGAAGAACACCGTGCCAGTCGCATTGATAATAAACAGGTTGAAAATGTCCACCGACTCGGTCTCGTAGCCGACCGTGAGCAGGTGGTCGCCGAGCTGGTAATCAAGTTTGAGTTTCAGCTGATCCTTGTCCGTCGTCAGCTTGTTCGCGGAGCGGAAAGTACCCGGGCCGCTGACGAAGGAGGTGCCGGCGAACTCGCTCGCAAAAAACGGGCTGATGGCGATTCGAGGCAACGGAATTGCATCCTGCGCCTCACCACCGCCGACCGGGTTCTGTGCGTCGACAACTTCCTGCGTTGACCAGCGCAACTCGGTCGACATTCTGTCGGTCCAGTCTGAATAGAATCGTACGCCGAAGGTTTCGGATTCCGATCCGCGTGCGTGGAAGTTATCCGCGAATGTGAAGGCACCGCGCCCCGTACCGATGTCGTCGCCGATGACCGTAGCTTCCTCGATGCTGGCGTAGGTTGCCTCAAAGCGATGGTCATCATTGATGTTCCAGTCGATACGACCGAAGTAGCGTTCCGAAGTCACCGGCAGGTTGCGCACGATTGGGCCGGCCTCGCGACCATACTGGCTGCTCAGAATGCTGTTGATCTGCTCTACCTCGGCAAGTGTCGGCGGTGGCGGAGCGGTTGCCTGGCGCGGGAACGAGGAATCGTCCAATGCACCCCAGGGGTTAACGTTTGCCGTTTCGAAATTCTCGTAAGAGGTGTAGAAAAACAGGCGGTCCTTAAGAATCGGACCACCGATCTCAAAGCCGTAGTTTTCGCGCTCGAAGCTACCTTGGTCGAATTTCTGGTCACCGACCTTATCATTGGTCATGCTGTCGTCGTTGTACAGGTAGAAACCACCGCCATGGAATTCGTTTTCGCCCGACTTGGTAACGACATTGATGTTGCAGCCGCTGAACTGGCCGTATTCGACCGATACCGGCGCAAACTCGACCGCAGCTCCCGCGACCGAATCGAACGGAATCGGAAACGTGAACCGCGCCAGGTTACCCGACAGGTTCAGGCCGAAGGCGTCGTTCGCGCGCACGCCGTCAATGGTGAAGGAGTTGGTGCGACTGGAGCCACCGAGGCAACTGATCGCGCCCGACTGGTCACCGCCGTCACCGGTCTGGCCGATGCTGATTTTTGGATCAAGCCGGATAATGTCGCGAATCTGTCGCGTGGTCGACGGCATGTCCGTGATTTGCTCGAGCGAAAATGTCGAGGACGGCCCGGATGCGGTCGTGACGGTTTCGATCTGCGCCGCCGTTACCACGACTTCGTCGATGCTGGCGCTGGTCGTCTCAAGAGTCACAGTGAACGACGATGTGCCTGCTACGTCGGTGTACAGATCAGTGATAACCGTATTCTGCGCGCCCGGTGCACTGATGCGCAGCGTATAAGGGCCGCCCGAACTGATCGAGCGAAAGTTGATGATGCCGCGCGCATCGGCGCTGGCAGTCTGGCGGCGACCATCACGTCCGTCCGTGAGTGTGCCGATGGCGCCGGTCGCTGCGGTACCGTCGGGCCCGAGCACGGTGCCCTGGATCGAGGCCGTAATTTCCTGCGCGATTGCGTCGGTACTGATTAATGCGACCGGCACAGCGATAGCAAAAAGCAATGCCGTGTAAACAAGGCGGAAGCCAGCTCTTAAACTCTTCATTTGAATTTCCCCGGTGACGTGTTGCTGCAATACAAAATTGTTGTTTTACCGCGGGCTTCGTACCACAGGCGAGTCGCAGATTCAATCTAAAGCCTTGTGCCACTTTGGGTCTGGCACCTTGGTAGTGTTGTTGCTTTTTAGCAATTACCAACATTATCAATGATCTAAGCTGTAAATTTGCAGTACCATGGTTCGCTGTGAATTTCCTGACGAGAAAAAAAACTGGATTGCTGCGCGCGGCGCTCTTGATCCTGCTGCTTGCGGCCGCTGCGGCAAAGGCCGGCACACAACCGAATATCCTGCTCATCTACGTTGACGATCTCGGCTACGGTGATCTGGGCAGCTACGGCCACCCAGTATTGCAAACGCCAAACATCGATGCTCTATCGCGCGAGGGGATGCGGCTGACAAATTACTACGCGCCTTCCGCGTTGTGCTCACCGTCGCGGGCCGGCTTGCTGACTGGCCGCCACCCGTATCGCACCGGCATCGAAAGCTGGATTCCGCACCATAGCGGCGTCTATCTGCATGACGAGGAAATCACGCTTGCCGAAATACTGCGCGACGCGGGCTACAGCACTGCACACATCGGCAAGTGGCATCTGAACTCGGACCTCGGCAGCACGACCGAACCGCAGCCGACCGATCAGGGCTTCGACTACTACTACGGACATAACGACTTTCAGCTGCCGCACAACCACAACCCGACAAATATTTATCGCAACAAGACCGCGCTGCCCGAACAACAGGGCTACACGGCGGACCTGTATGCCAACGAGGCGATTCAATGGCTCGATAAACGCGACCCGCGCAAACCGTTTTTTCTCTACCTGGGTATGGCCGAGCCGCACACCTCGATCGCGAACCCGCCCGAGTACAACGCTATGTACCAGCAGTTCACGCGCGGCGAAGTCGTACCAGTTCCAAATGGTGGTACGCAACCGCCAAAAAAAATGCTGATTCCGCGCGGTCCTGGCGAGTACTACGCCAACGTGACCTACATGGACGCCCAGCTTGGTCGCGTCCTCGACTGGCTGCGCGAGCAAAAGATTTACGATGATACTGTCATCGTGTTTTCCAGTGACAACGGCCCTGTGACAGAACAATGGATCAACTGGTGGGAAGTAAATGCCTACGGCAGCACTGGCGGATTTCGCGGTCGCAAACACTACCTGTATGAAGGCGGCATTAGAGTGCCGGCGATCATTCGCTATCCCGAAATGACGCAGCCCGACTCCGTATCCGATGCACAGCTCATCGGCATGGACCTCTTCGTAACGCTGGCCAATATTGGCGGCGGCACGGTTCCCGACGATCGCGCAATTGACGGCGTCGACATGCAGCCGATTTTTCGCGGCGAGAAGCTGCCGGCGCGCAGCCTGTTCTGGGCGCTGGAGTCGGTGTCCGATATGGAGTTTGCAATTCGCAACGGGTCCTGGAAATTGTTGCTGGATCGCGATGCCACACCGCGCGAACTGTATAACCTCGACGAAGATCCGCTGGAGTTTTTTAATCTGCTCGCACAACAGCCCGCCATTGCCAAGACGCTGGCCGCCGAGGCCATGCAATTCATCGAGGCAATCAACAACGACCCACTGCGACCCAACATGGATCAGAAGTACGAACGATGAGGACAAGTCTTCTAATTGCAGCTTTATTGATTGCACAGCCCGCGTCGGCCGACTGGTTTGACGACATCAAGCAGAATGGCAGCGCGACGGATCTGTATCGCGTGCTCCACGCCATGCCGAAGGGCGGTGATCTGCACAATCACCTGTCGGGTTCGAACTTTTCCGAATGGCTGTATGACCTGGCTCTGGAGGAAAAGAAGCGCGGCTACGTGTATTTCACCAAGGTGCGCATCGAGAACTGTGTTGCCTATGGCAGCGATGAATATGGTAGCGCGCCTTACTACCTCATGTTTCGCACCATCATGGCCAGTGAATACGAGGCACTGAACGACTGCGAAAAGCGTGAGTACAAATCGCTCGAGGACCTGAACGCCACGGAAAAGTCCGGCTGGCTGGACAGCATCCACCTCGACAAACCTTACGAGGGCCGCGACGAGTTTTTTGGCACCCACTGGCCGCGCATGAACGCATTGGGCTGGAACCCCTGGATTCAAGCCGAAACCCTGTACCTGAACATGCAGGCTTTCGGCGCTGAGGGCCTGAGCTACCTCGAAACGCAGGTTTCCGTCGCCGGCTTTGTCAATCCCGATGGCACGCCGATGCCGTCCGAACAAGCCGTGAACATCCTGCGCGAGCGCCTGCAACGGGACGACGCCGTCGCCACCGGCGTCACCGTACGCATGCAGATTTCGATATTGCGCTTCCTGCCGGGCGCCGAGGACCACCTGCGCTTCGTGTACCGCTATGTGCACGATCACAGCGACCTCTTTGTTGCTGTGAATATGGTCGGCCGTGAGGACAACGACAAAGGCTATCCGCTGCGCTTTCTGGAAACACTGCGCGATTTGCGACGCCAGTATCCGGGCGTAAAACTCTCGATTCACGCCGGTGAAGTTGACGAGCCGAATGACCATGTGCGCGACACGCTATTGCTGGGCGCGGACCGTATCGGCCATGGCCTGAACCTCATTACCGATGACGATACGATGCGGCTCATGCGCCACGGACCCTACCTGGTCGAGATCAACCTGATCAGTAACCTGCTACTGAAGTACGTCAGTGATTACGCGGAACACCCGTTTCCGGAATACCTGCGCACAGGAATTCCCGTGGCTTTGTCGACCGATGATCGCGGCATGTGGGATTCGACCATGACCGACGAATTTTTTGTCGCCGTTACGGAATTCAATCTGAGCTGGGAAGAGATCAGGACGCTGAGTCGCAACTCACTGCAATATGCTTTCGTGCAACCGGGCGTCAAACAACAGCTGCTTCGGGAATTCGATGAGCGCATATCGAAGTTCGAACTCGGCATGCAAAAGTACGGGCTCGCCCGCCTCCCGCCGATGCCGCCAACACGCCGCTTCATTTGCACGCACTACGAGCTATGCACGCCAAACGCGCGTTAATGCAAGCGCTCACGTTGCTCGCGCTTGCGCCTGCGATGCTGACGGCCGCTGCCGAAAAATTTCGCTGGCCGCACGAGGCACCCGCGGACTGGCTGCTGGCCTTCGTCGACGTCGAAACCACGGGGCTCGTTCCCGGCTACCACGAGATGATCGACATCGGCATCGTGATGACCGATCTTGACGGTGTGGTGATCGACGAACTGTTCATGCGCATCCAGCCCGAACACCCGGAGCGAACGGACGACGGCGCCCGCGCCGTCAATGCGTTTGATGACCAGCGCTGGCGCGAGCTGGGCGCGCTATCGACCGATGCCGCCATCGCCGGCCTGCAAAGCTTTCACGCCCGCGTTGCTGGCGAGCGCACGGTGCTGATGGTTGCATTCAATTCGCATTTCGATGCCGCTTTCCTCGATCAACTATTTCGATCGCGGAACCGTAGCTGGCGCGAGCTCTATCACTATTTCATCCTGGACCTGCCGTCGATGGCCTGGAGCCGGGGCATACGCAGCCTGACAGGCAGCTCCATTGCCGATCGTCTTGATATTGAAGATGAGCCACACGTGGCCGAGTTGCATACGGGCATCACAGGAGCGCGGCTGAATGCGAGAGTTTACCGGGCCCTGTTGACCTACTCCGACGCGAACTAGGTGGCTATCCATGCGCACTGCAAAAGAACAATCGGGACTCAGCCAGCTGCAAATTGATGCGTTCCAGCGCGATGGCTTTCTTTTGGTCGACGATTTATTCACGGATGAAGAGCTCGATCGATTCGGGCCGGCCGTCGATGCCGCGGTGCGACATCGCACCAGCGACGATCATCGCCCGCTGGCCAGCAAGAACCTGTATGAGCAGACTTTCGTGCAATGCATGCGCCTGTGGGAAGACCATCCGCAGGTTGCCCCGTTCACCTTCCACACCAAGCTTTGTGCCGCGGCCGCGGCACTGTTACAGGTCGACTGCGTGCGTCTGTGGCACGACCAGGCGTTGTACAAGGAGCCCGGCGGACGCAAGACCGATGCGCACCTCGATTACCCGTTCTGGCCCGTCGACCGGACCGACCTGGTCTCGGTGTGGATTCCGTTCGCCGATGTGCATCCGGGCGGCGGCATGATGAGTTACCTCCGAGGCTCGCATCTGTCAGGGATAACGGAGTTCGTCGACATCGGACAATTACGCGGCGGTAAACCGTATGAGCTGTTGCAGGACGAACGGCTCGCGGGCATGGCCCTGATTCCCGTCCCGGCAAAGCGGGGCTCTGCGATTTTTCACCATGCCTGCACGATTCACGCGGCGGATCGCAACGACACTGACCGAACACGACGCGTATTTACGATGGCCTACATGGCTGATGGCTGTAGACGCTCGCGCGATGACGCCTATTTCGCCCTCGACCGGGACGGCCACAAGCAGGGTGAACTGATCACCGGCGCCGGCCATCCGGTCGCCTGGCCACTTGCGGCAGGCGACTTTCCAAAACCACCATCGGTCCTCGGCCCCAAAACCGGGTTCGGCTATTCAGGCTGATACCAGCGCCAGCAACTCATGCAAGGTCGCGATTTCATGGCTCGGTCGCACTGCAGGCCCGGCGACCCGGCCATGCGGGTTATACCAGCAGGACGCGATGCCGTAGTTGGCCCCGCCCTGAATGTCGGCTGACAGGTTGTCACCCACCATGATCGCGGATGCCCTGGCCGGCTTACCCAGATCGGCAAACACGATGTCGAATATTTTTGTGCCGGGCTTGGCCGCGCCGATTTCGGCAGAAATCGCGATGGCGTCAAAATAGTCGCCGATGCCGAGGCGTTCAATGCGCGCCCGCTGCACTTCGCTCAAACCGTTGGTCACCAGTGCGAGCAACGCCTGCCTGCTCAGCGCTTCGAGCACCTCGCGCGCACCATCGTAAAGCTCGCCGTTGGCGCCCAGCGCCAGCACGTAGTCTTCCGCCATGCGAATTGGGTCAGCAGCGAGTTGTTGCGTCGCGACCAGCTGTTCGAAGCGCAGGATACGAACCTGTTGCGGGGTCAGCTCGTGCCGCTCGACGGCGGCCCATAACCCGAGATTGATTTCGCGATAGGCGGGGGCATAACGTGCGAAATCCTCGATCCCGGCCGCCAGTAGGGTCTGTTGAAACGCCGTTGTCTCGGACGTATCCGAGTCAAAAATCGTGTGATCCAGGTCAATCAGTATGGTCGTATACGGCATCGAACGTCACACCCGAAATGATTCTGTTATTATCACCTGCGTTAACATTGACATTTTTGCACGGACTGAATGCCATGACTATGAATCGATTCCTGCTTTTGCTTTGTGTCCTGACAACGACGCTGGTCGGCTGCGATGCGTCAGAAAAGGCACCGATAGCATCGGCACCGGCCGAGAGCGACCGAATCGTAACCCTGTTGTTCACTAACGACGTGGAAAGTGCCTACGATCCGATCCCCGCTTTCTGGCTCAACGATGTCGACATGATCGGTGGCATTGCCGAACTGACCACGTTGATCGACTCGATTCGCGAGACAGAGCCGAACGTTTTCCTGTTCGACTCCGGCGATATCTTTACGGGCGCGCTGGCCAAGCTCACGGAGGGCGAACTGGCGTTCGAACTCATGATCACGATGGGCTATGACGCAATGGCCATTGGCAATCATGAATTCGAGTACGGTCACGAGATTTTCGAATGGCAAAAGAATCGCGCGCCGTTCCCGGTGCTGGGTGCGAATTTTTTCTATCGCGATACCGATCACCCGTACGCACAGGCACATACAATTATTGAGCGCGATGGTGTACGTATCGGCGTCATCGGCATCATGGGCCAGGACGCGGCCACGGCAATCATTCCGTCGTACATCGCACCCCTCGATGTGCGCGAGCCTGCCGCGGCGGTGCAGAAGTCGATCGAGGAATTGCGCGACCAGGTCGATCTGATCGTATTGCTGACACACCAGGGCATGACGGCACCAATGCAGACCGACGCGGAGTCCGATCCGCGACTGCAGCGCGACATCGACGCGGATATCGCACTCGCCGGTGCCGTCAACGGTATCGACGTTTTGTTCGCGGGCCACGCTGATGCCGGCACGCCGGCGCCTGTCGTGCAACCAGAAACAGGCACGCTGATCATGCAGACCTACGGGCAGGCGACGCACCTTGGTTTCCTGCAGCTGACGCTGGACGGTGCTACCGGCGAAATCAAGAGCTACGACGGCAAACTGATCCCGGTTGAGTCGTCGAAATTGCTGCCAGATCCCCGAATCCTGGCCAAACTGCAGAAGTACCGCGAAAAGCACTCGGACATCATGGTCAAAGTCGGCAGCACCGAAGCGCCGCTGGTCAGGCGCTATATCGAGGAGTCTGACGTCGGCAATCTGTTTGCGGATATTTTGGTTGCGGCCAGTGGTGCCGATATCGGTTTCATACACGGTGGCAGCTTGCGTAAGGACCTTCCTGCGGGTGACGTGCTGCTGGTCGACCTGCTCGACACCTATCCGTTTGTCGACGACGTCAACGTCATAGAGATGAGCGGCCACCAGATCCGTCGCGCACTCGAACAATCATTGACATTCGAACGCGGATTGTTGCAATTGTCGGGTCTGGCCATGACCTATGATCTGAGCCAGCCCAAGTACAGCCGCGTCATTACGCTGCAGCGTAACGGCCAGCCGGTCATGGACGACGACCGATTTACTGTCGCCGCGGCGGGTTTCCTGAGCGAGGGCGGCGACCTGTACGACTCGTTCCCGGAGTCGCCCGTCATCCGCAGTGTCGGCAAGGTGTCAGAAGTCGTCGTCCAGTATTTCCGCGACCGGGAACTCGTTACAACTCCGGTACGCGGCCGGCAAACACCGGTCGCAGGCAGTGAATAGCGATTATGCGCATGCCCGCTGACGAGATCGATGTCCTGGCAGCGGTCGCAGTAGACAGCGATACACCGTTCGTCAGCACTGCCCTTCGGCTTAAGGCCCCCGGCGAGCACGAGATCCGGGTTCGGATCGTCGCAACGAGTGTGTGCCATACCGACGTCATGACCAAGGCCAAGGGGCTCTGCTCATTCCCGATAGTGCTGGGGCATGAGGGCACAGGAATCATCGATGCCCTTGGCGAGAAAGTCAGCGGATTCGATATCGGCGACCACGTGATTCTCAGTTACGATTTTTGCGACCGGTGTCCGCAGTGCGCGAGCGGCAAACCCGCGTACTGCAACGAACACGGCAGCCTGAATTTCGCCGGCGTGCGGCCCGGCGGCGCCAAGACTCACCGCCGACCTCACAGCACAAATGCGGACGTATTTGGCTCGTTTTTCCAGCAGTCATCTTTTGCGACCTACGCACTTAGCCACACGACCAACACGATCAAGGTAGACAAATCCCTGCCCCTGACACTACTCGCACCACTGGGCTGCGGCGTGCAGACCGGCGCCGGCACGGTGCTCAATACGCTGCAGGTGCAGCCAGGCACGAGCCTCGCCGTGTTTGGCTGCGGCTGCGTGGGACTGTCGGCCATCATGGCGGCGAAAATGGCGGCAGCGAAAAATATTATCGCCGTGGACGTCAATCCGCGACGCCTGCAGCTCGCAGAGGAACTCGGCGCCACACATTGCGTGCTACCGAGTGAGTTCGTAGACGCCAGGCAGGTCCACACACACATCAAGACGATCAGTTCTGCTGGTGGCTGCCATTACGCCATCGATACGACGGGCATACCGGCTGTGTTACGGCAGGCCTTCGACAGCTGCAGGCCACTCGGTGTCACGGCCATGATTGCGCCGGGCGTACCAGGCACCGAGGTTTGCATTGAGATGCAGGGCCTGCTGCCCGGCAAGTCGCTGCGCGGCGTCGTGCAGGGCGACAGCGTCTCAAAGGAGTTCATCCCCAGACTGATCGATGCATGGCAACAGGGCCGCTTCCCGTTCGAAAAGCTGATTACACAATTCGACGGCATTGACAGCATTGAGGCCGCCGTTGTTGCTATGAGTCGTGGCGACGTGGTCAAGCCGGTCGTGATAATCGACCCAGACTATCGGAGCACCGAATGCAGTTAGCGCACAATGAGTTGCTGTTGACGAGCGGCTGGATCGACGGTGTTGGCATTGACTCTGCGCGGCAATTTACAGTCGTCAATCCGGCAACACTGCAGGTTGTCGCCGAAGTCAGCGATCTCGACGCGTCGCATGTGCGCGACGCGATTGCGGCGGCATCTCGCGCCCTTGCGCGCTGGAAAGACGCGCCACTCGAGGAACGGCTTACTGCCATACACCGCTGGGCCGAACTCATCAGCCGCAATGTTGCAGACCTCGCGACGATTATTTGTGCGGAAAACGGCAAACCGCTGCGTGAGGCGAAAGGCGAGATCCTGCAATGTGCGGCCTTGTTGCGCTGGTTTGCGGAACGCGCTGAATACCTGCAAGGCACGGACTTGCCCACACAAGACTCCGGGCAACGCAATTCCACGATCAAGCAACCTATCGGCGTCGTCGCCTGTATCACCCCATGGAACTTTCCGGCCGCTGCTGTCATCGTCAAGGCCGGCGCGGCGATCGCGACTGGCTGCACGACTATCGTCAAACCATCCGATGCAACGCCGCTGATCGCACTGGCCTTCGCGCGTCTTGCCGAGCGCGCTGGAATTCCGGCTGGTGTCTACAATGTGTTGCCGTGCAAGAATCCCGCGGACATTGGCCACGAACTGTGTATCAGCCCTGACGTGCGTATGCTCTCCTTCACGGGCTCGACGAAAGTTGGCAAGCAGCTGTACGTCGCTTGCGGAGACACCGTCAAACGCCTCGCGCTGGAACTTGGTGGCAACGCGCCGTTCATCGTTTTTGACGACGCAGATCTGGAAAAGGCGCTGGACGGTGCGGTCGGGGCACGCTTTTACAATAGCGGGCAGATTTGCGTCGGTGCCAATCGCTATCTTGTGCAGCAAGGAATTTACACGGAATTCGCCACCCGGCTCGCAGCGCGCGTCGCAAAACTGCGGGCGGGCGACGGCTTCGACGACGCGAGCGATATCGGTCCGATGATCAATCGCGCGGCCATCGAGCGTCTCTCACGCCTGGTCGCAACGGCGACCAGCATGGGTGCCGAGCTGTTAACGGGTGGCGGCCAGGACGATACATCGACGCTGTTCTTTCAACCTACGGTGCTCGCCGCCATGACGCCGGACATGCCGGCCTATGACGCGGAAATCTTCGGCCCTATCGCCTGTCTCTACGAATTTTCAGACGAAGCAGAGGCACTGCAGATGGCCAACGCCACACAGGCGGGCCTCGCCGCCTATGTTTATTCCAGTGATGCCAGACGGCTCGAGCGCTGCGCCCTGGCACTCGAAGCCGGCGTCGTCGGTGTCAATTCGGCGCATATCTTTGCCAATGACCTGCCGTTTGGCGGCATCAAGCAATCCGGTCTCGGCCGCGAGCACGGCCTGGATTGCCTCGACGAGTACGTCGAGATCAAAAGCATTTGCGCTGCGCCCGCATGAGCATTTTGCCGAAAAATTGCCGTCTCGCCTGGCAAACAATGAACACGGCCTGCGCGCAGGGGCCGGTACGCAACTATGTGCAACTGCTCGATATGAGCGACCATGTGGTTGCGACAGATCTATTCCCGGAGCCAGCGCTGCAGGCTTACAGTGCATACAACATGGAAATATCGCTGAGCGACGAGCAGCGGCGTCATATCAACGAGACACGCGGTGGCGCCCAGGGCAATTATCGCGATGGCATGGCCAAAAAAATGGCAAACGTAGTCAATTGCCTGAGCAGGTTTCCGCAGTCGAAACGCGCCGTGATCACGTTTTGCAATGAGCCGATGCCGCAGCACAGTAATGACGTGGACGCGAAATGCGTGCGCGAACTGCATTTGTACCTGGATGACGGCAGCCGCCTCAGCGGCACGGTGTTCCTGCGCGCCCAGGCGGCGTCACTGTTTCCCAAGAACATTCACATGCTTGGCTCGATCATGACCGAGATCGCAACGCAGCTGCCACAGCGCCCTGCGCTCGGCACACTGTTTTACCTGGCCAGCATACTGGTGGCCGACCGGAGCTGAACCGGGACTTAGGCCTGCAGCTCGCACATCGCGTCCAGCCCCACACTGATTGCCTGCTCTACGCTGGCGGCGTAATCGAGGATCGCGGTACTCGAGCGCGGTTTGCTGATGATCGGGCAAATGGTACCCACCGCACAGCCAAGATGTGCCGCAACATGAAACAACAGGCTCGATTCCATTTCCATGTTGACGACCTTTTGTTCCTGCACCTGTAATCGCGATAGTTGCGTCTTGATGTCCGGAACCGTGTTGCAAAGTCCCTCGATACGGCGACTGGATGGACCATAGAAGCCCGGTGTGGCGGCCGTAATGCCGGTGACGTGCGCGATTCTCAACGTCGCCGCACACGCCGCGAGCGCATCCGCCACCCGCGGCGTCGCTTTGGATGCATACGGTATGATTTTGCCGCGAAATCTCGCGCCGGCCAATGTTGCATCAGTGAGAATGCGCAATGCCTGGGTCTCGATTTCTGTTACCAGCTCGTCGCCAGCCGGGTGATCGTAGTACAAGCCCGCATTATCCAGACCCAGGCCGTAGCTTGATATCGCCAGGGTGCCGGGCTCGATATCGTCCTGCATACCGGCCGACGTGCCGATGCGAATAAACGTCATGGCTGTGCGGCCCGGCACCGTTTCGCAGGAATCAAAGTCGATCGCACCGACCGCGTAGGCCTCGACCAACGCAATTTCGACGTTGTCCACTCCAATTCCGGTGCCAATGACGGAAATGGGCAGGCCGTGGTAGCTGCCCGTGATTGTCACGTACTCCCGGTTACGCACATCGCAGTCGATGCGATCAAAGCGCTCGGCGACCCGCAATGCACGCGCCGGATCACCAACCAAAAATACCTTGTCTGCAAGCTGGCCTTTCGCCAGCCCGAGGTGCAATACCTTGCCGTCCTTGACGACGATCTCTGATTTCATAATTGTTGTCGCTCGCCGAGGCAGATGTCGGTAAATTGAACCCGCAGATCAAACTGCAGATGAAAATAAAAGCCAACAAGATTATACCTTTGCAGGAAGCACGGATTTTGCCTGAAGTCCAATTACTCATCGTCGGCGGCGCGTCGCTCGACAGGCTCGATGGCCGCGAGGAAATTGTTGCCGGTGGTGCGGGTATGTACACGGCCATGGCCGCACGGCGCAGCGGTGCCGCGGTCACCCTGTACGCGCCACGGCCGGAACCGATGCCGGGCGCACTACAGCCGGTTGCTGCCGGTCTGACCTGGCTCGGCCCGTCAATCAGGCCGGAAGATCTGCCGCGCTTTGAGATCAATCACCATGATGGCCGGACGACTTACGTCAGCGCATTTTTCGGTGCCGAAGATGAACTGTCACCGGAAGGGCTTCCCGAGGACCTGTCCGGCTTTGACGCTGTACACCTTGTGCCGCTTGGCGATATTCGCCGGCAGTACGCCTTCCTGCAGGCCTGTCGCGTACGAGGCGCACGCTGTATTTCTGCGGGCACCGCGCTGACACTGATGAAGACTCAGGCAGACGAGGCCCGCGCGGTGCTGCAGGCTGCCGATATCTTCTTCATGAATGAAGCGGAGGCAATACGCCTCTTCGGCTCCGTGGCCGCAACACATTCACGCGCCGGACAATTGCTGTTCGTCACCCGCGGACGGCAGGGCGCCACCGTGGTGCAGGGAAAAACACAGACGGATGTCCCTGGTGTTCCGGCAACTCTTCTGGATCCGACCGGCGCCGGCGATACCTTCTGTGGCGCGACACTGGTCGGAATTGCCGCAGCGCAGCACCCTGTGATGGCGGCGCGGCGTGCAATGCCGCTTGCTGCAGAAATGACCACAAAGGTCGGGCCTGCCGCCTTGCTCAGCGAGCTGCCGGCACCCGTCACCGCGACCGACGCACGCGTCATCGTCCACGAGCAACAGCTGCAACGCATCGCCGCATTGATTGCCGGGCTGCCTGATATCACACCGTTTGCGTTTACCGGGCCCGATCTGCCGGCAACAGATCACCCGGCCGCGCTCGACTACTTTTTCACGAGTGCGCTGCAACAATTCGGCTTCTGGACCGCCGCGAACGATCATTACGCGCAGCCGTTGATCGCGCATATCGATGGCGAGCAACGCAAAGGCGCGTTTTACCTGTTCCGTGCCTGGATGCGCTGGCTGCGGGACGACCCGGAGCGCCTGTCGCCGGCGGCACAGGCGAAACTGACGGCAGCGGAGCTAAGAGCCGTGTTGCGCGCCGACGATGGCAGCGAACCAATGCCCGAGCTTGATACGCACCTCGCCCTCGCACGCGCCTACGGGCGCGACATGCTGGCCCTGGACCTCACGCCGAGCATTGCACTCGCGAAAATCAATGCGTCGGGCGCGCCTGTGACTGCGCTGCTGCAATTGCTCGATCACATCGGCGGCTACAAGGAAGATCCGCTGCGTAAGAAATCGGCCCTGCTCGCCGTGATCCTGCTGCAGCGCCCAGAGGCGTGGCTGGTTGCAAACGCCGCCGAGGTGCCGCCGATCGTCGACTACCACGTCATGCGGTCCTGCTTGCGTATGGGCCTGATCGAGGTGCGCGAGCCAACGCTCCGGGAGCGACTGGTGCGGCGTGCATTGTTGCCCGAGAGCGACGAGTGGGCGGTACGCTCGGCGGCTTTCGGCGCCATGCAGCAACTTGTGATGCTCTCGGGCAAGAGCATGGGTGCCGTTGACTGGTTCTTTTTCCAGGCGCGCGAGCGCTGCCCGGAAATGAGTCCACCACGATGTGCGGAATGCGCTGTCGATCCGGCTTGTGCGCACCGCAAGGACCTGTTTCAGCCAGTGCGGCGCACGAGCTCTTACTAGAGAAAAATATATTTCAGAGCGAAGATCACGGCGATCACATAAGCCGCCGCAGAACAATCGCGCGCTTTGCCGCTAACGAGCTTGATCAGGATGTAGCTGATGAAGCCGAGCCCGATGCCCTCGGCCACCGAGAACGACAGCGGCATGGCGAGCGCGGCAATCACGGCCGGTGCGCTCTCGGTGATGTCGTCCCAGTCGATATCGGCAAGACTGCGTGCCATCAGGCAGGCGACGAACAACAACGCCGCCGCAGTCGCGTAGGCCGGCACACTTTGCGCGAGCGGTGCGAAGAACAGGCAGCCGAGAAACAGCAGGCCGCAGACGACCGCGGTCAGGCCGGTGCGGCCGCCCGCCTCCACGCCCGCCGCACTCTCGATATAACTCGTCGTTGACGAGGTGCCGGCGAACGCGCCGACGACGGTTGCGCTTGAATCCGACAGCAGCGCTTTGCCAAGTCGCGGCAGCTTGCCATTGGCGTCGGTCAGCTTGGCACGATGTGCAACACCGACCAGCGTGCCGGCCGTGTCAAACACGTCGACGATCAGCATCGACAGGATCACGGTCACCATTGACCACTGCAGCGCCGCTACGATATCGAGCTGCAGCAACACGGGTGCCGGCGATGGCGGCATTGCAATAATGCCGTGGAATTCGTTGTTACCGAACAACCAGCCGACCGCAGTGGCCACAAGGATGCCGATGATGACCGCGCCGCGCACCTTGCGCGCCGAGAGTGCGGCGATGATGACGAACGCGCCGATACACACCATCGGTTCGAAGCTGACGAGCTTGCCGAGCGACACCAGCGTCGCTTCATGGTCGACGACAATGCCGGCGTTCTTCAGGGCGATGAAACCGAGAAACAGACCGATGCCGGCCGCCATGCCGAGCTTCAGATTGCGCGGAATCGCATTGATCAGCCACTCGCGCACCGGCAGCACACTCAGGACCACGAAAATCACGCCCGATATGAACACGGCGCCGAGCGCGGTCTGCCAGGCGTGACCCATGCCGAGCACCACGCCGAAAGCGAAGAACGAATTTTGCGCCATGCCCGGCGCCTGCGCGATCGGGTAATTCGCGTACAGCCCCATGACGATACTTCCGAAAGCCGCCGCGATACAGGTGGCGACAAACACGGCGCCGAAATCCATGCCTGCGCTGGACAGAATTGACGGATTGACGACCGTGATATACGCCATCGTCAGAAAGGTCGTGAGCCCCGCCATCGATTCGACGCGCGGCGTGGTCGCGTGCTCTTGTAGATGAAATAGTCTTTGCAGAAGCTTCATGGCGTCTCGGCCCTCGGTAATTCATCGCGGTACTGTGCCCAACCGTCGAGCAAGGCTTGCACCACGGCATTGCCGACAACAAACGCGGCCTCGAGCGACGGCAGGCCGCCATCCGGATAGGGCTGGCTGTGACTCCACTGCACCGTCTGCCCCTCCGGCGGCATAGTGAAATTGCTGGCCGTCCGCAGCACCAGGATGCGATCGACGTCAACGCGGCCATCGTTGGCCAGCCGGTGCAACGCGGTGAGCGTGCCGCTGTCCTCCATATTCGACGTCATGAAATTGGCGTCCGCGCCGCGATAGAGCTTCATCCAGTCATTGGCCCAGAGATTCATGAGCTCGCCATGCCAGTAAGTGCTCGCACTCAGCGTGTCACCAACGGTCACGAATGGCGGCTTCTGAGCTTCGGGATACGTACCGTAATGTTCGCGGTAGGCGGCGATCCCGGGCGCATCGTCCAGATCAATATTGCGCGTGACGGAATAGGCCCAGTTCACGAGACCTGCGTGCAGCGAATAGGCAATGGTATCGACGGTCCAGCCACCGGCGAGATCCTCAGGATCCATCGCCGGCGCGCGCGTACCGAGTGGCATCATGCCGTAAGGCCATTCGGCCGGGATTTCGCGGCCATCGATCTCGTAGAGCAGATCGCCATCCACCACGTGCCGCGCCCAGGCGGCGGATCCCAGCGACAGGTCGGCCGGGTCGGCGCCAGCGATACCTGCTACCAGCCAGTAGCTGTGACTGAAGTCGAAGCGCTCATCGAGACCGAGTGCAAGCGTGGTCGCGGTGGCATTCGGTATGCCGCCGCCGAGCAGCACCGCCATGACGCCGGCGTCGTTCATGTACAGCGTTCCCTGGCCCAGCGCGAAGTCGTACTCGGTATTCATTCCAAGTCGCTCCACCCAGAACTGCAACTCCCCGGGTACATCGCCACGCACCTCGCCGCGCTCGAACATCGCGAGCACGACGACCCTGACCTCGATACGCTCGGGTGTCGGTGTACAGCCGAGCAGCAACAGGCCGGCCAGCAGCGGGACAATGAAATTGCGGACGCGCGTACATGGATGCGGCATCGCTGGTTCCTCTTATTATTTGTGTCAGAATACGGCATGCGAAAAACAATTAATAGCATCACGCTGGCACTGATATTGCTTGGTCTTGGTAGTTGCAAGAGCAACAGCGACAGCGACAGCGATGAAATCGACCTCATCATCGAGGGACAGTCCGTTGTCACCATGGATGCGGCCGCTACGGTAATAGAAAATGGTGCGGTCGCAATCAATGAAGGCATCATCGTCGCGGTCGGAGCCAGTGACGATATTGACGCACGCTACACGGCGGCAGAAACGATCACCGGCGAGCAACGCGTGCTCATGCCAGGCCTTGTGAACGGCCACTCGCATGCGGCGATGACCCTGCTGCGCGGCGTTGCCGACGACCTCGCGCTGATGGACTGGCTCAACAACTACATTTTTCCGGCCGAGGTCGAGTTCGTTGACGCAGAGTTCGTGCGCATCGGCACTGAACTCGCCTGCTGGGAAATGATACGCGGCGGCACGACGACATTTGTTGACATGTACTACTACGGTGACGTGGTTGCGGACGTGGTCGAACGTTGCGGGATGCGCGCGTTGGTATCAGCCACGGTAATTGACCAGCGCAGCCCCGACGCCGAGAACGCCGTCGATTCCATACGTAAGGGCAGCGAGTTCATCGGCCGCTGGAAAGGCCGCAACAGCCGCATCACGCCAATATTCGGGCCGCATGCCAATTACACACTCAACGCCGCGCAGTTGCAGGCAACGCGCGCAGCAGCCAATGAACTCGGCGTGCCGATCAGCATCCATGTCTCCGAGTCGCCGTTCGAACTGCAGTATTCGAAAGACACCTACGGCAAGACCAGCATTGAGTTTTACGAAGACATCGGTTTCTTTGACGGGCCCACTATTGCCGCACACGTCATCTGGCCAACCGATGCCGAGATTCCGATCCTCGTCGAACGCGAGGTCGGCGTGATCCACAACCCGAGCTCGAACATGAAGATCGCCTCGGGTATAGCGCCAGTCACAAAGATGCTTGCAGCCGGTGTTCGCGTCGGTCTCGGCACCGATGGTGCGGCGAGCAACAACGATCTCGACATGTGGGAGGAGATGCGCCTCGCCGCGTTTCTGCAGAAAGTCGAGCAGATGAATCCCGAAGTACTGCCCGCGCACACGGTATTGACGATGGCGACGCGCGGCGGTGCGGCCGCGATCGGCATGGGCGACACGATCGGCTCACTCGAAGTCGGCAAGCGCGCCGACCTGATCCAGGTCGCGTTCGATGACGTGCACCATATCCCGACCTTCGACGTCATTTCGCATCTCGTTTACGTGACCGATGAGCAGGACGTCGCAACCGTAATCGTCGACGGCCAAGTGCTGATGCAGGATCGCAGGATCTTGACCATCGACACGGCAAAGGTCACAAACGAGGCGCGCGCCCTGGCCGCGCAAATTCATGCCGCGCTGGCAGAACGCAATCGAGCGAACTAGGAGGCGCCGCATGTTGCGAGACATATTTGCAGGTGTTCTCGGCGTAGCCATCGCCGTCCTGATCGTGTTCCTGTCGGATGAGCTGAGTCATATGATGTACCCATTGCCCGAAGGCCTCGACCCGACCGATTACGAGGCGCTGCGACCGTACATTGCATCCATGCCGCTCGGCGCTTTTCTCATGGTCATGGGTGGCTGGGTCGTCGCGACATTGGTTGGCGCGGTGGTGGCCGGTCGCATCGGAACCGCTAAAGCGTGGGTCTACCCGACATTGGTCGGTGGTTTGATGTTCGCGGCGACCACTGCAACTCTGATCGCGATTCCGCACCCTCTGTGGTTTTCGGCGGTGTCGCTGCTCGCGATTCTGGCCAGCGCCTGGCTGGCCTGGAAGGTCTCGCCGCTTCAGTTCGGCAAATAGTTTATTGATTCAGGAAGCTGGTGCCGTAGTCCATCGGCGTCAGGCCGAAGAAACTCGCGAGTGACTGCCCGATGTCGGCAAACGATTCACGTTTTCCGAGCGGCCCGGGTTTGACCCCACCGCCGTAGGCGAGCACCGGGATGTGCTCGCGCGTGTGATCCGATCCCGGCCAGGTCGGGTCACAGCCATGGTCGGCGCAGATCATAAGGATGTCATCATCCTGCATGAGCTTCTGCAACTCGGGCAGGCGCTGATCGAAATATTCGAGCGCGGCGGCGTAGCCTTCGACGTCCCGCCGGTGGCCATAAAGCATGTCGAAGTCGACAAAATTCGTGAACACGATGCTGCGATCTTCCGCGTTACGCAATACGTCCAGCGTCGCATCGAACAACGCGGCGTTGCCGGTCGCCTTTATGTTTTTCGTAATGCCCTGGTGCGCATAGATATCCGAAATCTTGCCCACACTGATCACCTTACCACCATCGGCGACCAGTTTGTCCAGCAGGGTTGGCGCATGCGGTGGCGTGGTCAGGTCGCGGCGATTGCCGGTGCGCACGAACGATGCGGCATCCTTGCCGACGAACGGCCGCGCAATGATCCGGCCGATGTTGTACTCATCGACGAGTTCGCGCGCGATGTTACAGAGTTCGTAAAGCCGCTCGAGACCGAATGCTTCTTCGTGACAGGCTATCTGGAAAACACTGTCGGCCGAGGTGTAGACGATCGGCTTACCGGTCCGCACGTGTTCCTCGCCGAGTTCGGCAATGATCGTCGTCCCCGAGGCATGACAATTACCGATGACGCCCGGCAGCCCGGCCTTGTCGATCAGCTTTTCGAGCAGCTCCGGCGGAAAGGTGTTGGTCTTCTTAGTGAAATAGCCCCAGTCGAACAACACCGGGACGCCGGCGATTTCCCAGTGGCCGCTGGGTGTGTCCTTGCCACTCGACAGCTCTTCGGCAAAGCCGTAGGCACCGATGATGTCGACGTTTTCGATTGCGCCCGGCGCAAACCGCCCTGTGCTATCGCGGCCCGCATGAAACAGTCCCAGCCTGGCGAGATTAGGGAGATTCAGCGGGCCTGCATCGGACTTGGCGCGCCGCTCGGCGACGTGCCCGAAGGTATCGGCGCCCACATCGCCGAACTTGTCGGC
The DNA here is from genome assembly GCA_027618995.1 of Pseudomonadota bacterium. Classification (GTDB taxonomy): domain Bacteria; phylum Pseudomonadota; class Gammaproteobacteria; order Steroidobacterales; family Woeseiaceae; genus UBA1847. The sequence continues at coordinate 38,209 of JAQCGO010000001.1, read as the reverse complement.
GTCAGCCGTTGCGCCAACACCAAACGAATCCAGAACCGCGATGATTGCCCTGCCCATGCTCGTACTTTAGCAGATCGCCGCCGAGCGGAACCCGGCTTCGGGATGTTTCTCGACCGAAGTAAAGCGCAGCGTCAGCGAGCCATGAGGGAGAGGAATATGCCGAAGCCGGGTTCTGCCCGGCATCGGCCTAAAAACCAGCTAATGGTGCGGCACAGCCTCAGGAACAAACGTGCTGGGGCCGTAGTTCTCGATGCGCGTGTCCTCGACATAAAAGCCCTCATAGGACATGAGCCAGATCAGCACCAGGATGGCGACCGGCGGACCAAGGATCGCGAGCTTCAAGGCCAGCCGTTCCCAGCCCATATGCATGAAAATAAAGACGATACCAGCGGCCTTCAGCAGCATGAACGTCAGGATGAAAAACGTCCGCAATGCGCCATCATCCATGAAGTCCGTTGCGTAGGAAAAACCGCTCAATACAAATAGTGCGATCCACATGACGTAGTAGATCTTTAACGGGTGCTGTTGTCCTTCTGCACTAGCCATGCATGCGACTCCTGACGAACTTACCAGAGATAGAAAAACGCGAAAATGAATACCCACACGAGGTCGACGAAGTGCCAGTACAGGCCCGCGATCTCGACGATTTCGTAGTTGCTGCCGCAACGCTCGTAGAAGCCGTTGCGCACACGGTTCGCCACAATGAGCAGGTAAATGACGCCGGCGGTCACGTGCATGCCGTGAAAGCCCGTTATCATGAAGAAGCTGGATCCAAATTGCGCGGCACCGAAAGGATTCTGCCAGGGTCGAACACCTTCCATGATCAGCTTGGTCCACTCGAAGGCCTGCATACTGACGAAGGTCGCACCGAGAGCGGCGGTTGCCACCATGAGCCAGAACGTCGCCTTGCGATTCTTGCGATAGCCCATGTTGACAGCTAGGGCCATCGTGCCTGAAGAGGTAATCAGCACGAAGGTCATGATCGCGATCAGCAGCAATGGCACATCGTATCCGAATGCCGTCAGACCAAATACCTCGCTTGGGTTCGGCCACGGATCCGTTGTCGAAATGCGCACCATCATGTAGGACACGAGGAAACAACTGAAAATAAATGTGTCGCTAAGCAGGAAGATCCACATCATCGCCTTGCCCCAGGGCACGCCGAATACCTGCTTGTCCCTGGCAAAGTCGTTGACGACTCCTGCCGTGCCGCCGGGCTCCATTACCGCTTCAGACATAGAGAACCTCTAAACTAGGTCGATAACATCAATCCGAACATCACGAGCCAGACCAGCAACAGGAAATGCCAGTAGATCGTGCATAAAGTAATACTTTGCTCAACGTCGCTGTCGCCACCAAAAACTCTCAGCGTCGCACGCGCCCAGACGTACATGCCACCGAGAATATGCAGTGCATGAAGGCCGGTCAGCATGAAGAAAAACGCGATGGATGGGTTGCTGGTCATGTAATGACCCGAGGACTGCAGCTGCTGCCAGGCAATGAACTGCCCAAACAGAAAAGCGGCTGTCAGCAAGCCGGTCACAGCGAGGCCCGGCCGCAGCCGGCCGATGTCACCAGTGCTCGCACCGTTGCGCGTCCACTGAAACGCGATACTCGCGAGGATCAGGACCACCGTATTGGTCCAGAGCAGTTGCGGTTCGGTCAACGGCACCCAGTCACCCAATTCCATGCGCAACGCGTAGGCGCTGAAAATCAGCGCGAAGAACGACGTGACGACCGCAAGAAACAGCGTCAGGGCAACGAGCTTGGGCTTGGCACTGAATGGCGCCTGGTAGCGCGACTCATCAATCGTGTCGACTGCCTCGGCCACCCACGGCTCGGCATTCAAAGTCTGCTTCAGCAGCCAGCCGATCAGGCTGGCAAGCATGACAGCCACGATGATGAGCCCGATTTCCACTAGTGCGCGCCACCGTGGTCACGGCCCACCGGTGCAACGCTGGCCGGCACGTTTTGCGGAATGAAGTCATCCGCATAACCCGGCACGCTGTAGTCATAGGCCCAGCGATAGCACTCGGGCAGGTCATGTCCCCAGTTGCCGTGTTTCGGCGGCGTGTCCGGCGTCTGCCATTCAAGCGAGGTCGCCTGCCATGGATTGCCGTCGGCCTTCGGACCCTTGGTCAGGCTCCAGATCATGTTGATAAAAAACAGGATCTGGGTTGCTGCAACAAACAGCGCCGATATCGTGATCGCAGCATTCAGGTCCTGCGCCGAGTCCGGCAGGAAATCCGTGTTGCCCATGGCGAAGTAACGCCGCGGTACGCCCGCAAAGCCCAGGTAATGCATCGGCAGGTAAATTGCGTAGGTACCGAGGAAGGTCATCCAGAAATGCCAGCGGCCGAGCGTCTCGTGGTACATCTTGCCCGTGATTTTCGGCCACCAGTGATAGATCGCACCGAACACCACGAGAATCGGCGACACACCCATCACCATGTGGAAGTGCGCGACGACGAAGTAAGTATCGGACAACGGCAGGTCGATCGTGACATTACCGAGGAACAGGCCGGTCAGACCGCCATGAATAAATGTAAAGATGAAACCGATCGCGAACAGCATGGGCACGCGTAAATGAATATTGCCCTCCCATAGCGTCAACACCCAGTTGTACACCTTGAGCGCGGTTGGCACCGCGATGATGAGCGTTGTGGTGGCGAAGAAGAAACCGAAGTACGGATTCATGCCACTGACATACATGTGATGCGCCCAGACGACGAAGCTCAGGCCGCCGATCGCGATGATGGCCCAGACCATCATGCGGTAACCGAAGATGTTCTTGCGTGCATGCGTGCTCAGGAGATCCGAAACGATGCCGAATGCGGGCAACGCGACGATGTACACCTCGGGATGGCCGAAGAACCAGAACAAGTGCTGGAACAGGATCGGGCTGCCGCCCGTGTAACCCGGGTCCGCACCCATCGAGCTGATTGCCGGCATGAAAAAGCTTGTGTGTATGCCTTTGTCGAGCAGCATCATGATCGCGCTGACGAGCAGTGCGGGGAATGCCAGCAGGCCCAGCACCGTTGCCATGAAAATGCCCCAGACCGAAAGCGGCATACGCATCAGGGTCATGCCGCGGCAGCGTGCCTGCAGCACCGTCGTGACGTAATTCAGACCACCCATCGTGAACGCGACGATGAACACAGCCAGAGATGCAAGCATCAGGACGATGCCCCATTCGGTGCCCGGTGTGCCCTGCATGATCGCCTGCGGCGGATATAACGTCCAGCCGGCGCCCGTCGCGCCGCCCGGCACGAAGAAGCTCGCAATCAGGATGATGACCGACAGCAGGTACACCCAGTAGCTGAGCATGTTCATGTACGGGAATACCATGTCACGCGAACCGACCATGAGCGGAATCAGGTAATTACCGAAACCGCCCAGGAACAGTGCCGTCAGCAGGTAGATCACCATGATCATGCCGTGCATGGTGATGAACTGATAATAGTTCTCAGGAGTGATGAAGGAGAAGGTATCGGGAAAACCGAGCTGCAGACGCATCATCGCTGACAGGCCGAGCGCGATCAGGCCGACAAAAATCGCGGTGGCGCCATACTGAATGGCGATGACCTTGTGGTCCTGGCTCCAGATGTATTTCGTTATGAAAGTTTGCGGATCGTGATGCTCAATGTCGTGATCGCGATCGGCTATTGCAACGTATCCCATCCGCTTGTCCTTCCTTATAGCGTGTTGAGGTAGGCGATCAGGTCATCTATTTCCTGCTCGCCGTAAAGGGTTCTTGCCATCAGGCCCATCTGAAATCCGTAGAAATCGGTCGGATGTTGTCCGCGTATGTCTTGCTGGAAATTCTCCAGCTGGCGCTTCAGATACCAGTCGGTCATGCCCGCCATGCGTGGCGCGTTCAACGCCTGGTTGCCCAGACCGTCCTTGCCATGGCAATACGCGCAGATCGCATATTCTTTCGCGCCGTTCGCGACATTGCCCTCGACCGTCGTGGCCGGCGCCTCGTCGGCCAGCGTCTGGATGTGTGCGATGACGTTGTCGATTGCTGCTTCATTCGCGAGCATCGCGGCCATCGGCGCCATCTGTTTTCCGTACAGATCGTCCTGGTGGGCGCCGCGTGCGCCGCTCTTGTAGTTTTGCAGCTGCCGCTTCAGGTACCAGGCACTCTGGCCAGCCAGCTTCGGCGCGTTCAACGCCTGCAGGCCCTCGCCCTGTTGCCCGTGACAGGCCGCGCAGACGGCGTATTGGGCCCCACCGACGGCCGCGTTGCCCGCGACCATCGTGCTGTTCATCGCCCAGGTGTTCTGTTTTGCAAGCCAGGCATCGTAGTCAGCCGTTTCTTCGACAATGACGGCGCCGCGCATGGTGTGGTGCGCAATTCCACAAAGCTCCTCGCAAAGAATCTCAAAACGACCGGCTACGGTTGGCGTCAGCCAGAGAAAAGTATCCATGCCCGGCACGAGATCCATCTTTACGCGGAACTCGGCAACGGCAAAATCATGCAGCACGTCTTTCGAGCGCAACAGGAACTTCACCGGCTTACCGAGCGGAATATGTGCCTCGGGGCTATAGACGAGCACGTCGTCCTGCCCGTTCGGATCATCCGGATCCATGCCGAATGGATTATCCGACGTGATGCGCTCGGCATCGACTTCGCCGAATTTGCCGTCGGCACCTGGGTAGCGGAAGGTCCAGTGCCACTGCTGGCCAACGGCCTCAACGACATGGGCTTCTTCGGGCACGTCGACAAACTGCGCCCAGACGAACAGGCCCGGTGTCAGCATCGCAACGACGCCGACCGAGGTCCAGAGCGTCAGCCAGCCCTCAAGTTTCTTGTTTTCCGGCTCATAAGTCGCCCGCGCTCCCTTCTTGTAGCGAAACCGAATGACGCAGTACGCCATGAAAAGATTGACGGCAACAAACACAAGCCCGGTGACATACAGGGTAATGTCGACCGTCACGTCCACCATTGACCAATTGGATGCCAGTGGCGTGAAAGTCCAGGGGCTGAGCAGATGAAAAAGGATGGAGCCGACGACGAGCAGGATCAAGACAACAGCGAAAGCCATACCTAGTGCATCCTTTTATTGATCAATGCGATTTATTGCGGGGACAGCCGAATGGTCCCTGCCTGTGCTCGCATAATATATCCGGGCTCGAGGATAGTGGAATCAGGGCTCGAAATCCACCGCGTATCGGTTGTTCCAAGGGGGCGGAGCTCTTTTCGAAAGGCAGCTCTTTATATACCGATTTTGTCGAAATCGTCCCTGATGACTTGCTCTGCCTTTTTCAGGTCCGACTGAATAGCGTCAAGCTCCTGCTCCAGCGTTTCGGTCAGTACCGCAGGCTTCGGCTTCCAGGTAAATTGCGGCATCGTGAACTGTTGCGGCGCCGGTTCGGTGATGGCCGATTCGGGGTCAACTTTATTGAGATTGATCACACTGATGATTGCGACGGTCGCCGCTATCCCGGTAAGACTGCTGGCCCACCAGTAGGACGCCGTCTTTATTCTTTCTCTCGGCGGCCGGCCAGTCTCCTGTCGTAAACCAGCCAGCGATGCGCGAATTCGTGCATCGAGTTCCGGCGATACCTCGACCTCAATGCGTTGCGCATCGTCGCGCAACTGCTTGGCTAACTTATCCATAGGCTTTGCTCACTTCAGCATTCTTCGTACCGGCTATCGCAGCGTCAAGTTGCTGCCGGGCACGTAACAGGTTTACCTTGGTCCAGGAGACGGATCGTCCCAGTACGGCCGCGATGTCGTTGACCGACATGTCTTCGGCGTAGCGCAACCACATGGCGGTATAGACTTCGTCGCTTAGCACCCTCCTGGCACTGATCCAGAGGTTTTCTCGTTCCGACGCGGCGATACATTGCTCAAGCGGATCGCTCTCCTCGTCGCAAAGGTCGCCGAGAGCTTCGGTATCTGCGACCCGTATGCCGGCAGCATTGTTGATGGCGATGCGGTACAGCCAGGTACTGAATCGCCACCTTGCGTCGTAACTCTTGATGTAACGAAACGCGTTGATCAAGGTATCCTGCAATGCGTCCTCCGCATCGGCGAAGCTGGCGGTTCGGGTGACGAGGAAGCGCAACAAACCGATGCGATACCTGGCGACCAGCTCGGTGAACGCAAGAACCGAGCCACGCTTGGCCGCCGCAATCAACGCCATCTCGCTGTTCACGCTCGCTCCCCGGGCAACCGCTAGTCGATGACGCTGAGCACGGTAGCCGGATCCAGGACCAGATTCACAGTCAGCGTCACGTCACTGACACTCACATTCGTATTTTTCAGGAGGTCCGACAGCGCGGGGTCGAGCTCGTCATTGAATACCTGCAGGCTGATCAGCCCCCGCACTATGCTGGCCAGGGAATTGGCGACATTGGCATCGGTCGCAATCAACTGCCCTTCAATAGCAATCTTGCCGGCCGCCTCGGCAACCAGCAGTGCGGCCTGCCTGGTATTCTGCAACACACTCGAGTCCCATCCCAGGTCTTCGCCAAAGCCTGCCGTATCCGTGCCCGCCTGCACGAGATTCTGCTGGGCACTGAGTACCAGCAGCTTACTGCTGCTGCCGTAATCTCCCGGAATCCTGCCTTTGTTCTTCAGCAGCTGTTGCATCTGCTGCTCGGATTGAGCAATCAGCAGCTTGTTCTTGAGCGCGACGCTCACATAGGCGCCCTCGTCCAGGGAGTTCGTCTCTGGGCCGCTGGCCCCCTCGGAGTCGTGCTCATCGTCGCCGACAAAAAAGTACGGCTTGCTCTCAATGTTCAGCGTCTCGAAATCGCTGGACAGCGCGGCCAGCGCGACAATCCGGTCGGTCGTCATCTGGCTGAAGTGGCCGTCGACCACGATCATGATGCCGCCATCGGGACTCGCGATGGCGGTCACAGAGTCGGCCTCCTTGGCTGCGTCGAACCCAATCTCCTCGCGCAGGTCATCGAACACCTCGCGATCGAGCCAGGCGTAAAGTTGCTTGCCCGCCTCGCCCTTACGCATGCTGACCAGGTCGACATGGGCGTACCAGCGTGCTGCCGGCAGATCGCCATTGGCGAGTTCCGCCAGCAGCGTGCTCGGCAAAGCGGCGAGGATGAGAATCGTAAAGAAGCGTCGTAAAACCATGGTTGCGTCCCGGAAAGTAGCTCAGATACCTGTTTATAGTGCCGGCCACCCCGATTGGTTACATCGGGGTCAGGCCCTTTACCAGACCAAGGGTCTGACGTCTTTCTAGAGTTGTTCGGCGACGGCCCGCGCGGCGGCGTCGATGGCAGCGTCGACGAAGGCATAGGCGCTCGAATCCGAGTTCGCGATCGAGATGCGGCCGATCTGCGCCCGCGCGGCGATATGCGGCCCGTTTTGCGGGCTGTATTCGGGCGGGTCGTAAAGATCGTTGTACTCGTAAGCATAACCGTGCGGCCAGCGATTGACTGTGATCGCCGCAATATCGCGCGAGCTATCGAAGCCGCCACCACCGAGCGCGCCATCAAGCTGCGCGATGATGCCCTGCTCGAAGTCGTCGAAGCTCATCTGCAACATGCGCGACCTGCCCGCACGATGTTGTTGCTTCTGGTTCAGTCCCTGTCCCGGCAACGTCGGCGCGAAGGTGCCGTGCAAGACCGTCGGTTCGTCCGGCGATGACGCATACTGGTAGCCACCCATACTGACCGGGAAGTCGAGGCCGAATGAATACATGAACTCGGCATTCGGCTGATAGATCTGGCCGACGCCGAGATTCTTGAATGCCCGCCAGTTGCGAATCGCAATACTGATGTACGCGAGCGGCGTTTTTTCCGGGTAGCTAATGGCCTTGCGCTGTTCTGCTGGAAGCTCGGCACAGATATGCGGAATCACCATGTTGTAACAGGCCAGGATCACGTGCCGGCCGCGAACCTGTTCGACCGCGCCGTCGCGCACATACAAGACGTCAACATGCTTTTGATCAGCCGTATGCGCCACATCAACGGCCGTGGCATTCAGCCGAATTCGAACCTCGTTGCCCGGCCTATCGAGCAGCGAATAATCCAGTTGCGCCAGAACAATGTCGTCCATGGTCGAGCCCGGCGCAGATCCCGGAACGAGGTCGCGCACAAGCAGGCGCGCGACACTCGCATTGCCATCCGGAAAATGAAAAATGTACGGCTCTTCCTCGGCCCCGCCGCGGCGCGCGTTAATATCAAGACGCAGGCCGTAAGTGCCGAGCATTTCCATCCGCACCGCCTCAAGCGCGGACAGCGCATCCCAGCCAAACCCCCAGTAGCCTTTCTTGGAGTCGCGCATGATCGTCACGACTTCGTCGGTCACGCCCACGTGCGCGCGCAGAAACTCCACGTAGCTGATACCACGCAAGCGCTCGGTTTTTTGCGCCTGCGTCAGCGGCGCCAGGTAGTCGGTATTATTGCGAAGCAGACTTATTAACGCGGCACGTGATTCCGCGCTGATCGGGTAAGCAGCGACGACGGATTCCACGTCCTCAATGCCCTGTTCCTCCGGCGCGCTATCGACGAGGTTCGGCAGCGTGAGATCTCTGCCGTAATCCTTAGCCGAAAAATAAATCGCGGAGCGCAGGTCGTGCCTGTCACGAAACTTCAAATCATAGTAGTCGTAGAAACGCTGCGGCTCGACGCCCAGATCCTGCAACAGCTGTTTGCTTTGTGCCGAGTAGCGGCCCGGCGATTCGAGCGACTGGCTGCCGCCATGACAAAGCAGGGTGCGACCGTCAATGACAAATTCGTTCCGTTTCGCGTGCCCGCCGAAGTCGTCATGATTGTCGAGCACCAATACACGCTTGCCATCGCCCGCCTGGTCGCGAAACAGTTTCGCCGCCGCGAGACCCGAGATGCCGCCGCCAACGACGACGAGGTCGTAGATCGAATCACGACGCTTCTCAGGCCTCAGGAATTTCGCACCCTGCATTGCCAGCGAGTGCATCACTTCGAACGAACCCGCGTGGCTGCCGCGCATGCCGGTTAGCGCCGGTGGGTAGTAGCGGCTGTTGGTGGCCGCCAGGATTTCAAGCGGTGACAGCGTGGTGCCGGCTGCGAGGCTTAAGGCCACGCCGTTGAGGAAATCGCGGCGCGTGATATCGAGTTTGTCAGGCATGGGTGGGCACACCCTTCCAAGTCAGGCGACTGACCAGCAAAGTTACGATGACGCCGACGACAAATCCCGGCAATGCCTCATACAGGTCGTACGTGTAGGGCTTCAGCCAAACCACCCAGACGACACTGGTCAGGAACCCCCCCAGCATGCCCGCGGCTACGCCGGGACCGGTCGTTTTCTTGTCATACAGCAAACACAGCACCACGGGCCCGAAAGCCGAGCCCAGCCCGGACCAGGCAAATAACACGAACCAGAAGATCAATGCCTCGACCTTGAAAGCAAGCCAGACACCGAGCACACCGATGACCAGCGTTGCGATCTTGCCGTAGATCGCAAGCCTCTCATCGCTTTTACGGCTGCCAAGGATGCACTGCACCGTGTCGCGCACGACGGCTGACGAGGCAAGCAACAGCAATGAATCGGCCGTCGACATGATGGCTGACAAAACAATCAGCAGTAGCAAACCCGTGATGAGCGGTGGAAAAAGCTCCGTCGACAATAGCGGGTATATGGTTTCGGTTTCCGAACCTTCGAGCCCCGGAAACAGGGCGCGTCCAGCGATGCCGGCAGTCACTGCGCCGAGACCAAAACTGGCCATGACGAAAATCGATACCCAGCGCGCTTTTTTCAGTTCATCATCGTCGCGCGCCGACATGTAGCGCGCCAGCAGTTGCGGCACACCGATGAACGGCAGCCCAATCGCCAGGAAGCTCAGCACGCCGACCCAGCCCGCAAGCCCGTCGCCCGTGAACGAGAAAAGGTCGAGCAAGGCCGGGTCCTGGGCCGCAATGTTCGCGCTGACAGCACCCCAGCCGCCGCCGGCGTAGATTGCGACGACGGGGACCAGGATCAGCCCGGCCAGCATCAGTACGCCCTGTAACACATCGGTATAGGCCACCGCCTTGTAGCCGCCGACGAGCGTGTAGCCGGTAATAACCGCTGCACCTACGTAGATACCCAACTCGTAGCTGAAATCGGTAAAACTCTCGACCGCCTTGCCCGTCGCGACCATTTGCGCGGCAATGTAAGCCGTCACCATGGTCAGGATGATGAAGACCGCGATGCCGCGAATCAGGTGCCAGTGATCCTTGAAGCGCGCCGTGAGCAAATCCGGCACCGTAATCGAATTCGTATCATCGCTGAATTGTTTCAGACGTCGTGACACATAAAACCAGGCCAGGGCCACGCCGGTCACTTCGCCAACCACGACCCAGTAGGCCTTGGCACCAACCGCGTAACCCATGCCCGTCAGTCCGAGCAGCAGCCAGCCACTTTCACCCGTCGCATTGGTACTGAACGCGACCACCCAGTAGGGCATTTTCCTGCCGCCGAGGTAGTAGCCGACAAGCGAGTGCGTCGCGCTGCGGCTCCAAATAGCGAACGCCGCGAGCAAGGCGAGATAAACCAGGGCAACGACAATAATGGCATTCATCTTGATGACCCTATGGGTGAACCTGGCGGCGCCGACACGAGCGGCAGCGTTGCAACACTGGCGGGATCGGCCCGCATCCGTTCTATCTGCAGTCGCGCCATAGCGTAATGCGGGCGCGCCTGCGTAACCGCGGCAACCTGGTCAGCCAGCCAGGCGTCCACCTTGTTCACCGCAGCCAGCGCGCCCGCGCGCACGCTCGCATCAGCAGTCGTAGCAACAGACAGATGCAGCAGACGTGTGAGCACAATGTCCGCAGTCAGTGCCTGGATTTCTGCATCACCGTTGTCGTCGAACCACGCCAGCGCGAGCAGGCGATCCGTGACCTCGGCAAAATCCGGCGCGCCGCCGCGTGCCAAGCGTGCCGCACGAACCTGGTCGAGCAGCACGTCGAGCGTGAGGCTGATGGCGCTGGCAGCTGGCGCGAGCGGGTCGAACATCACACCGGTGTTGCCGCTGAACGACTCACGCGATTTCGGAAAGCCCGGTGGTCGCGGCGGTATGCCGGCCTGCAATGTATCAGGCAGGCGCAGCACGGCTGGATCCAGCGTATCGATCAGCGCAGCGATCGCCGCACGCTGCCTGTCACCGGCAACCATAGTCATACTTTTCTGGCCGTCACCGCGCAAGGCATAGTCGTAATACGCGCCGCCAATCAGCTTGCCGACCGCTTCAATCTGGAAGCGATGCAGCAGGTAGACGGGCACCAGAACCTCTTCGATGGTCGCCAGTGGCCGACCGGTGCGAATGCTGTATTCCGACATCGCCGCGAGCGCGTGAGCACGAACTTTCAGCAAATGCTGCAACTCTGCGATCGCATCGGCGCCGTTGTCCCACAGATTGCCATCCGGGTGCGCTGATGACAGCGCGCGCGAGTCGTTGTCGTTCAGATATTTGTAACCGAGCTTTATCGTTTCTTCCAGGATGCCGCTTCGTGCCGCATCGGCATCAACTTCATCGGCAAAATCCTGATATGTGTACAACACCGTGCGCTTATCCCAGGCACCGATCGCGTCGTCATAGGCCTTCGAGAAATCGAGTGTGCCGTCAGCCGCGAAGCTCACCAGCGGGAAGGGATAGTCCATTACCGATGCGCGATCCTGCGTACTGGCCGCGAAATTATGCTCGAAACCGATCGTGTGGCCCACCTCGTGGGCCGAAAGCTGGCGAATGCGTGCCAGCGATACCTCAAGCATGGTGTCAGGTACCGATTCATCGCGGTACGGCGCGAGCAGGCCTTCGACAATCAGGTAGTCCTGGCGCACGCGCAAGGAACCCAGCGAGACATGACCTTTGATGATCTCGCCCGTGCGTGGATCGACCACCGAGCCACCATACGACCAGCCGCGCGTCGAACGGTGTACCCACTGAATGACGTTGTAGCGTACGTCCATCGGATCAGCATCAGCGGGTAGCATCTGCACCTGGAACGCATCCTTGTAGCCCGCCGCTTCGAATGCCTGGTTCCACCAGCGTGCGCCATCGAGCAAGGCCGAGCGCACCGGCTCGGGTGCGCCCGGGTCCAGGTAGTAAACGATCGGCTCCACCGCAGCGCTGACCTCGGCTGTCGGATCGATTTTTTCCAGACGGTGACGCCGTCCGAAGTTGACGTACAAGGGATCACCGATTTCGCTGGTGTAGTCCGCAAAGCCGCTGCCGTCATAACTGAAGCCTATGACACCCGCCCGCGGGTCATAAGCGATCGGTTCATAACCCTCGTCCGGCAGGCGAATAAAGGAATGGTGCATGTGCACAGTGACGACATCGGCATCCGGCGACACGGTCGGCAAGTGCTCGCCTGTTGCCTGCCCGGCAAAGGTGACGATTGCCTCTACTTCCGTGTTGTCCGGAAACGCTTTGGTGCGCGGCCGGTAAATCGCCGAGCGCGTCGCGTCGACGGCGAAAGTCCCTTCCTCGCTCTCTTCCAGCCTTTTCGCAACACCGTGTGCATCGCGCAGGAAAAAACCCGTGCCATCGATGACGATTGCACCAGCATCTTCGCCGAGCACCTCGAAGCCCCAGATCACGGAGGTCGCGAAAGATTCCGTGACCGCCTGGCGCTCGCTCGCATCAGCACTGCGCGCACGATAGCCAAGATTGTGTTGCACCAGCAGCACCTTGGGCCCGCTGCGCTCAAAAGAAACCAGCTTCGTCGCACCCAGTTGCCCGCGGTCCAGGCCGAGATCATTCGAACCAACGCCGCGCGGCAAAGATGGCTGGTACAAAAACTGTGCGCCCATATCTTCGATGCGAATCAGCAGCCGCCCGCCATTCTCGTCCCAGCACAGATCGACGAATCCGGCGTAGGCTTCATATACCGAAAAGTCTTCCGCAGCATCGCCGGCGTCCGGCTGCGTATCACAGGCCACCAGGGCCAACAGAGTTGCTGCCACGGCTATTGGCAGGTGTCGATGTCGCATAGGCTTTCTCGTTTTTATATCGGACGGTCGCGCGTAATACGTCCTGCAATGGTGCCAGCGACCAGCAGGAAGATGCCAATGCCAAACAGGTACTCAGGATAGACGCGGAAGATGCCGCAGTAAAAAATCAGCGCGATATTGACGATCTGGAAAGCGTTAATGATTTTGCTTTTGCGCAAGGTCGCCTTGGGGAAACGAATTCTCGACACCATAAGGATGCCGAGGATAAACATCAGCACGGGCAGGTACAAATGCAATGGCAATGCCGTCGATATGTCGTCGTGCCAGATCATCACGATCACCATCGATGAAATCAGGCCACCGCCCGCCGCCGTAATAGGAATGCCGGTAAACCAGCCGCCGTGCGGCACATCGGAGCTCAGGTTGAATCGCGCCAGACGCATGGCGCCGGCCAGAACGAACACGCCACAGGCGGACAGCAGCACCCAGAATTGGCCGGTCTCGAGCTCCACGTCGCCGTATTGCAGGCCAAGATTGAACACGAGCATCGCCGGTGCGACGCCGAATGCGACCAAGTCAGCCATCGAGTCGAACTCCGCACCAAAACTCGAGGTCGCGTTCAGCACGCGTGCTGCAACGCCATCCATCGTGTCCAGCAGCCCGCACCAGACGATCATCCACGCGGCGAATTCGAGATCGCCGACCTGCGTAGTGGCGACCGACGCGAGCCCGAGCAGCAGGCTTAATGCAGTGAAACTGTTTGGAATTGTGTATCGCAGGATACCCACAGGCACTCCCAGACTGGTGTTTGTTACGAGCGAGCCGATTGTACCGTCATCGCAGCATCAGCGACGACTGAATCGGCCGATTTCGACGCCGATGGGTCCACGCGGAACCACGACCTGCATGGGCGCGCCGCCTCGCAGCACATCGACGACCACGGTGCCCGTGCCGCCGGCCATGGTTTGCTGTACCAGGTCGCCACCATTGAACACGCGATGTCCGTCATAGCCAACGATCTCGTCGCCCGGCTGCAGACCGGCGCTGGCGGCCGGCGAGGACGCCAGCACGTTCGCAACCGGTACCGACGTGGGTCGACCCGAGGCTTGCAGATACTTTTCATATTCCGCATCGCCAAGCTCGGCTCGCAGCGCAGCGTCGGGATTCATTCGCGGATCGAACGGGTCTACCGCCCCGCCGAAATTGCGCGCTTCGTAGTTTGCCTGCAAGGCGGCGAAGCGCAGCTCTTCCTCGCGCCGAACTATCCAGTCCACGCGGTCCTGGCTAAGGCCTGCCTCGAGCAAATTGCCCTCTAGCCTGCGCGGTTCAATCGCGCCGCGGAATTGGAAATTACGGACCTCCGCGTCGGCCGACGCCTCGACCGGAACGGTCCTGTTTTCGTCACGCAGCTCGCTCCCTGCTTCGAGCCGATCGATTTCCTCGAACAACAGCAGCAGCTGCTCCTCCAGCATCTGGCGAGCCGCGCGTTTTTCGGCAACGGCGAATTCGAGTGCCCGCAGGCGCTCGTCGGCTGGCCCTGAATTGGCGGGCAACTCGACTGAACCCGAGTCGACCGTGCGCAACACGAACGCAGCGGAAGCAACGATGGCTGCGAGACTGACAGCGATGATGACTATGGTTCTTTGCAAAAAAACCTCCCTGCTGCTTCGACCCTTGCTGACTGTATTCGTGCTGCTGAATATGCTCAGATGCACGAACCCAGATGAATTGGAGCCGGATGTGTCCAGAAACAGAATTTCGATTTCCATTCTAGCGCTTGTGCTCTGTGCTTGTAGCAAACCCGCCGACATCGATACTGCGACGCTAATCAACCAGGTTGCGACGGATTTTGTCGATGGCTACTACGCTCAGTATCCCGAAGAGGTGTACGAGATTGGCTATCTCGACGCGCCGCAAGACCGCTTTGGTGGTCAAAGTGAGCAGGCACTGCTTGCCTGGGATGCCAGGGTCGACAGCTGGCTGGCGACGCTGGATGGCATGGACCTGACCCAGGTCACTGATACGAACGCCGCGCTGACCTATGTCTTTGCACGCGAGAAAATGCAGGCCATTGTCGATCGGCGCATTTGCAAGACCGAGCTCTGGAACATCAGTCCCGAATGGACCGGCTGGCAATTCATGTTTTCCTCAACGCTGGCCGTGCAGCCTGTCGACACCGCGGCTGAACGAGCGGCCGTGCTCGCCTGACTGACGCGGCGCGTTATATTCGAAATGAAATCAGTAACTTGCGACGCGGCCAGGACCTGGGCTATACGGCCGGCCAGAACAATGTCGTCAGGGTCATCGAGCAGGTAACCGCCTTGCTGGAAACGCCGGCAGAAGATTCGCCGCTGTACAGCCCCGCCGCACGCTCCACGGACGCCGATTTCATCGCGGCCTACAAAGCGATTCTGCAGTCGGATATGCGTGATGCGATGCTCGCTTACCGCGACTTCCTCGCCAACGACTACCAGGGCCACGACTCGCCCGGCGTCAGCGCAAATCCCGATGGTGCTGCCTGTTATGCCGCCTCAGTTCGCTACTGGTCGTCGATCTCGATGGATGCCGAAGATATTCATCGCAAAGGCTTGTCCGAAATGGCACGCATCCAGGGCGCGATGCTCGATATTGCCAAAACATCGTTTGGCATCGATGACGTCCCGGCGCTACTCGAGGAGCTGCGTACGAACCCGCAATATACGTTCAGCGACGAACAAGCCATGCTCGACTACGTCAATGCGGCGATCGCGCGCGGCAAAGCCGCTGTCGGCGACTGGTTTGGCAATGTTCCTGACGTAGAGTTGTTGGTCACACCGTTTCCGGCGTATGAGAAGAATTCGGGTGGTGGCTGGTTCTCATCGGCGGCGGCGGATGGCAGTCGACCCGCCACCTACCTGGTCGGCACCTACAATCCGACCAGCATCAGCAAGGCGGGCCAGGAATCGACCGCTTTTCACGAGAGTTATCCGGGACATCATCTGCAAAGCGCGGTCGCGTTGGCGAATCAATCGGCGCACCCGATTCTGCGCTATATGTTTGTGTCCGGCTCGGCTGAAGGCTGGGCCCTCTATACGGAAAAGCTCGCCGACGAGATGGGGCTGTATTCCAGCGAAGTTGCGCGGCTTGGCATGTTGTCCAACGAAGCGTATCGGGCCGCGCGGCTGGTGGTCGATCCGGGCATGCATGTGATGGGCTGGTCACGTGACGATGCGATCAAGTACATGCTGGATCACACGGCCGAAAGTCCGATCAGTATCAACAGCGAAGTGGATCGCTACTCGGCGGTACCCGGACAGGCGACCTCGTACCTGATCGGCAGCCTCGAAATTCAGCGCCTGCGGCAACACGCCGAAGACGTGCTGGGCGAGCGCTTCGATATCCGTGAGTTTCACGATCGCCTGCTCGAGCACGGTGGCGTGACACTGCCGATGCTGGGTGCAAACATCGAGTCCTGGATCCGGCATGTACAAGGGAACTGACCGGCCGCTCGCGGTCTAATCCCCGAAATCATTCGGGGATCTTCAGATGCGCTACCGCCAGCTCCTGCTCACTGCTTTTATCGCCTTGCTTGCCGCGCACACCGTTGTCGCCGCAGAAGAAGTTACCGTTGACCCCAGCCACACCTGGGACCTCAGCGACATGTATCCATCGATCGAGGCCTGGGACAAGGCACGCGAGGAAGTCGCCGCGAACTTCGAAAAAATCGAGCAACGCCGTGGCACCCTGGGAAAGAGTGCCAACGACCTGTATCAGACCCTGCAGCTGATCTCGGATACGGAACGAAAAGCAGGTCGGGTACTTGTGTATGCGGGACTCAACTTCGACGAGGACCAGCGAGTAACCGAAACTCTGGAGCACCGCCAACTCGCCTCGATGCTCTATTCGAGCCTCGGCGAATCCACCGCCTGGGTGCAACCGGAATTGATTGCCGTCGGGCGTGAGGTTATCGAATCGTATATAGCCGACGATGAGCGGCTCGCCCCGTTCACATTCCAGCTTGACGACAGCCTGCGCAACGCGGCGCACACATTAGGCGAGGAGGCCGAGCAAACACTATCGTATTTTTCGCAGTCGTTCGGCGCACCGTCCACAACCTATGAGCTGCTCGCGAACTCTGACATTCCGTGGCCCACGATCACGCTCGCCAATGGCGAGGAAGTGCGCGTCGACTCGCAGGGCTACAGCTACGCCCGCGCCAGTGAAAATCGTGCCGACCGCAAGCTTGTATTCGATACCTTCTGGGGCAAGTGGGGCGAGTATCGCAGCGCCACCGGCATGGTGCTGAACTCGCATATCCAGACCCAGGTTGCGCTCGCCAAGGCCAGAAACTATGACAGCGTGCTGCAACGCGAACTGGATCAAGACAACCTGCCGCCGGCCGTTTATCACACGCTGGTGGCCGAAGTTAACAAGGCACTGCCAACGCTGCACCGCTACTTCAAGCTACGGGAGCGTATTCTTGGTCTGGAACAGATGCACTACTACGACATATACCCACCGCTGGTGTCACTGGACAAGACATTTGACTACGAGACCAGCAAAGCGATCACGCTCGATGCAATGGGCGTGCTCGGTGCGGACTGGGTCGCGATGCAGAAAGCTGGCATGGAGCAGCGCTGGACGCACGTGTATCCACAGCAGGGCAAACGTTCCGGTGCGTACCAGTGGGGCGTCTACGATGTGCATCCCTACCTGTTGCTGAATCATAGCGACAACTACGATGGGCTAACGACTTTGGCACATGAGTGGGGCCATGCCATACATACACTGTATGCCAAACAGGCACAGCCCTATGAGACTTCCGACTATGCAATCTTCATCGCTGAAATTCCGTCGACCTCGCTCGAACTGATTTTGCAGGATTACATGGCGCAGCATGCGGAGTCGATTGACGAACAGTTGTTCTACCTCGGTGAGGGGCTCGAGGGCATGCGTGGCACATTTTTCCGCCAGACGATGTTTGCCGAATTCGAACTTGCACTTTATGAAGCAGCGGAGCGCGGCGAAGCCTTGTCCGGCGAAGGTATTTCGAAGATTTACGGTGAAATCCAGCGCCGCTACCACGGTCACGACGACGGCGTCGTCGTGGTTGACGACCTGTACAACAACGAGTGGATGTTCATCAATCACTTCTACCGCAACATGTACGTGTTTCAGTACGCGACCTCGCAGATCGCGGGTACGGCGTTGTACGACAAAATTACCAATGAAGGTGCGGCCGGTGTCGAGAACTACAAGAATCTGCTGAAGGCGGGTGGTTCGGACTACCCGTACGCCCTACTCGTCGCGGCGGGCGTCGATCTGACGAAGCCCGAGCCCTACCAGGCGATGGTGCGCAAGATGAATGCAATCATGGACGAAATGGAACGCCTGCTGGACCAGAAAGAATCGCAGGGTCAGGGCGTCAGTCCGCAATCCGCGCACTGATTACCGTCGCCGGGCAACTGCTGCCGGCATAGGGCGCGAGCCCGGTGTCGGCCGTCGCCACCTGCCCCGGTTCCAGCCGGCCACCCACATTGCGCCGCAGTTGCTGTGCGCGACCAGCGTTGTCCGTGTAGTTGACCTGGACCTGCACGCCGGTGACGGCGATCGACGCATCGTTGCGTACCGACACCATCAGTTGTCCCTTGCTGCCCACACCGCAGGCGCGCGACACATAGCCTGCCGGATTGTCGGCCAGCTCGAGACGCGCCAACTGGCCGCTCGCCACCTTGCCGTAGTCACCGCCACTTTTCGCAACCACCCTGAAATGTTCGATGGCTGCCGCGTTCTGGCCGCGCTCCATTTTGATCATACCGAGGTTGTAATGGGCAGGCGCCGTCGGCAACAGACTGATGCTCCGCTCAAGATCGGCGACCGCTGCATCGGTCTTGCCGAGTTCCTTGTTCGCGCGACCGCGTTGCAGCGGATAGTAAAAGAAATTGCCGCGGCGGCTGATGGCCCGATCGTAATTGGTCACCGCCATGTCGTATTCCTTGTTCATCAGTCGCACGTCGCCGCGCAAGGCGTGGAAATTCGCCTCGGCTGCAAAACTTCCAATGGCCTTGTCGGCGAGGGCAAGGGCTTCTGCGTTTTTCTTCTCGCTCAGCGCCTTGCGACCTTCGTCGTAAGCGTCGTAAGCAGATTTCGCCGCAAGCGTATTCTGCATTGCGGCCCGATAGGCTTCGACGCCGAGCGTGCCACCCGCCGGCAGGTTCCGGATTCGATCGCGATTTGCATTGACGCGCTCCTGCGACGGCGGATGGCTCGCAAACAAGCCACTCAGCCAGTCCTGGTTTCGACCCTCACTCAGTCGCACAAAAGTTTCCTGCAGTGTTACGGCACCTTGCGGATCGTAGCCGGCCTTCGACATGTACTGCATACCGTACTTGTCTGACTCGAGTTCGGCCTCGCGGCCATACTTGGTCGATATGAGTTGCGCCGCAACTCCGGTACCGCCAACAGCAAGATCGCCATAGCTGCTGTCGCTGGTGACAACGCTGGTGGCCAGCACGAGCCCTTGCAGTAGCTGCCCGCGCGAAATCTGCTGCGCCGAGTGGCGCGCCGCCGCGTGCGTGATTTCATGACCCAGCACGGCGGCCAGCTCCGCTTCCGAGCCCATCTCGGTCAGCAGACCCCGATTGATCGCGATCTTGCCACCGGGCAGCGCCCAGGCATTGGGCACCGAGCTGTTCAGGACCGTGAATTCATACGGCAACGCAACATCGCTGACCGCCGCAAGCCGCTGGCCGACCGACTGCACGTACGCCGTCAACGCCGGGTCGACGTCATAGGCACCGCCCTGTGATTGCACCATGGGCGCGTAATTCTGCGCGCCCAGCGCCAGGTCTTCCCCCGGTGATACGGTCATGAATTGACGGTCACCCGTCACAGGGTTGACGGCGCAGGCGCTGAGCGAAGCCAACGCAGCAAATGAGAAAAGTTTTTTCATGGCGTACTCGCTGTCGTGCTTTCGATGGCGCGCTGGGCATCGCTCTCGGAACCGATCAGGATCGCTATCCAGCGCGTACGTGCGTCGCTTTCCAAACCCAGTTTCAGGGTCATTAACGGCGGCGAAGCTGACGCCCCGACTGGTTGCGCCGAGATTGCTGTCGTTCAATCCGCGTTTCGCGGCGTGTACATCTCGGCTTCTTCTTCAGTTAACTGTTCGATCCTGATGGTCCAGCGCGCCAGTGAGGAGCTGATACGCAATTTGTAACGGCCACTCGTGGTAAGCAGCCGTAAACCATTGCTGCGATACGTTACGTTTTGACGCGAACCGCTCTTGATGCCGCCGACGAACTGGCCGGTCATCGCATCAAGCAGCACGATATCCAGCGAAATCTGCGAATCGTAGTCGCTGTCGAGACGCCAATCGATGATCCACGGCGATTCGACCGAAAAATCCACGGTCGTTGTATTGCCCGTTCCCTTGAATTCGCGCACCAACTCGCCCGCGAACAGCGGCATAGCGAATAGTGTCAGCAGCGTTGTTGCAATGATGTGCGCGAAAAACTTCATCAGCTGAGATCCTTTTCTGCAGGTTACCGTATCTACGACCCGGCATTGACTAAAATGTTGCGCCGTCAACATTCGCCCGGCATTGCCGCAATCCACGCACGCACCATTGCTACTCCTTCCGTGTGAATCGCGCTGCGACCGAGCTCGGGCATCGCGATGGCGGGATCTGCGTGTTGCATGCGATACAGCAGTATCGAATCATCCGGCCTGCCTGGGTAAATATCATAGGGTCGATCGCCACTACCGCGACCGACAGCCACCGGCGTTTTGCACACACCGTAGTGTCGGTCAACGGGCGCCTCAATGTTCAGGTGCAATGCCGAGGTATCTGCGGCACCGACCGGATTGTGGCAATGCGCGCAGTTGGCATCGAGATAAGCCTTGACGCGCCACTCCGCCGTGACCGCTGGTGCCGACAGATCGGCCGGCGCACCCTGCAGCAGGCCCGCCGCGGTCCAGTGCTGCAGCTGGCCAAGATCATCGTCCCACCAGGCGTAGCTGCGATTCATCTGCCACGCTTTGGGCCCCAACGGGCGCAATTCCCCGGCGCTGTGATCCGGTGTATGGCAGTTGCTGCATTGATTCGCATCCGGCACAACGTAGTTGATGCTTTGCCTGTCGGTCGCGCTCACCAGTTCGAGCGCATGCACGTCACCGGCGATTTCCAGCCTTGCATCGTCCTGCGCGGCATTCCAGACATACGGGTAAGCGCGCCAGCCATCGGCGTAGCGGACCAGCAGGCGGGTTTCGAGCAACAGGTACTGATCCGTCAGCAAGGAACCGGCGGGTGGCAATTCATGTTGTCTATCAGTCATCACGACCGCATGCCGATCAGCCGCCCAGTCACTCGCCTTTTCATAATAGAACGTCTTGCTGATGATCGTGCCAACGGGGAAGGAAAACTCCCGGCTCGCATCGAATTCTGCGTGGCTTCCCGGTGGCATCCAGACAGCGCGCAATTTGAGCGCATAGTCGCTGAACAGTGGCGCATTGAGCTCATACGGGATCACGCCCGCATTGAGTTCCAGGCGATTGCCCGTCGCCAACACGACGCCCCACTCGCTCAGCAACGCTGGCGGCTGCTCTGCCGGGTGCACCACCACGTCCTGCCGGGGCTGGGCGCAGCCGAGCAATAAGCTGGCTGCAAGCAATGCAGCGGCCTGGCGCACAATCAGCCTAACGGTGGCGTCAGAACGACGGCGGGCAGCTTTTCATGCTCGCAACGATGTTGTGGGTCACCGACAACGATGTTGTCGCTGCCGTTCGGCAGGTCGGCGTTCAGCACCTCCGCAGCGCCATTGTTGACGCAGATGCCGAACTCAGGCTTTAACTTGCCATTGGCATCGAGCTTGTCCGGATTGACGTAGCCATCCCAGAGCACGTCCGGGATCCGGCCACTCAAACCGAACATCGCGACCTTCAGCGCCTTGAGATCCAGGCCATCGGGCGAGGAACCGCCACCCGAAAAGCGATTGTTGTAGATGTAGATCGTTTCCGGGTAGGGGTCATACGCCGCCGCGAGTTCGCGTGTGCCCTGATACCCGGTCGCATAGTAGCTGCTCACAATAATATTGGCGGTATCGTTGTCGGCGATGTCATTGTCGAAAATCTCTACCAGGTCGTTTGAATTGATAACGATCCCCGATCCCGCCGGCACGCTCGCCACCGGCGTACCCTCGGCACCAAAGTTATCGGTGTTGTTGCCGCTGACAATGTTCTTGTAAACGCGTGTGCTATGCCCTGGCTGCGGCAGGTCCGGCATGTTGAAAACCAGGATGCCGCCTGTATTGCCCGTCGCCGTGTTGCCGTACACATCAGCACTAATCGTGTTTTCAATCTCGATGCCGGCCACATTGCGTTCCGCGCGATTGTTTCGCACCACGACGTTGCGTGATTGCCCGACGTACAGGCCTGCATCCGAGGCGCCGATCGCCACCGACTCTTCCAGCAACAGATTCTCGATCTGCACCGGGTAGATACCGTAGGCGCCGTTGTTTTCGTCCGGGCCATTGGTCCATTCAGTCCGAACCCTGCGAATGATGATATTACGCCCTTCGTTGATCTTCAGCCCATCCCCGGCCGTGTCCTCGATGGCAAGATCCTCAATCGTAAAATCACTGGCATTGACGAGCAGGCCCTCGGCGCCCTGCAGCTGACCTTTGAATGACAATATCGACTTGTCCATGCCGGCACCGCGCAACGTAACGCCCGAGACATTCAGCGACAATCCGCGATTGATCGGGTGTCCGCCCTCGGGAATCATAATGACGTCGCCGGGCTTCGCCTGGATGA
This sequence comes from Pseudomonadota bacterium, assembly GCA_027618995.1. Lineage (GTDB taxonomy): Bacteria > Pseudomonadota > Gammaproteobacteria > Steroidobacterales > Woeseiaceae > UBA1847. The sequence goes on along the minus strand of JAQCGO010000001.1, from coordinate 15,528 downwards.
GCTGCGTCTGCAGCAACTTTTGATATTCGCCGGCCGGGTTCGCCGAATCAGTGGCCGACGGCTTCGAACAGGCCGAACTCAGCACGAGGGCCAGGACCAGTATTAAGCTATTGCTTAGGTTTCTCACGCGGCTCAACTCAGGGCTATTGATTGTGAAACTATAGTCACGCACATTGGACACCGCAATCGGACCCGTTCTGTATTCGGCGACACTGGACGCCGTCGCGATGCAACGGCAGAACAACTTCACCGTGCGGGCGATTGAAGACGCCGAGATGCTATTCTTCGACCTGGCCTAGTCACGCGGCAGCGGCGGCCGGAACATCACCAGTCCGAACCATATCGCAAACACCGAGAACACCGCGGCGCTGATCATCAATGGCACGGCACGAAACACTGACGCCGCCTTGATCAGGGTGATCCCGACCATGACAAAGTGCAGGAAATTACCGGCTGCGACCGGTCGCGCATAGATGCCACCGATCAGGATGCCGCGCGCCATCCAGTTGAGCATCGCGAAGCCCAGATACACAGCACCCGCCATTTGTACGAACAGCGCCGTGGCGTTGTCCGGCACCGTACCGTGCAGGCCCAGCACTTCCTGCGGCGCGAACGAGGCGGCAAGACCAATAACCGCCATTAACGCGGCGCTCGATATCATTAGAATCCTTGTGTGCATCACCTAAGCTCCTGCAATAAATTCAGTGTATTGCTGCGGCACTTTTCTATCGCCTCAATAATCGCGTCTTTCGCGGCGTCATCCTTGCCCAGCTCTTCGTTATTCTTGCTCCAGGTGTCGTAGAGCATTGCCGCGGACTCCGGTAGCGGCGCATTCAGTATCGTCGCAATATCCCTAGTGGTGATCACGATTGCCCAACCACTACGAAGATTACCCTTATCTTGTGTGTCGCGATCGTAGTGGTTGTGCCAGACAAGTTCCTGCAGGTCGGAGAGATTGCGCAGCACCTCGATCGACACGGTTCGCTGAGTGCGGTTGTCTTCGCTCAGCTCGTTGCGCCAGCTGTTATAGCTCAGGCTCGCGATCGCGATGGCAAGACTGATCAGTGCAACGCTGTTGCGCCGGAGTTGTTCGATAAATCGTGAACTTTGCATGCCTATTTTCCCAGGTTCTTACGTTGCAAATACAAGAGCCAGAAGACAACAAATATGCCAGCAGCCGCGATACTGGCCAGCAACGTGAACAGGTTGAGGTGCCCGACGATGCCGGGGTTCGCATCCAGAATACGACCGGAGACCGGGCCGAAGAATATGTCCGGCGTGAAACCAATGAAGGAAACCATACCGACGGCGGTACCGGTGATATGTCGCGGTGTGCGAGTTTCCTCGAGCAGCGCGAAGTAAATGCCGCGCAGGGCGAACACGGCGAACAGGCTGACGGCCAGGTTCACGATGATGAATGCCGTGCCAACCATGTCCGGCGTCACGATCGCGAGCAGAGAAAACACGACCAGCAGCAACGCGAAGCTGCCACCGATAGAACGCGCAGCAGTCAATCGATCCGCAATGAGGCCCGCGGCAAGCGCGGCAAGCGGTCGCAGGTACGCGCCATACGCTGTAAGACGGGCAGCTGCAACTTCGTCGAACCCCAGCACCTGTTGCGCATACAGGCCGTAGTTGTCGGTAGCTTTGAACAGGCAGTAAGCGCTCACGATGATCGCCGCCTGCGCCCAGATGAGCGGGCGCTTGACCACTTCGGCCATGCCGAGAAACGGGTTGTGACGACTCAACGTCGCTGCGTCGCTGTCCGGAATGCAAAGCCAGGCAAGCACACCCGCCGCGAACGTAACCGACGTATAGACGATGATGACCGCCCGCAACCCCGCAAGCCGTTCGATGGCGGTTGTCGTCACCACGTCCACCGGTAACAGGAAAGCAAGCAGGGCCACCGCGCCGGCGGCAACCAGCGCGGCTGCCAGACCGCGGCCCGCCTCGAGCGTGCCAAAGGCGACACCCTGCGCCGATTCGCCACCCCATTCACGCGTGGCACGAATCAGTGCGCCCCAGGACAGGAATATCGTCGTCACGCCGAAGTAACCGTACAACACAGCCATCTCTGCAGCACCTGGTATGGTCGCCATGTACAGGCCGCCCGCAGCCGTCGCCATCAATGCGAGCGTGATCAACTTGCGCGCAGAATAGTAATCCGCGAGTACGCCGCCAGGAAAAACGACAGCGTAGCCGCAATGCCGTATACCGCGAATACATCGCCGAGCTGGGTGTTGCTGAAGTTGAAAACCTCGAGAAACGTCGGCCGGAAAAACCGCGTGATGTGGAACGGCAGGCCGAACACCATTTCCGCGGCGATCACCAGCGCGGCAATGAACAATATGCGCCGTGTCGTCGTCACGGCTCAGTCGCCAGGTGCAAACAGTAATGGTGTCGGCGGATAGGACAACAGTGTTGCCAGCGCTTCCCAGTCGCCTTGCTCATCCGCAGCGGGATTGGCGCGCCTGACATAGGCCTCAACCAGGTCCTCGCCCAGAACGTAGTTGATCTTGTAAGCGCGATAGCGCTCTGTAAAGCGGAACCACGCATCGATCTGCTCCGGCGCGACCAATGCGTAGTGCGTAATCCAGTCTTTGGTTTGCTCGCGATCCCAGTGGCCATCGAGATAGTTCCTGGCGGCCTCGATATCGGCGTATCGAATCTTGTCGGTCGCAGCCTTGAGGCGATCGTTAGTCTCGAAATCGACGTTATCGATGCCGGCGACCGGCAATATCTTGTCGCGCAGGAAATCGTTCCTGCTGCTGCCGGGAAACGCGATACGTTCTGCGAAATCGCCGCTGCCCTCGAATATCAGGCCTTGCGGCGAGAATAACGGCAGCACCGAGAACTCGACCCAGCCACGATCCTGCAGAAAATTCTGGTCAAGCAGACTGCTGAACGCGTGATGGCCGGGATAACCTTCGTGGCAACCCAGCCGCGTGGCGCTCGAGACGTACGATGGCCGGCTCGTCTCGACCTGGATCAATCCCTGGGCTGCGCCCTGATACCAGTTGTAGGCGCTCCACGGATTGCCGCTGACCATCTCGAGCTGGAACGACTCACCTTCGGGTAGTCGCAGGTGCTGCAGCGTACGGGCACGGCATTCATCGATGCCTGCGCGTATTACCGCCTCGACCTTTTCTTCGGGCACGAGAAATTGCTGGCGAAATGTGTCAACGCGTTCGTGCACGGGTCCATCGCCCGGCAGGATTGCTTCGATTTCCTGCAGCGCAGCGTCGTAATGTCCACGTGGAAAAGTCGGCGCGACGAAGCCGTATATAAGCCGCGACTCATCGTCGAAACTTAAGCTTGTCCCGTCACGCATGCGCGCAACCGTCGCCAGCGACTCGAGATGCGAGGCAATGAAGTCCTGCCGCAACACGAGCAGATACTCTTCGCCCGAAACGTCAATCGCGCGCACGGCCGCCGCGAGTTCCGTGGCGCTGCTGGCGATGTCGGCCAGGCTCTGTGGGTTGGCGCGTGCGGCATCGCGCCACTCGGCCGGCCCGAAATAGGCATCGACGTAATCGGCATCGTGCTCACCCAGCGCCAGCGCCAGCTTTACATAGCGCTCGGCCAGCGGATCGAAAGCCGCCGTCACATCCTGCGCCACACGTTCCGTGCATGCCGTGAGCAGCAACAGTACAAAAATCATCGCTCGCATGTGTTTTCCCCCACCTTGGTGCAATATTGAATGCCTGCGCAGTATACGTGAGTTAAGAATAATGAAGATTCAGACAATAGCCGCACTGGTTGCGTTCCTTTCGGTTGTTGGTGACGCGGCCGCAGATGCGCCGCAAACGATGCGTCTCGATTACTTCCATAGCGGCAATGACACAATGGAAATATTCAGTCTCGATCAGGTTGTCATCGAAACACCGCTCTGGACGGGCAATATGCAACAGCCGCTCGACAAGACGCTGCGTGGCAAATACCTGTTCGAGATCGTGGACGATGCGTCGGGCGAAGTGTCATGGTCGCGAAGCTTCAGCAGCATTTATGGCGAGTGGGAAACAACTGCCGAAGCACAGAAGATCAATCGCACATTCCACGAGTCGCTGCGTTTTCCACGCCCCCCCGCCGCATTTCATGTCGTCATGAAGAAGCGCGACGCCGCGAACCAGTTTGCCGAAGTCTGGCGCCTGCCCGTCGACCCTGACGACTACATGCATCATCGCGAAAAAGCGATGTATGCCGATCAGGTTGTCGCCATCGTCAACAATGGCGGCCCGGCACAGAAAGTGGACCTGCTGCTGCTGGGCGACGGCTATACGGCCGCCGAGCACGATGCGTTCATCGCGAAAGCGCACGAAATGACAGAAATTCTGTTCGCCACATCACCGTTCAAGGAGCGCAAGACGGACTTCAATGTCTGGGCACTCGTTCCCCCGGCCGCAGAATCCGGCGTTTCCCGCCCCTCGACCAATACCTGGCGCGACTCACCGGTTGGCGCCATGTATGACTCCTTCCGTTCGGAGCGCTACGTGCTGACCTTCGACAACAAGGGCTGGCGGCGCATCGCGTCGTCGACACCGTATGACTTCGTCGAGATCCTGACCAACACCGAGACTTATGGCGGTGGCGGAATTTACGGCCTGTTCAGTACGGCGGCCGCGAACAGCGAATGGGCACCCTATCTGTTCGTGCACGAATTTGGCCACCACTTTGCGGGCCTCGCCGACGAGTATTACACCAGCTCAGTCGCGTACACGGGCCCGGACGTCATCATTGAGCCCTACGAACCCAACGTCACCGCTCTGCTGGACCCCGAGAACCTCAAGTGGCGACACCTGGTTGGCGCAAGCACACCGCTACCGACGCCGTGGCCGAAACAGGAGTTCGAAGAGCATTCGCTGGCGGTGCAAAAAACGCGCGAGCAGATGCGGGCCGATAACGTGCCCGAATCCGAGATGAACGAGTTATTCCGTTTCACCGAGGAATACTCGGCGAAGCTGTTTGCCAACAGTGAGTACAAGAGTGTCGTCGGTGCGTTTGAAGGCGCCAACTACGAGGCGCATGGCTACTATCGGTCCGAGCAGAACTGCCTGATGTTCACGCGCACCGATTATTTCTGTTCCATTTGCTCCGCCGCGATTGAAAAAGTCATCGACGAGTACACGCGGCCGTAGTCAGCTGCGGATTTTGTAGCCGGTCTTGAAAATCCAGTACACGGCGAACAGGCATACGAGCAGGAAGGCCATGACCATGGCGAAACTCACTGCAACTGCCACATCCGAGTTTTCGAAAAAGGCCCAGCGAAAGCCGCTGACGAGATAGACAACCGGGTTTAACAGGCTGATCGTCTGCCAGGCCGGCGGCAACATGCTGATGGAATAGAACGTACCGCCAAGAAACGTCAACGGCATGATCACCAGCACCGGCACGATCGTGAGTTTTTCCCAGCCGTCTGCCCAGACGCCGAGGATGAAACCGAACAGACTGAACGATACCGAGATCAGTACCAGGAACAGCAGCATGACGAACGGGTGTGCAATCTGCAGATCGACAAAGAGCCCTGCCGTAGCGAGAATGATCAGGCCGATCACCACCGATTTGCTGGCGGCCGCACCGACATAGCCGATCACGACTTCGACGAACGATACCGGCGCCGACAACAATTCGAATATCGTGCCGGTGAACTTTGGAAAATAGATCGCGAACGACGAGTTCGAAATACTCTCGGTCATGATTGCCAGCATGATCAGGCCCGGCACGATGAACGCGCCGTATCCCACGCCATCAATCTCGGTAATCCTGGAGCCGATCGCAGAACCAAACACCACGAAGTACAACGAGGTCGAGAGCACGGGCGCGACAATGCTTTGCACGACAGTGCGCATCATGCGTGCCATCTCGGTACGGTAGATCGCTCTAATTGCGTGAAAATTCATGTGTTCTTACTCACCAGGCCGACAAAGATTTCCTCCAGTGAGCTTTGCGACGTGTGCAGGTCGTTGAACCTGATGTCCACCGCTTGCAAATCGCTCAGCAGTGCCGTAATCCCGGTGCGGTCCCGCTTGGTGTCATAGTGATAAGTCAGCTCCAGGCCATCGTCGCTAAGATCCAAGTGGTAGTCATCGAGACTGGATGGCAGCGCCGCAATCGAATCTGATAGATGCAGCACAAGTTGCTTCTTGCCCATCTCCTTCATCAACCGGGTTTTCTCCTGTACCAGGATCACTTCGCCGTGATTGATCACACCCACACGATCGGCGAGTTGCTCGGCCTCCTCGATGTAGTGCGTCGTCAGGATGACGGTGACACCCGATTCCCGCAGCGACTGCACAACGTTCCACATGTCCTGGCGCAGTTCGACGTCCATACCGGCGGTAGGTTCGTCCAGGAATAACACCTCGGGTTCGTGCGCGAGTGCCTTGCAGATCAGCACGCGCCGCTTCATGCCGCCCGACAAAGTCCTGATTTTATTATCTTTTTTGTCCCACAAGGACAACGACCGCAGCACTTTTTCGATGTGCGCCGGGTTATCCCGCTTGCCGAACAGGCCGCGGCTGAAACGACAGACGTCATACGGCGTTTCGAAGGTTTCGGTCGGCAACTCCTGCGGTACCAGCCCGATCCGCGAGCGTGTCGCACGAAAATTCTCGGCGTTGTCGAAGCCGTCAACAGTGATCGTGCCTGAGGATTTTTTGACGATGCCGCAAATAATATTGATCAGCGTCGTCTTGCCGGCACCGTTCGGCCCTAGCAAACCAAAAATTTCGCCGCGATTGATTTCGAGGTCGATATTCTTGAGTGCCTGAAAGTCGCCGTAAGCTTTATTCAGGCCCGATACGCTGATGATGGGCTGCATGCCGCGAAATCATACCTAGACGCGTAGCAAGCACAAGCAGGATATCTGCCGTCATGTCCTGAGCTGGTCGACGTAGGCGAACAGCGCGGCTGATCCTCCCGTATGCAGGAAAACGATATTCGATGCCGCACCGAATTCGCCTTTCCTGATCAGGTCGATCATGCCGGCCAGTGCTTTGCCGCTGTATACGGGGTCCAACAGCAGTCCTTCGGTCCGTGCCAGCAGTAACACGGCCTCGTTCATCGCCTCCGTCGGCGCGCCATAGCCGCTGCCGACGTAGTTGCAATTCGCGATGATGTCGTCGCGCGTGACAATACCCGGCCGGCCGATGTAGTCGGCTGTTGCTGTGGCCAGCGCATAGACTTTTTCTTCCTGCGCGGCCTGCGGAATATTGACGCCGATGCCGAGCAGCGGCATATCGCTCTGCATCGCCCGGAGCCCGACAATGAGACCAGCCTGCGTACCCGCACTGCCGGTTGCTGCTACCAGGTGATCGATCGCCAGACCTGATGCACCGGCTTGTTGCAGCAATTCGATCGCGCAATTGACGTAGCCCAGCGCCCCGACCGTGTTCGAAGCACCGACCGGAATCAGGTAGGGCTTGCCGCCTGCCACCCTGATTTCGTCGGCAACCTTATCCATAGCGGCTGCGAAATCGGTGCCGTCCGGATACTCACGAAGATTCGCGCCGAAAATCCGATCCAACAGAACATTGCCGGAATTGGCGTAGGGCTCGCTGGGTCTCTTGACGCGGTGCTCGAGCAGCACTTCGCATGCGAGACCGAGCTTGCACGCCGCCGCTGCGGTTTGCCGCACGTGATTCGATTGCACGGCACCAACCGTGACAATGGTGTCAGCACCCTCCGCCAGCGCAGCGGCCATCGAGAATTCGAGCTTGCGCGTCTTGTTGCCGCCGGTCGCGAGCCCGGTGCAATCGTCGCGCTTTACCCAGATCTGCGGGCCACCCAGATGCTTGCTCAGCCTCGGCATGTGCTCGAGCGGTGTCGGCAGATGAGCCAGCGATACACGTGGAAATTTTTCCAGCACCCTGTCGCTCCTGATCTTGCTTGTGCCTGTTCGCCAAAAAAAGACGCGGGCATTAAGCCCGCGTCTGATGTTACTGCAAAAGCGTTCTGTTGCTTAGAAATCCCAGGACAGCCCCAGCGAATAGTAGGCGCCGTTAAAGCAGAACGGTACCGAACGACGTGAATAAACAAATACGCCATCACTGTCAACAATTAACTCGCCATTAGGGCCATTTTCGATGGCGCCATTGCGTGAGCGGCCGATCGTGGTCTTGTCCGGATAGACGTCAAAAATATTGTTGCCGGACAGGTTGATCCTGATGCCATTGTCAAATGCATAGGAGACATACAGGTCGGTCAACATCTCGGCACCATAAGTCTGACTGCCACTGTCGGTCACCGTGTATTCGCCGTAACGACTCAGTCCGAGATTTATGCTGAGCGCATCACGACTGTAGCGCGCGTTCAGATTGATGTGATCCTCCGGTTGCCACTCCTCAATGATGGAGATGTCCTGCGCATTGAATACGTCCTCAACATCTACCGCTTCAAGCCCCGACCCGGACGGCGTGAAGATATCCACCACCTCGGTTTCGGTGAAGTTTGCAGCCAGCGTAAAGTCGAGTTCGCCGCCCAACAGTTCGACGCCGCTGTAGGTCGCGACGATGTCCACACCGCTGGTCTCAGTATCAGCCCCATTGAGGAAGAACTGGCCGGCACCTGCGCCAGACTGGATCAGTGCCGCATCCAGCGCCGAAGAAAGCCCGAATCCAAGCCGGTTGCTGACCACGATGCGATCGTCAATGTCGATCGAATAATAATCAACGGTCAGGCCGAATCGATCGGTTATATCGGCAACAACGCCGATACTGTAGTTCGTCGAATCTTCTTCTTTCAGCTGTGGTATGCCGATTGCCTGCGCCAGCGTACTGTCGTTGCGGAACGTACCGACCTGCTGCGGGATGAGCTCCGTAACGTCGCCATCCATGTCGATGTCATTCACGTCCGCTACAAACTGGGTGCTGACGTTATTGAAATACAATTGTTGCATCGACGGCGCGCGGAAGCCGGTACTCACGGCACCACGTAAAGCGACGCGATCGGTCAGGTCGAACTTGCCGGCCAGCTTGAAATTGACCGTGTCGCCAAAGCCGTCATAGTCGTCATAGCGCGCTGCGCCATCGACGATAAATCTGTCGGAAACTTCATATTCTGCGTCGGCATAAAACGAAAACACGTCCCGCGTGCGGTCCACGGCGGACTGCGGCCCGATGCCGGGGAAGCCCTGGATGCCGGCTTCGCGATCCACCGCAAACAGCGGGACGCCATCTTCGGTGTCGTAATCCAGGTAGGCGTATTCTTCGCCGGCGATAATTCTGAACTCATCGGTACGCATCTCCGCACCCATGGCGAAGAAAAGGTCCCCGTACGACTGCGTGAAATCGATGTTGATCGTATCAAGCTCGAGTTCCAGCCCGTAGGCAATCGCTTCGCGCGGAATCGTTGCACGAATATCGTCCGAATTTACCAGCGCGAAGCGCTGCGCGTTGGCGAACGAGGAATTGATCGAGTTGCTGGTCACGTACTCGATCGTGTTCTCGCCGGTCGTGTACGAAATATCAAACGTTGCGTCGTTGTTGAACTCGGCCCGATAGCCGACGCTGTAAGACAGATCGTCGATATCCGAATTGATCAGCGGCAGGAAACCCGGCGGAATCGTGGCGTCGCCATCAGCCAATGGTGCGTTGCCACCGGTATTGCCATTGTGGCGGAAGAATGCAGCCGACTGATTTTACCGATTCGAATAGGTAACGAAACCGTACAGTTCACCGTCGCCAAACTCCAGTGCCGCGTTCAGCGTCATGGCGAACTGCTCGAAAATCGCGTCCCCGATACGAAACACATCACGCGGTGTCGTTACCTCGCGCGGATCGCCGGGTTCACGTATGCCATCACCGTCGCTATCCGTACAGCCAGGAAACATACATGAGCCAACCAGTCCGGCGCGGTTCGTGAAATCCCGGTCACGCCAGTTCACGCTCGCGTTGATGAATCCGCTGTCACCGAGCGCAAAGCCCTTGCTGAAATTGATGTTGGTCGTCTCGCCATCGCCTTCAGCTGTCTGCCCCTGCGAAATACCGAAGTTGCCGCCTTCAGCGTCGTCCTTGAGGACAATATTGATAACACCTGCGATCGCGTCGGAACCATATTGCGCGGCTGCGCCGTCGCGCAGCACTTCAATGCGCTTGATCGAGGCCGCTGGAATCGCGTTCATGTCCGTTCCCGCGGTACCGCGGCCGACCGAGGTGTTGATATGAATCAGCGACGCCTGGTGGCGGCGCTTACCGTTCACCCAGCACCAGAGTCTGGTCCGGGCCTAAGCCTCTGAGGGTCGCCGGTCGCAGCGCATCCGTGCCATCGCTGATGGCCGAGGTCGAGAAATTGAAGGATGGCGCCAAGGTTTGCAGCATGTGGCCAACCTCGGTCTGGCCTGTCTCTGCCATCGCTTCCGAGCCGATCGTGTCCACCGGTACCGGCAGGTCCTCGGCGCTACGCCCGGGTGCTCCATGGCGCCGGAAAATGACTGGTTGGTTGCGATCAGGTCCAGTTTTTTGAACGGGTATGGCTGACCGAAATAGTCCTCGAGAAACGCGAGCAACGGTGGCGTGGTTTCGACGGCCATAGCCGCGAGATGTGACTTGCCCTTCGGCACCACGACATTGCAGGGCACCGACATGCCTTCTATGGGCACGAGCTCGAACGCCCCTACGGCAACGGCGATCAGGTAGGAAGGCAACGCCGGGGTGGTATCGAAGACCACGGTCTGCAGACCGTCCTTCTCAGTCACCGACACAACCGGCGTATTGGTAATCGGCGTGACATCGGTCGGCACCACCATCGTCATCTGCCATGGAAACTTGAAGCCAGGTTCATCGAAACAGGGAAACGCCAGGCGAGCATCGATCGCTTCGAACTGGCTGAATATATAATGCCGCCCTTCCTGCTCGGTGCGATTGATGCCGACGCCGTCCTCGTTAAAGTTATTGCTGAAAGCAATTTGCAGCTCATAGTCACCCGGCGCAAACGGTCTCGCCGCTACGATGGTCAGCAGGCCGTGCGCCGGACTCGTGCGTTACTGCTATCGCTCCGTCCTTGCCCGACAGGCTCAGCGAGGTGATCTGCATATCCTTGGCGTGCAAACGAATACTTGCCTGCTCTTTGGCGACCTGCAGCGATATTGTTGTCGTCCCGGAGTAGTCGGTCTTTTCCGGGTCGATCTCGAGCGTCAAAGTCTGTGCGATGGGCCGAACATCGGCGGAAAGGCGAAACGGATCGTCGCTGGCAACGCCAGCCGGTTCTTTTTCAGCGCCGCATGCGGCAAGAATGAGCACAAGAACGCCGGCCATAACTGGCCTGGACTGAGTTCTCATTGGAGATTCCCCGTTTTGTTATCAGGACTTAGATGCGTCCCGAAGCTAATTAGTTTCCAACGAACCGTCAAGGTTGCGCAGTGTTTGCGACGATTCCAGGTCGACCCGGTTGCGGCCCGCGCGTTTGGATCGGTACAAAGCCCGATCTGCCTTGATAACCACGTCCGCCAGGCTCGCGTCCTTGTCAGAAATCGCGGCAACGCCAAAGCTCGACGTCATCACGACCTTGCGTTCATCGACACCCATCGGCGACGCCGCCAGACGCTCGCGAAGCTCATCGGCGATTGCTAATGCCTCGATGAGATCGGTACCCGGTAATACCAGCAGGAATTCCTCGCCGCCAATGCGCGCGACGATGTCTTCGACACGACGATCCGCGGTCAGCAGTTGCGTAAAATGCACAAGCGCCCTATCACCGATGTTGTGCCCGAATTCGTCATTGACCGACTTGAAATGATCGATATCAGCCGCTATCACCGATACCGGCTGCACTGTGCGCCGCGCAGTCGCATACGCCACCACCGATTGCTCGCCAAAGCCGCGGCGATTAAGCAGCCCGGTGAGTTGGTCGCGGACGGCAATTTCCTTCATGTCCTCATACACGTCAGATGCCAGCATGAAAATGACAAAAATCGCCATACCGATAAAACCCGCCGGCAGGAGCAGTACGCTGGGATGAGAATACATCAGGCCCGTCACGACATCCTTGTCCGGACCAAGGCCGTAAACGTAAGCAGCGGCGGGCAGTTGCACGATCGCGAACAGGATCATTGTGATCGCCGAGGCCCATTCCGCCACCCGGGTTTGCTCGCGATGACGGATGACCATGGCTGCGGACAGCAACAAGGAAATCGCCGTCACCAATGGCAGAATTGCAGCGCTGAGCCCCGCATGCGGCCGCACGACGGTGGTCCAAAGGATGCCGGCGAAGACCAGGATTGCATACGGCCACAGGTTGTCGGGCAGCCTCTCACATTTGGTACGCTGGCAATGGCCGCGCAATGCCAGCGTCACCGTCGCCACGCCGAACGCGTTCGCCAGCAGCCAGTAGGACGCATGACCAGGAAAAAAGACCGAACCCAGGTTGATCAGCCAGTAAAGTGTTGAAGCAACGAACGCGACTGACCAGTTCAACGCCCACGGCTTTTCACCGAGCGTCCTCCACGCCATGAAAAAAATGATCGCGATAATCAGGCTGGTTGTGGCCAACGCACCCTGAATATAAATGACCGGTGACATCGTCATGCTTACTGGATTCCCTTATTGCTCGATTATTGTGCCGGTTTTCGCCGCCGAGAATATTGACGCATTACGCGTTTTTTAGCGAATCGGAAAAATAATACGAGTGTACTACGTCGATTACGGCCGCTGCGGCCACGGATCATTTCTGCGGAACGAAAGGCGGCACGGCGCGTCAAAGTTTTTTGGCGGGCTCGGGCGCTGTTGTGGCAATAGTACAACAGCTTATATTCCATTTGCTTATGTTTAGTATCGTTCGCGTATTTGCCGCTCGTGGCAATTCGCAAGGGGGTTTTATGAAACGCAACATTTTTGCAACAAGAATCAAGGGTCGTGAATTGCATTGGTTGGCGGTGGTGCCGGTAGCACTGCTTGCGGCCGGCACGATGCCAGCCCATGCACAATCCGATGAGGGTAGCGACGCGGTTGAAGAGGTCGTTGTCACCGGTACACGCAGAGAGGGGCAGTCGCCCACAGAAACAATGTCGCCCATCGATGTGCTGGCCGGCGATGCGTTTGCCAACCAGGCAACGTTTGACATGACCGACGGCATAACCAAAGTCGCACCATCAATCAATACACAACGTTTCCCGATCGCTGACGGCACCGCGTTCATCCGGCCGGTAACCTTGCGCAACCTGTCACCGGACCAGACCCTGGTGCTGGTGGACGGCACGCGCCGGCATCGCTCACCGCTGGTCAATTTGCAGCTGGCTCCGCTCGGCACCGTGAATCAGGGTTCGCAGGCGGTTGATTTTTCGGCGCTGCCATCACTGGCTATCAAGCGTGTTGAAATTCTGCGCGATGGTGCCTCGGCCCAGTACGGCTCGGACGCTATCGCGGGTGTCATCAACGTGATCCTGAAAGACGTTAACGAAGGCTTCTCCGTATTGGCACAGACCGGCGAGTATTTTGAAGGCGACGGCACGCGCACGACATTCGCAGCCAACGGTGGATTCAGTCTCGGTGACTCGGGCTTTCTGAACGCAACGATCGAGAGCTCATCGGCGGACAAGACCTCGCGTGGTGTAACGCGCGGCGACTGCCAGAGCGTGATCGACGAGGTCGGATCGGGTGTGGTACCACTGGACGAGCTGTGCCAACGCTGGGGCGACCCCGATGTTGAGACCCTCAAGTTCTTCCTGAACGCAGGCTTCGACATCAACGACACCACCGAGCTCTATGGCAACGCCAGCTTCTCGGACAACGACACGATTTCCGATTTCTTCTATCGCCGCCAGGTTCTGGACCCGGCCGCGGGGGTCGACGGCCGCAATACTTTGATCGTTGATATCGCCCCCACGATTTCCTGCCCGACCCGGCACCGCAGTCCCTGGTCGACGACATTATCGCGGGTGGCGGCCTTCCGGCCGACTATCTGACGGCAACCACCAACGGCAGCCCGAGCGGATGGGATTTACTCAACCCGATCCACACGCAGTTCCCGGGTGGTTACAACCCGCAATTCGGCGCCGCCATCAGCGACATGGCATTCGTCGGCGGTTTGCGCGGCGAAACCGGCGGTGGCATGAGCTGGGACGTGCGTGCACGGGTCGCCGAGAGCGAAGCGGACTAAACTCTGGACGCGAGCATCAATCCAAGTCTGGGTCGCTTGTCTCCGACCAGTTTCAAGCCCGGCATACTGACCCAGGAAGAGACCGGTCTGAACGCAGATTTCGTGAAGACCTTTGATGTCGGTAACCTGCCGTCACCTTTGAACTTCGCTTTCGGCGCGGAATGGCGTGAAGAAACCTACAAGATCGCCGCTGGCGACGTCGCCTCCTACAGCGCAGGCCCCGCGTTCATTTTCGGCGTGGGTTCCGACGGTTTCCAGGGATTCCCGCTTGAATCGGAAGGCAGTTTCGCCAGCGCTAGCTATGCCGGCTATATCGATATCGAAGCGGATCTGACCGATAGCTTCACGCTGGGCGGCGCCGTTCGCTACGAAGACTATGACGAGTTCGGCGATACAACCAATTTCAAATTATCGGGACGACTTGAGATCAGCGAGCAATTCGCTTTGCGCGCAACGGCCAGCACAGGCTTTCGTGCGCCAACACCGGGCCAGGTCAATACGCTCAATACGACCACCACCGCCGATCCGAGTGGTAACCTGATCCCGAGCGGTACCTACCCGGTCGGCAGTACGGTAGCCATGGTACTGGGATCCGTGCCGCTGACGCCCGAAGAGTCCACAAGCTATACCCTGGGCGCTGTCTGGTCCGCGGCGGACAATGTCAGCATCACACTCGACTACTACGACATCTCGATCGAGGACCGGCTGGCGCTGTTCAACACGACCATTACCGCTAAGGATGTACTTGACCTGACAGCCGCAGGTGTTCCGAATGCCGGCTTGCTGCTGGGAGGCCTCGCCGGTTATTTCACCAACGCCTTCGATTCGGACGTGACCGGCTTTGATCTGGCGATCATCGTCAATTTCGACGTAGGCTCGGGCGATTTGCTCGTTGATCTGCGCTACAACCAGAACGAGCAGGACATATCGAATGTGGCGTCCGGCACGATCAATGCGGCGCGCGTGATCGACCTCGAGCAGCAGGTGCCGGACAATCGGGTAGCCCTGACGTTTAACTACGACACGGGCAACGCACTTAGCGGCTACCTGCGTCTGAACAGCTACGGTGGCTGGGATTCGACCGGCGGCCTGTTCAACGGCAGCAACCCGCCCGATGTCTATAGCTACGGCTCATAGTTGCTGGTCGACCTGGAAGCGACCTACCGCTTCAACGACATGTTCCGGGTGACGGTAGGTGCCGAGAATGTTTTTGACGTCGAGCTGGATCTCGAAGGCGACGGCACACTCGCATTCCTCGGCGCAAGAACGGCAATAACTTCGCCATTCGGCAACAACGGTGGCTTCATGTACATACGTCTGGCAGCCGACTTCTAGGCCTGAACAGACGCAGCAACAAAAAAGCCCGGCAATTGCCGGGCTTTTTTTTGCCTGTTTGGCATTGGTAGCTAAAAACGGTAGCGTAAGGTCTTGTCAATTAGG
>JAQCGO010000063.1 GCA_027618995.1 Pseudomonadota bacterium | reverse complement strand
CCATCCGGATACAAACGCGCGAACCACGGCCGCGGGGCACCGCGATCTGGTAGGTGACGGCACGCGTTTCGACGAAATCAAGCGCCGCCTGCGCGATAACAACTTGCACACGGTGTGCGAGGAAGCCTCCTGCCCGAACATAGGTGAGTGTTTCGGCAAGGGCACGGCGACGTTCATGATCCTGGGCGAGCTGTGCACGCGGCGCTGCCCGTTTTGCGACGTCGCCCACGGACGCCCGGTGGCGCCGGATGCGGGCGAGCCGGCGCACCTGGCGCAGACCATCGCCGCGCTGGCCCTCGAATACGTGGTCATCACCAGCGTCGACCGCGACGACCTGCGCGATGGCGGTGCGCGGCATTTTGCCGACTGCATACGCGCGGTGCGCGCGCTTTCACCACAGACGCGCATCGAGGTGCTGGTGCCCGATTTCCGCGGCCGGCTCGAAATCGCGCTCGACATACTCTGCGCCGATCCGCCCGATGTGATGAACCACAATCTCGAAACCGTGCCGCGCCTATACCGACAGGCCCGACCCGGTTCGAACTATCTGCATTCGCTCAAACTGCTGCAGGAATACAAAACGCGCCGGCCCGGCATCCCGACCAAATCGGGCCTGATGCTGGGCTTGGGCGAAACCGACGAGGAGATCCTCGCGGTGATGCGCGACCTGCGCGCACACGGCGTGGACATGCTTACCATAGGCCAGTACCTGCAGCCGACCGCGCACCACCTGCCGGTGCTGCGCTATGTCCACCCGGACGGGTTTCGCGCATTCGAGCAGGCAGCCCGCGAAATGGGCTTTCTGCACGCGGCGATCGGGCCGATGGTGCGCTCCAGCTACCACGCCGACCGGCAGGCCGAAGCGGCGGGGAACGCTCGCGGCTGACGCGGTTCACGCGCTGCCTGCGCAGCCGCGTCCAGGGCAAGGAATCGACTCCGCGGATAGCCTGGACGACTGGAAGCGACCCTCAGCCACCTGCAGAGGTTGAGTTTCCGAGCGGCTGCAATGCAGCTTGTTGCAGCTACTGGCCCTGGCCAGATGTACTTCGGCACCCGCCAAAACCGGATGCACAGCGACCCACCAGAAACCCGCCGAAGCGGTTCTGGCATCGCCGACTGAGCGGCTCGCTCTCTCATCACGACAAGCTGTGGCCCGATGCCGGTGGTTTAGACAGCGCGGGTTTGGCGATCGCCGAAAAAGCCTTCACGAATTTCGTCGAACGGCTAATCCGGCTTTATGAGCGAAGCCGCCGCGCACAATCCTCAGTGCTGTGGCCGTTGTAGGTCCCCGGCGCTAGCAGGTGTGTAAGACTTGATGGAACCATCGCGGTTGTTGGAGGGTGCCACGCGAACTTCCGGTTCTGTGCAATCTTTAGGCAGTAACGCGATGCTTCCTAAACGAATTCTTGACCGCAATCTTTCCATTGTGAAAGGTAAATACGTCGCACCCGCGCACTTCGACTTGCGTGCTATCGGTGGCGCGCGTACCGGTAAAAGTCCATTCCGAAAGGCCGCGCTCACCGCTGACGAAATGCTGCGCGTCGCCCCAGTGAGCGTCCGGGAAATTCAACCACGCCTTGACGAATCCTTGGCGCACTTCTGCAGCGCCGCTGTAGCGGGTGCCGCATGCTAGGGACCCGGTCCACACCTCGAACACACAGTCGTCGGTCATGAAGGACATCAGGTCTTCGATATCATGCCGGTTCCAAGCGTCTGCGAACGCCTGTAGCTGCCGCACCGTTACACTCATGCCGTAATCTCTCCAAGTCGTAGCGTACGATAAAGGAATCTAGCCATTGTATGTTCTAGCATCCCTTCTTCTCCGTCGGTGCGCACAATGGTGCTGGTGGCCGGATAGAAGTGCGTCGCGCTGGGCACCGTCCATGCTTCGTGAGATAGCCCGACGTTTTGAAAATGCTCGTGCATGAGCGCTGCCTGTTTCGCGATGTATTCAAGATCATGTTCGCCGGTAATAAACAGGGCGGGGGGCTCGCCGGCGCCGCCGGTGACTAGGCGCTGCAGATCCTCTTTCGACATGTAGCCTGATATCGAGACAACTGCTCCAGCCGGGACACGCGCACCATAGGCAGCACCCAGCGCGGTGCGCGCACCGGCGGAAAAGCCGCCAATAGCGATCCGTGCCGGATCAACCGTGTACCGCTTGGCGTTGTCGCGCACGAACTCGAACGCGCTGACCATGTCGTCGCAAGCCGCCTCCATTCCTGCCCAAATCATCTCTGTAGTCGCTGGCGGAAATCCCAGCAGTTCACGTACGTAATCTACACGGGAGAGCGGAATATTTTGTTTGTTGAGAATAACCGGAGTGGTACCGGGATCTGGATCTTCCTGCACGAGTCGGTAATCGATGGAAAATGCCGCATAACCTCGGCGCGCGAACTCGCGGCAGTACTCGGCCACGGGGGTGTTCCGATGACCGTCGTTGTCGAATTCATCAGTTTCCTTCGATCCGCGGTGAAATGCCCCACCGAAGGCCATGATCAGGCCGGGCCTTAGCGACCCTGTAGGCACGTTTTCGGGTTCATACACATCGAGACACAATGGCCGATCCGAAGGCGTCGAGTTCACGTTAATTCGACCGCTTGCGTACTGGACGTCGCGCGTCACGCGAACGCTGCAGGTCTTGTCTAGGAATTGCATTTCAGTCGGCGCGCGCTCCGGAGATGCGGACTATATCCGCCCACTGCTTTACTTCACGCCGGTACTTCTCAGTCCACTGTGCGGCGCTGAGCGCTGGATCGATCGGGATGGATCCGCCGGACAAGATGCGCTCGCGTATCTCCGGACGCGAGACGGCTTTTGTGAACGCTGCGTTCAGGCGTTCCACTATTGCGGGCGGAACACCGGCCGGCACAAACACCGCATGCCACCCAACCGCATCGAAATTGATGCCGGACTCAACTAGCGTCGGCATGTCAGGCAAGGCCGGCAGCCGCTTCGGGCCAGTGACGGCAAGCGCCTTGAGCCGCCCCTGTTTAACAAAGGGAGTCATTGAAACGGCGTCGAGAATGCCCACGGTGACCGCTCCCGAAAGTATGTCCGGAAACGCCTGCATGCCGCCCTTGTAGGGCACATGCGTCATTTTTACGCCGCCGAGATAGTTGATCGCTTCGCCGACCAAATGCGAGGGGGTTCCGTTGCCAAAGGATGCAAACGTGACCTTGTCGCCATCGCGCTTGGCAAGCGCGAGCAGATCGCCGAACGACCTTAGCGGACTCTCTGGTCGTGTCAAAACGATTAGCGGCACAATCGCGATCTGACTTACGCCGACAAAATCCTTTATCGGGTCGTAGATGGCCTTC
Organism: Pseudomonadota bacterium; assembly: GCA_027618995.1. Lineage (GTDB taxonomy): Bacteria > Pseudomonadota > Gammaproteobacteria > Steroidobacterales > Woeseiaceae > UBA1847. The sequence continues at coordinate 2,356 of JAQCGO010000063.1, read as the reverse complement.
TTTAGCACCGAAGGGGCGATTACGAAGCCACCGGCGGTAACCAGAACCGTGTATCCATCCGCGGCGCTACGGGCCACTTCAGCAGCGCCGATCGCGCCACCCGCGCCCGATTTATTTTCGACCAGCACCGGTTGCCCAAGATCTTTACGCAGCGGTTCGGCGAGCAACCGAGCCATGATGTCAGTGCCACCGCCAGGCGGGTAGGGGACGACCAGGCGAATGGGTTTGATAGGAAACGTTTGCGCTAACCCGACCTGTGTGCCGAAAGCGAGCGCGAGTCCGAGCATGCAAGATATCCAGCGAGTCATAGCCGCCTCCATGGTTGAATGTTTTCAGATGATCTATTGTCTTTGTATAATTGTCTACGCCATAAACAGTCTGATAGCATAGCATTATGGTTATGGATAAAAACCTGCCTGGATTATCGGTCTGGATACGCCGACTTAAGCTTCGCCACCTCACCGTGCTGGTTGCTATTTCCCAGCATGGCAGTCTGACAGCCGCCGCGACAGCCTTGGGCATTAGCCAGCCTGCTGTATCAAAATGGCTCGCCGATATCGAAGCTGCAATTGGCGTGCAGCTGTTCATACGAGGACGGCGATTGCGCGCAACGTCCTATGCCAAAGTACTACTGCATCACGCGGAGCGCATGCTTGGCGAGGCGCGCCGGATGCACGAGGAGGTTGAGGCAGTGCATGGTGGTGCATCTGGAATCGTTCGCATTGGCGCAATGATGGTAGCCGCACCCGAGCTGCTGCCGAGGGTAGTAACTCGACTGCGGCTCAAGGACTCGGCGTTGCGCATCGTGGTGATAGAGGATATCGCGGTCGGTTTGTGGCCGCGCTTTGAGAGAAACGAACTCGATCTACTGGTTGGCCGCCTTGACGAATACGTACTTAGCCAAGGGTTCCCCCTGGAGTCGCTTTACATGGACCCTTATTGCGTAATTGCCGGCCCACATCATGCGTTGGCGCGCAAGCGAAGGCCAACTTGGGCGGAGGCCGCGCTCTATCCTTGGGTTCTCCCTCCTGCGCCTACCCCTTTGCGCCGCGCAGTTGATCTTACGTTTGCGGATGCAGGCTTGCCAGCGCCACGACCATGGCTTGAATCGGTATCCTTCACGACCAATCAGGTCATTCTGCGCGAGAGCGACTGCCTTGGCGTGATTTCGCGTAGCGCCGCGCGCTACTATCAGTCGCTCGGCGTGCTTAAGGCTCTACACCTCGAACTAACCAGCGGCATCGGATCTGTGGGGATGATGTGGCGCGACGCGCAACCTTCACCCAACGTCGCAAGGGTGATTGACGCCCTGCGCACCGTGGGTCGCGAGCTATCCAACTTGTAGTCGTTTCGAACGGATTAAATCAATCGGGCAGGACAGGCGCCATTCGCCAAAAAACGGCGGTATTGCTGAATAGATGTCGGCAAAACGTGCAGGCAACGTGTAACGAAGTGAGGCGAATGACAAGATTTTTTTTTCGATGCAGCAATCGGACCCTGGTGCGGCGCGAATTGAGAAGCACCAGGCGCCGTCGCATAACGCTGAGCGGGGCCCGTGGTTCTCGGCCTCCGCGGCACCTTCCTCGGTTTCCGTTTCGCCAGGACGCTTGAATGATTAGCGCATGAATCTTACCCTCCTAACTACTTTCCACGCAGTCAGCACGCTCGCCAAGTGAGGGAGAATTCGGCGCGCCTTGAACGCGAATGAAAACTGCCGTGAACCCAATGTCGCGGTCGACGATCAATTCGACCAGGTAAGGTCGAGGCCCGTTACCCTCAAAGACTGAGACTGAGTGACCGTATATGGACCCCTCCTCGTTTGCAAGCATTCCGTTCTTTGGCGGTGAGGTACGACTGCACACGTATATCCGGCCTCTAACTACCGCATCGATTTAGCGATACCGGGCCATGATGGGCTATTCGCGCGCCAGATCCCCATTGCTTTCTCGTGCTTTTCGCACTTGGTCACTCACGGGTTTTGCCGACGCCGGTTCGACCTGTTTGCCATCGTTCGGTTTGCTTAGCAATCGTGGATGATGTGCTCCTTGCTTTTCATTACAACGTGAGTCGGTGACCCGGTTTTGGCGAAGGCTTCAGGCCACAACCCGATCCGGTTGGTAGTCTGTCCCGTTCTTCAACATCGCCCAAGCCATGCGCGTAGTCTTGTTGGCCATCGCTACGACTGCGACATTCGGGTGGCTGCGTGCGACCAGACGGACCACCCACTGGCTGAGTCGATCGTCCTTGTTCCTGGCCGTGCGGATTACCGAGCGCGCGCCGTGAATCAACAGGGAGCGCAAATATGGGTGGGTATAGGAATTTCAAACCACCTTTTCCCCGATGAGCGACGGTATCG
>JAQCGO010000026.1 GCA_027618995.1 Pseudomonadota bacterium | reverse complement strand
GCGCCGGCATTGTCATCAAGAACACCTTCCTCTCGAACACCGACAATGCCTCCGTCAGCCTGCGCCAGAAGCTCCTGGAGGAATGCAACCTCCACACCGTGCTCGACTGCCCCGGCGGCACGTTCATCGGCGCGGGCGTGAAGACCGTGGTGCTCTTCTTCGAGAAAGGCACGAAGACGCGCAAGGTGTGGTTCTACCAGCTCGACCCCGGTCGCAAGATGGGGAAGACCACCCCGCTCAACGACGCCGACCTTGCCGAGTTCATAGAACTGCAAAAGACCAAAGCCGACTCGCCCAAGAGCTGGAGCGTGGACGTGGCGGCTATCGATCCGAAGACGTTTGATTTGTCCGTGAAGAACCCCAACGGCGGCGAGGAGATCATCCACCGCAGCCCGCAGGAGATCATGAAGGAAATCGCCGCGCTGGACGCCGAGAGCGCAGAAGTGCTGGGCAAGATCAAGGCGCTGCTATGAAGAAGGGGTGGAAAATAAAACGCCTTGCCGATGTGCTGGAATTGCAGAACGGCTACGCCTTCGACTCAAAAGGTTTCAATCCGACGGACGGATTGCCTCTGATTCGCATCCGCAGCCTGAAAGCGGGCGTCGAAACCGAAACTCGTTTCAACGGCGAATACGACAAGAAGTATGTCGTGAAAGCTGGCGACCTGCTAATCGGAATGGACGGCGAGTTCGGATGCTATGACTGGAAAGGCGAACCAGCCTTGCTTAACCAGCGGGTGTGCCGACTTCAGGGATTTACCGGCGAACTTATTCCCCGATTCTTATTCTACGGGGTGAATGACCATTTGAAGGCGATTGAAGATGTGACCGGCTACACGACGGTGAAGCACATTTCGTCGAAGCAGATTCTTGGAATTGAATTTCCCGTCCCCCCGCTGGCTGAACAGCAGCGGATCGTCGGGCTGCTGGACGAAGCGTTTTCGGGACTCGCCACCGCCAAAGCCAACGCCGAAAAGAACCACCAGAACGCCCGCGCCCTCTTCGAAAGCCACCTCAAATCCGTCTTCACCCAGCGGGGGCCGGGGTGGGTGAATAGACGGCTTGGAGAACTCTGTGACATTTTGGACAGCAAACGAAAACCAATCACGAAACGTGACCGCGTGCCGGGCGAGATTCCATATTACGGAGCGACGGGCATCCAAGACTACGTGAAGAATTTCATATTCGACGAGCCGTTGGTCTTAGTCGGCGAAGATGGCGCAAAATGGGCATCAGGCGAGAACACCGCGTTTGCTGTTTCAGGTAAGTGCTGGGTAAATAACCACGCGCATGTCCTGCGCCCACACCGCCAACTCCTGACCGATTACTGGCTTATTTCATACTTGGTCCATACTGACTTATCGCCATTTGTCTCAGGTCTCACTGTCCCCAAACTGAATCAGGGCAACCTTCGCGAAATACCCATTCCCTTACCACCCTTGCAAGTCCAAACACAACTGGCGAGAAATGCAGGGGCATTGGAGGAAGAAACCCAACGCCTCGCCACGCTCTACAAACAGAAGCAGGCCGCGCTGGCAGCGTTGAAGAAGTCGCTGCTGCACCAAGCCTGTTGAATTGCACGCTAAATTGACCCTACTTTTGCAACCTGGAAATGACCCGTCCAAAGCAACACGAAGAGCAGCCTTTTCAAATATCTAGAGAGGAGCAGGTGGGTCAATTTTCAACGCAAAGATTTGCGGCTTTTGGCTCAAATTTCGGTGCAAATCAACACTCAGCGCTCCTGGTCAACGGCGCTTTTTCATAGCTCAGACATAGTCTGGACAGCTCGAGCATCCGTCTGCATACTTCCGTTTGCCACAATTCTCGTCCATTGAAATCCTACGCGAGGTCTACTTTGAAATACCGATTGTTTTGTCTTGCTGTCGTTGCACTGACTACGGCGAGTTGCTCGCAGGATGCCGACAGGACTGTATCTGCTGAGTACGCCGACACCCTGTTTGTGAATGGCGCGGTGTATACGATGGACGCAACGCGCTCATGGACCACGGCGGTTGGCGTACGCAACGACAAAATCGTTTTCGTGGGTTTTGATGATGACGCCGCTGCGTTGCAAGGCCCAGCGACCCGCGTCATCGATCTGGGCGGCAAGATGCTGATGCCGTCGTTCCAGGACGTGCATATACACCCGATTTACGCCGGCCAGGAGGCGTTAACCGTTGATCTCAACAGCCAGCGCACGCTGGATGGCTACCTCGCGATGGTAAAGTCGTACGCCGATGCGAATCCGGAGCTGCCATGGATCGTCGGTGGCGGATGGTCCATGGCCGTGTTTGGTCCCGGCGTGCGCACGAGCAAGAAGCTGCTGGATGCGATTGTTCCCGATCGCCCGGTATTCCTGACCTCGGCCGACGGCCATACCGGCTGGGCCAACAGCGCCGCGTTAAAAGTGGCCGGTATCGACCAGGATACGCAGGACCCGAACAGCGGCATCATCGATCGCGATGCCAGTACCGGCGAAATTATCGGCAGCCTGCAGGAAGGCGCGATGGAGCTGGTCACGGCCCATATCCCGCCGATTACGGCCGATTTCAGACAGCAAGCGTTGCAATACTCAGTGGACCTGCTGAATCGTTACGGCATAACCGCGATAACCGATGCTGCGGTTTACCGGACGGATCTCGATGCCTACAGGGCACTGGACGAGCGCGGTGAGCTTTCGCTGCGCGTCGTCGCGTCGATTTGGTGGGAACTGTCTGCGGGGCTGGAACAGATCGAAAACATAAAGCGACTGCGCAGCGAGTACACGTCCGGCAACCTGACGGCGGGCACCGTTAAGATCATGCAGGACGGTGTCATGGAGAACCACACCGCCGTCATGTCAGATCCGTACCTCGTTGCAGGCAATCCAACAGGCATTGCGATGGTCGAGCCGGGCTTCCTCAAACAAGCTGTGACGGCGCTTGATGCCGCCGGCTTCCAGGTGCACTTCCACGCGATCGGCGACCTCGCGATTTCGCAATGTCTCGACGCCGTCGCTGAGGCGATTGCCACGAACGGCGATGCACACCGGCGCCACCATATCTCGCACATTCAGGCCATACACCCCAAGGACCTGTCGCGCTTTCGCGAACTCGGCGTGGTCGCCAACTTTCAGCCCTTGTGGGCCTACGCCGACAGTTACATCACCGACCTGACATTGCCGTTTATTGGCGAAGAGCGGGCCAACTGGCTGTATACCATTCGCTCCGTGATCAATGCCGGCGGCATGGTTGCGTTTGGCAGCGACTGGTCCGTTTCAACGGCGAATCCGTTTCCGCAAATCGAAACTGCGGTGACGCGGACCGACGCCGAGGCGAATGACCAACCATTCATGCCGCAGGAGACAATCGACCTGGCGACAGCCCTCGCCGCATTCACGATCAACGCGGCTTATGTGCACGGCATCGAAATGCAAAGCGGATCGATCGAAGTCGGCAAGCTGGCGGACCTGATCGTTCTGGATCGCAATATCTTCGATATCCCGATCAAACAGATTTCGGAAACAAAAGTGCTGTTGACCTTGTTCGGCGGCCAGCCTGTGCATGGAGAACTACAGAAATTGGCCGCGCGATAAGGACTGAATTCAACGATTTTTGGCCAGAAATTCGCCGAACAATCCAAATTCCTTCACTCGGTTCGAGCCGCGCCGCCATGCGAGCCCAATGTTGCGATAACTCTTGTCGCGTAAGTCGTACAAACGCACTCTGGTGTTCTTCAGGAGTGCTGACTGCCGCGACATCTCCGGCAGGAATGTGATGCCCAGATCGGCGTCGACCATCTCAACCAGCGTCAACAGACTGCTGGCCGCGAAGCGTTGAACCTTCTGCAAATTCTGGATCTTGCAGGCGGCGAGTGCGTGGTCACGTAGGCAATGTCCGTCCTCCAGAAGCAGGATACTGTCGGCATCGAGACGGCTGAAGCGATAATTTCTCGGATCGACGCGTTGCGTGCCTTCCCGGCAGGCCAGGTAGAACGCATCCTTGAACAGGACTTTCTGTTCCGCGCCGCGCATTTCCCAGGGCAGGGCGAGTAGTAGCAAATCCAGTTCGCCATCGGACAAACGCTCATACAACCGGCCCGTCTCGTCCTCGGTCAAATACAAACGCAATTCCGGATACTGGCGACGTAACTTCGGCAAAACATGCGGCAGCAGAAACGGCGCGATCGTTGGGATAACACCGAGCCGCAAGTCACCACTCAGCGGTTCGCGACCACCGCCCGCGACCTCAACCAGATCCGTCAGGTCGCGCAGGACCAGCCGCGCCAGCGTATGCACTTCCTGGCCCATAGCCGTGATCGTCACGCGCCGGTTCGTACGGTCCACGAGCTGCGCGCCGAGCGACGTTTCTAATGCCTGGATCGCGTTGCTGAACGCTGACTGCGACACGAAGCTGGCCTTGGCCGCGCGGCCGAAATGGCCGGCGTCCACTAGCGCGACAAAGTATTGCAGCTGTTTGGTGCTGGGAAAGTTCATGTTCGATCTAACCGATGATAATGATCGAATTAAACCATTTTATTTATCGATCCGCCACGCCTAGGATGAGCTCACCGAATCAGGAGAGTAAGCAATGCAAACCAAACTTAAAGCCATTGAAGGGCAACACGTCCCGAACGTCGTATTCCGAACCCGCCAGGGACACGAGTGGGTGAACCGTTCCAGCAACGACATATTTGCGGGCAAGTCCATCATTGTGTTCTCGCTACCGGGCGCGTTTACGCCGACCTGTTCGTCGTCGCACGTGCCGCGTTACAACCAGCTGCAACCCCTGTTCCAGGCTCGAGGCATCGACGAGGTGATCTGCGTGTCGGTTAACGACGCGTTCGTCATGAACAAATGGAAAGCGACGCAGGGCGCCGATCGCATTACTTTCCTGCCCGACGGCAATGGCGAGTTTACGGCAGGCATGGGATTGCTCGTGGACAAGAACGAGCTCGGTTTCGGGAAGCGCTCATGGCGCTATTCGATGCTGGTACGCGACGGCGTGATCGAGAAAATGTTCATCGAAAAGGAGCAGCCCGGCGACCCGTTTTCGGTGTCGGATGCGGACAGCATGCTGGCCTACCTCGACCCGGCTGCAGCGCGGCCATTGGACGTCACCGTGTTCTCCCGCCCGGGATGCGTATTTTGCGCGCGCGCCAAGGGACTGCTGAATGACGCCGGCATCGAATTCGAAGAGCTGGTTCTGAATTACGACTACACCGACCGTACGCTGCGCGCCGTGAGTGATCGCACCACTTACCCGCAAGTCTTTGTAAACGGCCATCATATCGGCGGTTCTGACGAAGTTGCAGCATGGCTCGAACGCGTCAGGACAGAAGCGGCCTGATCGCGCTGCGAAGCGACAAGATCCGCCGCCTCGGGGCCAAACATTGCGCCCTTGGGCGGCGGAATTCATAATCGATGCCCCTTCGCGCGACCGGAGCAATACCCGCAATGCAGATTTCGGATAAGAAATTGTTGAAAACGCAGGCCTACGTAAATGGCCAATGGATCAATGCCGACAGCGGCGCAACGCTTGCGGTGACGAATCCGGCAAATGGTGAAACGGTCGCCAAAATCGCCAAGTGCGGCACGGCCGAAACGCGCCGTGCGATCGAAGCGGCGAATGTCGCGTTGGTCGGATGGCGGCGAAAGGTACCGAAAGAAAGAGCAGCCATCCTGCGCCGCTGGTACACGCTGGTGATGGAAGCGCAGGATGATCTCGCGCAAATCCTCACCGCCGAGCAGGGCAAGCCGCTGGCCGAGGCCAAGGGCGAGATCGCCTACGGCGCGAGTTATATCGAGTGGTTCGCCGAGGAAGCGAAGCGTATCTATGGCGATACGATGGCCGGCCCGAGCAACGACAAGCGCGTCGTCGTGATCAAGCAGCCGATTGGTGTGGTTGCCTGTATCACGCCCTGGAATTTCCCCAATGCTATGCTGACGCGCAAGATCGCGCCGGCGTTGGCAGCCGGTTGTACTGTCGTCTGCAAACCGGCGAACGAAACACCGTTGTCGGCACTCGCTATCGTCGAACTCGCCGAACGTGCCGGTGTACCAGCCGGTGTTATCAATATTGTGGCCGGCATCACGCGCGAAATCGGCGCGGAGCTCACGTCCAATCCCATCGTGCGCAAGCTGACGTTCACGGGCTCCACGCAGATCGGCAAACTGCTGATCGAGCAGTGTGCGGCCACAGTCAAGCGTACGTCGATGGAACTCGGCGGCAACGCGCCGTTCATCGTATTCGACGACGCTGACCTCGACTCAGCCGTAAAGGGCGCGATGATCTGCAAGTTTCGCAACGCCGGCCAGACCTGCGTCTGCGCCAATCGAATCCTCGTACAGGAAGGCGTTTACGATGAGTTTGCGGCCAAGCTCGTCACTGCGATGTCGAGCCTGAAGCTCGGCGTTGGCACCGACAGTAGCGTCAATGTCGGTCCCTTGATCAATGAAGGCGCGGCCAACAACGTATTGACGTTCGTCGAGGATGCGGTCGCCAAGGGCGCGAAGGTTGCCGTTGGCGGCGGCGGGTCTGACCTCGGTGCCTGCTTCGTACAGCCAACTCTGCTGACGAATGTCGGCAAGGACATGAAGGTGTTTCGCGAAGAGATCTTCGGACCAATCGCACCGTTGTTCAAGTTCAAGACGGAAGAAGAAGCGATCGCAATGGCGAACGACACGGAGTTCGGTCTCGCCTGCTATTTCTATTCGCGTGACATTGGCCGGGTCTGGCGCGTAGCCGAAGGGCTCGAGTACGGCATCGTCGGCATTAACGAAGGCATCATCTCCAACGAGATGGCACCTTTCGGTGGCATGAAAGAGTCTGGCCAGGGCCGCGAAGGTTCGAAGTACGGCCTCGATGATTACCTCGAGATCAAGTACATGTGCGTCGGTGGCCTGGACCAATAGCCCCGGCATACAGGTCCGATTCTGGCCAGTTTGCGCCCCTCGCGGGCGTATACTGACGGCATGCAACAACACGAGATATTCGAACGGGCCAGACTGTCACGCGACGCGCGATTTGATGGCCAGTTTTTCGTCGGTGTAAAGACGACCGGTATTTACTGCCGGCCGATCTGCCCGGCGAACATGCCGAAAAAAGAGAATGTCACGTTCTATCCGAGTGCAGCCGCTGCCGGCGAGGCGGGCTTCCGACCCTGCCTCCGTTGCCGTCCCGAGTGTGCACCCGGAACTCCCGCCTGGAGCGGATCGTCGACGACGGTTCGGCGCGGCTTGTGCCTGATCGCCGAGGGGCCCTCGATGATGGTTCGATCGAACAACCCGCGGATCGGCTCGGTGTTACGAGCCGCCATCTGCGGCGCTTGTTCGGCAAGCACCTCGGCGCATCGCCGCTGGCCGTCGCCCATACGCAACGCCTGCATTTCGCGAAGCGCCTGATCGACGAGACGGACCTGCCGATGAACCGGATTTGCGCTGCCGCCGGTTACGGCAGTTTGCGCCGCTTCAATGACGCATTTCAAAACACCTACGGCCGCGCACCGCGTGAGCTGCGCAAACGTCGTGAGAATCGTATGGCGGTTTCCAGCGTCCTCAGTGTGCGCCTGCCCTGGCGCAACCCTTACGACTGGGATGGCATAGCGGCGTTTCTCGCGGGTCGTGCCACGCCCGGCGTTGAACTGGTGCAGGGCGATTCTTACCTGCGCACGATCGCCATTGACGGCCAGGTTGGCGTCATAGAGTGCCGTGCCGACGAGGCCAGAAACTGTCTGCTCCTGTCAGTGCATGGCGTTGCAACGCAGAGCCTGTTGCCGCTCGTGCAACGCGTTCGCGAGATGTTTGATCTGGATGCTCCAGTGAACGACATATCCGCAGTACTGGCGACCGATCCGATGCTCGCTGCATTGCTCTCTGCGCGCCCCGGCATCCACGTGCCGGGTGCGTGGGATGGATTTGAGCTGACCGTACGCGCCATTCTTGGACAACAGGTCTCGGTCAAGGCGGCGACGACACTGGCCGGTCGGATTGCGCGCCGCTATGGCGACGTCGCGGTTATTCCGGCAACGCTCGGTCCGCTCGATCTCGATCGCACGTTCCCGACCCCGCAAAAACTGGCGCGCGCACAGTTCAGGGATCTCGGCATTGTAACGAGCCGGGCCGATACGATTCGGCGTGTCGCGCAGGCGGTGTGCAACGGCAGCCTCGTGTTCGACAACGCCCAACAGCCAGACGAATTTTGCCGTGCACTGACCGCCATCAAGGGCATCGGCGACTGGACGGCGCAGTACGTCGCGATGCGCGCACTGAAACACCCGGACGCGTTTCCCGCGTCGGACCTGGGCCTGTTGCAGGCGATTGGCGTCAGTGGCGCCAGCGGAACGAAAATCCTGCGTAGCCGCGCCGAGGCTTGGCGCCCATGGCGTGCCTACGCTGCATTGTTGTTGTGGAGTTCGTTGTCGAACTCCGGAGGTTGAAGAATGTACTACTGTTATCTGCACACACCCATCGGCGACCTGTTGCTGGCGGGCGATGACGGGGCACTGAGTCTCGTCGGTTTTCCGCAAGGGAAGATGCGCTACGAGCCGGAGAAGAACTGGATAGAAAACAAGGCGCCGTTCGCCGCGGCGCGCCAGCAACTGACAGAATATTTCGCCGGCAAGCGCAAACAGTTCGACCTGCCGTTAAACCTGACGGGTACCGACTTTCAATTGCGGGTGCTCGGGGAATTGCAGCGCATTCCCTATGGTGAGACAAGGTCGTACGGCGACATCGCATCCCGCATCGGCCGGCCGAAAGCGGTGCGCGCCGTCGGCGCTGCGAATGGTCGAAATCCAATTCCGATTATCGTGCCGTGTCATCGGGTCATCGGCAGCAACGGAAACCTGACGGGTTTTGGCGGTGGGCTTGGTGCGAAGCGCGCACTATTGCGACTCGAGGCCGAGCACAGCGGTCTGCTACAGTAATTTTTTCTGCAGCGACTTGACCGCGGTGCTCGGACTGACACCGGCGATCAATCGCTCGTCGGACTGCAGTGTCGTCAGCCGCGATTCGATCGGCAGGACGCCAGCCCAGATCGGGATCGCGTAGTCTTCCTCCTCGTCCGCTGGCATACCCGCCGCAACCTTGGCGGATGCGGATTCGATTTTCAACGCGATGACGCCGGTCATTTTGATTTCCTTGTCCAGCGACTCACGTAACTCGGCCCAGCGCCCCGGCATTGTGTGCTCACTGATCGTACGCAAGGCATGCAGTTTTTCTGCCTTGCCCTCAATCAGCGCTGGCTTGCCGAAAACGGTGACGGAACGATAGTTGAAGGAAGAGTTGAAGGCAGATCGGGCAAACACGAGGCCGTCGAGCAACGTGACATTGATGCATGCCTGTTCAGTTTGCTCCAGCAGCCGTACGACGCGCGCCTTGCGCGCGCCATGCAGATAAATCGTTTCACCATCACGACCGTAAATCATCGGCACGACGACCGGCGCACCATCCTGCACGAAGCCGACCGCCGCAACGAGGCCGGCATCCAGGACGGCGTGCACGATATCCTTGTCGTAGCGCGCTTTTTCGCGCAGCTGGCGAATCTTGTTTTGTTTATCTGTCGCGTATGAATCAGTCATATTCAGGCCTCAACCGAAAACGCGCGGCGCGAGCGTCATTGCCGCGACCGTTATGACAACAATGCCGGCGAGGTTGAGTACAAACCCTACCTTCATCATTTTTGGAATGGTCAACAACCCGGAGCCGAAAACGATCGCATTCGGTGGCGTCGCAATCGGCAACATGAAGGCACAGCTCGCAGCGAAGGTCACCGGTACAGTGAGCACGATCGGGTCGATGCCGGCTTCAATGGCGACCGCGCCAACGACCGGCAAAAAAGTCGCGGCGGTGGCGACGTTGCTGGTCAATTCGGTGAGAAAAATGATCAGCGTCGTGGCTATGAGGACGATCGCAAGCAGCGGCAGCGTGCCTACGGCCTGGAGGCTGACCCCGAGCCACTCGGCCAGACCGGTGCGACTGACGGCCCCGGCCAGCGCGAGTCCGCCGCCGAACAGTATCAGTACTCCCCAGGGCAATTGTTCTGCGTATTTCCAGCGGATCAGCAATGGATCTGACTTTTCGCCACTCGGGACTAAAAAGAGCGCGATGGCGCCCAGCATGGCGATGACAGAGTCCTCCAAAGAGCCGAGCCCTGGCAGTTTCGCCAGCAAAGGACGAGTTATCCAGCAGAGCGCCATCACCCCGAACACGATCGCGACGCGTTTTTCGGCCGTCGTCATTACGCCAATCTCTTCATGAAGTCGCCGCAGTTCGGCGAGGCCTTCTGCCGAGGTTTGAAAATCAACCTTGAAGACGAGGCGAGTCAGCGCCAGCCAGGTTAGTGGCAACATGACTGCCGCAAGTGGCAGGCCAACCATCATCCAGCGCGCGAAGTCGATTCGCGTGCCGTAGGTTTCCTGCATGAATGCCACCAGCATGGCGTTTGGCGCTGTGCCGACGAGCGTCGCCATGCCACCAATCGTGGAAGCGTAGGCGACACCTAGCAATAGTGCGACCTGAAAATCATCACGCCCTTTTTTGTCGAGACTGCCGACGGTATTGTGAATTACCATGATGATGGACACAGCGATTGGCAGCATCATCATGGTCGTCGACGTATTCATGACCCACATGCTGATAATCGCACTGGCGAGCATGAAGCCGCCCACCAGCGATCGGCCATTGCCACCGACTACCTGCAGGACGTTCAGTGCGATGCGACGATGCAGATTCCAGCGCTGCATGGCGAAGGCGACGATGAATCCGCCCAGGAACAGGAACAACACGTTGTTGCCGTAGGCCTCGGCGAGCTGGGTGGGGTTGGCCAGCTGCAGGAGCGGGAAGGCGATGACCGGCAAAAGAGCGGTTACCGCAATGGGTAGTGCCTCACTCGCCCACCACACAGCCATAAGAACGCCCATTGCCGCTGTGAGCCAGGCCGCGTCGCCCATTCCTGCTGGCGGGTCGCTCAGCAACATGATGGTCGCGAGCAGCGGCCCCAGCAACAGGCCGACTTGTTGGTGGCGTGCGCGACCGGCAATGAAATTGTCTTCGTTCACATCGACTCCACACCGGATTCAGCAGTATGCTACCCGCTTGACGATGATACAACCATATGTTGTGGATCATTCGCCTTCCACTACCAGATGTAGTAGCATCTCCGACCGTACCGATTCGGTACGCACGGAGATGAGATGTAGAAGGCAAAGTAGGCGGTGCGCCATGCAAGACGCATGATTGGTCGGCAGGCATCACGTGCTTCCTCTCAGCACGTAGCTTTTGGTATCCAGTTACCTGCGTGACTTGATACGGCCGTCAGAGAAGCGAACCGTCAACTTGACAACGAAACCGCAGAACAGCGACGCAATACGGATTTTCGCCCCATTCGTACGCGGTTCGTTATCGGCCAGATACGTCTTTGCTTGTTATGCCGCCCAGATTTCTGGGCGGCTTTTTTCTGGACGATAAATTGAAATTCGCTGGTGGCCAATGAACAGGTTCAAAATTCTGATCGGTCTGACAATTGCCGCCCTCGGTGTTGGTTGTGCCTCCGGACGTGAGCCGCCCGCATATCCCGCTTTTGTTATCTCGGATGAACTTCCGGACCTGTTCCTGGTGACTATGCCGGGCGTACGTGCCAAAGAGTACGCAAGCGACATACGGACGCGTAGTGCGAGTAACCGGATTGACCTGCCCGAATCCTGGTCCGGAACGACCGGCGGAGCGCCGGGCAAGTCGCTCGAAATTTTCGTCGTCTCGGGTGAACTCAAACTCGCCGATATCGCCCTGACGGCCGGCGGCTACGCCTACACTCCGCCGCGCTCGCTCGGTTTCAATTTGGAAGCGGAATCTGGCGCAACCATCCTGTACTTCCTCGGTGATCCCGACGTCAAGGCGCAGATCAGGTCCCCAATCATTCTCGATAGCGGACTGGTCGATTGGCGAGCGACCGATTCGATCGGCATTTTCGAAAAGGAGCTGCGCATGGATCCAGGGAGTGGGGAGCGTACCTGGTTAGTGCGCTACGAACCCGATGCGGAGATTCCCTGGCAATCCTCGTCGGCCATGCTCGAGGGCTATCTCGTATCGGGGCAGTTTCAGGACAGCGAATGCGTTGCCGGGGAGCCGTACACGGATATCTACCTGCCGGGCGGCTATTTTGGTCGCCCTGTCGACGCAGTTCACGGTGGGCCGGCCGCTGCCGCGATTCAGGAGTCCACATGGTTTCTGCGCCGTCAGAGTGAATCAACCACGAACCTCGACGTTGAATGCGGGCTGGAGTAATCGCGCCTAGCGTTTTACGAGTTTCGTAATCTTGCTGCCGAGTCGCATCAACTTGGTCAATGTTGGCGTCGGGATTTCACGAATTTGCTCATACCAGTCGTTGGTCGTCGTCACGAAAGCGAGCATGTTCTGAATGCGTTGCTTGGTTATCGGGTCCGTACCTTTTTCTTCGAGAACCTCTTTGGCCGTCGTTCGCAGCATGGACAGCGTGGGGTTGAGTTCGCGCTGCTTGCGCTGCTCAATAATGACGCGAAACAGTTCCCAGACATCGTGCAAGGACTCAAAATAGTCACGCCGGTCGCCGAGCACATGCGTCATGCGCACGAGCCCATAGCTTTGTAATTCGCGAATACTCGTGCTGACGTTCGATCGCGCGACTGACAGTGCCTCGACAATCTGGTCCGCACGCAGCGGTACAGGTGACAGGTAGAGCAAGGCCTGAATTTGCGCGACCGTGCGGTTGGTGCCCCAACGGGTTCCCATCTCACCCCAGTGCAGGACGTATTTCTCAACGGCCGGTGACAGCTGCATCAGCTTTCCTGTAGTTCAGTCATGACAGAATCTAATGAAGCTAGGGTGCATTGGCAAGAACAATGGCCCTGCGTGGCGCCGGCCATCCCTCTACGGTCCTGCGTGGGTCGACCGGATCCAGTACTTCGGCCAGGGATTCGAACGACATCCATTTGGTCGTACGCTGTTCCTCGACCGTGGTTATCGACACATCGATCAACCTGATGTCGGTGTAACCGGTCTGTTCGAACCAGCCGGTGAGCTCGGCAATGGTGGGCAACTGCCAGACATTGCGCATGCGGGCGTAACGGTCGGGTGGCGTAAAAACGGCCGGCTCGTCGCCGGGCATTACGATCGTCTCGAGCACCAGCTGGCCGGCTGACCGCAGCATTCCCTGCAATTGCCGCAGGTGTTGCAATGGTGTGCGCTGGTGATAGAGAACGCCCATCGAGAAACAGGTGTCGAACTGCCGTTCATCCTGCGGCAACTCTTCGCCACGCAACGGCAATACAAAGACGTTTGTTGTCGGCTGAAAAAGACTGACTGCAAGGAATTGCATGACATAGAGCAAGCTCGGGTCCACGCCAATCACGGTGTGCGCACCGGCCGCGTGCATCCGCAGCGCGTAATAGCCATTGCCGCAGCCCACATCCAGTACCTTGCGACCGGCCAGCGGCGCGATGGCCTTATCCAGTCGTGCCCACTTGAGATCGCTCCGCCACTCGCTGTCGATCGAGATGCCTGCAAGTTCGAACGGTCCCTTGCGCCACGGTGCGAGTGACAGCAACGCTTGCCGGATTTGGTCTGTTTGCCCGGGAGCACAGGATTGCAGGGTTTCGATCGCAGTGCGCCAGGTTCGAAAATCACCATGTGCCGCATCACTGAGGCGAGTTCGGAGCAGATCTTCGGTCGCGGCTCGCCAGTGGCCCATACCGGTGTCGCTCAGGTGGCGCCACAAGGCGTCGAAATCAATCATCGTTACTTGATCGCGACGATCGACACAAAATTGAAGTAACGCAGCCAGACGCCACTGTGTACAAATCCTGCCTGGGCCAGACGCGTCCGATGCGCCGCCACGCTTTCGGGAACCAGCACGTTCTCCAGCGCCGCGCGCTTGCGGCTGATCTCCAGCTGGCTGTAGTCATTGCGCCGCTTGTGCTCGTGATGCAGATCGACCAGCAGTTCTTCCATGTGCGGGTCTTCGTCGACAACCTTCTCCGACAGCAGGAACAAGCCGCCGGGCAACATGCCAGCGTGAATTTTCGCAATGATCGCGTCGCGTGCAGCAATACCGAGAAATTGCAACGTGTAGTTCATGACGACCATGGATGCGTCGGCTATCTCGATGTCCCGGATATCCGCGTGGCAGACTTCGACCACTGTGGCGCCCGGATTTTCGGCGGCCGCAAGGACCTCATTACAGCGCCTGACCATTGCCGGCGCATTGTCGACGGCGATGATTCTGCAGCCGGGCATCTTGATCGCGAAACGCATGGCCAGCGTTGCAGCGCCAAGGGAGCAGCCGAGGTCATAACAGGTGGACCCTGGAGTCACATAGCGGGCGGCCAATGAACCAATGGCCTCAATGGATGCGGCGTAACCGGGAATCGAGCGCTGCAGCATGTCCGGGAACACGTCGGCGACGGCCTGGTTGAAGGTGAACGGTTTGTCGGCGTCCTCGGCGGTCGCGTAAATCGTGTCTTTGCTCATGGTCGTTGTAGTGGCGGATATGGGACAATCCCGCCGCTTATGCTACGCGAACTTCATCAGGAACTCGGCATCCGGTCTGACTACGGTCAGGCGACGGGCCAGCCATTGTTTGACGAGGCGGAGGAGTTGGTCGACGTTGGGCCCAACCTCGTCGGGCGGATGCAGCGCCTGACGCCAGTAACGGCGGGGCGGTGGGGCGCCATGGTCAGGGCGGCGGCCAGTGAAAACATTGTCTTGCTTGTGGTTTCGGGATTTCGCAGCGTCGATTATCAAGCCGCGTTGATTCGCAACAAAATCAGCGCCGGACAAATGATCGCCGATATTCTCAAAGTCAATGCGGCGCCGGGTTTCAGCGAGCACCACACGGGTCGCGCGGTCGATATCGCCACCCCCGGGTCGAGGCCGCTGACCGAAGACTTTGAAACGACGGCTGCCTTTGGCTGGTTGCAACGCCGCGGGGCCGATTTCGGTTTTACGATGAGTTACCCGCGAGACAACGTCTGGGGCATCAGCTACGAACCCTGGCACTGGTGCTGTAAAAACTAAAAAATCAGTGGCTTGGCTGTTGACACTCGGACGGTAGGATTAGACAATACCCGGCTTGTGTCCGCGGAGGGGTACTCAAGCGGCCAACGAGGGCAGACTGTAAATCTGCTGGCTAATGCCTACGTAGGTTCGAATCCTACCCCCTCCACCAAACTAAAAGTTCGGCGGAGAGTAGGCCGAGAGCGAGTATAGCAGCAGCAGGCAATCTCGTTGTTTCGAAGGCCGCGAGACACAATCGGAGCCGGGTGGTTGACTGGGAGGTCAGCGCTACGGCGGGGAAGACACATAGAGATTTAATGGAATCCAGACAGTTTGGTGAATTGTGACTGTCAGGATTTTTGCACGCCTCGAAAAGGTGCTTGAAGGGCCAAAGGCGGGTGTAGTTCAACGGTAGAACCTCAGCCTTCCAAGCTGATGATGTGGGTTCGATTCCCATCACCCGCTCCATTGATGGGTGTGGTGCTCGATAACTGAAAGGCTATTGCCCACATAGCTCAGGGGTAGAGCACTTCCTTGGTAAGGAAGAGGTCCCCGGTTCAAATCCGGGTGTGGGCTCCAGACGGATGGTTGATTTAATTTTTTACAAACTTGAGATACGCAGGAAAGAGGCTCATGTCAAAAGCAAAATTTGAAAGAACGAAACCACACATGAACGTTGGCACGATAGGCCACGTAGACCATGGCAAGACGACGCTGACGGCGGCGCTGACGAAGTGTATGTCAGATCTTTACGGTGGTGAGGTATCTGCTTACGACCAGATCGACAAGGCGCCGGAAGAGCGGGCCCGTGGTATCACGATTTCGACGGCGCACGTGGAATACCAGAGTACGAACCGTCACTACGCGCACGTGGACTGCCCGGGACACGCGGACTATGTGAAGAACATGATCACGGGTGCGGCGCAGATGGACGGCGCGATTCTGGTGGTGAGCGCGGCCGATGGCCCGATGCCGCAGACGCGCGAGCACATTCTGCTGGCGCGCCAGGTAGGCGTTCCGCACATTGTGGTGTACATGAACAAGGCCGACCAGGTGGATGACGCGGAGCTGCTGGAGCTGGTGGAGATGGAGATCCGCGATCTTCTGTCGGTTTACGAGTTTCCGGGCGATAAGACGCCGATTATCATAGGCTCGGCGCTGAAGGCGTTTGAAGGCGACACATCGGAGATAGGCGTGCCGAGCGTGGTGAAGCTGGTCGAGGCGTTGGATAGTTTCATTCCGATGCCGGAGCGGGCGATCGACGGTGACTACCTGATGCCGGTTGAGGACGTGTTCTCTATCTCGGGTCGTGGCACGGTGGTAACGGGTCGAATCGAGCGCGGCGTGGTAAACGTTGGCGACGAACTCGAAATCGTGGGCATACGTGACACGACGAAGACGACCTGTACGGGCGTCGAGATGTTCCGGAAGTTGCTGGACCGTGGTGAAGCGGGTGACAACGTGGGCGTATTGTTGCGTGGCACGAAGCGCGAGGATGTCGAGCGCGGCCAGGTACTGGCGAAGCCGGGATCGATTACGCCGCACACGAAGTTCGAGGCAGAGGTTTACATTCTGACCAAGGATGAGGGCGGTCGTCATACGCCGTTCTTCAAGGGCTATCGTCCGCAGTTTTACTTCCGCACGACGGACGTAACGGGTGCGGTTGAGTTGCCGGAAGGCACGGAGATGGTGATGCCGGGCGACAACGTGCAGATGGTGGTTGAGTTAATCAACCCGATCGCGATGGACGATGGACTGCGTTTCGCAATTCGCGAGGGTGGTCGAACCGTCGGCGCCGGTGTGGTCGCGAAGGTACTCAAGTAATAAGTAGATACGGGGGCTGAGCACGCCTAGCTTGTCGCGTGCTCGGATTTTCCTCTTTGTAAGAGATAAATGTACGCGGCGCACCTACTGGCACATGAGTGGTCATTAAGTGCAAAGGCAGAATGAATTAGGCCAGTAGCTCAATTGGCAGAGCGGCGGTCTCCAAAACCGCAGGTTGGGGGTTCGATTCCCTCCTGGCCTGCCAATTGAATGCGGGTTTAGCTGGAGGGCCCAAGGGCCCGATGTTTTGAAATGAGTTCACAGACAGAAGCACCTCAAAGCGGAGCGCTGGATATCGTCAAGTTGTTGTTGGCGGCAGCGGTGATTATTGGCGGCCTGTACGCGTACTATTTTTATGCGTTTCAGGTTGCGTTGCCATTACGAGTGCTGATGGTTCTGGGCGGCGCCGGTATTGGTATCACCGTTGCGATGACCAGCACGCAGGGACAGCTCTTGTGGCGATTTATCCAGGGCTCGCGGGTTGAAATACGCAAGGTAGTCTGGCCGACGAAGCAAGAAACAACGCAGACCGCAATTGCGGTGTTCGTTTTCACGCTGGTCATGATGTTGTTCTTCTGGGCTCTGGATTCAGGGCTGCTCTGGTTGACCAGGCGCCTGGTCGGCTAAAGGATATTTAGTGTCTCTACGCTGGTACATCGTTCACGCCTACTCGAACTTCGAGCACAAGGTGAAATCTTCGCTCGAGGAGCGAATCGAGCGCATGGGTTTACAGGACAAATTCGGCGAGATCCTCGTGCCGACTGAAGAAGTGGTCGAGATGAAGGAAGGGCAGAAGCGTCGTAGCGAGCGCAAGTTTTTCCCGGGCTACGTACTGGTCCAGATGGAGATGGATGACGAGACCTGGCATATGGTCAAGGAAGTGCCGAAAGTGCTCGGTTTTATTGGCGGCTCGAGTGAGCGACCGGCGCCGATTACGGACAAAGAGGCAGATAACATTCTGCTGCGGGTCAAAGAGGGTGTTGACAAGCCGCGGCCGAAAGTCCTGTTTGAGCCAGGCGAAGTGGTGTGCGTCATTGCCGGCCCATTTAACGATTTCAGCGGTGTTGTCGAGAGCGTCAACTACGACAAGAGCCGTTTGCAGGTAGCAGTACAGATTTTGGGACGGTCCACGCCGGTAGAGCTGGATTTCGGCCAAGTCGAGAAAAGTTAGAAATTTAACAACACGAGGAGCCCAGCTTAGCGGGCGCTTGCACTCGGGAGAGAGAAATGGCAAAGAAAGTAACGGGCTACATCAAGCTCCAGGTAGCCGCGGGCCAGGCAAATCCGTCGCCGCCCGTAGGTCCGGCGTTGGGCCAGCATGGCGTCAACATCATGGAGTTTTGTAAGGCGTTCAACGCGGCAACCCAGGGTCTTGAGCCCGGTTTGCCGACGCCTGTGATCATTACGGTATACAGCGACCGTAGTTTTACCTTTATCACCAAGACACCGCCGGCCGCAGTATTGCTGCGCAAGTCGGCTGGCATCAAGAAAGGATCCGGCACACCGAATACAGTGAAGGTTGGTTCTGTAAGCCGTAAGCAGCTGGAAGAAATTGCAATGACCAAGATGCCGGATCTGACCGCGGCCACTATGGACGCTGCGGTACGCACGATCGCTGGCACGGCGCGCAGCATGGGTATCGACGTTGAGGGAGTGAAATAAATGGCTGAGAGCAAACGCAAGAAAGCCGCCCGCGACAAGGTCGATTCAACCAAGATGTACCTCATTGAGGAAGCGCTGGGACTGGTCAAGGAACTGGCAACGGCCAAGTTTCCTGAAAGTATTGATGTCGCCGTCAATCTCGGCGTAGACCCGCGTAAGTCAGAGCAGGTAGTGCGCGGTTCGACGGTGCTGCCAAACGGCACGGGCAAGACGGTGCGGGTTGCGGTTTTCGCACAAGGCGAGAATGCAGCCAAGGCAATCGCGGCCGGCGCAGATATTGTCGGTTTCGAGGATCTGGCGCAGAAAATAAAGGCCGGCGAGCTGAACTTTGACGTCGTCATCGCGACGCCCGATGCAATGCGGGTAGTTGGCCAACTTGGACAGGTATTGGGTCCGCGCGGGCTGATGCCGAACCCGAAGGTTGGCACGGTAACCGCCGACGTTGAAACAGCGGTCAGGAATGCCAAGGCCGGCCAGGTGCGTTACCGCACCGACAAGGCAGGCATTATTCACTGCCCGATCGGGCGTGCAGATTTCGACGTCAAGGCGTTGAAAGAGAACCTCGATGCGTTGCTGAACGACCTGCGCAAGGCGAAACCGGCCTCCGCCAAGGGTTCGTACGTCAGGAGTCTGACTATTTCCAGCACGATGGGGCCGGGCGTGGCAGTTGATCGGACGTCAATAGACGTCTAAGCAGGAATTCCGCGGCGATGTCGGTAGTTTTGACGTCGCTACGGCTAGCCGCAGGGATGCGGCGATCGTCGAAGACCGTAGGCGATCAGTCGGGTGACTGATCTTAATAACCGCCTACGCAGATGGTGAATCCTTAGTCAGATTATCTGGCGACGGTAGCCATTCGACAGGAGACGGGTGTCTCCAAAGAGGTGGGTGAAGCAGTTATTCACCTGTGGTGAAACCGTTAGGCCAGGAGATATTCATGGCACTAAGACTCGAAGACAAGAAGGCTCTTGTCAAAGAGGTGAATGCGGTTGCGGGAGATTCTGTAACGGCCGTTGCGGCTATTTACAGAGGTCTGTCGGTGTCCGAGATGACGGAGTTGCGCAGCAAGGCGCGCAGCGCTGGCGTGTACATGCGTGTGGTCAAAAACACGCTCGCCCGCCGTGCCATCGAGGGTACTGATTTTGAGTGTATGCAAGCCACGCTCAAGGGCCCGATTCTGCTCGCATTCGCAAAGGACGATCCAGGTGCAGCTGCCAGGGTCATCAAAGATTTCGCCAAGGGGCATTCAGCTCTGCAAGCGGTATCGCTGGCAGTCGGTGGGCAACTCTTGCCGGGTTCTGATTTAGCCAGGTTGGCAGAATTGCCGACACTGGATCAGGCTCGCTCGATGTTACTCGGCGTGATGCTGGCACCGATGTCCAAACTGGTTCGCACGCTGGCGGAGCCCTCGGCAATGCTCGCTCGTACTTTGAACGCGCGCGCCAGCCAGGAAGCAGCCTAGGATCCAAGCAATTTAATTACCTGACTCAGGAAAGAAACTTTAAAGGAAATTTGTAATGGCAATGTCAAACCAAGATCTGCTCAAAGAACTGAGCGCTAAGCCAATCATGGAAGTCGTTGAGCTCGTCAAGATGCTCGAAGAAGAGTGGGGCGTATCCGCAGCGGCACCAGTCGCTATGGCTGCCGGCCCGGCTGCTGGTGGCGATGCCGCAGTCGCCGAGGAAAAGACCGAGTTCGATGTCGTTCTGACCGCTTTCGGCGAAGCAAAAGTTGGCGTGATCAAAGCTGTCCGCACGATTACCGGATTGGGCCTGAAAGAAGCGAAAGATGCTGTCGAAGGCGTTCCGTCCGTAATCAAGGAAGCCGTAGCCAAGGGCGAAGCAGAAACTATCAAGAAGCAGCTGGAAGAAGCTGGCGGTACGGTTGAGCTGAAGTAATCAGCTCTTCCATGTTGCTGCAATATTTTTTGCTAACGATCCGATGGATCACAAGTCGGGCGAGCAGCCAGTCGCATTGCGATTGGCTGCTCGCGCGCATCTGTAATTAAAGAAGGTGTTCTCGAATGGCCTATTCATTCACTGAGAAGAAACGCATCCGTAAGAACTTCGGCAAGCGCCCGACAATTCTGGACGTGCCGTACTTGCTGTCGATTCAGGTCGACTCGTACAAGAAGTTCCTGCAAACGGATAAGTCTACTGAACAGCGCGCCGACCAAGGTCTGCACGCGGCGTTCCAGTCCGTTTTTCCGATTGTCAGTTACTCCGGGAACGCGGCCCTTGAATATGTGAGCTATCGCCTCGGCGAGCCCGTATTCGATGTTAAAGAATGCCAGATGCGCGGGCTCACCTACGCGGCGCCGATTCGTGTGCTGGTAAGACTTGTCATTTATGACAAGGATGCGAGTGGCACCCCGAAGCCGGTGAAAGACATCCGCGAACAAGAAGTTTATCTCGGCGAAATGCCGCTGATGACGGATCACGGCACCTTTGTAATCAACGGCACCGAGCGGGTAATCGTCTCGCAGCTGCACCGTTCGCCTGGCGTGTTCTTCGATCACGACAAGGGTAAGACGCACAGCTCAGGCAAGTTGTTGTTCTCTGCCCGGATTATTCCGTATCGCGGTTCATGGCTCGACTTCGAATTTGATCCAAAAGACTCTTTGTTTGCACGCATCGACCGACGCCGCAAGTTGCCGGTAACGATCATCCTGCGCGCGCTCGGCATGAGCAACGAAGAGATGCTCGACGTGTTCTTTGAGAAGAACGACTTTTACCTGTCCGAAAAAGAAATCTCGATGGGTCTGGTCGCCGAGCGCCTGCGCGGTGATACCGCGACCTTCGACATCAAGATCGGTCGCAAGACCATTGTCGAGGAAGGCCGACGCATTACAGCGAAGCACGTGCGTGAAATCGCGCAGTCGAAAGTAGATACGTTGGTTGTGCCCGCTGAGTACCTTGAGGGCAAGATTCTCGCCCACGACATCGTCGACACAGACACCGGCGAATTGCTGGCTGCAGCGAACACCGAGCTTACAACGGAGCTCGTCAATGAGCTGGTTGCCGCGGGCATCGAACACGTTCGTACGCTCTTTGTTAATGATCTTGATCGTGGCGCGTTTATTTCAAATACCCTCAACATCGACCCATCGACGACCCGCCTTGAAGCGCTGGTCGAGATCTATCGCATGATGCGACCCGGCGAGCCGCCAACGAAAGAGGCTGCCGAAAACCTGTTTCAGAACCTGTTCTTCAATACCGACCGCTACGACCTGTCCGGCGTCGGACGCATGAAATTTAACCGCCGTGTTGGTCGCGACTCGTCGGAGGGCACGGGCGTTCTGGACAAAGAGGATATTCTTGACGTTCTTAAGACGCTTATCGATATCCGCAATGGCTTCGGCACGGTTGATGATATTGACCACCTCGGTAACCGCCGCGTCCGCAGCGTCGGCGAGATGGCAGAGAACGCATTCCGCGTTGGCCTCGTGCGCGTCGAACGCGCCGTTAAAGAGCGCCTGACCCAGGCTGAAGCCGATGCGCTGATGCCGCAGGAAATGATCAACGCGAAACCGGTCGCCGCAGCCGTCAAGGAATTTTTCGGCTCGAGTCAGTTGTCGCAGTTCATGGATCAGAACAATCCGCTGTCGGAAGTAACGCACAAGCGCCGCGTTTCGGCGCTTGGGCCAGGTGGATTGACCCGCGAGCGTGCGGGATTCGAAGTGCGTGACGTACACCCGACCCATTACGGTCGAGTTTGCCCGATCGAAACGCCTGAAGGCCCGAACATCGGCCTGATCAATTCGCTGGCCGTGTATGCACGGACCAATGAGTATGGTTTCCTTGAAACGCCGTATCGCAAGGTTACCGGCGCCAAGGCAACATCGCAGATCGAGTACCTGTCGGCTATTGAGGAAAGTCAGTATGTGATCGCCCAGGCGAATGCCGAACTCGACAAGAACGGCAAATTCACAGATGACCTGGTTGCAGTCCGGCACAAGAACGAGTTCACTCTCTCGGCTCCTGATGCCATCAACTACATGGACGTTTCGCCACGTCAGATCGTGTCCGTGGCGGCATCGCTGATCCCGTTCCTTGAGCACGATGACGCTAACCGCGCATTGATGGGCTCGAACATGCAACGTCAGGCGGTACCAACACTGCGTGCAGAAGCGCCGCTGGTAGGTACGGGCATGGAGCGTGCAGTCGCAATCGATTCGGGCGTTACCGTCGTCGCACGTCGTGGTGGCATTGTCGACTCGGTGGATGCATCGCGTATTGTTGTACGTGTCAATGACGATGAAACCAGCGCTACGGAAGCAGGTGTGGATATCTACAACCTGACCAAGTACACGCGCTCCAACCAGAACACCTGTATCAATCAACGCCCGCTCGTCAAGGGCGGCGACAGGATTTCCACGGGTGATGTGCTGGCAGATGGTCCGTCGACCGATATGGGCGAACTTGCTCTCGGCCAGAACCTGCTGGTCGCGTTCATGCCCTGGAATGGTTACAACTTTGAGGACTCGATTCTGATTTCGGAGCGAGTTGTTAAAGAAGATCGCTTTACGACGATTCACATCGAAGAGCTGCAATGCGTTGCGCGCGATACGAAGCTGGGTCCTGAAGACATCACTTCAGATATTCCGAACGTCGGCGATGCGGCGCTGGCCAAGCTCGATGAGTCGGGAATTGCCTTCATCGGCGCCGAAGTCAAAGCTGGCGATATCCTGGTCGGCAAGGTCACGCCCAAAGGCGAGACACAGCTGACACCGGAAGAAAAGCTGCTGCGTGCGATTTTCGGCGAGAAAGCGTCGGACGTAAAAGACACTTCGCTGCGTGTGCCGCCTGGCATGGACGGCACGGTTATCGACGTTCGCGTATTTACACGCGACGGTGTCGAGAAGGATCTGCGTGCGTTGTCGATCGAAAAGGCCGAGCTCGAGAGTGTGCGCAAGGATCTCGATGACACACTGCGTATCCTCGAAGAGGATATCTACCAGCGCGTAGAGCGCATGTTGGTCAACAAGGTTGCACAGGGCGGGCCCAACAAGCTTGGTTCCGGCTCGAAGATTACGAGTGCTTACCTTGAAGAGCTACCGCGTGAAAAGTGGTTTGAAATTCGGCTGAAAAATGACGACGCGAACGAAGCGTTGCAGAAGGCGTTTGAACGTCTGAATGCACAGCGTGAAGAATTCGATCGGCGTTTCGAGGCGAAGAAAATGAAGATCACCGCGGGCGACGATCTGGCGCCTGGTGTGCTCAAAATGGCCAAGGTTTACCTGGCGGTCAAGCGCCGTATTCAACCGGGTGACAAGATGGCCGGCCGGCATGGCAACAAGGGCGTGATCTCGACGATCGTGCCGGTGGAAGACATGCCGTACCTCGAGGATGGTAATCCGGTCGATATCGTTCTTAATCCGCTGGGCGTGCCGTCTCGTATGAACGTCGGTCAGGTTCTGGAAACACATCTGGGCTGGGCTGCGAAGGGTCTGGGCAAGAAGATCGACAAGATGCTGAAGGCACAGGAATCGGTTGTGAAAATTCGCCAGTTCCTGGATACGTTGTACAACAAGACTGGCGGCGTTATAGAAGATCTGAAGTCGCTCTCAGACGCTGAAATTCTTGAGCTGGCGGGTAATCTGACGAATGGCGTTCCAACGGCAACACCGGTGTTCGATGGTGCTGATGAGGCCGAAATCAAAGCCTTGCTCGCACTAGCCGACCTCGATGAATCAGGCCAGTCGCGCTTGTCCGATGGACGAACCGGTGAGCAATTTGATCGCGACATAACTGTCGGTTACATGTACATGCTGAAGCTCAACCACCTGGTTGATGATAAGATGCACGCACGTTCGACGGGGCCGTACAGCCTGGTTACACAACAGCCGCTGGGTGGTAAGGCGCAGTTTGGTGGTCAGCGCTTCGGTGAGATGGAAGTCTGGGCGCTGGAAGCTTACGGCGCTGCTTACATCTTGCAGGAAATGTTGACGGTCAAGTCTGACGACGTCCAGGGACGTACCAAGATGTACAAGAACATCGTGGACGGCGAGCACGAGATGGACGCCGGCATGCCGGAATCTTTCAATGTTCTGGTCAAGGAAATTCGATCTTTGGGCATCAACATTGAGCTGGAGACAGACTAAATGAAAGATCTGCTGAGGCTATTCAAGTACCAGAATCCTGTTGATGATTTCGAGGCGATCCGTATCGGCCTCGCATCGCCGGACATGGTGCGTTCGTGGTCATTCGGTGAAGTAAAGAAGCCGGAAACCATCAACTATCGCACTTTCAAGCCCGAACGCGACGGCTTGTTCTGTGCCAAGATATTTGGCCCGATCAAGGACTACGAATGCCTGTGCGGCAAGTACAAGCGCCTCAAGCATCGTGGTGTCGTCTGCGAAAAATGTGGTGTTGAGGTCACGCAGACCAAGGTTCGCCGTGAGCGCATGGCGCACATCGAGTTGGCGAGCCCGGTCGCACATATCTGGTTCCTGAAGTCCCTGCCATCGCGTATCGGCCTGATGCTGGACATGACACTCAGAGAGATCGAGCGTGTGCTTTATTTCGAAGCATTCGTGGTTGTCGAGCCTGGCATGACCGAGCTTGAGCGTGGCCAATTGCTGACCGATGACATGTATCTCGAAGCGCTGGAACAGTATGGCGACGAGTTTGACGCTCGCATGGGCGCCGAAGCCGTACGCGAAATGCTGAGCACGATTGATCTGCAGCGGGAAATGATTCAGGTCCGTGAGGACATGGGTGCGACCCGTTCGGAAACCAAGATCAAGCGACTGTCCAAGCGGCTCAAGTTAATCGAGTCATTCATCGAGTCGGGTAACAAGCCCGAGTGGATGGTTTTGACCGTGCTGCCGGTACTGCCGCCGGATCTCCGGCCGCTCGTACCACTGGACGGCGGTCGCTTTGCGACCTCGGACCTGAACGATCTGTATCGTCGCGTCATCAACCGCAACAATCGCCTGCGTCGGCTTCTGGAGCTGAATGCTCCGGATATTATTGTCCGCAACGAAAAGCGCATGCTGCAGGAATCGGTTGACGCATTGCTCGATAACGGTCGCCGTGGTCGCGCCATTACCGGCACCAACAAGCGGCCGCTGAAATCACTGGCCGACATGATCAAGGGCAAGCAGGGCCGTTTCAGACAGAACCTGCTGGGCAAGCGCGTGGACTACTCGGGTCGCTCGGTTATTGTTGTGGGACCGACGCTCAAGCTGCATCAGTGCGGATTACCGAAGAAAATGGCGCTCGAACTGTTCAAGCCTTTCATTTTCTCGAAGCTGCAGTTGCGTGGCGAGGCGACGACGATCAAGGCGGCAAAACGCCTTGTCGAACGTGAGGGCCCAGAAGTCTGGGATATTCTCGAAGAGGTTATTCGCGAGCATCCGGTACTCCTGAACCGCGCTCCGACGCTGCACCGCCTGGGCATTCAGGCATTTGAGCCGGTGCTGATCGAAGGCAAGGCAATTCAATTGCATCCGCTGGTATGTACGGCATTTAACGCTGACTTCGACGGTGACCAGATGGCAGTGCACGTACCGTTGTCGATTGAAGCTCAGCTTGAGGCGCGTGCCTTGATGATGTCGTCGAACAATATCCTGTCGCCGGCCAACGGCGATCCAATCATTGTGCCGTCACAGGACGTCGTACTCGGCCTTTATTACATGACCCGCTCGCGCGTAAATGCCAAGGGCGAGGGCATGGTTTTCAGTGACATCAACGAAGCACGTCGTGCCTTCGAGACCGGTGCGGTCCATTTGCAAGCGATCGTCAGGATTCGCGTTCCCGAAGTTGAGGTTGACGAGCAAGGCAACAGCAATACGAGTATTAAACTGGTCAAAACGACGGTTGGTCGTGCGTTGCTGTCGAGTATTCTCCCGTACGGCCTGAGTTTTAGCCTTGTTAACAAGGCGATGTCGAAGAAGGCAATCTCGGGCGTGATCAACGCCTGCTATCGCCAGCTTGGCTTGAAGAAGACGGTCGTGTTCGCTGACCAGCTCATGTACACGGGTTTTCGCTACGCGACACTCTCCGGTATCTCTATCGGCATTAACGACATGGTCGTGCCGGAGAATAAGCAAGCAATTCTCGCCGCCGCCGAAGCCGAAGTTAAGGAAATCCAGGACCAGTATTCATCGGGTCTTGTGACTGAAGGCGAACGCTACAACAAGGTCGTCGATATCTGGTCACGAACCAACGACCAGGTGGCGAAAGCCATGATGGACAAACTCGGCGTGGAAACGGTGAAAGATGCGTCGGGCAAAATCGTCGAGCAGGAATCAATGAACTCCATCTACATGATGGCGGATTCCGGCGCTCGAGGTTCAGCTGCCCAGATCCGACAGTTGGCCGGTATGCGCGGCCTGATGGCGAAACCGGACGGCTCCATTATCGAGACGCCGATTACGGCCAACTTCCGCGAAGGACTGGATGTGTTGCAGTACTTCATCTCGACCCACGGCGCTCGCAAGGGCCTCGCGGACACCGCGCTGAAGACCGCAAACTCCGGTTACCTGACACGTCGACTGGTTGACGTTGCACAGGATCTGGTGGTCACCGAGGTGGACTGCGAGACGCGTAATGGCGTTGCCATGGCACCGCTGGTCGAAGGTGGCGATATTGTCGAGCCTTTGCATGAGCGTGTGCTCGGTCGCGTCCTGGCCGAGGCTGTATTGATGCCGGGCAGTGACAAGGTCGCTTATGACGCCGGCACGATGCTCGACGAGGAAACAGTACAGCGGCTTGAGGAATTGGCGATCGACCACGTTGTGGTTCGTTCGCCGATCACCTGCGAGAATCGTTACGGTATTTGTACCCAGTGCTACGGTCGCGACCTGGCACGTGGACATCGCATCAATATCGGCGAGGCGGTTGGTGTTATCGCCGCGCAGTCCATCGGTGAGCCGGGTACACAGCTCACAATGCGTACCTTCCATATTGGTGGTGCGGCCTCTCGGTCCGCAGCGATCAGCAATATCGAGATCAAGTCGAACGGTATCGCCAAGCTGGTAAACATCAAGACGGTGTCGCACCACAAGGGCTACCTCGTTGCAGTGTCCCGCTCC
This sequence comes from Pseudomonadota bacterium, assembly GCA_027618995.1. Taxonomy (GTDB): domain Bacteria; phylum Pseudomonadota; class Gammaproteobacteria; order Steroidobacterales; family Woeseiaceae; genus UBA1847. The sequence continues at coordinate 4,656 of JAQCGO010000026.1, read as the reverse complement.
GGCGAAATATCAGTGACCAATGATCAGGGTCGTGAGCGCGAGCGTTACAAAGTGCCATATGGCGCAACAATCACGATTGCCAACGAGGACAAGGTCAAGCAGGGACAGGTTGTTGCCAGTTGGGATCCGCATACCCACCCGGTTGTTACGGAAGTAGCGGGCAAGCTGAAATTTGAGGACTTCCTCGACGGCATCACGGTCAGCGAGCAGGTTGACGAGTTCACGGGCCTGAGCAGCATTGTTGTCATGGATCCGAAGAGTCGTGGCGGCTCGGGCAAGGATCTTCGTCCGGTTGCGCGCCTTGTCGATGATAAGGACACGCCAATTTGCTTCGCCAACACGGAAATTCCGGCCGTTTATGCACTGCCAGCGGGCGCAATTATTTCCATGTCGGATGGCGCCAGGGTATCCGTCGGCGACGTTATTGCTCGTATTCCGCAGGAGTCGTCAAAGACACGCGATATCACGGGTGGTCTGCCGCGGGTAGCCGATTTGTTCGAGGCGCGCAAGCCGAAAGAGCCGGCGATCATGGCGGAACACTCGGGTACGGTTAACTTCGGCAAGGAAACCAAGGGCAAACGCCGCCTGGTTATCACCGATGAAACCGGCGAAAGCTACGAGGCGTTGATTCCGAAATGGCGTCACCTGAATGTGTTTGAGGGCGAGCAGGTTGTTCGTGGTGAAACCATTGCTGATGGCGAGCCAAATCCGCACGACATTCTGCGTCTGCAGGGCGTCGAAAATCTCGCGGATTATCTCGTTCGTGAAATTCAGGACGTGTATCGCCTGCAGGGTGTGAAGATCAACGACAAGCACATCGAAGTCATCATTCGCCAGATGCTGCGTAAGGTTGTGGTTGCCACCCCGGGTGACAGCAACTACCTGCGCGGTGAACAGGTCGACCGGGCGCGTTATCTTGACGAATGCGATCAGCTGCAGATGCTCGGCAAAGAACCGATTACGATCGAGCCGATCCTTCTGGGTATCACCAAGGCATCGCTCGCAACCGAGTCGTTCATATCGGCGGCATCGTTCCAGGAGACAACGCGGGTTCTGACAGAAGCGGCAGTGCGTGGTTTGCGTGACAACCTTCGTGGCCTGAAGGAAAACGTGATCGTCGGTCGGCTGATTCCCGCCGGCACAGGATTCGCGCATCACGCCGAACGGCGTCGTACGCGGGAACAGGATCTTGCTGATCAGCTGAAAAAATTGGATGCCGCGGCGTCGGTGGAAGCCGATGCTGATGTGGAAGAGTCCGAGGCCGAGGCATTGGAAGCCGCACTCACTGCTGAGGTGGGTGCTGCGGTCGAGGCCGCTAAGGAAACCTAGACGGGCGTTTAAAAACAAGGACTTATGGTGATGTTGTGCAGGTCGCAGACGACAATGGGTCGGATGGCCGGCGCGCAGTTGACAGCGACTCGCGCGCGTCACTACAATGCCCGCCCCTGACCCTAGGGCCCGGCATACGCGGGCCTTGATTTTAGATCCCGCGCTCTGAATCAGAACGGATTCGGCAGCCGGGTGCGCGTGCTTGTAAGGCGCGGCTATTTTTGCTTAACAAAAGAGATGAGGGCCCATGGCCACAGTCAATCAGTTAGTACGCAGTCCGCGCGCCACGAAGCGGGCCAAGAGCACAGTTCCGGCGCTTGAGGCGAGCCCGCAAAAGCGTGGTGTTTGTACTCGTGTCTATACAACCACGCCGAAGAAGCCGAATTCAGCCATGCGGAAAGTCGCGCGCGTACGCCTGACCAACGGCTTTGAAGTGACGTCCTATATCGGTGGCGAAGGCCACAACCTGCAGGAGCACTCAGTTGTCTTGATTCGCGGTGGTCGCGTCAAAGATCTGCCAGGTGTTCGTTATCACACAATTCGCGGCACGCTCGACTGTGCCGGCGTAGCGGATCGCAAACAGGGCCGTTCCAAGTACGGCACCAAGCGTCCGAAATCATAATAGAGACCAATAATGTCCAGAAGATCCCAGGCCCCGAAGCGCGTCATTCTGCCCGACCCCAAGTTTGGCAGCCTGCTGCTTGCTAAATTCATGAACATGATAATGAACGACGGCAAGAAGTCGGTTGCAGAGCGCATCATCTATGGCGCTCTTGAGCGTATTTCTGAGAAAGAAACGCATGCTGATGACAAGGCGCTCGAGTTGCTGGAATCTGCGCTGGACAATGTCAAGCCAATGGTTGAGGTGAAAGCGCGTCGCGTCGGTGGTGCCACCTACCAGGTGCCGGTCGAAGTCCGTCCGGCCCGCCGCCAGTCGCTTGCCATGCGCTGGATTATCGATGCAGCACGCAAGCGCAGCGAGAAGTCGATGGCACATCGTTTGGCCCACGAGCTGCTCGATGCTGCTGAGAATCGTGGCTCTGCGGTCAAGAAGAAAGAAGACACCCATCGCATGGCCGAAGCCAACAAAGCGTTCTCGCACTACCGCTGGTAGGACCGGTTTCCGAACCGGGTATTCCAGGAAAATTTGAGATTAACGCGTGGCCCGCACAACACCTATCGAGCGTTATCGCAATATCGGCATCATGGCGCATATTGATGCCGGCAAGACTACGACAACGGAACGCGTCCTTTTTTACACCGGTGTTTCGCACAAGATAGGTGAGGTACATGATGGCGCCGCCATTATGGACTGGATGGAGCAAGAGCAAGAGCGCGGTATTACGATTACCTCCGCTGCTACCACCTGTTTCTGGCAGGGCATGGACAAGCAGTTCGAGCAGCACCGCATCAACATTATTGATACGCCGGGGCACGTCGATTTTACGATCGAGGTGGAGCGCAGTCTGCGTGTACTCGATGGCGCGGTAACGGTGCTCTGCTCGGTCGGCGGCGTAGAGCCCCAAACCGAAACGGTCTGGCGGCAGGGCAACAAGTACAAAGTTCCGCGCCTGATTTTCGTCAACAAGATGGATCGCGCGGGCGCCAATTTTCTCCGCGTCGTGAAACAGGTCGGCGAGCGTCTGGCGGCGAATGCGGTGCCGATACAACTGCCGATCGGTGCAGAAGAAAAATTCGCTGGTGTGGTCGACCTGGTTAACCAGTGTGCCATTTACTGGGACGAGTCGAATATGGGAATGACCTATGAGGCTCGCGAGATCCCGGCTGAGATGCGGGACGAGGTCGCTGAGTGGCGCGGGAAAATGATTGAAGCCGCGGCCGAGGGTGACGATGCGTTACTAAACAGGTTCCTGGAGAGCGGTGAGCTGGACGCGGATGAGATTCGTCGCGGATTGCGCGCGCGGACCCTGCGTGGCGAGATCGTGGTCACGATGTGTGGCTCGGCTTTCAAGAACAAGGGTGTGCAGGCGATGCTCGACGCCGTCGTGTATTACCTGCCGTCACCGGTCGATGTGCCGGCGATCAGGGGGCTGAATGACCGCGAGGCTGAAGACGAACGTCACGCGGACGACAAGGAGCCGTTCGCGGCACTGGCGTTCAAGATCGCTACCGACCCATTCGTGGGTAACCTGACATTTTTCCGCGTTTACTCCGGCGTGCTCAGTTCGGGCGATACGATTATGAATCCGATCAAGGGCAAGAAAGAACGGATTGGTCGCATCCTGCAGATGCATGCGAACGACCGCACGGAAATCAAGGAAGTTCGCGCCGGTGACATAGCCGCAGCGGTCGGCCTGAAGGATGTGACGACCGGCGATACATTTTGCGATCCGAAACGCCAGATCACCCTGGAACGGATGGAGTTCCCGGAGCCCGTAATCTCGGTGGCGGTAGAGCCGAAGACGAAAGCGGATCAGGACAAGATGGGTATGGCGCTGCAAAAGCTGGCGAAAGAGGACCCGTCTTTTCGTGTGCATACGGATGAGGAATCCAATCAGACGATCATTTCGGGTATGGGAGAACTCCACCTCGAAATCATCGTCGATCGCATGCGTCGCGAATTCAGCGTTTCGGCGAATGTCGGCAAGCCGCAGGTCGCGTATCGCGAGACGATACGCAAAACGGTGGAACAGGAAGGCAAGTTCATTCGGCAGTCCGGTGGGCGCGGACAATATGGGCACGTGTTTCTGCGAATCGAGCCGCGCGAACCCGGTTCCGGCTATGAATTCGAGAACGGAATCGTCGGTGGCGTCGTACCGCGCGAGTTCATTGGTGCTGTTGACAAGGGCATTCAGGAACAAATGCAGAATGGTGTGATTGCGGGTTTTCCGGTTGTGGACTGCAAGGTTACGTTGTACGACGGCTCTTATCATGATGTTGATTCGAGCGAGATCGCATTCAAGATCGCCGGCAGCATGGGTTTTCGGGAAGGCGCACAGAAAGCCGATCCGGTGCTGCTGGAGCCGATCATGAGTGTAGAAGTTGTGACGCCGGAAGATTATATGGGCGACGTGATGGGCGATTTGAATCGTCGTCGCGGTCTGCCACATGGCATGGAGGACTCACCATCAGGTAAGATCATCCGCGCTGACGTGCCGCTGGCCGAGATGTTCGGCTATTCCACTGACCTCCGGTCGATGAGTCAGGGGCGCGCGGTGTATTCAATGGAGTTTGAAAAGTATTCCGAAGTGCCGCAGAACGTGGCCGACACTGTAATGAAGAAGGCGAGCTAAACAAATGTCAAAAGCAAAATTTGAAAGAACGAAACCACACATGAACGTTGGCACGATAGGCCACGTAGACCAT
>JAQCGO010000062.1 GCA_027618995.1 Pseudomonadota bacterium | reverse complement strand
CGGGAAGCGATCCGCCTCTGGTGCATCAAGTTCGGAGCCATCTACACGCGAAGGTTGAAGCGCAAGCACTGTGGATATGGCGACACCTTCTACATCGATGAGGTTTTCGTCAAAATCAACGGCGAGCAGCATTACCTTTGGCGAGCAGTTGACCAGGATGGTGAAGTGGTTGATGTTTTCCTGCAGGCTCGACGAGATGGAGCTGCTGCAAAGCGCTTTTTCAAACGGTTACTGAGGTCTCATGGCAGAGAGCCGAGGAAGATCGTGACGGATAAGCTACGTAGCTATCCTATGGCACATCGCGTGATAACGCCTGGTGCGATCCATGTCACCGATCAGTATGCCAATAACCGCGCTGAACAATCTCACGAAGCGACCCGGGTCAGGGAGCGCGGAATGCGGAAGTTCAAATCAGTGAAACAGGCGCAGCGAATTGTCACCGCACATGCTGCGGTATCGAATCTTTTCAATTTAGGAAGACACCTGGTGCGCGCTTAGCACTATCGAAATCTCAGGATGGGTGCGTTCGAACAATGGAGTAGGGCGGTTGCTTGATATTTGAGGGGCCGATTTTTCAGGACTTGAAGAGTTAACTTGTATGGTTATTTCCTGAGAATAATTCTGCCTTCCGGGTGTTTCTTAGAACGGGTAAATTGAGGCCCACCTTCGGTGGCCGCCGAAGGCCTTTTGCAGTAGTTCGCCAGTTAACAGGTCCTTTTGCAGAGACCGATGACAAGTAGGAACGCTGCAGGACTCACTAGGCATAACTCGAATAGTCATGAGGGCCTCGAGCCCGTATCGCAAGTTGGAGTAGCTTATCCCATGAACAAGAACAATCACACTGAAGTCAATATTGGTATTGATACCAGCCAAACTCAGCTCGATATTTATGTACGCCCCTGCGGGGACTATTTCTCGGTTGAGAACACACCCAAAGGCGCCAAGGAAGCAGTGCGTCGACTGCAATCGTACCAACCAACCCGGGTGCTGATTGAAGCCACTGGTCGTCTGGAAATGCACTTTGTCTGTGCCGCACACAAGGCCAGGCTGCCGGTCGTGATTTGTAATGCCGGACAAGTAAGACAGTTTGCGAAGGCACGTGGGCGGCTGGCCAAAACGGATAAATTGGATGCTCAGGATATCGCCCATTTTGGCGAGGCGCTTGAACCCGCGCTGACCGAACTGAAGCCCGAGAAACTTCGCCAGATCAGTGATTTAATCGCTGTGCGTAATCAATGCCTGGAAATGAGCACGATGCAAAAGCATCGTTTGCACCGCATGCCGCAATCCGTGCATAAACCTATCCAACGCATTCTGAAAGCCGTTCAGATGGAAGTTGAACGCATCGACAAGCAACTCGACAAGTTAGTCGAGGCGATACCTCAGTGGCGGAATCAACGTGAGCTACTCATGAGCGCCAAGGGCGTGGGTAAGGTCGTAGCCTATACGCTGATGAGTGAATTGCCTGAACTTGGCAAGCTCAATAGAAAAGAGATCGCGGTACTCGCCGGCGTTGCTCCAATGAACCGCGACAGTGGCAGTTATCGGGGTAAACGGCGTATACACGGTGGGCGTAGCAAAGTGCGCACGGTGTTGTACGTATCGATGTTATCGGCGATTCAATACGACCCGAAAATAAAATCCCTGTATGAGCGTTTAGTCGCTGCAGGCAAACCAAAAAAAGTAGCTATCGTTGCCTGCGTGCGTAAGCAGCTAACCGTTTTGAATACCATGATGAAAAACGGCACTCACTGGGATGAAAAACTGGCGTAAAAACTTGACTCCGAGTAAAATCACTTGTCAGAACCGTTCGGAGGATTCGTGGCGTCACTTGCCTTATTCGGCTTCCTGAATCGTTGGAACGACACGATGGCGACCGAACTCGAGCAATTGCCTGCGGACGTAGCAAGGCAAACACTGATGGAATCATTTGCCTGGGAGCCCGGTAGACATGGCTCGAACTGAGACCCGCAACAGTGAACAGCTGGTCCATGATGTCATCGACAACGGGCAGGTCAGCGGGCAGCAGTTTCTTGTTGTAGCTCTCTGCTTTCTATTCAACATGCTCGATGGATTCGATATTACGGCAATGGCCGTAATTGCGAGTACGGTCGCAACCGAGCTGGTGCTGACGCCTGATCGCCTGGGCTGGGTATTCAGTTTTGCGCTGGCCGGCATGATGGCCGGCGCAATGTTCCTGGCGCCCGTGTCCGATATTTTCGGCCGCCGCAAGATGATCATCCTGACGGTAGTGCTGATCGGCACCTCGGTATTACTTACCGCAAACGCCACTACATTTTCCGAGTTCGTGGTGCTGCGTTTCATATCGGGTGTCGGCGCGGGAGCATTGCTGGCAAGTCAGGCGACACTCGCCGCGGAGTACAGCCCGGATAAATATCGCGCCATGTCTGTTGCGGTAGTTACCTCCGGCTATCCGGCCGGCGCGATGCTAACGTCCGTCGCGGCAGCCTATATCATGCCGCAGTTCGGCTGGCGCGGTATGTTCTGGTTCGGCGGCGGCATTACTCTGGCGATGGGTTTCGTTGCCTGGCTATTGATACCCGAATCGCTGAAGTACCTGCTCGAGCGACAACCAGCCGGCGTGCTGCAGCGAATCAACAGGATTTTGCGAAAACTGAAAAAGGAGACTCTGCACGAATTGCCTGAGCTTGCCGTTTCGAACCGCAACAAGGCGGGGTTCATCGAGACATTGCTAAAACTCGTGTCCGTACAACATCGATCCGTCACTTTGCAGTTGTGGCTGACTTTTCTGCTTAGCTTCGCTGCGCTGTACTTCCTCATGAGCTGGATCCCGAAGATGATGGAGGACGCGGGTTTCACGGTCGGTGATGGTCGTGATGCGTTCTTCCTGTTTAATCTTGGCGGTGTTATCGGTGTCTACCTGCTTGCGGTCCTGTCAACCCGACTCAAGTTGACCAACCTTATTTTTGCTCTGATGCTGGCATCGGCAATCGGCATGGTTGCATTTGCGCTGGCCCCGCCGAGGCTTGGTTTGCTGCTTGCGATTATTTTTGTCGTTGGTCTGCTGCAACAAGGCGGATTTATCGGCATTTACAGTGCTGCGGCGAAGGCGTATCCAACCAACATTCGCAGCACGGGTATCGGCTGGTCGATCGGCCTGGGTCGATTTGGCGCCGTTGTCGGGCCAGCAGTCGCAGGCTATACGATCGAGGCCGGGCTGGACATGTCCGCCAATTTCATCATCTTTGCAATACCGATGGCGATCGCTGCGGTGCTCGCGTACCGGCTACATATTCGCTGACACGGTGTTCGAAGTCGATCCGCTGTTCCTCACTCGGATATTGACGACGCGATTGCGCGCGCGAATGGCACGGAGTTCGGCGAGGAAGGGCTAGCGATCGCCTAGTCGTTGACGGTTGCCACGACTTTGACGTTGATCCGTACTTCGTTGCTGACCCAGGTCGTGTCTTCCCATTCGCCGGTGCCGACACCATGGTCCAGCCGCAGCAGGTCGGCGCTGCCGACCAACACACGCTGCGCGCCGTTGGATTCAAGCGTGAAAGTCAGAGTCGCCGGCGCAGCCATGCCTTTGATCAGCAACTGCCCGTGCGCCGCATAGTTACCATCCGGGAGTTCGGCGAACTTACTGGCGCGATAATAAGCTTCAGGGAACTTGGTGACGTCGAACCACTCCGGGTCGGCTAGCGTTGTGTCGCGATCGTCGTCCTGGGTTTCCACGTCGGCTGTCCGGATCGTGACGTCAAAGGAACTCGAACCGAGGTTGTCGCCGTCGAAGCGCATTTCCGCTGACCAGCTTTGCCATACACCGTCGAAGTCTGCTCCGGCCTGGTCACCGGTAAACCGGATGTAACTGCTTTGGTAGTCGATTTGCCACACCGGCAGCTCCGAAATCACCGCTGCGCCGGCATCTTCGCTCGCTGTTGCGGTCGTCGTCGAAATCGCAACAGTTACGGTGGAGTCCCCGCCAGCGCCACCGAGTGACCATGTGCCGCCGGCGATGATCAGTGCGAATACGCCGACCCAGAGAGGTGCTGACATCCGTGCCATTACGCCGTCCTTGTCGATCAGCTGGTGTTTGAACGCGGCGAGTATGTGCACAACCGCAACCACGAACAGCAGCTTGCCGAGTAGCTCGTGGGTTTCTTTAAGCAGCTCCTTGAGCCCTGGGTCCGGCGCAACGAAGTCCGGCAGCTGAAACAGGTTGAACCAGCTGACCGAATACGCGGATGCCGAGGACATCAGCCAGCCCGATACCGGAATCAGGATGATCAAGCCATACAAGGCCCAGTGACTTATGTGTGAGGCAAGAATCTGCCATTGATCCATGGTCGCGGGAAGCGCAGGGGGCGGCTTTTTGACCCGCCACATCAGGCGCACGATGACCAGCGCCAGTACCGTAATCCCGACCGACTTGTGATTGGCGAGCAGCGCCAGCTCGCGTAACGCGGAGCCCGAATCCGCAGCCCCCTCCACCAGGTTGGCGAGTATGAACTGCAATACAATCAGGCCGGCGATGGCCCAGTGCAGGAATTGCGAAAAGGAATGGTATCGGGTCGCTGAGCTCATGTGCTTTTTTCAGGGTCTCATCGGAACCCCATAATATAGAGGCATATGTTACAAAGCATGAGAAGGAGAACATTTTGCAGCCGCGAATAATTTTACTAATGATGGCCCTGGTGATGTGTGCCTGCGCGCAGACACGTAGCACACCCGCAAACCCGGAAATCGAAGACCTGACGAGGTGGCGACAGTTCGGTGAACCGGTATGGCGATTTGTGCCGGGCGGTGTGGAGGCGGGTCCGGGCGAGCAGACAGGCTATCTGGTCTCCAGGGTCAGCTATGGTGATTTTCGCCTGCGTGCGGAGTTCTGGATCGAGGATGAAACCAACAGCGGCATCTTCTGGCGTTGCAAGGAGCCAGCGTCCGCGACTGACATCAATCCAAATAATTGTTACGAGGCCAACATCTGGGACAATCATCCGAATCAGGATTCGCGCACCGGCAGCATCGTGACCCTTGCCACGGCCGAGGTACGTGTTGATACGCTGGGCCGTTGGAATCAATACGAGATTGTGGCCTCCGGTACTTCAATCAGGGTGACGCTGAACGGTCAGAAAGTCGCGAGTATAGAGAATGACCGCGCGGCAGGGGGCTACCTGGCGCTGCAGTATGCGGGCAAAGCGCTGCTCCGGTTTCGCAACGTAGAGGTGGAAGCGCTCTGAAGCGTAGCTGGATGGCTGGCGACGGGTTGACGCGTAGATTAATTGTTAATATATTAATTATTAACCTATAGTAAATGACTTCCGAGGCTACCGCCATGGCGATGCAGCAATTCAGCCAGTCCCTGCCAATGATGTTATACCGCGCGCTCAATGCCGTGATGCCCAGATTTCGCTTAATTTTCAATGAGTTTGGTATTACGGAGCAGCAATGGCGGGTGCTGCGCGTGCTTTGGGAACAAGACGGGACGGCGTTTCACGAGTTGGCTGGACTGACCCTGATACCGCCCCCGAGCCTTGTTGGCATCATCGATCGTTTGCAGGCGGCCGGCCTGGTCGAACGCCGGCGTTCAGACAGCGACCGGCGCAGCGTTTTTGTGCATCTGACCACCCAGGGCGCCGCCCTCGAAAGCGAAGTGATGCCGCGCGTCCAGCAATCCTACTTTAAATTGCGCTCATCCATAG
>JAQCGO010000025.1 GCA_027618995.1 Pseudomonadota bacterium | reverse complement strand
GCCGGTTTCGTGACCGGGGCAACAGTTGCCAATTTATCGGGACTCGCGGCTGCACGACATCGGGTATGCAGCGACGCAGGCTGGGACGTGGAGGCGCAAGGATTGATCGGTGCGCCGCAAATCACCGTCATAATCGGCGATGAAGCGCACCCGATGCTGACCAAGTCGCTCGGATTGCTGGGATTCGGCCGCAATCGGGTCGTGCGCGTTCCGGTCGATGGTCAGGGACGCATGCTGGCCGACAGACTGCCGGCGATATCGGGGCCGACCATCATTTGCACGCAGGCCGGCAACGTCAATAGCGGTGCGTTCGATCCGATAGGCGCGATCTGTGACGTGGCCAAAGCACACGATGCCTGGGTTCATGTCGATGGGGCCTTTGGCCTGTGGGCAGCCACGTCGCCCACTACGCGCGAGCTCGTTGCCGGCGTGAACAAAGCTGATTCGTGGGCGACCGATGCGCACAAGTGGCTGAACGTTCCATATGACAGCGGGATCGCATTTGTACGCAATCCAAATGACCTGAAAGCGGCCATGTCGATTACCGCAGACTATCTGCCGGTCGAATCGTCACGCCGCAATCCATCCGACTATGTGCCTGAACTGTCGCGCCGTGCACGGGGCGTTGATGTCTGGGCCGCATTGCGCACGCTTGGGCGACAGGGTCTGGCGGCAATGATTGAACGGAGTTGCGCACATGCACGACGGTTTGCGGGTGGTTTTCGTGCGGCCGGCTTCGAAATTCTGAATGAGGTGGTGCTCAACCAGGTGCTCGTCGCATTTGGCACTGATGCGATGACCCGCAAGGTCATCGACGCCGTGCAACGCGACGGAACCTGCTGGTGTGGCGTCACGGTCTGGCAGGGACGAACGGCGATGCGCATGAGTGTCAGCAACTGGTCTACGACCGCAGCCGATGTCGACATGAGCCTGGCCGCGATGCTGCGTATTGCGCGCGAACTTGCCGCGCCGGTTGAAGAATCGTGAAGCGCCAGTTCGACGACAACCTGTACCAGTTCGACAAACCGCAGGCGAGCTACTGGGAAGCGACGGCACCGCCGGCGACATTTGATGCGCGTTCGCTGACGCAAGATGAGGGCTGTGATGTCGCCATCATCGGCGGTGGCTACACCGGCCTTTCTGCAGCGCTGCACCTGGCGCGTGACTACCACGTCGACATCCGGGTTCTGGAAGCGGGCCACATCGGCTGGGGCGCATCGGGCCGCAATGGCGGTTTCTGTTGCACCGGTGGCACCGGAGTTCACGACAAGGAGCTGGTCCGGCTTGTCGGCCTCGAAGCCGTGCGCGAGTACTATCAGGCGCAGGTCGCAGCGGTCGAACTTGTGCGGCAGCTCGGCATCGATGAACAAATTGACTACCAGGCACAGGGCGACGCCGAGCTTGTCGTCGCGCATACAGCTCGGGCTTTTGCTGGCCTGCGAGAGGACTATGAGCTGAAGACAAGACATCTGGGCCTGCCGGCCGAGCTGATGTCTGCCGGCGAATGTCGCGAGCGCTATTACGATTGCAGCGAAAATTTCGGTGCCCTGTCGGCCGGGCCGGCGTTTGGTTTGCATCCGCTGCGCTATTGTCGTGGCCTCGCAACGGCTGCCAGTCGCCATGGCGCGAGATTGCATGCGCATAGCCAGGTTATCGAATGGTCGAAAACCGCCGACGGGCGTCATCGACTGGTGACGCAGTCCGGTACGCTCACAGCGCGCAGGGTTATTTTCAGCAGCAACGGTTTTATTCAGGAGGATCTGAATGCCGAGTTTTTTGGCCGCGTGATCCCGGTGGTCAGTGCGATCATTGCCACCCGGCCGCTGACCGGCGATGAGTTGGCGGCACAAAACTGGCGTACCAGCAATCCGGCGATCAATTCCCGCCGCATTTTGAATTATTTTCGACTGATGCCGGACCGGCGTTTTCTTTTCGGTGGCCGCGGAGCCGTGCGCGGTTCGGCGAGTGATGAGCAGCACACCTATCGCCAATTGGAAAGTCGGTTTCGCAGCATCTGGCCGGCCTGGAAGGAGGTCGAGTTCGAGTTCCGCTGGCAGGGCCTGATCTGCATGACGGCGACCCTGTGCCCTACGATCGGCCAATCAGAAACAGACAAAAATGTGTTTTTTGGTTTCGGCTACCACGGCAACGGCGTCAACACGGCAACCTGGACGGGCCAACAGCTCGCTATCTGGATAGGTACGGGGCGTGAGCCACGTGGATTGCCCGCCATAGTCCGCGGGCTAAGCCGTCGCTATCCATTACCGGGCCTACGCCAGAGCTACCTGCGCTTCGGTATATTCCTGGCGCGCCAGATGGATCGGATCGGCTGAGCGATCGGGCTAGAACTTGTAGACGAAGCCGAGCGAGATTACGGGCCACGCCTTGAAATCGCTCATCTTGTCTTCGAGCTGTAGACGCTCGAGTTCGAGCGCTGCGTCGAAACCGGGAATCCCGGCTAACGCACCATCGGCGATCAGCGTTACCTTCGGCTCGTCCTGCCACAGAACACCGAAGTCGAGATTCATGCCGACCTTGCCGGCCAGAGTGAAGTCGAAACCGATGCCGAGGTAGGGCGCGCTGCTGGCGAAGGAAGTTGTGCTTTCCAGTACGCCGATACCCGCTCCAGGAAAAACGATGCCGCCGGTCTCTGTGTCCTGTAGATCGTCATTGAGCAGGTAAAGCTCATTGCCGTTCGAATAGATGCCGGCCGTAATTCGCATCGGGCTGATCGGAAAGTGAAAATTGACGGTGCCGTAAAACGACTCGAGCGTTAGCGTGCCGTTGTAGTCGATACCGGCTTCCGAGCCCGTGTCGTCGTAGTCATAAGCATTCGCGCCAAGCCGAACTTCGAGATATGGCAGCGGCTGCCAGCTCGCTTCAAGTCCCAGTCCCAGCGTGCCCGCTTTGACGCCGAGGCCGAAATTGTTATCTGCGCTGGCCGTTCCGGTCGCCAGCAACGCCAACGCCAGCAGACCAAGCTGCTGCCTGAGAATGCTCATAGATCACCCATTTGCCCAAACGAATTTCTGTGGGCCTACGGTAAACGGCGCAAATAGGTCGTTCGGTGCGACACATCACAGGGTGAGGAGTTCGCATAAGGCGCGCTGTATTTATGTCAAAAAGAGCGGCTCAAAAGGCGATCGTCGGTTCATGCATCTTGGCTCTGCCATAGCGCAGGAACAGGGCGGGTCGTGCCGCCGGATCAATATTTATCCGGTCGAGGTCGCCCTGCACATGCGGCAGTGCCAGCAAGCGTTTGTCCATGATGCGGAACCAGAGCTTGGGAATGTAGGCGAGCAGGTAGACGCCGAAATAACCGTTCGGCAAAGTTGGCAACGCGTCGTAGTTGCGCAGCGACTGGAAGCGTCGGGTCGGGTGTGCGTGATGGTCCGAGTGTCGTTCGAGGTGCAGCAATACGAGGTTGCTGTAAATGTGATTGCTGTTCCAGGAGTGATGTGGCTCGCAGCGCTCATAGCGGCCATGCTCATCAGCTTGTCGCAGCAATCCGTAGTGTTCAATGTAGTTCGCGCTGGTCAACTGCCACCAGGCAAACAGATTGTGCAGGAGAATGAACGGCAACACGGCCCAGCCAAGGTAGGCCAGTAACGCCAGCGCCAGTGTCACGCTCAACGCGTAGGACTGCAGGATCTGGTTGTTCGGATGCCACGCCGACTTGCCGCGTCGCGTGAGGCGATCTTTTTCCAGCGACCAGGCTTCGCGCAAAGCACCCGGTATTTCGCGCAGAGCGAAGCGGTAAATGCTTTCGCCCATTCGTGCACTGGCCGGGTCGTCCGGCGTCGAGACATTGCGATGATGGCCGAGGTTGTGGTCGATGGTGAAATGGCCGTAGGACGGGACGGCGAGAGTGATTTTCGCCAGCCACTTTTCAAGGCGCGAATTCTTGTGGCCAAGCTCATGTGCCGTATTAATGGCGAGGCCGGATGTCAGGCCGGCCGCAATCGCCAACGCGATCCAGCCACCGGGACTGAGCTGCTGGGTGCCCGCGTAGACAGCAGCGCTGATGAAGCTGATGAAATGCAACGGCACGGCCGCAAACGTCAGCCGGCGATAATAGCGATCCTGCTCCAGCTGCGAGACAACCTCTTCAGGCGGGTTGTTGCCGTCCTCGCCTATGGCCCAGTCGATAATCGGGCTGACAAGGTAGGCGAGCAGCAGCGGCAATGCCAGCCACCACTCGTTGCCCGTCATTGCGTGCCAGCCGATGCCGGCCATGGGCAGCAAGGGATACACGAGGGCCAGTGACCACAGCCAGCGTTTGCGATCGACATACTCGATCGGCGCTCCGTCCGGCGTCGTTGCCAGGTAGGTCTTCATGCGTTGGTCCTATACAGCTTCGTCATGGCCATGGATTATCGCTCCTTGTCGTGTATTTATACAAAAGCTTCGCGACGAGACGTCCGAAAAAATAAAAATCGCTGTAATAACCGCCTATTACGTAGTTGGTACGGTACTTGCTCAGTTTTTACTGAGACCAGCCTGGGAGCAGTCTGTCCATGGAATTGAGCGAAGCGGTCGCCGATAAACGAGCGACATCAGAACGGCGGCTGTTTGGCTGGCGTACGGTATTTTTCGGCTTCACACGCTCGCGACGTCGCGATTTCCGACGTAACAACGAGACCGACATTCTGTTCATCGACTGGCATCACCCGTGGCTGTTTTTTCTGGCTGTTGGCACGATGTTGATGAGTTGCATCGATGCCTTCATGACTTTGCAATTGATCGATCGTGGCATGGTCGAAGTCAATCCGATTATGGCCGCGGTCCTGGGACATGGCACCAGCTATTTTGCAATCAGCAAGATGCTGATGACGGGCACTGGCAATCTCGCGCTGGTCTTCCTCGCCAGGGCGCGGTTCCTGAATCGCATGCGCGCAGGCCTGTTTCTGACCGGATTTTTTAGTTTTTACGCCTGTCTCGGCTGTTACGAGTTCGTGTTCCTGCTACAAGTTCTCTGATTCCCAACCACAGTCGCTTGGGCTACACTCCTGCCGAGTCATGAGTGATTCCCTGCTGAAACAATACGCATCCACCCCTTTGTACGGTGGCAACGCCAGCGCCGTCGAAGCGCTGTACGAGCAATATCTCGGCAATCCCGAGTCGGTCCCGGCCGCCTGGCGAGACTATTTCAAGACGCTGGGCGCCAGTGACACCGAGGTCGTACATTCCGTAATCCGAGACGAACTGGTTGCCGCTGCGCGTAACCGGCGTCGGGTGGGCGGTAAAGTTACGACGGGCGTGACGCAGGCAGCGACGTCGGGGGAAAAACAGGCGGCCGTTTCGCGTCTGATTCAGGTCTACGGCCTGCGTGGCCACCAGATTGCCGATATCGACCCGCTTGGCCTGATGTCGCGGCCGGTTCCGGGCGTCTTCAAGCTCGACTACCTGGGCCTCAGCGAGGCCGATATGGATACGATGTTCTATACCGGCGGGCTCGCCGGCATGGACAACGAGCGCATGACATTGCGCGCTATCCTGGCGCTGCTGAAGTCCATTTATTGCGGCAAGATAGGCGCGGAATTCGCGCACATCTCCCGGGCGCGCGAGCGTTTGTGGCTGCGCAAGCGGTTTGAGAGCGGCGCTGCGGCAGATACCCTGACGCAGGAAGAAAAACTCTGGGTACTCGAGCAGCTGACGAACGCCGAAGGCATCGAGCGCTATTTGCACACCCGCTATGTCGGCCAAAAGCGTTTCTCGCTCGAAGGCGCCGACAGCCTGATTCCCATGCTGGACAACCTGATTCAGAAAGGCGGCGAGACCGGCGTCCGCGAAATTGTCATCGGCATGGCGCATCGCGGTCGTATCAATGTGCTGGTGAACATTCTCGGCAAGTCGCCGGAACAGCTGTTCGAAGAGTTTGAGGGCAACTACGATCTGGATTCGCTGCAGGGCTCGGGCGACGTGAAATATCACAAGGGCTTTTCGGCCGATATAAAAACCGCGGGTGGCAACGTGCATATCGCGTTGGCGTTTAATCCGTCGCATCTCGAAATCGTCAACCCGGTCGTCGAGGGGTCGGTGCGTGCGCGGCAGCAGCGTCGCGGTGACACCGAGCGACAGGAAGTGCTGCCGATCCTGATCCATGGTGATGCGGCGATTGCCGGGCAGGGAGTGGTGACCGAGACCTTGCAGTTGTCGCAGACCAACGGGTTTCGCACGGGTGGCAGCGTGCATATCATCATTAACAATCAAATCGGCTTTACGACCAGTCGCCCGTCAGATTCACGCTCAACGGACTATTGCAGCGACGTTGCAAAAATGATCGAAGCGCCGATCTTTCATGTCAATGCGGACGACCCGGAAAAGGTGTTGTTCGTAACGCGACTGGCGCTGCAATACCGGCAGAAGTTCAAGAAAGATGTGGTCATTGATCTGGTCTGCTACCGGCGCCACGGCCACAACGAAGCTGACGAACCGTCGGCTACGCAACCGATCATGTACGGCAGAATCCGGGAACACAGAACGACGCGTGCGCTGTACGCCGAAAAGCTGATTGCGCAACAGGTCGTCAGTTCGACAGGCGTGGAAGAAATGCAGGATGCCTACCGTGACCGGCTTGATCGTGGCGAACCGGTGCCGAAGTCGACACTCGGCATGATTGGCAATGAATTCACGGTGGACTGGAGTAAATACCACGGAGCGCAATGGGATGACCCGGTCGATACCACGATCAGCCCTGCAACGGCTGTCAATCTGGGTAAGGCCATTGCCACCTTGCCGCCTGACATGAAATTGCACGGTCGAGTGCAGCGAATCATTGATGATCGCGCGAGCATGGCAGCGGGCGAGATCGACATGGATTGGGGATTCGCCGAAACCATGGCGTATGCGTCGCTGATCAAAGAGGGTGTGGATTGTCGTCTGGTAGGTCAGGACAGCGGGCGTGGCACGTTCTTCCATCGGCATGCAGTGCTGCACAACCAGGTCAATAATCGCGAGTACATTCCGCTGCAACACCTGGTTGACAGAAATAATGCCTTTCGTGTGATCGATTCCCTGCTCTCTGAAGAGGCGGTGCTTGGCTTTGAGTACGGTTACGCCACCACAGAGCCCGCCACGATGGTGATCTGGGAAGGACAGTTCGGTGACTTCGTCAATGGCGCGCAGGTGGTTATCGATCAGTTCATCAGTTCCGGCTACGCCAAGTGGGGCCGTCTTTGTGGCATGACGTTGTTCCTGCCGCATGGCTATGAGGGCCAGGGGCCGGAGCACTCATCCGCACGACTCGAACGTTTCCTGCAGTTGTGTGCCGAGCGCAATATGCAGGTTTGCGTGCCGTCGACACCGGCACAGATGTTTCACTTGTTGCGCCGCCAGATGTTGCGCAACCTGCGCATACCGCTGATCGTCATGACACCGAAAAGCCTGTTGCGCCACAAGCTATCCGTTTCGCCATTGAGTGAATTGTCGACCGGTGAGTTTGCGGTGATTATTCCCGAGATTGGCGAAATTGATGTAGCGGCGACGCGTCGTGTCGTGTTGTGCAGCGGCAAGGTGTATTTCGACTTGCTGGAGGCGCGTCAGCAACATGAAATCAAACACGTTGCACTGATCCGGCTTGAGCAGATTTATCCGTTTCCAGTCGACGATTATGCTGCTTTGTTGGCACAATATCCACACGTCAACGAGTTTGTGTGGTGCCAGGAAGAACCGAAGAATCAGGGCGCCTGGTACCAAATCCGGCACCGCCTGCAGGATGCGCTGACCGACGAGCAACATCTTTATTATGCGGGTCGGCAATCCGCTGCGGCGCCCGCGTCGGGCGTTTACAAGGTACATTTGCAACAGCAGCAGGCACTGGTAGAAGCTGCACTTGGTATTGAAACCAAAGCCAGCAAGTCCGCGAAGCCCAGGAAGGGAGAGAAGAAGTAATGACTATAGAAATAAAGGTTCCGCAATTGCCTGAATCAGTCAGCGATGCGATGTTGGTTGCCTGGCACCGCAAGGTGGGCGATGCAATTGCGCGTGGCGAGAATCTGGTGGATCTGGAAACGGACAAGGTCGTTCTTGAAGTGCCTGCACCCGTTTCCGGCGTGCTGCAGGAAATTCGTATCAAAGACGGCACGGCGGTTACCGCCGGGGAGGTCCTTGCGGTGTTGCTGGAACAGGACGTTGATGCGACTGCGTCGAACGATTCGGTGCCCGCGGGTGTTACGTCACCGGCCGAAAGCGAGAGCGTCGCAGCAGCAAAGACGAGCCCCGCCGTGCGCCGCCTGCTCGATGAACATGACCTTGACGCCACAATGGTGCAGGGTTCGGGCAAGGACGGGAGGATATCGAAAGGGGACGTCATGGCGTTTCTCAAGGCTGACGACAGCGCCAACGTGACACCCGGTGATCGCACGGTCGTGGCCGAAGGTGGTGTTGTTCTCGAGCGCAGTGAACGCCGCGTGCCGATGACACGACTGCGCGCGCGCATCGCCGAACGATTGTTGGCGGCGCAACAGTCTGCGGCCATGCTGACGACGTTCAACGAAGTTGATCTGACCGAAGTCATGGCACTGCGCTCCCGCTACAAAGAAGCCTTCGAAAAAGAGCACGGCGTGCGCCTCGGATTCATGTCGTTTTTTGCGAAGGCGGCTGCGGAAGCGCTGGAGAAATTTCCTGTGGTTAACGCGTCGGTCGAAGGCAGCGACGTGGTGTACCACAACTATTATGACATCGGTATCGCCGTGTCGACCGAGCGCGGGCTGATGGTGCCGGTCTTACGCGATGTGGATCAGATGAGCTTCGCGAGCTTCGAGAGCGAACTGAATACGGTGGCGAAGCGCGCGCAGGACGGTTCGATAAGCATGGAAGAGTTGACCGGCGGTACGTTCACCATCACTAACGGTGGCGTGTTCGGCTCAATGATGTCGACTCCGATCCTGAACCAGCCACAAAGTGCCATTCTCGGTATGCACACGATCCAGCAACGACCGATGGTTGTTGCAGGAGAAATTGTGGCACGTCCGATGATGTATCTTGCGCTGACCTATGATCACCGCATTATCGACGGCAAAGACTCCGTACAGTTTCTTGTAACGATAAAACAATTGTTGGAAGATCCGAGTCGCTTACTGCTGCAAATTTAGCCCCGGTTACCCCAGACAGAAGACTAATGAGCGAACAATATGATGTAGTTGTCATCGGCGCAGGGCCGGCCGGATACATTGCTGCGATCAGGGCAGCGCAAAATGGCATGACAGTCGCCTGCATAGACGAATGGAAGAACAAGGACGGCAAGAACGCGTTCGGCGGCACTTGCCTGAATGCGGGTTGTATTCCATCCAAGGCGTTGCTCGAATCGTCGGAGCTGTATCACCGCGCGCGGCATGAGTTCAAGAGCCACGGAATTACGACGGGCGAAATCAGCATGGACATTACGGCAATGCAGAAGCGCCGTGCGACGATTGTGCGACAGCTGACCGGCGGCATCGCCGGATTGTTGAAAGCGAACAAGGTCGAGGGCCTGGTCGGACACGGGCGCCTGCTGGCCGGCCGCAAGGTTGAGTTCACGGCAACGGACGGCAGTGTGGCAACCATCGACGCCACACATGTCATCCTCGCAACCGGATCGGCGCCGATTGAGTTGCCGATCGCAATATTTGACGATGCCAACATCGTTGACTCATGGGGTGCGCTGGAGTTTACGGCCGTGCCGAAACGCCTGGGCGTTGTCGGCGCCGGCGTAATCGGGTTGGAACTGGGCAGCGTCTGGGCGCGCCTCGGGGCGGAGGTCACCGTAATCGAAGCGATGGTTGACCTGTTGAGCATGGTCGATCGCGATATTGCCAATGTGGCTGCGAAAGATTTCAAGAAGCAGAGCCTCGATATTCGGCTCGGTGCCAAACTGACCGCGGCAAAGGTCAACGGCGGAGCGGTTGATGTCAGTTATACCGACCAGAAAGGTGCGCAGTCGCTGCAGGTCGACAAGCTTGTCGTCGCTGTCGGTCGGCGGCCGTTTACCGAGGGATTGCTGGCCGATGACGCCGGTGTCCAGCTCGATGTGCGCGGCTTTATCGAAGTCGATCACGAATGTCGCACACGGGTAAAGGGCGTATTCGCGATTGGTGATTGTGTACGTGGCCCGATGTTGGCGCACAAGGGATCCGAAGAGGGCGTCATGGCCGCCGACCTGATTGCCGGCGAAACGGCGGAAGTCAATTACGACGTTGTGCCGTCAGTAATTTACACAGCGCCGGAAATTGCCTGGGTCGGCAAGACCGAGGAACAGGTGCAGGCGAGCGGCCGCAAATTCAAGAAAGGTTCATTCCCGTTCGCAGCCAGCGGTCGCGCCAAGGCGATGGAGCAGACCAGCGGGTTGGTCAAGATCATCGCCGCGGAAGATAATGACGAGATACTGGGCGTGCACATCATCGGTCCCATGGCCGGTGAACTCATTGCGGAAGCGGTCCTCGCCATGGAATTTTCGGCCAGCACTGAAGATCTGCAGCGCACGATTCACGCTCACCCGAGCCTGGCGGAGGCGCTGCACGAGGCGGCGCTGGCGGTCGACAAGCGCGCGCTCAATTACCCGAACTAGCTCGCCTTTGTAAATCGTGGGAGGCCGCCATGCGGGCGACCTGTTGGTCTACTTCTTCCAGAAGTCTGCATTCCTGATCCCGAGTTTCTCCGGGTCGAAAGTGTAGTTGGTGACGCCGGCCTTGCGTTGTGCTTCGTAATCGCGCAGTGCCTTGATCGCCGGCTTGCTTATGAAGAACAGGATCAGGATGGCGATGATGTTCAGCCATGCCATCAGGCCGACGCCAATATCGCCGAGTCCCCACGCAAGGCTTGCCGTCTTGACGGTGCCGTAAAACACGGACGCCATCAGGCCAATCTTGAGAATCGTCAGCCCGCCCGGGAAACGTATCGAGCGACGGATGTAAGCGACGTTGGTTTCCGCAATATAGTAGTAGGCCAGCAGTGTCGTGAATGCGAAGAAGAACAACGCGATCGCGACGAAGACTTTGCCAAATCCTCCCATGACACTTTGCAGCGCATACTGCGTGAACGCCGGGCTATTGATCTCTACGTCGGTCGCCAGCAGCCCACCGCTGACAGCGGCATCGATGCCAGAGACGTAATACTGGTTGGTAATCAGGATCATGAAGGCAGTCGCCGAACAGACGAACAGGGTATCGATATATATCGAGAACGCCTGCACGAGGCCTTGCTGCGCCGGATGCTGTACCTCGCATGCCGCAGCGGCATGCGGGCCCGTACCTTGTCCGGCTTCGTTGGAATACACGCCGCGCTTCACGCCCCAGCCTATGGCAGCGCCGACGCCGGCCATCGGCGAGAAAGCATCAGTGAAGATCAGCGCGATAATGCCTGGCAAATCGGCGATGTGCATGCCTATGATAATGAAGGCCATGGCAATGTAAGCGAGCGCCATGAACGGCACGACAACCTGGGTGACATGCGCAATGCGCTTCACGCCGCCGAATATGATGATGCCAAGAATGCTTACAACAACGATGGCCGTCAGCAATTTTGTATAGCTGATAGTGCCGAACGCGGATTCGAACACGCGCTCACCACCGAAGGCGAGTTCGGCGGCATTGCCGATACTGTTCGACTGTACGCCGGGTAACAGCAATCCAACCGCAATGATGGTCGAGATCGCAAAGATCCAGGCATACCATTTCCAGCCCAGGGCCTTCTCGATGTAATACGCGGGGCCACCGCGATACTGGCCATTGTCGACTTCCTTGTAGATCTGGCCCAGGGTCGATTCAACATAGGCGGTCGAAGCGCCGAGAAAGGCCACCACCCACATCCAGAATACGGCGCCGGGTCCGCCGAAACCGATCGCCGCGGCCACGCCGGCAATATTGCCGGTACCGATGCGACCGGACAGCGAGACGGACAGTGCTTGAAATGAAGAGATGCCGCGATCGGACTCCTTGTTGCTGAACAGCAGGTGCAGCATTTCGCGAAACAGGCGCACCTGCACGAAGCGCGTCATCAGCGAGAAAAACAGACCGGCGCCCAGGCACAGGTAAATCAGCGCCGGGCTCCAGACGATGTCGTTGATGGAGTTGACCACTTGTTGCATGCCGTTCCCCCTTGTTTTTCTCGTGTTCGGCCAAAGAATAGTAACCGATATCTACAACAGTAGCGCGCGTCAATAGGGACCATTTTGTCTCCCGATCGACGCTCTCATGAGTTATAGTGACGACACTTGTACAGAGGAGTCTTGCGATGACCTGGTGGAGTTGGATGATTCTGGGCGCTGTTCTACTCGGCGCAGAAATGTTCGCCGTGGACGCGCAGTTCTACCTCGTGTTCCTCGGCGTGTCCGCGGCGCTGGTCGGATTGTCCGCCTTGTTCGGCATTGCGATTCCCGAATGGGGCCAGTGGCTGGCGTTTGCAGTGCTGTCGCTGCTCTTCTTTTTCACTTTTCGCCGCACTTTGTATCTCAAGATACGTGGCGGTGGCGAAAACTATCCCGAGACGATGTCCGGCGAGTCAGTCGAAATCACTGCGGATCTGGCCCCGGGCGCGGAAGCCCGAACCCAGTTGCACGGCAGTGACTGGACAGTACGCAACGTTGGAACTCAAGTCATCAACGGCGGATCCCGTGCCAGGGTTGTGCATGTCAATGGACTGACGCTGCACGTCAGCGCTGAATAAAGAACGAGAGGAAAAGATAATGGATGTGTCACTGATTGTTTCGTTGACGCTGGTATTCGTTGCCGTCATAATTTTGCTGAAAACGGCAGTTGTCGTGCCGCAGCAAAGTGCTTACGTAGTCCAACGTCTGGGCAAGTTCAATCGCAAGCTTGATGCCGGCTTTCATATCCTGTTTCCGTTTATCGATGAGGTAGCGTATCGGCACACGCTGAAGGAACAGGCGATCGATATCGCAGAACAGGTCTGTATCACGCGCGACAACGTGCAGGTCGGTGTTGATGGCGTGCTGTATATGCAGGTGCTGGACGCGGCGCGCGCGTCCTACGGCATTGGTAACTACCTGTTTGCGATAGCGCAGCTCGCCCAGACCACTCTGCGCTCCGAAATTGGCAAGATCGATCTCGACAAGACGTTCGAGGAGCGTGGATCCATCAATGCCAATGTTGTCGCAGAACTCGACAAGGCGTCGGATCCCTGGGGCGTCAAGGTGCTGCGCTACGAGATCAGGAACATAAACCCTCCGCAGGACGTGCTGAGTGCGATGGAAAAGCAGATGCGTGCCGAGCGTGAGAAGCGCGCCGTAATCCTGACCTCGGAAGGCGAGCGCGACGCCAAGATCAACCAGGCAGAAGGCGAAAAGCAGCGCGTCATCAAGGAATCCGAAGCCAGCAAGACGCAACAGATCAACGAAGCCGATGGTGAAGCCCAGGCGATCCTCTCGGTGGCTACCGCGACGGCCGAGGGATTGCGCCAGGTGGCCGCGAGTATGACGGTGCCGGGCGGATCAGCGGCTATGCAGTTACGCGTCGCCGAGCAATACATCAGCGAATTCGGTAAGCTGGCGAAGGCCGGCAATACTTTCGTCGTGCCGGCCAATCTCGGCGACCTGACATCGATGATGGTGCTGGCCACCGATATCGCCCGAGGCAAATCGGGCAAGGGCTCGTCAGGTACGGCGGCGGACTGAGACCACGTTTGAGATCTGCTCGAGCCGGCCGATGGCTGAGCTGAGTGTAGGCAGATCGCGGATATCGATGCTGATATCCATAATCGTTTGCATGGTCTTGCGGTCCACGTGTGTCGTCATATTCGTCACGTTGGCTTTTTCATCGGCCAATACAGCGCTGATGTCGCGGATCAGGCCACTGCGATCCATTGCGCGCAGCTGCAGGTCGACCGGGTAGGTCGCCTGTTCCGAATTGCCCCAGCTGACCTCGATGATGCGTTCCGGGTTGCGCTGCTTCAGGCCGAGGCAATTGCCGCAGTCGGCGCGATGGATGCTGACGCCACGGCCCAGGGTGATGTAGCCGACGACCGGCTCCGGCGGTACCGGGCGGCAACAGCGCGCAAAATTCGACAACAGATCGCCAATACCGCTGATCGCGACGCTGTCGGTCTTGCGAGTTTTGCCGTGCGTTCCGCGCCTGGGTCGGAACTGGTCGGGCGATTCGTTGCCGCGCAGATGCTGCAGTGCCGTTGCGATTGAGGCCGACGTCAGATCACCTGCGCCGAGTGCTACGCACAAGGCCTCCGTATTCTTCTGCTTCAGCTGCCGCGCAACGTCGTCGGTTGGCATGTCGCGCACATTCAGGCGGGCGAGTTCGCGTTCAAGAACTTCGCGGCCTTGTCGCAAGTGCTGGTCGCGGTCTTGCAGTCGAAACCAGTTGCGTACTTTGGCACGTGCGCGTGCGCTGGCCAGGTAGCCCAGCTTCGGCACCAGCCAGTCACGACTGGGCTGTGCTTGGCTACCCGTAATAATCTCGATCTGATCGCCGTTCCTGACAATGTAGGTCAAGGGCACGATCCGGCCGTTGACTTTGGCGCCGCGACAGCGGTGACCGACCTGGGTATGCACGTGGTAGGCGAAATCGAGCGGCGTTGCATTGGCCGCGAGTTCGACCACGTCACCTTTCGGGCTGACCGCGTAAACGCGATCCTCAAGTACGTCGTCTCGAATCTGTGCCAGCAGGTCCTCGCCGTCATTGTCAGGTTCGAGGATTCGCCGCAGGAACCGAATCTTCTGATCGAACGCAGCCGGCGAACCGCCGCCTTCCTTGTAACGCCAGTGTGCGGCAACGCCGAGTTCAGCCTGCCGGTGCATATCGTGCGTGCGTATCTGGATCTCAACGCTCTTGCCGTCGGGGCCAACGACTGCCGTATGCAGCGAACGGTAATCATTGTCTTTCGGGTTCGCTATGTAGTCGTCGAACTCCCCGGGCAGGTAGGACCAGAGGTTGTGTACGGCCCCGAGCGCGGCATAACAGTCCCTGATGTCGTCAACCAGGACGCGCACGGCCCGGATGTCGTACAGCGCTTCAAGGCCACGATCCTTGCGCTGCATCTTGCGCCAGATACTGTAGATGTGTTTCGGCCGCCCAGTGATGTTGGCCCTGATCGACTGCTGGTTGAGTTCCGCCTGTAGTTCGTTCGTGATCTGGGCGATGAAGCGTTCGCGCTCGCCACGCTGCTCATTCAGGGCTTCGGCGATCTTCTTGTAGGTGTCCGGGTCGAGGTAGCGGAATGCGAGGTCTTCGAGTTCCCACTTGAATTGCCAGACGCCGAGGCGGCTGGCGAGTGGGGCGTAGATCTCGCGCGTTTCGACCGCGAGTTTTTTCTGCTCATCGCGGCTCACACGCTTCGCATGGCGCAGCCGGTACAGTTGCTCGGCAATACGCACGAGGACCAGCCGAACATCGGAGACCACGGCCAGCAACATTTTTCGCAAAGCTTCACTTTGTTGTACTGCAAGTGCCTCGCCAGGCTGCCAGTCGGCGGGCAGGGTGAACTGGCCAAGCTGCACCAACCCAATAACTATTCGAGAAAGATCCTGTAATACATTGTTTTCAAGGTACTTAATATCAAGACAATTGTCGCGAACCAGTGGGTAAACGGTGGTTGCCGCCAGCAGTTTCCCGGGCAGCTCGAGGGTCGCCACAATGTCC
Organism: Pseudomonadota bacterium; assembly: GCA_027618995.1. Classification (GTDB taxonomy): domain Bacteria; phylum Pseudomonadota; class Gammaproteobacteria; order Steroidobacterales; family Woeseiaceae; genus UBA1847. Next base: position 17,209 of record JAQCGO010000025.1, on the reverse strand, counting down.
GCGATGGCTTTGCCCTCGGCGAGTGCGGCTGTAAGCTGCGCCGACTCCGGCAGCGCGTCGAGAACGGCCTGCAGCGCCTCGGCAATATTGTCCTGTTCGCCGCCGTTCGCGGTTATTTCGGAATCGGTTGATGACATTTCGACGCGCTTCAATGATGTACCAGCACCGGCAATTACCGTTATCATACGCGCTGTTTCCGGCCCCGGATCGGCCGGATATTGTTTGGGCGAAGCGATTGTCATGGCAGGACATAGCAAGTGGGCGAATATCCAGCACCGCAAGGGCGCGCAGGATAAAAAGCGTGGCAAGGTTTTTACCAAGCTGATACGCGAAATTACGATTTCGGCAAGAATGGGTGGCGGTGAGATTGCCTCCAACCCGCGCTTGCGCCTGGCGATTGACAAGGCCAGGGCGCAAAGCATGCCGAAGGACAATATTGAACGTGCCATCAAGCGCGGTTCCGGTGATCTCGATGGCGATGATTTCCAGGAAGTGCGTTACGAAGGTTATGGTCCAGGCGGGTCGGCCGTCATGGTTGACTGCCTTACGGACAACCTGAATCGTACCGTGGCCGAAGTTCGGCATGCCTTCGCGAAATTCGGCGGCAACCTGGGCACCAATGGTTCAGTGGGCTATCTGTTCAACGAAGTTGGGCAGCTGTTGTACCCAGCAGGGTGCAGCGAAGACGCGATCATGGAGGCCGCGATCGATGCGGGAGCCGAGGATGTGGTCGTCGATGCCGATCGTTCGATCGAAGTGCTGACGGACCCGCTCGATTTCGAGGCGGTGCGCGACAAGATGACGGCGGCCGGCCTGGAGCCAGAAGATGCGGAACTGACGATGCGCGCATCGATTCATGCCGAGCTGGATGCCGATACCGCGGAATCAATGATCAAGATGCTGGAATTGCTGGAAGATCTGGACGACGTACAGCGGGTCTATAGCAACGCCGATATATCCGCAGAAATTCTGGCGCAAATCTGAGTCGTGACGCACAGACAGCGCATACTCGGAATTGACCCAGGTTCCCGAATCACGGGCTTTGGCATTCTCGATTTTGACGGCGACAAGCCGACTTACGTAGCCAGCGGGACGGTGAAAAGCCAGGACGGCACTTTCGCGGAACGCCTGAAACGCATTTATGTGTCGATCGGTGAGATCGTTGCCGAGTATCGACCGGAGATTGTCGCCGTAGAGACCGTTTTCATGGCGCGCAACGCCGGCAGCGCCCTGAAACTTGGCCAGGCACGATCGGCGGCGCTTTGCGCCACGTTCGCGTACGAACTCAAGGTCTATGAGTATGCGCCGCGCGAGATCAAACAGGCTGTGACCGGGACCGGCGCTGCGACCAAGGAGCAGGTGCAGCACATGATTGTTGCGCTGTTGCAGTTGAGCGCTGCACCGTCTGCCGATGCGGCCGACGCGCTGGCAACTGCAATCTGCCACGGTCATCAGCGCGCGTTGCAGAAGCGTCTCGGTAATCTTGCAATCGTGGCGAATCTGCGATGATCGGATCTTTGCGCGGTCGCCTTGCCGCGAAGCACGCACCGCATATCGTGCTCGAGTGCAACGGTGTTGGATACGAAATCGAAACACCGATGTCGACGTTTCTGGATTTGCCGGGTATTGGCGAAGAACTATTTATTCATACGCATATGCAAACTCGCGAAGACGCGCAATTGCTGTTTGGATTCGCAAGCATTGACGAACGTTCCCTGTTCCGCAGCCTGCTGAAAATATCGGGTGTCGGTGCCAGGATGGGGCTCGCGATCCTGTCGGCCATGAACGAGCAGGACTTTCGTCGCGCTATCGAGTATGAGGACACGGCCGCGCTGGTCCGGATACCCGGGGTTGGCAAGAAAACGGCCGAGCGCCTGATTATCGAGATGCGCGACAAGTTCAAGCACACGGCGGCGAGGGCGTCCACAGCCAGCGCCGCGGTGGCAAATCCAAGGGCGGAAGCCGTCGATGCGCTGGTGTCGCTCGGTTACAAGCTCAATGAAGTTAACAAGCTGATTGGTAATATGGACGTTGACGGCAAATCCGCCGAAGACATCATTCGCCAGGCATTGCGACAGGTGGTGCGATAGACCATGGCCAGTATCGAACATGAACGATTGACGAGCGCTGAATCCGCTACGGATGATCGCGCAGCCGATCGTGCGATTCGGCCGAAGACCCTGCGCGAGTACGTCGGTCAGCCGAGCGTCAAGCAACAGATGCGAATTTTCATCGAGGCTGCACGGCGTCGCAAGGAATCGCTCGATCATGTGCTGATATTCGGGCCGCCCGGACTCGGCAAGACCACGCTGGCGCATATCGTCGCTAACGAAATGGGCGTTAACCTGCGCCAGACTTCCGGGCCGGTGCTCGAGAAGCCCGGTGACCTTGCGGCGATTCTGACCAATCTCGAACCGAATGACGTCTTGTTTGTCGACGAGATTCATCGTCTGAGCCCGGTGGTCGAAGAAATCCTGTATCCGGCGATGGAGGACTTTCAGCTCGACATCATGATCGGCGAGGGGCCGGCGGCACGCTCGATCAAGCTCGACCTGCCGCCATTTACGCTGGTGGGTGCCACAACGCGGGCCGGCTTGCTGACGTCACCGTTGCGCGATCGCTTTGGCATCGTACAGCGACTTGAGTTTTATAGCAGCACAGATCTAGAAGCGATCGCGCTACGCTCGGCCGGCATCCTCAACCTGCCGATAGAGGCATTGGGCGCTGTCGAAATCGCAAAGCGCGCGCGCGGGACACCACGGATTGCCAATCGATTGCTGCGACGAGTTCGTGACTATGCCGAAGTGGAGGGCGACGGTGTCGTCAGCGGCGACATAGCGATGCGCGCGATGGATATGCTGCAGGTCGATCCGAATGGATTTGATGCCATGGACAGACGTGTGCTGCAGACGATTGTCGAAAAGTTCGATGGCGGTCCGGTTGGTATCGAGAGCCTCGCCGCGGCGGTCGGTGAGGAGCGCGGCACGATCGAGGACGTAATCGAGCCCTACCTGATTCAACAGGGCTTCATGATGCGTACCGCACGCGGGCGCGTCGCGACGCGGAATACGTATCTGCATCTTGGCCTGACGCCCCCGGCACGCGAACAGTCGGTTGAACTTCCGCTGTTTGATGCAGACTGAGATACGCATGGTTACGGATACCAATGTCGCGCCGTTCAGCTGGCCGATTCGCGTCTACTACGAGGATACCGATGCGCAGGGTGTGGTTTATTACGCCAATTATTTTCGCTATATGGAACGTGCGCGGATGGAATGGTTGCGCGCGCTTGGCGTCGATCAGTCACGCCTGCTCAACGAGGAGCGCCGGATGTTTGTAGTAACCGAAACCAGAGCCGAATTCCTGGCGCCGGCGAAATTCAACGACCAGGTCGTGGTAACAGCACGCTTGTCCGGCCTGGCGCGAGCGACATTTGACATCGAGCAAAACATTTACCTGCACAGTCTTGAGGGCACACCGTTGGTGCGTGGCGGCGTCAAGGTGGCGTTTTTGAATGCAGACACGTTGCGCCCGTTACGGGTACCCGCTGAATTTTTTGAAGGAACACCAATATGACACCTGATATGTCCATAGTCGGCATGCTGTTTACCGCCAGCGTGCCCGTACAACTAGTGATGCTGTTACTGGTAATGGCATCAGTAATGTCCTGGACGATTATTTTTACCAAGCGCCGCCTGGTTGCCCGTACCCAGGAAGCGTCCGATGATTTCGAAGCGAGTTTCTGGTCCGGCGGCGACCTCAATACGCTCTACGAGGGTGCTGCGCACAAGCGTGGCGGCAGTCTCGGCATGGCGAGCATTTTTGAAGCCGGCTTTCGGGAATTTAATCGTGCCATGCAGCAGAGCGGTATCAGCCCAGACAAAGTGGTTGAGGAATGTCGACGGGCCATGCGGGTCGCGCAGATGCGTGAAGTGGATCGACTCGAGCAGGGTCTTGCGACCCTCGCGACGATCGGTTCCACGAGCCCCTACGTCGGACTCTTCGGCACCGTCTGGGGCATCATGAATGCCTTCATAGGACTGGCGAATGTGCAGTCCGCCACGCTGGCAACGGTTGCGCCACCCATCGCGGAGGCACTGATTGCGACGGCAATGGGCTTGTTTGCCGCAATTCCGGCGGTTATCGCGTACAACCGTTACGCCGACAAAGTCGTGCGCCTGGAATACCGTTTCGACGGATTCAGTGAGGAATTTTCCAGCATTCTGCAGCGCCACGCGCGCAATAAGAAGATGCCCTAGCATGCCCACACCACTGCAGAAGCGAAAATTGATGGGCGAGATCAATGTCGTTCCCTACATTGACGTCATGCTGGTGCTGCTCGTGATCTTCATGGTGACGGCGCCGCTGTTGACGCAGGGCGTCAAGGTTGAGCTGCCCAAAGCCGGGGCCGAGCCCATCGCCGAGGTTCCCGATCACCCGCCGCTGATCGTCAGCGTTGACGTCGCCGGTAATCTTTATCTCAACACGGGCGATGACGAGGACTCACCGAAATCCGGCAAGGTCATCACCGCGCACGTTGCGGCGGTCCTGCGCAATCGGCCGGAAACACCTGTACTGGTCAAGGCCGATCGTGCGGTGGCCTACGGCAACGTTGTCGGTGCCATGGTGGTGCTGCAACAGGCCGGCGCCGAGACGGTGGGATTTATTACGGATCCGTTGGATACCTACCCGGTTCCCGAGTAACGGTCGCAATATTTTGTGCCAAGAGAACTGTCATCAAGAATAAGGTAAATCTGCTGCCGGGCCTGCTTGCGGTGTTTCTGCACATCGGCGTGTTTGGTTCTCTGGTCGTGGTCCTCGACTTCGATAGAACCCCGGACATTGCGATGCCGCTGGCGATCAATGCGACGCTGGTCACCGAGAATGCGGTGGTCATTCCGCCAAAGGCGGAAGATCCACCCAAGGTGGCAGAACTGCCGCCTGAGCCCGATAAGAGTAAGCAGGAGCGACTGGCCGCCGAACAGCAAAAACGCGCAGCCGATGCCCGCGTGGAGAGGGAGCGCCTGCAGAAGATCGAGCGCGCAAAAACGGAAGCAGAAGCCGAGAAACGCCGCAAGCTGGCAGAGGCAGAAGCCGAGAAGAAGCGCCTTGCCGAAGCCGAGAAAAAGCGTCTCGCCGATATCGAGCGCCAGCGGCTGAAGAACGAGCGGTTGCGCAAAGAGGCCGAGACGGCGGCGCGACAACAGGAGCTCGACAAGGAGGTGCAGCGGGTGGCGGCGATGACGGCCAGCGCGAAATCGGCCTATATTTTCGCCATCCAGCAGAAAATATCGCGCAACTGGGTGCGGACGGCGAACGCCGCGCTCGGTCTCGAATGCACGATCAAGGTGCAGCAGCAGCCAGGTGGCGAGGTCACGAATGTCAGTTTTGGCGCCTGCAACGGCGATGCTACGATTCAAAGGTCCATCGAATCGGCGGTCTACAAGGCGTCACCGTTACCGGCACCGCGCGATCCCAGCGTTTTTGATCGTAATTTGACACTATTATTCAAGCCGGAAGAGTAAACTCCCGGAAATTTTTTCGTTGAGGGCCACGTGCGAACACACATTTGCAAACTATTCCTGCTGACCGTATTGCTGAGCAACGCGGCCTATGCAGAGCTGGTTATCCAGATCTCGGAGGGCATCAAGCGACGGCCGATCGCCGTGGTACCGTTCGGCTGGAAGGGTACGGCGGCGGCGCCGCTCGATATCGCCAAGGTCATCAGCGACGATCTCAATCGCAGCGGCCGTTTCGCGCCGCTCCCTGTTAGCGACATGCTGCAAAAACCGACCAATGGCAGCGACGTTGATTTTGATGACTGGTCCGTGCTCGGCATGGAGGCCGTCGTGGTTGGTACTGTGACGCAAACGGGCGAGAACGCCTATACCGTGCAATTTCAGTTGTTCGATGTCTACGGGCGCGATCAGCTGGTCGGTTACAAGATGCCGGCGAGTCGCGGCACGATGCGGCGTGTCGCCCATCGTACAGCGGATATGATTTACGAAAAACTCACCGGCATCAAAGGTGTATTCGACACCAAGGTCGCCTATGTGACGACCCAGCCACGCGGCAACGGCAAGCTGTTCTCGCTGTATGTCGCGGACCAGGACGGCGAGAACGAAATCGTCATCATGGAGAGCAAGGACCCGATCATGTCACCCGCGTGGTCGCCCGACAGCCGGCGCCTCGCCTACGTGTCTTTCGAGGGCAACAAGTCATCGATTTTCATCCAGACGCTGCGTACCGGAAATCGGGTCCAGGTCTCGAACAAGGAAGGCATTAACGGTGCACCGGCGTTTTCGCCGGACGGTCGCCAGCTGGTCGTGACCCTGGGTGGCGTTGACGGTAATCTGGATATCCATGTGCTGGATATCAACACGCGCCAGACGCGCCGTCTGACCACGCATCGAGCCATTGATACCGAGGGCAGCTGGTCGCCCGATGGTAGTTATATCTACTTCACGTCGGACCGTAGCGGTGGACCGCAGATCTACCGTGTTGCGGCGGCTGGCGGAACGCCCGAGCGCATTACCTTCGAAGGGAGTTATAATGCGCGGCCTCGCTTGTCGCCGGATGGCACACGGCTCGCGATGGTGCATTTGAACCGGGGTAACTACCAGATTGCCGTGATCGACATGGTGGACGCGAAACGCCGCGACCTGCTGATATTGTCTGGCGGCCAACAGGACGAAAGCCCGAGCTTTGCGCCGAACAGCGACACATTGATTTATGCTACGCGGGCGACGAAGAACGGTGTGCTGGAGACCGTGACCGCGGACGGATTGATTCGGCAACAGCTGGCGTCGGGACGGGGCGATGTTCGAGAGCCCGTGTGGTCACCGTTCCAGGCTTTTTAGTTTTTGGTTGAAGGACTTAATGTAACCTATTGTGTTTTAATATATCTTTAAAGATATTACACAAGGAATTTTGCTATGCCTCACTACAAGATTATCCTCGTCGGCCTCATGGCTCTGGTGCTTGGCGCCTGCGCGTCGAAAGACCCTATTCCCGATCCGGATGCGACGACAACGGCCGGTGACATGGGTGATATGGACGGCGACTACAACAGCTCCGATATGGGAGATATGGAAGCAGTGCCATACGATCCCAATGCTGGCGAGCTGGCCAGTATTCTCTACTTCGATTTTGATTCGTCGGAACTGCGTGCTGAGGACACCGAAGTCGTGTCCCGTCATGCCGTGCAGCTCGGCCAGAATCCTGGCATGCGTGTGCGCCTTGAAGGCCACGCTGATGAGCGCGGCTCGCGGGAATACAACATTGGCCTCGGTGAGCGTCGTGCGCAAACCGTGCGTCGCCTGTTATTGATCCAGGGTGCCAGCGCGTCGCAGATTTCGACGGTCAGTTTCGGCGAAGAGCGTGCGGCGGCTGATGGCAGTGATGAAAGTTCGTATGCGCATAACCGGCGCGTTGAGATCACCTACACCAACTGATCTGCGGCTTTGCACACTAATAAATACCTGATGCGGCTTTTTTGGGTCCTGCCGGCGATCTGCATCGCCGGCTGCTCTCTGCTGACGACGCCGGCCGATGACCCGGTGCTACTCAAGCTCGATGAGCTGGACCGGCGCCTGCAAGCGATTGAGCGTGTCATGGAGAACCAGAGCCTGGTGCAATTGACGCAACAGGTCGACACCCTTGAGCGACGTACCGATGAGCTGCATGGTCTGACGGAAACGCTGGAGCATGACGCGACCGGGACGGCGGATCGGCAGCGGCAGCTGTACGCGGACCTGGATGTGCGCATCCAGGAACTGGAAGCCAGCGTGCAGGTCGTGCGCGACGCTGCGAATGTCCGCCATGGCGGCACGCTGCAGCAGGGCGAGTTGCCCGTGCCCGGTGGTTCCGATCGTGACAACTATCGCGTCGCGCTTGAGCTCCTGCGAGAAGATCATTACGACCAGTCGGCGTCTTCGTTCCAGCAATTCCTGATTGCGTTTCCAACGAGCCAGCTGGCCGACAATGCACAGTACTGGTTGGCGGAATCGTTCTACGCATTGAACGAGTTTGAACGGGCATTAGCCGACTTTGCCGTAGTGGTCGACAAATACCCGAGTTCGAGCAAGATGCCCGATGCATTGCTGAAGATGGGCTACTGCAATTACAGCCTCAAGCGCTGGAGCGATGCGCGTGCTGCATTGACCCGGGTGCAGGCAGAGTATCCAACGACGACTGCCGCGCGCCTCGCAGACCAGTATCTGAAGCGCATGCAGTCGGAGGGAGTTTGAAGTACTGAGATCGGTCCGGTATCATCCCGCCCGCTGATCCCGCGGGGGCGTTAGCTCAGTGGTAGAGCATTCGGCTTTTAACCGACTGGTCGAAGGTTCAAATCCTTCACGCCCCACCACCTTTTTGGTTTCAATTAAAACAGGCGACGGTTCGCAAAACTGCCGCTATTATCCACCGTTTTGTTTACCGCATTGCTCTGGGGCAGCTTTTCTTGAACGGCCAATGGTATTTCCACAAATTTGGCGGCAGCAGCCTCGCTGACGCGGACCGCTTCACTCGCGTAGCAAACCTGATTCTCGCCCATACGGCCGAACACGCCGATCAGCGTGTTGGCGTCGTGGTGTCTGCTATGGGCGGTATCACAGACGCACTGCTGCGACTGGCCGTGCTTGCGGAACAGGATGACGAGTCATATGTCGCCGAATTGCATGCGCTCGGCGATCGGTATAGCAAGGCTGCACGGGCATTGCTCAAGGGTGAGCGGCTGATCTCTGTTCTGGATGGTTGGGGTAAGGACGCGCAGGACGTCCAGGACGTGCTCAAGGCCATCGCACTGGTCAAGTCGGCGCCGCAGCGCAGCCGCGATGTCGTGGCAGGCTACGGAGAGATCTGGTCGGCGCGATTGCTGGCCGCGTTGCTTGCGAACCTGGCGCCGACGCAGGGTGGGACCTGGCTTGATGCGCGTGACGTATTGATCGTGCACCAGACTGAGCTTGGTCCGACCGTGTTGTGGGATACCTCGCGTACGAAGTTTGCGGCTGCGCTGGCGAAAGACTTCAAGGGTATTGTGGTCATCACCGGCTTTATCGCCACCGATGAAGACGGTCTGCAGACAACCCTGGGGCGTAACGGCAGCGACTATTCGGTGGCGATTTTCGCAGCACTGGGCAAAGCCCGCGAGCTGACGATCTGGACCGACGTTGACGGCGTCATGAGCGCCGATCCGAATCGCGTGCCCGAGGCGCGGGTTATCGACTGCATGACCTATAACGAAGCAATGGAACTGGCGTATTTCGGCGCCAAGGTGATACATCCGCAAACTCTCGGGCCCGTCGTCGACAACGACATTCCATTGAAGATACGCAACACTTTTAATACGGATCATCCCGGAACACTGATAACCAAGAATCCGATCTCGACAGACAATATCAAGGGTATTACGGCGATCGGCAATATGGCGCTGGTCAATCTTGAAGGCGCGGGCATGATCGGCGTTCCGGGAACGGCGGACCGAATGTTTTCCGCGCTCAAAAAAGCCGGCGTGTCCGTATCATTGATTTCACAGGCCAGTTCCGAGCACTCGATCTGCATCGCGGTGCCGCAACACCTTGCCGCTCGGGCCACCATGGTTATCAAGGATGCGTTTGCTGTTGAACTGGCGAGTGGCCAGATCCAGCGCGTGGACCGCACGGACGCACAAAGTATTGTCGCCGTGGTAGGCGACGGCATGAAAGGCACGCCGGGCATCGCCTCGCGCTTTTTCGGCACACTCGCTCGCGCCGGTATCAACGTCCGGGCGATTGCGCAGGGCTCATCAGAAATTAATATCTCAGCGGTTGTCGACTCGGCTGACGCGACGCGTGCATTGCGTGCGGCGCACTCGGGTTTTTACCTGTCATCGAAGACGATTTCGGTGGGGCTGATCGGGCCCGGGACTGTCGGCACAACCTTGCTAAAGCAAATACAGGGCAGGGCGAATCAGCTGATCTCGCAGTTCAATCTGGACATCCGTGTACGGGCCATTGCCCGATCGGGCACGATGCTGCTCGGCGATCGGCGAATTGATCTTGAAAACTGGCAGCAGGAATTTTCCGAAAAGGCGATCGAGCTCGATTTCGCAGTTTTTGAGCAATGCGTGAATCCCGATCACCTGCCGCACGCCGTCATTATCGACTGTACCGCGAGTGATGAGATTGCGGCGCGTTATGACGGCTGGCTTGCACGCGGCATTCACGTCATTACGCCAAACAAGCGTGCCTGCAGCGGGTCGCTCGATGCCTACCGCGCGCTCCAGGTCAGGGCGCGGTCCGGAAGTTCGCATTTCTTTTATGAAACGACCGTAGGCGCAGCACTCCCCATTATTTCAACGTTGCGCGATCTGATTGATACCGGCGACGAGATCCGTTCGGTGCAGGGAATTTTTTCCGGTACGCTGGCCTACCTGTTCAATGTCTATGACGGCAGCGTGCCGTTTTCCACGATCGTGCGACAGGCGAAGGAAAGTGGTTACACGGAACCGGATCCGCGCGATGATTTATCCGGCATGGATGTCGCGCGCAAGCTCACGATCCTGGCTCGCGAGCTGGGATTGACGACCGCTATCGGCGAGTTTCCAGTGCAAAACCTGGTTCCGGAAGCACTGCGTACGGGTAGTCTCGATAACTTCCTGACCAGGCTGTCCGAGTACGACGACGAAATGAAGGCAATGTACGATGACGCACAGGCCGCCGGTAAAACCTTGCGCTATATCGGGCGGCTGAATGCGGATGGAACGGTGGTCGTAGGCCTTGAGGCGGTTGCCGCCGAGCATGCGTTCGGCAATATCAACCTGACCGACAACATCGTGCAGTTCGAAACCGCGCGTTATTCCTCGAATCCGCTCTACGTCCGCGGTCCGGGTGCCGGTCCGGAAGTCACGGCCGGTGGCGTATTCAGCGAGCTGCTGCGGCTCGCCAAATTCCTCAACGTAGGTGCCTGAGATGGCGGAGCAGGTAATGGCTTTCGCACCGGCCTCGATCGGCAACGTCGCGGTCGGGTTCGACATGCTTGGCCTGGCACTCGAGGGTGTTGGTGATCGCGTCAAAGCGCGTCGCCGCGAAAAACCCGGCGTAACGATCGATACTGTCTACGGCCTGGACGGAAAACCGCACCCGTATTTGTCCACCGATCCGAATCACAATACGGCCTCGATCGCGGCGAAAGCGCTTTGGAATGACTACGGCGACGGCGGCGGCATCGAGATCAGTGTCTATAAAGGTGTACCGCTGCAATCCGGTATGGGCAGTTCGGCCGCATCCGCGGTTGCGGCGACCGTAGCGGTGAATGCCTTGTTGGGTACACCCTTACCGATTGAAGCCCTGCTGTCTTACGCACTCGCCGGTGAACAGTACGCGAGCGGTAGTTTGCACGCCGATAACGTGGCGCCGAGCCTGTTGGGCGGCATGGTATTTTGCCCGCCCGTATTGTGGCCCGAGGTCGTTCGTCTACCGGTACCAAAAGGGGGCAGCGCGGCGCTCATACATCCGGAATTGCAGGTGAACACGGCGCAATCCAGGCGCACATTGGCGAAAGCCTATTCGATGGAGCAATGGCTGAGTCAGCAAGGCTACTTCGGCGGCTTCATTGCGGCCTGCGCCTCGGGTGACATTGAACTGTTGGGCAAGACTCTTAAAGACGTCATCATCGAGCCGCAACGTGCCTCTGCCGTGCCGTGTTTTGCTGCCGTAAAAGAAGCGGCCGAAAAGAGCGGGGCACTGGGATTCAGCCTGTCAGGCAGCGGGCCAAGCATGTTTGCCCTATGCGAAAGCAATGTCGCAGCGCGTGTCGCGATCGCTATGGAACAGGCGTGCCGCAGTTTCGGTATCGATTGTCAGTCCTACGTAAGTTCGATGGCAGCGCCCGGCGCGCATATCCAGGAATGAACATGCAGTTTCAGAGTACTCGCGGATCTGCACCGGCGAGCCTCGATCAGGCATTGGCCAACGGTCTCGCAGCCGATGGCGGCTTGTACGTGCCGGTCGAGCTGCCGCAGTTCGATGACGACGACTTCGCTGCCGCAGACTCAGTGTTCGACGTTGCGGCTGTATTGCTGACGCCCTTTTTCCAGGGGTCAACGCTGCGGGCTGAATTGCCCGACATACTGGCGGAGACTTTCAGTTTCCCGGTACCGCTGACGCCGCTGCCCGGCAGCCGAGGCAATGCCGAAATCCTGGAGCTGTACCACGGCCCCACGGCGGCCTTCAAAGATGTCGGGGCGCGGTTTCTCGCGGCCTGCCTGAGCCGGCTCGAGGGCGACGCAGCGGCGCCGTTGACGATACTGGTCGCAACCTCGGGCGACACCGGTGGCGCGGTTGCTGCCGCATTCGACCAGCGCGTCGGCATGCGCGTTGTCGTGTTATTTCCTGATGGCAGGGTGTCGGAGCGGCAGGCGCAGCAACTGACCTGCTGGAGCGACAACGTCCTCTCGGTCGCCGTGAAGGGTTCGTTCGACGACTGCCAGAAGCTGGTCAAGGCGACTATGGCAAATGCGTCGCTGGCGGCGAAGTTTCGCTTCAGTTCGGCCAACAGCATCAACATCGGCCGGTTGTTGCCGCAGGCGACCTACTATGCATACGCCAGCCTGCAGCATTTCCGCAAGAGCGGCAAAAAGCCCGGTTTCATTATTCCGACCGGCAATCTCGGTAATGCGCATGCCTGCGTCATGGCGCGCGCCATGGGGTTACCGATTGGCGCGATCGTACTTGCTACGAACGCGAACCGGACCATTGCGGATTATCTGGCGTCGCTCAAGTGGCAGCCGCGAGCCAGCGTGCAGACGCTGGCAACGGCGATGGATGTTGGTGATCCCAGCAATATGGAGCGATTGCGCGGGCTGCTGGGCGATGCAGAAAAACTTCGGCAGCAAATCGAAGTGTTCGTGGTGGATGATGCGGAGATTCGTGCGGCGATTCGCGACGACTTTACCGAGTTCGGATTTCCGACCTGCCCGCATACGGCAACCGCCACTCATGTTTGGCGGCATATGAGTTCAGCGGCCCGCAGCGCGACCGACTGGATAATCGTTGCAACAGCGCACCCGGCCAAATTTGAAACGGTTGTGGAGCCTTTGATTGGTACGAGTATCGGGCTTCCGGCGGAACTCGCCGCGATCCTGTCGAAGCCCAGCCGTTCGGTTATGATCGAACTCTCACTCGATGCACTGACGGAAGCGATGCGTGACCGATTTTTTCCCAGCTGAGCAAGGCACCTGGCTGATTGCTGCTGTTGCTCTGCTGTCGTTGCTGTTCAGCTGGTGGATCTATCGACGTCGTCAGGGTGGCAACCACCTGCAGCGTGTGATGGACGATATTGGCTACGATCGCATCGATGGCCTCCTGATTCCCAAAGGCGACGATGGCGAAATCCAGATCGACCACCTGCTGCTGACCTCGCGTGGCCTGTTGATTATCGATATCAAGGATGTGTCCGGCACTGTTTTCGGCAGCGACAAGATGGAGAACTGGACCGTGATCAGCGACAAACACCGCTTCACGTTTGCCAATCCGAAGCCGGCGTTGTATGACCGCATCGCTGCGGTACGCCAGATCGTGCGACAAGTGCCGGTCGAGGGGCGCCTGGTATTTCTTGACGAGGCGGCGTTCACGAAAGGTGTGCCGGATCTGGTCGCAAGCATCGATGAGCTGTACGCCGAATTCCACGAGGCAGACAAAGCCGCGGCCAAGTTCAAAATCGAGGCGTTCAAACCGCACTGGGACCTGATCAGAAAGGCGGCTCTGGGGTCCGAATTGAGTGAGATATCGTTGCGACGGAACACCTGACAGGAGTCTGGCTGTCCTGTTGGGAAGACGCCGACTGGGCCCTGAATTTCTATTGCAAGAACGGGTTTGCAGCGGCCGGTACGGCCGATTTTGCGGTTGGTGCGACTACCTATCGTGATTTTCTGCTGTGGCTGGCGTTGCCGCCGGAAAGTTGAAAAACCTGTTTGCGTTCGCGGTCGTGATTGCCGCGACGTGTTGTTCGGACTGGCCGCGAGCGCCGGCGACGACGCGCAGGACTTCTGTCAGGTAAGCAGGCTCGTTGCGACGCGACGGCGGATTGGGCGACAGCGTGCGCGGCAGCAGATAGGGAGCATCCGATTCGATCAGCAAACGGTCGTCCGGGATCTCGGCCACGATTTCCTGCAGCTGCCCGCCGCGCCGCTCGTCACAGATCCAACCCGTGATACCGATCCAGAGGCCCATCGCAATGTACTCGCGAAGCGCTTCTCCGTCGCCGGTGAAACAATGCGCGACGGCGCGCGAAAGCTTCGGCAATTCCGGCCCCAGTACAGCGACGAAATCGTCATGCGCGTCGCGTTGGTGCAGAAACACCGGCAGTCCGGTATCCGCCGCGATATCGAGTTGCGAGCGAAAGGCTTCCAGTTGGGCCGCGCGCGGCGAATAATTTCGATAGTAGTCGAGGCCGCACTCGCCGACGGCCACGACCGAATCGCGCAGTGCGAGCGAGCGAATCAGCTCGCCACTGGCGTCGGTGTAGTCGGCGGCGTGATGCGGATGGACGCCGGCGGTCGCAAACAATCGGCCTGGCCAGGCGTCCGCGAGATCCGCGGCATCAATATTGCCCTGATCGCTGCTGCCCGTGACCACCATGCGAGTGATTCCCACAGCCGCCGCGCGACTGAGAACATCGTCGAAATCGTCGGCAAAGCTGGCGTGGGTCAGATTGGCGCCAATATCAATCAGTGAGTGGGGCATAGGGCTTGCAACCGTTTCTCCGCGAGCGGTATCTAAAGATTACAACGATCCCAGGGGATGACCTAACCATGAGCAAAATGACTGCAAAAAGTACGCTGACGCTGACCTTTCTGACCATGCTGTTCCTTGCTGTCGCAATTCCCGCCAAGGCTGGTAACGTCAACAAGAGCGTCAAGGTTGCTGACGGCGCAGTCTCGAGCGGCGAGTCGTCCGTCAACGGCAGCATTTCGGTAGGGCGCGGGGCGGAGGTCAACGGCGAGCTGAGTACCGTCAATGGCGGTATCAGGATCGACGCGGATGCCCGGGGCAAAGAAGTTTCCACCGTGAATGGCTCGTTGCGCATTGATTCCGGCGTGACCGCCGATGACCTGAGCACCGTCAACGGTGCCATCTACGTCGCCAAAAACGTTACCGTCGACGGTGAAATCGAGGCCGTTAACGGCGAAATCGAGCTTGACCGGGGCAGCAAGGTCGCGCGCGACGTCAGCAATGTCAACGGCCGGATATTCCTGCAGGCCAGTACCGTCGGTGGCGATTTGTCCACCGTCTCGGGAGATATCGAACTGGCCGATGCCAGCGAAGTGATGGGTGACCTGATCGTCGAAAAGTCCCAGGGCTGGAACTGGGGCAGCGAAAAGAAATCCCGTGTGCCGGAAGTCATCATCGGCCCGGGGTCGCGCGTACACGGCACCGTCCGCTTCGAGCGTGATGTGAAACTCTACATCAGCGAGACGGCGCAGGTCGGCAGCGTGAGCGGCGCGATGTCGCTGAGCGATGCGGTCCGTTTTAGCGGCGAACACGCCTAAAGCACCGTAGAATAGGGCCGTGGATCAGGCGGCTCGACAACTGGCTTTATTTTCGGCGACCGAAGAACCCGACAATTCGTCGGGTTTTTCCGTGCGTGAAAACAGTCGCGCGCGGCGCCTCTCGATCAAGGTATTTCCACGCGGACGGGTCGAGGTCGTCGTGCCGAAACGGACCCGCCCGGATGTCGTGCAGGCATTCGTTCGTGAACACCACGACTGGATCAATGCAGCACGGGCGTCTTTCGCGACCCGGCACCCGCCGGAGCCTTTCGTGTTGCCCGACGTCGTCGACCTGCCAGCTATCGGGCAACCCTTCCGGATCCGCTACGAGCGCCCCTCGGGTGGCAAATCGGTACGCTACCGGAGCCAGGCGAACGTCGTCGTTCTGAGCGGTCGTACGGGCGACGACAAGCTTTGTGTCGCCGCCTTACGGCGCTGGCTCGCGGGCGTTGCCAGGCAGGAGTTCGCGCCGCGCCTTGACGCACTGTCGGGCGAAACCGGCAATGCCTACAAGAAAATGCATATCCGCGGGCAACGGACCTGTTGGGGCAGTCATTCGGCGACCGGTACGATCAGCATCAACTATTGCCTGCTTTTCCTGGAACCGGCAATCGTGCGTTACCTGATGATTCATGAGCTCTGCCACGCGCGCCATATGAACCATTCAGCTCGCTTCTGGAAGCTGCTGTGCCAGTTCGAACCGGACTACAAGCGGCTCGACCGGGCACTCTCGAATTGCTGGAACAGTGTGCCTGTCTGGGTAGGAATTAATTAAATAGAACAGTCGGTTATAGACGGTTTTTAATCTAATTTATCAGCCTTGATCCAGGAGTTCGTGGAGATTGATGACGGCCGCACGCTGGCACGGGCGACGCAAGATGCTTGCCGCGGTCGGTTCGCGCATCAGCGGCCACTACGCGGCGAGTTGCCGCAGCACGTAGTGCAGGATGCCGCCGTGCTCGTAGTAATCCCGTTCTTTCGGCGTGTCGATGCGGACAATCGCGTCAAAACTGATCGACTTGCCCTGATTGCGTCGCGTCGTAACCCGGACGGTACGTGCCGCCGGATCCGTCTGGCCCGTGATATCGAAGCTTTCCGTGCCGGTGAGGCCGAGTGAGGCCGCGTCTTCGCCGTCGGCAAACTGCAGTGGCAGGACGCCCATGCCAATCAGGTTCGAACGATGAATGCGCTCGTAGCTCTTGGCAATGACGGCTTTGACGCCGAGCAGGAGCGTGCCCTTGGCTGCCCAGTCACGCGATGACCCGGTGCCGTACTCGGCGCCTGCAATGACGAGCAACGGTGTGCCTTGTTCTCGGTAGCGCAGTGAGGCGTCAAATATCGACAGCTGATCACCGCTGGGCTGATGCCGTGTCCAGCCACCCTCGGTGCCGGGGGCAAGCTGGTTGCGCAGGCGAATATTCGCGAACGTGCCACGCATCATGACCTCGTGATTGCCGCGCCGCGCGCCGAACGAATTGAAATCGTTCGGAGCGACGCCTTTTGCACGCAGATACTCGGCGGCGGGCCCATCGGCTGCAATATCGCCCGCCGGCGAAATGTGATCCGTGGTCACGGAGTCGCCGAGCAGTGCCAGCACACGCGCGTCCTGGATGTCGGTGACGACTGCTGGCTCGAGCGTCATACCATCGAAATACGGTGGATTCTTGATGTAGGTGGAGT
>JAQCGO010000061.1 GCA_027618995.1 Pseudomonadota bacterium | reverse complement strand
CTGCACGATGCGCGCGCATCGGCACTGCAATTCAGGTACCTGTTCGTCACGGACAGCTCCGGTTTGCGCGTCATTGACGTCACGCAACCTGCATCGCCACGACTGCTCGAAGACGCAATGGTGCCGATGAATGACGCGCGACGCATTTACGTCGCAAGAACGTACGCTTACGTCGCGGCCGGAGCGGACGGGCTGGCCATTATTGACCTGTGGCAGGCCGAGCAGCCGAAACTGTTGCAGTACTTCAATGCAGATGGACAGATTCAGAACACGCACGACGTCGTCGTGGGTTCGACCAACGCGTCACTGTTTGCCTATCTCGCCGATGGCGAAGCCGGCATCCACGTTGTGCAGCTGACCTCGCCCGACTCGCAGCCTAATTTTTACGGCTTCAGCCCGGAGCCATGGCCTGAATTGATTGCCACGTACAAGACCTCGAGCGCGGCATTGTCCTTGTCCAAAGGACTCGATCGCGATCGCGGGGTGGATGAGACGGGCGGGCAAATCGCTGTGTTCGGAAGGAAAGGCTCAAGACCGCTTACACTTGAGGAGATGCAGAAACTGTATCTCGATGCAGAAGGAAATCCGTGGTATGTCGACGATAAATAGACGCATGTTTTCGCTCGCCCTGTTGCTTGCGGCTGCACCTTTAAGCGCCGCGGAATTGCCGGCGACGGACTCAAACAAGCACCTCGGTGTCGCGACCTGTGCCGCGTCACAGTGTCATGGTTCGGCCATACCGCGTGACTCCACCGGCGTTTTGCAAAACGAATACGTCACCTGGACGCAGGCCGACCCGCACTCGAAGGCCTATGAGATCCTCAGCAACGAGCAATCGCGCCGCATTGCCGCGCGTTTGGGCTTGGGCAATGCACGCGAGGCGACTCAGTGCCTCGACTGCCACACGGATAACGTGCCCGCCGCACGACGCGGGGAAAAGTTTCAACTGGCCGATGGTGTTGGCTGCGAGGCCTGCCACGGCGGCGCGGAGCAGTGGCTCGCCAGTCATTACAATACAGGCAGCGTGACGCACGCCAATAATCTGGCGGCGGGAATGTACCCAACCAATGCGGCCGTGGCGCGCGCTGAGCTGTGCCTCTCCTGCCACCTTGGTACCGAGAACAAGTTCGCGACCCATCGCATGATGGCGGCCGGGCATCCGCGCCTCGCGTTCGAGCTGGATACCTTTACCGAACTCTGGCGCACGCTGGGTCGCCAGCCACATTTTCGCGATGACGCCGAGTACCGGCAGCGCAAGGAAGTACCGAGCCATAGCTTTACCTGGGCAACCGGGTTGGTCACCGAAGCACGCCTGCGCCTCGACCTTATTGGCAGCCACCACTTCGATGGCATCGGCATGTTTCCGGAACTCGCTTTCTTTGACTGCCATGCCTGTCACCGCTCAATGAAGACGGTGCAGTGGCAACGACTACCGCGTCACGGCAATGGCGGACCGGGCCTGCCCTTTATTAATGACGGCACGTTTGTCATGTCACTGGCACTCGCAAGCGCAATTCAGCCGGACACCGTCGATGAGCTGCAGAGTGCGTTACGAAGTTTGCACGCCGCAGGCGCTGAGAGCGTCGAGTCGATTCGTGCCGCGGCCGCAGATCTGGACTCGATACTCGGGCGACTGGACCGGGCATTGACCCCGGCAGCGCTGCGCGGCCACGAGCTGCAATTGCTGGCAGCGGTGCTCGAGATTGGTGCAGAAGGCAATTACCTCGACTACGCGAGCGCCGAGCAGGCTTTCATGGCTGTGCAGATGCTGGTGCTCGAGATTGACGATCCGGAGCTCGAGTCACAACTTGAAGCGCTCGGCAATTCACTCAACGATGATGAGCGCTATCGTCCCGCTCAGTTCGCGCGCCTGCTCGCCGAACTACGCGATTGAGGCAACTCGGCCGCAGGAAGAGGTCGCTGTGGGAGGCCACTGTGGGAGGGGGGTTTGGGAGGGGGTTGTGGGAGGCCGCCATGCGGGCGACAGTCGCGGGCATGGCCCCCTCCCACAGCGGCCTCGCACAATCTAGATCGGCAATACTGTCGTGTGCTTGATGTCGGAAAGGACGATCGACGAGTTCACTTCCTGGATGCCAGGCAACTGCGACAGCTTTTCGAAAAAGAATTGTTCGTAGGCCTTGATGTCTTCGGTAACGATGCGCAACAGAAAGTCGACGTTGCCGAGCACGACATAGCAATCGAGCACTTCGGGATACTGGCGCACGGCGTCGGAGAAGTCGGCCAGATTACTGCGCCCGTGTGAGGTCAGCTTGACGTATGCAAACACCATCGTGTTCAGACCGACCTTTTCACGATCGAGCTTGACCGGCTGATCGTGAATGACACCCTGCTCGCGCAGACTCTGGATGCGCCGCCAGACAGCCGATTGCGACAGGCCGATGCGCTCGCCCACTTCGGTCGCGTTGATACCGGCCTCGGTCTGCAGGATTTCGAGGATGCGGCGGTCGGTATGATCAAGTTTTACGCTTTGCATAATTATTAGCGTCATACAACATGTTTTCGCATAAATCATGTGCTATTTGGTCAATCGGCAAATGAATTTGCATGATCTGTGCCATTTCCACCGGATATGATATGGCCACCATTCTGCGCGCGGAGCCAGCCGATGAGCGTGTTTGAACACCCCGAGTTCGATCAGCACGAGTCCGTACATTTCATTCACGATGCGGACACGGGGTTGCAGGCGATCATCGCGATCCACTCCACGAGACTCGGCCCTGCGGCAGGCGGGTGTCGCCGTTGGCAATACGTCGACAGCAAGGCAGCCCTGACCGACGCACTGCGCCTGTCGCGCGGCATGACTTACAAGAATGCCGTGGCCGGTCTGAATTTCGGTGGCGGCAAGTCCGTCATCCTTGCAACGGACAAAGCTCCCAAGTCGGCCGCCCTGTT
This sequence comes from Pseudomonadota bacterium, assembly GCA_027618995.1. Classification (GTDB taxonomy): domain Bacteria; phylum Pseudomonadota; class Gammaproteobacteria; order Steroidobacterales; family Woeseiaceae; genus UBA1847. The sequence goes on along the minus strand of JAQCGO010000061.1, from coordinate 3,326 downwards.
TCACGCCTTCGGTCGCGCCATTGATACTCTCGGCGGTCGTTACGTTACGGCAGAAGATGTGGGCTGTAGCGTCGCCGACATGCGCCACGTGCGGGAAACCACGAGCTTTGTGTCCGGCCTGCCGAGAAGCGGCGCGAGCGCCGGCGGTGATCCATCGCCGCTGACAGCACTTGGCGTATTCCTTGGCATTCGTGCGGCAACCAGGGCGCGCCTGGGTACCGACTCCCTGCAGGACCTGCGGGTCGCCGTCCAGGGTGTCGGTAACGTCGGTCTGAATCTGTGTCGCTTGCTACACAAAGCAGGAGCGCAACTGGTTGTTGCCGATGTGAATCGTGAGCATCTCACGCGAGCAAGCAGCGAACTGTCGCTTAAGCAGGTTGCGCCGGACGAGTTGCTGTACAGCGATGTCGACGTTCTCGCACCGTGCGCATTGGGTAACGTGCTCACGTCGCAGACTATTCCAAAAATTCGGGCAAAGATTATCGCCGGCGCAGCTAACAATCAGCTGGCAACCGAACAAGACGGCGCCCGGCTCGCGGCGCGCGACATCCTGTACGCCCCCGACTACGTGATCAATGCCGGTGGCATCATCAATGTCGCGCACGAGTACTTTGGCAACAGCTCGGAAGAGCAGGTCGTCGCGGAAGTGGGGCAGATCCCGCTGCGACTGGACGCTATTTTTGCAGAGTCTCGGGAAACCGGTGAGCCCACCAACATCATTGCCGATAGAATGGCCCGTAGAATCGTTGCCGCAGGCAAAGCGTAAGGACAGAGTATGGCCAGGAAGTCACGACTGCACATACCACGACCATCGGCTCGACCGGGCGACAAACCGGATTTCAGCTATCTGGACCTCGCGCCTGCCGGCAGTGTCGACAAGCCTGCAATCGACGCGCGCACGCGTGACATCGAACACCTGAGTAGTGGCCTGGTTCGCGTACTGGATGACAAACATCAGGCCGTCGGTCCCTGGAACCCCAACATCGATGCCGGCCAATTGCAGATTGCGTTGCGCTGGATGTTGTTGAATCGAATCTTTGACAAGCGCATGTGGCAGATCCAGCGCCAAGGTCGTATCTCCTTTTACATGGAGGCGTTCGGCGAGGAAGCGGTGTCGGTCGGTCAGGCCATGGCCCTGCGCCCCGGCGACATGTGCTTCCCGTCCTATCGCAACCAGGCACTGTTCATGTACCGCGGTCTCAAGCTGGTCGACATGATGTGCCAGTGCCTGTCGAACACGCGCGACATGTGTAAGGGTCGGCAGCTGCCGGTGATGTATCACGGCAAGGCCGCCAACATATTTTCTATTTCGGGCAACCTCAGCACGCAGTATCCGCACGCTGTCGGTTGGGCAATGGCCTCCGCCATCAAGGGCGAGGATCATATCGCGGCGTCCTGGGTCGGCGATGGCAGCACGGCTGAGGCCGACTTTCACCACGCACTGACGTTCGCCGCGGTATACCAGGCGCCCGTCATCCTCAATATCGTCAACAATCAGTGGGCTATCTCGACCTTTCAGGGCTTTGCCGGTGGCGAGCGACGTTCGTTTGCCTCACGTGGCCTCGGACTCGGTATTCCGGGCATTCGTGTTGACGGCAACGACCTGCTGGCGATTTACGCGGCCACTTTGTGGGCGGCCGATCGCGCGCGGCGCGGCGGCGGACCAACGCTGATCGAGCTTGTCACTTATCGGGCCGGCGCCCACTCGACCAGTGACGAACCAAGCACGTATCGGCCCAAGGACGAGTACAAATCGTTTCCGCTCGGCGACCCGATCGACCGACTCAAGCAGCACCTGATTTCGATCGGCCACTGGAGCGACGCCCGGCACGAACAACTGGAAGAGGAACTCAAGGCCGAAGTGCTCGCCGCCTGGAAAGAAGCACAGCAGTACGGCACGATGACTGAAGGACCCTTTCTCGATCCGGCCTCGATGTTCGACGATATTTACGCCGCAACGCCGCCACACCTTGAGTCGCAACGGCGCTACATGCTTGAGATCGAGGGTTCCTGAGATGGCCCAGATGAACATGGTCGAGGCGATTCGTTCAGCACTTGATGTGATACTGGACAAGGACCCGAACGTCATCATCCTTGGTGAGGACGTCGGTTATTTCGGCGGTGTATTTCGCTGCACCGACGGCCTGCAACGCAAGTTTGGCGAGCACCGCGTCATCGATGCGCCGATCGCCGAAGGCGGCATCATCGGCGCAGCCATTGGCATGGGCATCAACGGCCTGCGCCCCGTCGCCGAAATCCAGTTCGCCGACTACATCTATCCGGGCTTCGACCAGATCGTCAGCGAGCTCGCACGTATTCGTTATCGCAGCAGTGGCGACTTCTTCTCGCCTGTCACCATACGTACGCCTTGCGGCGGTGGTATTCGTGGCGGGCAAACGCATTCGCAAAGCCCCGAGGCAATCTTCGCGCACGTCACGGGAATCCGCAGTGTCATGCCATCGAATCCCTATGATGCCAAGGGCCTGCTGATCAGCGCTATCGAGTCCGATGACCCGGTCATTTTTTTTGAGCCAAAGCGCATCTATAACGGCCCGTTCGATGGTGACCCGGACAAACCGGCCGTGTCGTGGGCATCGCATCCGAAGGGCGAGGTTCCAGAAAGCTATTACACCGTGCCGCTCGACCGCGCTGAGGTTGTCGTTGCGGGTGACGAGCTGACTATCGTTACCTATGGAACGCTCGTGCATGTCGCGAAAGCGGCGGCCGAGGAAGTGGGCGTGCGAGCAGAGATCATCGACGTTCGCAGCCTGTCGCCGCTCGATGTTGCGACACTCGCGAGCTCGGTCAACAAGACCGGCCGTTGCCTGATCGCACATGAAGCGACACGTTTCGCCGGCTATGGCGCCGAGTTGGCCGCCAGGATTCAGAAGGAGTGCTTCTACAGTCTTGAGGCACCGATATCGCGCATCGCCGGCTGGGATACACCCTACCCGCACGCGTTCGAGTGGCAATACTTCCCGGGCAAGAAACGGGTCGTTAACGGTATTCGCAAGATCATGGAGGAAGGATGAGCGAGTACGTCTTCAAACTTCCGGATCTCGGCGAGGGCATGGTCGAGTCCGAAATCGGCGAGTGGTTCGTCAAAATTGGCGACGCGGTCGCCGAGGAAGACGTTATTTGCTCGATGATGACCGACAAGGCCGCCGTTGAATTGTCGTCACCGGTCACGGGTAAAGTCACGCAACTTGCCGGCGAGCCTGGCGACATGGTCGCCGTCGGCGCGGCGCTGATTACGTTTGATGTGGCTGGTTCTGTTGGAGGAGGGGGTCTTGTGGGAGGCGGCCATGCAGGCTAAAATCGCGGGC
>JAQCGO010000024.1 GCA_027618995.1 Pseudomonadota bacterium | reverse complement strand
TCGCGGCAGTGGCAGGCACCGGGACCGGCGGACGCGGGACCCGTAAGGATTTCGAGGGTCACCTGGGTGGTAAGAGTCGCCCGCATGGCGGCCTCCCACGGGGTACTGCCCCAGACAGGGATCGCCCGCATGGCGGCCTCCCACAGGAGATCAAGGTTATTGGTTTGCGACGCATCATCGCCGAGCGCATGGCCACAGCGACGCGCGAGATTCCGCATTTCACCTATGTCGAGGAAATCGACATCACGGAAGTCGAGGCACTGCGTAAGCACCTGAACGATAAGACCGCCGACCAGACACTGCGACTGACACCACTGCCGTTTCTGGGTCTTGCCCTGATCCGTGCATTGCGTGAATTTCCGCAGTGCAACGCGACCTATGACAAGGAACGTAATGTCATCCTGCAGCACGGTGCCGTGCACTTGGGTATTGCGACACAAACACCGGATGGGCTGAAAGTTCCGGTCGTGCGGCATGCTGAAAGCATGACGGTGCAGGAACTGGCGCGCGAAATTCGGCGGGTTTCCGAAGCAGCGCGCAACAACAGTATTACCAAGTCCGAACTGTCGGGCTCGACCATTACGATCACAAGCCTGGGCAAACTCGGCGGAATCGTGTCCACACCTGTCATCAACATGCCAGAAGTCGGCATTATTGGTGTAAACCGGGCTATCGACAAACCCGTTGTCTTTCAGAGCCAGGTCACCGTGCGCACGATGATGAACTTATCGTCTTCTTTCGATCACCGCTTTGTCGACGGCTACGATGCCGCCGCCATGATTCAGCGCGTCAAGGAGATGCTGGAACACCCGGCGACGATTTTCCTGCCGTAAGCGCCTCCTGCGCCGGGCATAAAGAATCGAGGCGTAGTTCACTCATGTCCTGCATGCCGAGATGCGCGTATTTTTCCTGCAGCGGCGCTTCATCCGAAATCGTATAAAGTCCCGGATTTTCCCAGTACTGCGGGCATAGTGACACGAGACGTTCGTGCATATGCTTGTACAGCAGTGCGTCGAAGTGATTGATATTCAGCGCCTCGTCCCAGTACTCGTTGACGTGATCCGCCCAGTCAAAATTCCGTTGTATGGCCCAGCCGCCATCTTCCCAGCGCAGAATCGCCGGTTTGTCCGACACTATGTCGTCCTCGAACAGGCTGCGGTAAAAACGGTGGCCCTCATAGTTCGCAACCAGGTCCGCGTTGGAATAGCTGCCCGTAGTAATGCGCCCGAAAATTGCGCGCTCCGTATAGGCCGAGTGCTCGGCTGCCGCCGATTCTGAGTGTGACTTCCGATAGCGCCGGTAGTACTTGCGCCCCTGCGACAGGAAATGTCCGATCTTGTCCGAACCAATCAATTGGTCGTTAAGGCGAATCGTATCGCCAACTCCGAAGAAAGTCGTTACGCGCAGTGCGTACCATGGCAGCCCGGAAAACACGCTGTCGTAACGCGGTGTATCCAGCTTCTCAACCTGCTCCGATTGCATCGCCCAGCGTTCGAGTTTGTCGACCCAGTGATGGCCGCCGATCTCGTGGTAGATGGCATCAACCACAGCCATCTCGTCAGGGTCTTCGCCTTGCCCAGCGACAATTTTCTGCAGCGTTTCGTTAACGCGCGCGTTCAGCAGCTCGGTTGAATCGGCGATCGGTTCATCGCGATTTGAAAACTGATCGGTTTCATAGGCCATGGCTGCCGCAGGCATGCCTGCGGCAGCCATGGCAATGACAAGAGCTGCGATTTGTCTAGTCAAACCTGTAAGTGAAATTTGCGAGCACCGTGCGGCGGTCACCGGCGCCGACCTCAACAGTCGCTTCCCAGGCGTCGGATAGCATCATGTGCGTACCGATACTGAAGTTGAAATCCTCCTGCTGCGACAGGGCAACCGCAAACTCGGCGTCCTCCACGACGCCGCCGACCAGGCCAAGGTCCAGATCGATAGAGCCGCTGTGCTTTTCTTCAGCATCCAGGAAATAGCCGCCGAGCCAGACTTCGGTGTGATCGCCGAAACGCAGACCGAACCGAGGCTGGATCGTAGTTGCACCGACGGATGACTGGAAATCGCCTCCAAGACTCGTATCAGTTACGGTAGCCGTTACCGAGCCAAACCATTTGTCACCGCCAAACGCCAGCACGATGCCGCCGCCGTAGACGTCGCCGTCATAGTTGATGTTTAGCGAATTGGTCTGCGGCGGCAATGACAATCCCAGCGCACGCAGGTCGATTTTCGTGTCACCGTCGATCTGGCCATAGATACCGAACACGTTCAGGAACGGCAAAACCCAAACGTCGACCTTGATGTCACCATGGCGGATGTCATTGTCTATATCCAACACGTTGGGGTCCTAGCCCATCAACAGGGCCGCGGCGAGGTCTACGGTCATCGGACCGTTTGGCGTATTCAGCGTACCGACCAGACTTAAGTCATCAATCTGGTACGGCTGCCGCATTTCAAAGTAGTCGACGCCAATGCCCCAGGTTCTCGGCAGGTAACGGTTCCCTGCCATATCGTTGCCGAACAGTGCATCCGCCTGGGCGGTAAATGGCAATGTCAGTACAACAGCGATTATTAGTATTCTTGATTTCATGGCTTTCCCCCGGTGAACCAGTGCGATTGTAGCTGCGCTGGTTAAATTGAAGAGCAAAATATACTATCGCTGTCACCCCGTATACCCTAAATCGATACATGGCCATCAAGAAAATAGAACTCCGAACACCTTACCTGCTGTTCATCGCTGACGTCGGCGACCAGGGTCACGCCAAGACTGGCCTCGGCATTGCCTTTTGGCGCCCTGAACTTTGTGCCGGTCAGATGCGTCTGCCCGGCTGTCGCGCCGACCTTGGTTTGCCAGAACTTGACGTTGCCGCAGCCATTGCTGCCGGCGTCGGTACCGTCATCATCGGCGTGGCATCAACTGGTGGCATCTTGCCCGATGCCTGGGTGCCGCCACTGGCGGCGCTCGCTCGCGCCGGCGTTGACGTTGCCGCCGGCACGCACGTGAAGCTTGCCGACAAACCCGCGCTCGTCGCCGCAGCCAGGGACGGTGGCGCAGCGCTGATTGATGTCCGCGTACCACCGAAGGACATTCCGATCGGCCATGGCGAACGGCGTAGTGGCAAGCGTGTATTGATGGTTGGCACCGATTGCTGTGTCGGCAAGAAATACAGTGCCCTCGCCTTGCATCGCGAATTCGTGCAGCGCGGCATCAACGCAGACTTTCGTGCTACTGGCCAGACCGGCATCATGATCGCGGGCGAAGGCATGCCCATCGATGCCGTGGTCGCCGATTTCATATCGGGTGCGGCCGAAGTATTGTCGCCCGCAAATCACCCCGACCACTGGGATGTCATCGAGGGTCAGGGCTCATTGCTGCATCCGAGCTACGCCGGCGTGACGCTCGGTTTACTGCATGGCTCGCAACCTGACGCCGTCGTGCTTTGTCACGATGCCGGGCGCGATGACCTGCTTGGGCTCGAGGGCCTTTTCGCTATACCACCGTTGGACGAGGCGATCGACATCGTGTTGACGTCAGCACGTGTCACGAACCCGGATTGCATCTGGGCCGGCATCAGTGTCAACACCTCATCGCTGGATGAGCGGACGCGCCGTAGCTATCTCGCCGACCTTAGCGGCAAGTACGGGTTGCCCTGCGTCGATCCGGTCGCGATCGGCATGGCCGACATTACCGACTATCTGCTCGGGCACGTGCAATGACGCGCCGCGTTTCAGCACATCTCGAAAACTGGCTCGCTCTGATCCCGTTTCGTATTTCTCGAAACACCTGGGACGATTTCCCCTGCATGGTCTGTGAAATAGAACAGGACGGGCTTATCGGGCGTGGCGAATCGCTGGGCGTCTACTATCTGAACGACACCGACCGGTCGATGCTGGCGCAGGTTGACTCGGTCCGAAAGGACCTCACCGCGGGCGCTGATCGAAAGGCATTGCTGAAATTATTGCCACCCGGCGGCGCACGTTGCGCGGTCGATGCGGCGCTTTGGGATCTCGAGGCACAATTGTCGGGCAACTCCGCATGGCAAACGGCCGGCGTCACAACGGATCCGATCGAAACCGTGTTCACTATCGGTCTCGAAGCGGAGCCTGCCGATATGGGCGCACGTGCGGCGGCGGCCAAAGAACTGACACTGTTCAAGGTGAAACTCAACAAGGACCGGCCGGTAGAGCGCATCGCGGCGATTCGCGCGGCGCGTCCCGATGCGAGACTGGTCGTTGACGTCAACGAAGGCTGGGAATTCGCACAGCTTAAGGCCGTTGCGCCAAAATTGGCAGAGCTCGGTGTCAGCATGATCGAGCAGCCACTGAAACGCGGCGCCGATGAAGAGCTCAAGGGTTATGATTCGCCTTTGCCGCTCTGCGCCGACGAGTCCTGCCAGCACGCGGGCGAACTTGAACACATCGCTCGTCGCTACCAGATGATCAACATCAAACTCGACAAGTGTGGCGGGCTGACACACGGACTCGAGCTTGCCGCTGCGGCGCGCAAGCTCGGTCTCGGCATCATGGTCGGCTGCATGGGCGGCACATCACTGAGCATGGCGCCGATGCACGTACTCGCGCACATGGCCGACTTCGTCGACATCGATGGGCCACTCTTGTTAAAGAATGACCGGCTCGACGGCTTCATCTATGAGCGCGGCATGGTGTCACTGCCGCCAAAACCCTTCTGGGGCTTGCGCCCGTAGGAGGCCGCCATGCCCGCGACAGGTCGCCCGCATGGCGGCCTCCTACGCCGTTCTACTCAAATGTCGCGACAACAAGCGGCCGTCCTGACCCCACAGCCGCGCGCTTCATGCCATCCGAATTGTAAGGCATCACAATTTCGCCACTGCTGGTCACAGCAATGATTCCGGCATCGCCACCGAGGCGCTTGATTTCGGCCAGCACTTCATCGCATGCCGCCTGCAACGACGCGCCCGCCCGGAACAGATGCGCAATTGCGATCGCCCCACCGGAACGAATGATGTGTTCGCCGGTACCCGTACATGAAATCGCGATGTCATCGTCGGCCCAGGTGCCAGCACCGATCATCGGCGTATCGCCAACCCGACCTTCCAGCTTCATGAACGTACCACCGGTCGACGTCGCCGCCGCCAGTTCACCCGACCGATCGAGCGCTACCGCACCGACGGTGCCGTGCTTCTGCTCGGTAATATCGTCAGCCGTCACACCGACCGGCAACACGTAATAATTTGCGGCATCGGCGATGATCTCGAAACCATGCTCGCGCGCGAAGTTCAGCGCGCCCACACCCGCCAGCATCACATGCGAGGTTTTTTGCATTACACCGCGTGCGACTCGCACCGGGTTTACGACGTTGACCACAGCGACCACTGCTCCCGCCGCGCGCGTCGGACCGTGCATGATCGACGCGTCGAGTTCCACATAGCCCGCGGAATTGGGCGCCGATCCCTTGCCCGCAACATAGAGGCCACACGACTCCAGCTCCGCCACTGCGAACTCGACCACATCCAGCGCCTTGTCGCCGGCAACAAGCCGCTGCTCACAAGTCAGAACAAGCCGACGCAGATGCGCCTCTGTCGTCGCATAGTCCCGGCCCGGTACGGGACCCGGCACCACCGTGCAGCGCAATGGAATACTTGGATAACCGCCTTACTCCCCGGAATTTACTGGCCACTGAGTCTACGCAGCAAAACCGGCGACGGCTATACGCTAATAGTCGATCCGCACACGCCGGGCGCCTGGACGCATGATGAGCATTTGTACGGTACCGATCGCGCGCTCAACAAATGCGCTTTCGCAATAGCAGAGGTAGAACCGCCACATGCGGATGAAAGCATCCGAATAACCCTGCTCGCGCATCGCATCAATCGCTTGCGTGAAGCGATCGCGCCAATGGCGCAGCGTCTCGGCATAATGCGGGCCGATGTCTTCAATGTGCAGGATGCGCATGTCGGTATTCGAGGTCAGCACGCGCGCCATATCGGTGATCGATGTCAGGCAGCCGCCGGGAAAGATATAGCGGCGAATGAAATCGACATCGTTTTTGTAGCGTTCGTATCGCTGGTCAGCAATTGTAATTGCCTGCAACAGCATCTGGCCCTCGGGCTTCAACAGAGAGCAGCACTTTTCAAAAAAGGTTTCGTGAAACTGGTGCCCGACAGCCTCGATCATTTCTATCGACACCAGTTTGTCATAGCAACCCTGCAAATCGCGATAATCCTGGAACAACAACGTGATTCGGTCCTCGAGGCCGGCGGCTGCGATACGCTGCCTGGCCAGTTCATACTGCTCGGCCGAGATCGTCGTTGTCGTGACGTGACAACCATAGTTGCTGGCCGCGTAGATCGCGAATCCACCCCAGCCGCTGCCAATTTCAATGACCGAATCGCTTTCCGACAAATCCAGCTTCCTGCAGATACGTTCCAGCTTTGCCGTCGAAGCTGCGTCGAGCGACATATCGGCACTCGCGAAGTAGGCGGACGAGTACATCATCTTCCGATCCAGCCACAGCGCATAAAAGTCATTGCCGAGATCATAATGGGCGGCGATATTTTTACGGCTGCCGCGCCTTGTATTCCGATTCATCCAGTGCAGGACCTTTCTCGCCGGCCGGGCGAGCCTCGCCAGTCCGGAATCCATGCCCTCAAGCGCTTCGCGATTGATCAGCAGAATACGCAGCACAGTATCAAGCTCATCGCAGGACCAATGACCCTGCATGAAGGATTCGCCGGCGCCGATGGATCCGCCGAAAGCCAGCTCACTGTAGAACGCCGGGTGATGGACACAGATTACGGCCGTCAGCGGACATTGTGGAGTCAGCTGGCCGAAAATCGTGTAACTGCCGCGTTCCCTGATGGCAACCTGTCCGTTACTGAGCTTTTGCAGTCGCGAAATGACGATACGGCGAGCTAATTTTTCTACGGCAGTGTGTCGTGCCGGCTCAACATCAACCGCAAGCTCATTATGACTGGTCGATACTTTCATGTTCTTTCCGATACCAGGTTTCGTTTGTCCGGATGTGAGTGCAGTGGCACGCGCTTCATCCAAAGGCGCAATGCCTGCCAGTGAATGGCGACGATGACCCGCGCACTCTGAAACGGGAATCGCAACAACACGGCGGCCAGCGACTGCGGCGATATCTCTTTGCGTCGCAGTGCAAGGTTTGCGCTGAAAACCCGCTGCCCGTCAATCTGGTTCGCCATGAATACGGAGAGATTCTTGCCGGGTGCGGTCAGCGCCCAGGTATAGGCAACATCCATGGGCATAAACGGCGAGACGTGCATCTGCTTCTGCACATCGAAGCGCCAGCGGCCGGCGACGGATGGCCTGTTCTCGCAACTTTCGACGTAGCTGGTCTGTTCTCCCCAGGGTGTGTTGTTGACCTCCACCACGACCGCCTGCACTGTCTCACCATCGGCCGCAAAGCAGTAATAGAAGCTGACCGGATTAAAGCCGTAGCCGAAATAGCAAAAGTTGGTCAGCAGGCGAATCGGCCCCTGTGGGCGGCGCCCGGTTGCAGACGCGACCCGGTCACGAACCGCGTCTCCGAGATCACCATCACCAAGATGCAATTCGCGTCGAAACCTGGCAACCGCGGATCGCGACGTCGACCATAGCCAGCGTCGTGCAAACAGAGTTGATAGCTCGTCCAGGTCGATGTACATCATGAACAGGCGATACCTGAATCGATGCCGCACTGGCTCGCTGCGCGTGTGACTAACCAGCCCTTCGTATATGCAGCTCTGCATGTCGCTGCCACTCCTCGAAGTGCCGGACGGCCGCCAGCGCACTGACCACGCCATCCTCGTGAAAACCGTTGCCCCAGTACGCGCCGCAGAAGAACAACCGATCCCGGTTCAGTTCCTGCTGGCGCTGTTGCGCGCACACGGCCTGCTGGTTGAAAACAGGGTGCTCGTAGCTTATGCGCCTGATAACGCGACCGGGGTCGATACTGCGATCGTTGTTCAGGGTAACGCAATATTGTTGAGCGGCCTCGATGCCCTGCAGGATATTCATGTTGTACGTCACAGCCACATGTCGCGTCGGGTCCTGCGGGATATGATAATTCCAGGCTGCCCAGGCTTTACGGCGGGCTGGCATCATCTTCACATCTGTATGCAGAATCGCTTCGTTAGGCTGGTAGCGAATCGCGCCGAGAACCTCGGACTCTGCACTCGTGGGTTCCACGAGCATTCGCAGTGCCTGGTCGCTGTGGCAAGCCAAAAACACGGCGTCGAAAATAGCAGGCGCGGCGGATCCAGCTCGCAGCTCGATACCCGCTGCCGTGCGACGCAACACGCGCACCGGGCTGTTCAGGTGTATGCGATCGCGGTGCTGCGCGACGAGCTTGTCGACGTAGGTGCGCGAGCCGCCCTTAACGACACGCCAGCTTGGTCGATCACGCAATTGCATCAAGCCGTGGTTGGCAAAGAATCGCACCAGGAAGCCGGCCGGCATATCGAGAGCCCGGACCGGTTCCGCCGACCAGATGGCCGCGACCATAGGCACCAAATAATGTTCGATGAACTGCTGGCTGTAGTGATTGGCCATCAGGTAATCGCCCAGCGTCAGGTCCGGCGGCAGCATTTCCAGCTGCCGTTTCGTATTCCGGTTAAAGCGCAGGATGTCGCTGATCATGCGGTAGAATCGCGGCCGCAAAAGATTGCTGCGCTGTGCGAACAGCGCATCGAGCGATCGACCATTGTATTCCAGGGCACCACCTTCGCTCTGCACACTGAAGCTCATGTCGCTGCGCTGCGATTGCTGGCCGATATCGGCGAGCAGCGTCGTGAACTCCGGATACATGCGTTCGTTAAACACGATAAAGCCCGTGTCGATGGCCAGCCGTCGCCCTTGCTCGTACACGTCCACGGTGTTGCTGTGGCCACCAATATATGGAGCGGCTTCAAATACTGTGATGTCGTGTTGTTCTCGCAGCTTGTACGCCGCCACATTGCCGGCGATGCCGGTACCGATAACTGCAACTTTCATGGCATCACCACCGTTGCGGCACACGTTGTATTTCGGATGGGGCATAGCCAAGTGACGCGGCAAATTCGACCAGCCTTGCATAATCCGCTGCCGGGATTTGTGGCTCACGGGCCATGATCCAGAGGAAGTCGCGCTTTTGCCGACCGATCATCGTGATCGAGTAATCCTCATTGAGGTACACGATTCGATAGTCAGCCTTGATCGGCCAGATAAAGCGCATGCCCCAGATGGCGTTGGTCTTTTCATCACTGATAAAGCCTTTCGGAAAATACTCCTTGTGCTTGCCATCGAAACTGCCCTTGCGATACGTAAAATGTGTTGCGATCGTGCCATCGTCGTTAAGCGAATAGTTCTCAACCGCGTTATGCGCGCCTTTCTCCAGCATGGTCGGGATGTTGGCGATCACGTACCAGTCGCCCATGAAGCGATCGATGTCGACGTAATCAACGACCGGCATTTCCGGACTCTTGGTCGCGCAGGCACTGAGCGACGCAGCGCCGATAAGACCGAGCAACAGGCGGGAAGCAGCACGCACTTCAGGACAACTCGTAGCGAATGATGCGGCCGCCCTTCGCGACCGACTCGAGGCCGAGCCATTCGTCATCGGCTGAATACCACAACATCAGGCCAATGCCGCGCGCTGACACTTTGTAGCGCGCCGCAGGCACGCGCTGACCTCGAACTTCAAGCGAGTCTGTACCGAGGGGCTCGACGACCACATCCAGTAGTTCACCCGTCTGCGGATTCAGTAGTCGCTCCTGTTTCAGAAACTCCGGGTTCCAGTACGCGAAGCTCATGACGCAATCCGGCAGGACCTGCCGGTCAGAGTCCCTGCGAACTGTGAAACCGGGGCCGGAGCTGGTACCCGATACCTGTATCTGTCTGCCGTTAACCTGGGTACTGGCATTGAACTCGAGCAAGCAGTCCTCGGCCCAGCGCTCGGTGTTGGTGTGCTGATAGCTGTAAGCGGATACAAAAAGTACCTTGAGCTTGAAATCGGCAGTGCTCTGCACTTCAGTATGCTCACCGGCGTCAATAACCTCGAACAGATGCGTGCCGACCATCTTGTCATCCAGGTAGACCTTGAAGTTCCAGGCATTGGCGGTCGCAGCCCGGGATTCTCCGACTACGGAAATACACGATACGACGGCTACAAGTCCAACCAGTATTTTGATGATCACAATTCGATTCATTATCTTGCTCCCACAGGGTCGCTGACTGCGCGTCTCGGACCCGGAAAAAATGCATTGGTGCGCACGATGTAACGGACATAGTCGGGGCGCCTGTCGCTGATGGTTTTTCAAGCATCGCAACGCCGGAAACCCTGAGCAGCAAAAATGTCATCAGCAATGGAGAGGCAATGCTCCACCATGCGCCGCTGGCGACGGCGAACAGGTAAATCGCCCACCAGATACAGAATTCGCCAAAATAATTGGGGTGGCGCGTATAACGCCACAGGCCGCTGTCAAGCACACGCCCCTTGTTGTTGGGATCCGCCTTGAACCGCGCCAGCTGGTAATCGCCACCTGCCTCGAACACGAAACCCGTGAGAAACAGAAGAAGGGCGACGGCATCGAGCCAGCCCGACTCTGCCGGAACACTGATTGCTGGCAGCAACGGCAGACAAATAATCCACGCAAGCACGGCCTGTAAACCGAACACGATGTACCAGCTCTTGAGCCAGAAGCGCGGCCCGTTGTTCGCACGGATGGCCTGGTAGCGATAGTCCTCCGGGTGACCCCAGTTGCGCAGCGTGATATAGGCGGACAGCCGAACCGGCCAGACCGCGACCAACACGAGTAGCAGCAGGCCGCGAGCACCAAGCCCAGGCGCTGTGGCCGCGAAGATCAGTGCGGCAAGCAGGAAAAACAACGACCAGAGGCTGTCGACGATGCTGACATCTCGGCGCCACACGCTGTACAGCCAGGCAACGCTGCCGAGCAACAGCATCGCGCCGAGCGCCAGCAACCAGGCCTGCCAGTTCACGTACCCGACTCCACCACAGCCGCTTTGACCATGCGGTTTCCAGCCGGCACCGCAAAACCATCGAACATCGACGAAAGCCGCAACAGCATCGGCATCATCATGGCCCAGCCGACACCGAGAGCCAGGCACGCAGCCAGTGGGTCGAGCAACACGATGCCGCCGAGTTTCTGCCCGGCCAGGTAGGTAAGCGGGCCTCCTGCCAGGCCACAGATCGAAGCCAGGGCCTGCCGGTCGCGCAACCAGCGCATGGAGACATTCAGTGTGGTCGCGAACAGCGTCCACAGCGTGATGATCCAGAATGGCGCCGCAAACTCACTGAACATACCGGATGGATACAGCACCCAGCCCATGGCAACCAGGGCGCTGTCAAAAACGGCGCCGATCGCGGTACAGCTAAGTATCAGCATTAGTTCGGCGCGACGGCCACTGGCAAAACGGAAGTGCAACAACAGCGCCAGCGCAACGGCGAGCGGCCCAAGCCACGGCATCTGCTGTGCACCGCCATACACGGAAGAAAACCAGCCCGCCTGATAAGCGGTGAAATTCACGAAATAGAGCATTTCAGTTCACCGCCTTGCGAAACAGGTAGTGGCTGACAAACCACTCCTCGCCATGCCGGTACCTGAACAGCTCCGAGCAGGCCATGAAAAACATCCGCCAACGCTGCCACCATAGCGCCGCATCGCTTGCGCCGTAGCAGGCCGAAAGTTGCGGCATGATCTGCGCCTTGTTGCTGTCAATGCGTGCCAGCCAGGCTTCACAGGTCTTCGAGTAGTGGTTGCCGTTCCACCGCCAGCGCTTGTCGATACTCAACTGATCGGCGAACCGCAGCGGCAATTCCGCGCACGGCATGATGCCGCCGGAAAAAAAGTAACGACTCATCCAGTCGCCCGGACCCTTGTCGATGTACTCGTAGGGTGTGGTGTAGTGGCAGAAAATGTGCATAAAAAAACGACCGTCAGGCACCAGCCAGCCAGAGATGGAAGCGAACAATTCACGGTAGTTGCGCATATGCTCGAACATCTCGACCGAGACGATGCGGTCGAATCGATCGTCGGTAGTGAACTCGTTCATGTCCTGTACCAGCACGCGAATGTTGTCGAGCTTGCGCTCGCTGGCGCGCGCCACAATGAACTCACGCTGCGACGTCGAATTAGAAACGGCGGTCACCGTAGAATTCGGAAACCGCTCTGCAATCCACAGCGAAAGCGAACCCCAGCCGCAGCCGAGATCGAGTATCCGCTGGCCGTCCCGAATTTCGGCGCGCCGGACGGTCACACTAAGAGCGGCGGCCTCGGCCTCGGTCAGCGTTGTGACCCCTTCGGGCCAGTAGCCGCAGCTGTATTTCAGGTGCTCGCCCATCACTACCGCGAAAAACCCGGCCGGGACCTCGTAGTGCTGCTCGTTGGCGAGCTCTGGCAGCTCGGCAATCGGCGAGGAATCCATCATAGCGACAAAGCGGTTCAGCTCATCGGCTGCATACTCGATGTCGCCGGCATGAATCTCCCGTCGCTTGCTTTCGAGCAGCCTGCGAATGCCGCTGCGGATCACAGGATCGGGGACCAATCCTGTTTCGGTCCAGCTTACGGCCATTGACGTTACAACACTCATCGCTCTCTCCGATTCAATTGCCGGAGAATATACGAATCTGAACAAGCGGCAACAATGCGCGCAGCGCGATTGTTACACTCGTTTACAAACGGCCTTGTCAGTCGGCGATCGGCAGACGAATTTCGAAGCATGCACCAGGCGAGTCGCTGGCAATTAGCGCAAGCTTTCCGCCATGCGCCTTGGCAACCAGCGATGCAAGGTACAAGCCGAGCCCGGTGCCACCGGAGCTGCGAGCCCGGGACGGGTCACCCCGATAGAAAGGCTCACCGATCCTGGCTGCCTGGTCGCTGGGCATGCCCGGACCGTGATCACGGACACGAAATACCAGTTCGCCTGGTGACTTTTCAAATGACAACTCGACCGGCCCATCCCCCGGTTTTGAGTAGCGCAGCGCATTAGCAACTAGATTCTTGAGCATCAGGGTCACGCGCGCCTCGTCGATTTCGGCAATCACCGGCTGCTGTGGCTGGAGCAGCGTAATCCGGTCACGTTCCCGGTCGAAGAAATCATCCAGCAATTCAGCAACCAGCTCGGCAACGACAACCCGGGTCCTGTTCAGATTCGCATGCCGCGCGTTCAGTCGCTCCGCTTCCAGCAGCGAGGCAACGATCTTTTCCATTTCCATGATCTCGGTCCTGAGACTGGCGGCATTTTCCTCGTCGTCGAGAAACTCCAGCGTCAGGCGCATACGCGAAAGCGGCGTACGCAGTTCGTGGCTGATGCCGAGCAGCAAGGCGCGCTTTGCATCCAGCATGCCCTCGACGTCGCCGGCCAGGCGATTGATGTCCGCCGCCAGATCTCCAAGCTGATCGCGGCGAACTTTCGAGATGCGAAAATCAAAATTGCCGCGACCAATATGCGCGGCACCTTCGCGAATGGAGACGATTGGCCGGAACAACCAGCGGACCGCGAAATAAGCGCACAAGAGGAAGGTCAACCCGAGCCCCAGTATCTGAGGAACGATACCGAATTGATCTCCTGCATCGGCTATGCGCGGCGTCGACACAACGATATCGTAACCGCCCTGCGATATTTTCAGGAAGTTGTGCCCATCAAGAGCTGCAAACTCCACGCCCTGCAATTCGTCAACCCATGCGCCGGGCTGGTCGCTGAATCTCGGGCTGGGGGCAAATTCGAGTGCCGACATCAGCGGGAAAGCGGGATCGGATGCCCAGTCGATATCCGGGCCGCTGATGCGAATATCGACCGGTACGCTTCTCGTTATAGCCAGCGCCCGCTCGATATCCGGCGGAACACCGATGTCTTCACGGACATAATGAACATGCAACGACAGGTGGCCGCTGATAAGGCCGCGGATGTCGTCACTGTTATAAAAACGCTGAATCGCCTGCATGGTGCCGAGTACAAAAAGCCCGCCGAGAACGAGGAAAATGACCAGTAACCGGAATGACAGCGAATAGGATAAGCGGCTAAACATCAGTCTTTGGCACACCAACGAACGAGTAGCCACGCCCCCAGATGGTCTGAATGAAGCGCGGTGGCTTCGCGGTGTCGCCAATCTTGTTGCGCAAGCGACTGACCATGATGTCCACCGAGCGCGTCAGGATGGCGGCATCGATACCACGCAGTTCGCTGAGAATTTCGTCACGCGACAATTTCCTGCCATGCCGTCGTGCAAGTATCAGCAGCAGCTCGAATTCCATCGATGTCAGCTCAACGACCTTACCATCGACTTTAGTAACGCGCGCCTCCGAGTCAATTTCCAGGCCGTCGAACTTGAGCACCGAAGAACCCCCAGCGGACTGCTCGGCGCGCCGCAGAATGGCCTGCACGCGAGCCACTAACTCGCGCGGCTCGAATGGCTTGCCTACGTAGTCGTCGGCCCCAAGCTCCAGACCAGAGACTCGGTCAATCACCTCGCCACGTGCCGTCAGCATGATGATTGGCAGATTACTTGTCTTGCGAATCTCGCGACAAATCTCGAAGCCGTCCTTGCCGGGCAGCATGACATCGAGCAGCAGCAAGTCAGGCTCTTCGCGGCTCAACTTCCTGAATCCTTCGCTGGCATCCGCGGCACACACCAGCTGAATGCCGAAACGCTTGAAGTAAGCCTGCAAGAGCTGCGAGTGCTTCTGATCGTCATCTATAAGGAGAACCTTTGCCATGCACACATCATAGCGCCGGCTTGCTACCGCGTCGCGGCCAGAAATGCCGCGGATACAACTTGAAACAATTTGATACGGGCTCGAAACCATTTTTAGAACAGCGCCTGCGATACTACCCGCAAGCAATTATGACGTTACCGTAACTCCAACCGGCACCAAGGCGGCCGCCATTGGTCCCGCGACGATCTCGATCGCCAACGGTGACGTGTTCACGGCAATCGCTCGTGACCCGATACCAGGTTCCATGGAATTCGGCCTGATCCTGCTGGCCGACGTTCTGTTAGAGGACGTACTCTAGATTTTTTGCACCCGCTGACGCGCCCCCCTTAAATGCGCGTCAGCAACTCCCTGATCCCCGCTTAGGCGGGGATTTTTTTGCCCGCCACATGCCTGCCGAGCCGCCACGCGGCAAGCGCACCCAGCACACCCATTATCGCGATCAGGGAAAAGTAAATGCCGTAACCAAGCTTGCCCGGATAGCGGCCGCGCAATGCCTCATTGAGTAATGGCAGGTAGACGTCAGGCGAGTAGGCGAGCAAGGAAATCACGCCGATGGCCAGGCCCTTGACCCGATTCGAAATGTTGCAACTCGCGAGAGTCGCCCAGTAAATTCCTTTTACCGCATAGGTCAGGACACCGATCGCGAGGACGATCGCGAGCAGTGCCGCAGTGCCTGCCGTTGCCGGCAGAAATACGAGAGCCATCAGGGCGATGGACGCCAGCAACAACAGAACACCCAGCAGGCCCTCGAGATTGAGGAAATCACCGGCGAAACCAGCCACGGCCGGACCGACCGCCCGCATCCAGAGCTTGGCCACCGTGATCCAGCCGACGGCGACCGCGGTCAGGCCGTAGTGCGTCTGCATGTAACCGGACAATGAATAGGTCGCCCAGAACAACTGGTAGCCCGTGAGTATGCAGATCGCGACCAGCCAGACTTCCGTTTTGCCCAATACCATTTTGAGATCCGCAACGAAGGATGCTGCCGACTCGTTCGCCTGCTCGAGGACGTTGTCCTCTTCGTTTGGTTTCACAACGAAAAACACAAGCGGCGCGAGAATCAGCATGACCGAAACGTATAGCCAGATGACTCCGTAAAGTGCAGCCGACGGCGAGCTGCCGCGGCTGGTGGTCCAGTAACCGAACAAGGCCACGGCGATCGAGGCGAGAATCGCTTCAACGAGCCCGCGACCACCTTCCAGGATGCCGAAAAACCGACCCTGCTCATCGCGTTGCGCCAACATGGCCGTGGCCTTGATCAGCGCGGCCCAGAATGTCAGCCCGGTCGCGAGACCCCATCCTGCGAAAATAATCTGCAGCGATCCGAAGGACGGCATGGTCGAAAACCAGACCCCGAGGATGCCGGCCAGTGCGAGAGAAAATGACATCAACAGGCGCGGAGCAACGCGATCAGCAAGCCAGCCGCTCGGCACATAAGTCAGCATGAACAGCACGCCGAGAATTGCGTAGCAGCGACTCAGCTGGCCGGCGGTGATGGCAAACGATTCGAGAATGGTGAGCTCGAAATTCTGCCGCAGGTAAATCAGCGGATAAATAGCGCCGGCGGCGACCACCAGTACGGCGAGCCGCAGGTATCGTTCGACCGTGGACAGCTCCGGGCTAGCGCTGCCGCTCACTATAGTCCTGCGCCTTGTACACCGGTGCGTCGCTCGGTGACAACGGCGTCACGCCCTTAATAAGGTCGGCCGCTTTTTCGGCCAGCATGATGGTTGGCGCATTCAGGTTGCCACTGACGATCGAGGGCATGATCGAGGAATCCACGACACGCAAACCATCGAGACCGTGCACCCGACACTCAACGTCAACTACGGACGACGCATCACTCCCCATCCTGCACGTGCCGCAGGGGTGATAGGACGATTCAACCGAAAGCTTCAGCCAGGCATCGATCTCGGCGTCGCTCTGCACGTCCGGCCCGGGTGAGAGCTCCCGTCCTGTGTAGGGTTTCAGCGCATCCTGTGCGAGCACTTCGCGGGTCAGCCGAATGCCAGCACGAAATTCTTCCCAGTCCTCTTTGCGCTGCATGTAATTGAACTGGATACGCGGCGCGTCCGCCGGATCCGACGTGCGCAAGGTCACCGCACCCGCGCTCTTAGAACGCATCGGACCGATGTGTGCCTGAAATCCGTGTGCGTCGTTCGGGCTCTTGCCGTCGTAGCGCACGGCCATCGGAAAGAAATGATACTGCAGATCCGGGTGCGGCACGCCGACGCGGCTGCGTATGAATCCACCGGCTTCGAACTGGTTGGTCGCACCGATGCCCGTGCGCGTGAACAGCCAGCGCGCGCCGACATAGCCTTTTCCCAGCAGGTTGTAATAACGATAGATCGATACGGGCTGCGTGCATTCCATCTGCACGGTGACTTCGAGGTGGTCCTGCAGATTCTGGCCAACGCCGGGCAGTTCGTTATTGACAGCGATACCGAGTGCTCGCAGCTGATCGCCCGGACCGATGCCGGACAACATCAATAACTGCGGTGAATTGATCGGGCCGCCAGCAAGAATCGTATCCCGCGCCGCGCGCACGGTTGTCACCCTGCCCTGTCGCGTAAACTCGACGCCTTCGATGCGCTGGCCGTTTTGCAACAGGCGTGTCGCAAAGGCACGCGTGATCACCGTGAGGTTTTTGCGCTGCCGCACCGGCCGCAGGTAGGCGAGCGATGTCGAGTGCCGAATGCCTCTGCGCGTGGTGCGGTCCATCGGGCCGAAGCCTTCCTGCTGAAAACCGTTCAGATCGTCGGTATACGGATAGCCCGCCTGTCGCCCGGCCTTGATGAAAGCCGCGAACAACGGCCCGGCGCCGTGACCCTTGCTGACGTGCAGCGGCCCGTCGCTGCCGTGGTAGTCATCGCCACCGCCTTCGCGGGTCTCGGCTTTACGAAAGTATGGCAGGCAGTGCCGATAGCTCCAGGTCGATAGCGCGCCGTCCTCTTCAGCCCAGCGGTCGTAATCGAGCGCGTTGCCGCGGATGTACACCATGCCGTTGATGGACGAGGAACCGCCGAGCACGCGCCCGCGCGGGCAGTGCACGCGCCTTCCGTCGAGATGCGGTTCCGGCTCGGTGTGGTAGTCCCAGCTGTAGCGCGTGCCGTTCATCGGGTAGGCGAGCGCCGCCGGCATGCGGATACGCCAGTCCCAGAACGGGTCCACGCCGCCCGCTTCGAGCAGCAATACCGATACGGACGGATCCTCGCTCAGCCGATGCGCCAATACGCAGCCAGCCGATCCCGCGCCAACGATGACGTAATCGAACTCTTTTGAGTCGCTTCTTTTCATGCTGATGAACCTTAATCCCTGAGGGCAACCGGCATACTATTACGAATGCGCCATATAACCGAAGCAGCACGTGAAATTGAGGTCATCCTCGAAACCGACATCCTTGTCGTCGGCAGCGGGCCGGGTGGCCTGGCCGCGGCCCTGGGCGCCGCCCGCGCGGGTGTCGACACCACTCTGGTCGATCGTTTCGGCTGTTTCGGCGGCAATATTACGCAGGTGGGCGTTGAGGGGTTTGCCTGGTACCGGCACGAACAGACCGTCGACAGCGAAGGCATCGGCCGGGAATTCGAAGAGCGTGCCAAGACCATGGGCGCCGCAATGCCGGAGCCGCAGTCCATCAGCCACTCACTCGATGGCGAGGCGTTCAAGTACGTGGCCGACGTGCTGGTGCAGGAGGCCGGCATCCGGCCGATGCTGCATCGAACTTTCGTCGCGCCGATTGTCGAGGGCGGCACGCTGCGCGGCATCATTACCGAAAGCAAGTCCGGCCGCGAGGCCATACTCGCCAAACGCATCATTGATGCCACCGGCGACGCCGATATCGCAACGCGCGCCGGGGTGGCGCACTTCAAGACGCCGAAAGAAAAGATGATGGCGGCATCGGTGATGTTCTCAATGAGCGGCGTGGACAAGAAGAAGTTTCTTGATGCCGTCAAGGCAGACCCACAAACCTACAAGGACTGGGCGGGCGGCGAGTGGACTATCGAGACCAGCGGCAAGGAAGACCATATGTTCTCGCCGTTTCTGCGCAAGCCGTTCAGGCAGGCGATCGAAGCAGGCATGATCCCGAAACATCTGCAAACCATTTGCGGCACCTGGGGTACGGTGTCGGACCAGGGCGACCTGACCTATCTGAATCTCGTGCACCTGCCGGCCTGTG
This sequence comes from Pseudomonadota bacterium, assembly GCA_027618995.1. Taxonomy (GTDB): domain Bacteria; phylum Pseudomonadota; class Gammaproteobacteria; order Steroidobacterales; family Woeseiaceae; genus UBA1847. Next base: position 16,162 of record JAQCGO010000024.1, on the reverse strand, counting down.
ACGGCACCGATGCCAACGACCTGTCGGCCAACGAGATCGAAGGCCGTCGCCAGGCGATGATGGCAATCGCGGCGCTGCAGAAATTCACACCCGGTTGCGAGAACGCAAAGCTTCGCAATTTTGGTATGACGATCGGCATACGCGATACGCGCAAGATCGACGCGCATTACAATCTGACTGCACACGATGTGCGCGAACAGGCGCGTTTCGAGGACTCGATCGGCATTTTTCCGGAGTTCATCGATGGCTACGGCATCCTGATCCTGCCCACCACAGGCCGTTACTTTCACGTGCCCTACCGCGCGATGCTGCCGAAGAAGTTCGACAACCTGCTCGTGACCGGCCGCAATATCGGCGGCGACCGCGACTCGCACTGCGCGGTGCGCAACATGATGTGTTGCGCCGTCAGCGGTCAGGGTGCAGGCGTTGCCGCGGCCGTTTCCCTGAAAACCGATGCGACCGTGCAGAAGGTCGACGTCAAGTCAGTACAAAAAGAACTTTTACGCCAGGGCGCGCGAATCAGCTAGTTCGTGAGTCGTAAGCCCAATGCAGCAGTGCCTGCCGCTGCTTGGGGCGGCAGTTGAGGTCGTATTCATCGCAGTTCTTTCTAATCTGCGCGATATGCCGGCGCATTGCCCGCCAGCGTTTTATCTGCCGATCGTCGTCGTCACAGCGTCGGCCCAGGTAATAACGGCAATACCATTGAAACCAGCCGCGTGGGTCTTCGTGCCAGATCCACCCTTTGCGTCGCCACTCTGCAAGTGACTGCGACGCGGCGACACCAAAGTAGTTGATCTTCGGATCAGCCCGACCGGGACTGAGCTTGGCCTTCGCAAACCAGCTCCTCGGAAATTCATCCTGGCAGTCCGTTATGTATTTGCCGCCAAACACGCCGAGCTCCAGCATTTCTTTCGGCGTCAGGTCCGGTTGAAAATCCAGATGAAATCCTCCCCCGGTTGGTGCCGACAAAACATAGCGATAACCCGACTGCATGCTATCGTTTACGACGATTTCATTTTTCCGAGTTGCCAAGATAAGCAAGGTTCCTTGTGTTAAAAGCGTTCGGCTCTCTGCCGATCAGGCCTCTCACTATAGCCGGGTCTGCGACATTTCCCTCCTCCAGCATCGTCAGCTGGTCGCGCGTAACTGGGAAAAACGGCACCCAGTCCAGAAACGTCGCAGCCAGCCTCATCAAGCCGATGGGCATGGGCATAAACCACTTGTTGCGACCGGCCGTTGTTGCGATTCTCGATACCATCTCTTTCCAGGACAAGATTTCCGGCCCTCCCAGGGCGTAGGTTTTTCCAATGCACTGCTCATTTTCAAGCGCCACCAGAAATGCACTGGCGACGTCCTCGACGTGAATCGGCGACATCACTACCGCACCGGCCTCCGGGCCGATGCCCTTGACAAAGTTGACGGCAGGAATCGGTGGGCGAACCATTTGCGCGAAAAGCTGCGTTGCAAATTCCGTCAAGCCGCGCGGATTGCCGAAAATCACGGATGGCCGAAACACGGTAACCTCGAGGCCGCTCCGGAACGCGAAGTCCTCGGCGCGACACTTGGTTTCCTGGTACGGCGTGCCTGGAATCTTGACGCCATTGGCACTCATGAGGATGAGTCGCCGAACACCGACTTCGAGCGCCCCGTTGACGGTATTGACCAGCCCCTCATGCTGCGTCGATTCGAACGTACACCCTGGTGCCCTTGTCTCGCGCAATATGCCAACGTTATAGATAACCGCATCTGACCCTTCGAGCGCGCGACGCAGGGAATCACTATCGGCAATGTCGCCCGTCACCGTTCGAACCGCCGCAGCTTGTCGAACCTTGCTCTCGCTGCCCTTTCGCACGAGCAAGCAAACTGTATGCCCGGCCGCCAGCAGCTTGTCGCTCAGGTAGCTACCGACAAAACCTGTGCCACCGATGATTGTTACTTGCATTTGTCGCTATTCCGCAGCGACCGGATCGTGGGAAACATAAATCAGTTCGTCCACCGGGAAATCAAGATTTCGTGCTTTGGCAACGAGCGATTCCACGATATCCGTGGGCAGTTCCGAAGACCGGGCCAGAATCCAGAGGTAAGAGCGATTCGGGCCGGCAACCAGCGCGTATTCGTAATTTTCCAGATCCAGTTCGAGGATATTGTAGCCACCATAGAACGGCCCGAAAAAAGACACTTTGAGCCTGCCAACGTCGGGCGAGTCGACGAAATAGGCTTTGCCGATCGCCTCGTCCCACTCGCCTTTTGCCTTGCTGAACCCTTTGTTCAACACCCGCACTCCACCGTCGTCACGCAATGTGTAGGAGGCTGAAACATTGCTGAGTCGGCGCTCAAAGCTATGATCGAGGCGAGCGATTTCGTACCACGTGCCGAGATAGCGATCCAGCTCGAAGCCGGAAATAGCACTTGCACCTTTTGGCAAGCCAGTGCATGCCGATACAAGGATCACAGAGAAAACGAGAATCGAAGCGAATGTTTTCGAGCCAGTCAGTTGTCTATTCCTTGTGGTGCATCATGCGGGTCCTGATGTTGCACATTGTAGTGATACAAATACATCTCGGTACTCCCATACACCTCTGGATCGGTCAGGATGTCACGCACGAATAGCTCGAAATCGTCGTGCGTCATCGGCGCGAGCGTCAACCGTTTTGATTTCAGTGGCATGTGCAAAGTATCTCGTTACTCCGCGAGGTGGCCCACTTTCACATAAATCAGGGCGCCCTCGTCCCGGGTGAACGGCGTATGGCTGCTCAGGTGCGGGCTGCGAATCCAGGTTCCGGCCGGATACGTACCATGCTCGTCATGAAAGACACCGTCAATGACAAACACTTCTTCCCCGCCCCAGTGCGTGTGCGTGTTGAATTGTGTGCCCGGCGCCCACTGCACCAGGGCGACCTGTTCGCGCGCAAACTGGTGCAAATTCAGCACCTTGAGGCCCGGCACCAGCCCGGGCGACCAATTCGCCTCACGGGTGTTGATCGCGCACTGCCGCCGATCCTCGGCATCGATCTGATGCAGTTTTACCAGTATTACGGCACCCGGTTCACCGACGCGCGGTGAATGCTTGCTGCCAGCCGGATTCCTGGCATAGGTGCCTGCCGGGTAGAGCTGGTGCTCGTCACCGAATTCACCATCGAGCACGAAGAATTCTTCGCCGCCGCCGTGCACATGCTTCGAGAAAACGCTGTTGGGCGCGTAACGCACCAACGAAGTCGCTCGTGCCACCTCGTCGCCGATCCGGTCCAGCATCATGCGCTCGACGCCGGGCATCGGTGAGTCAACCCAGTGATAGTCCGCCGGGCGGACGACGACTTTTTGCGAAAAATCTGCGTTAAGCCGCATCAGACCGCGCCTGGTGGTGTGCTTCGTGCATGGCGTTTTCCTGTTTCTACTCAGCGCCGATCGCTTATCCGATTATCTCCTTACAGAAACAGAATAGTGCAAAACGCGGCAACTCACATGCAACCCGGCTTGCCGCTCAATCCTCGAATTCGACCTCGTCCGCCAGGATGCCACCGTTACTTGGCGCACCGTCGGCCTCGACCAGGCGGCCCATCGCCTGGCCGAAGAACGCGTTGGCACCGATAACTCGATCGCTCAGGTCGCGAAAAGTCGTGCCGCCATTGGTCTCGATCATGACGCCACAAATCGTGAAGTTCGGATCGCTGACCGAGTCCACAAAGGCCCGTATCGCCACGTCGCCGTCGAAATCCTCGCGCTAGACCAGGGTCGCGACTACGCCGGTCGCATCCTCGTAGCCGCGGGTTTCGAGGTAGTCACCGACATTGATGTTCGCCAGGCTGAACGACTGTACGTCTGCGGAGCTTTTATCTTCGAGTCGCGTCTGGCTGTTGATGCCCATCGGAATGCCGAAAATGGTTAGTGACGAGGTGCCCTTGGCTTCTACCATGCCCTCGATGTGGATGAAGTTGGAAAGCTCCAGCTCGACTTTCGTGGCGCTGATGACACCGGTTGTGCCAATCGTGCCTTCGACTTCCACCTTGCGATTGATGCCAAGGTCGGCCGCCGTGCCGTTGACGAAAACTGTAGAGCCGCTGGTCGTGACCGGAATGCCTTCGACATCAAAATCGGTGGCAGAGGCGAAGCGTGTAATGAAACCTTCGATCTCCACGCGATCACCGGCGTCTGCGCCCAGATCGTTGCCCTTGAATTCAACCCGGGTCGCGAGTAGCTGACCGCTGCCGCCGAGGTTCTGGCCCTTGGCCTCAACGAGCTGCCCGAGTTGCGGTGACCCACTGGGAAAGTCGTCGAGTTGTGCCATGCTGAAGTCGACTACAAGACTATTGATCTGAAACGTGGTGGCCGTCAGATTGCTGACCTCGCCTGTCACCTCGAACTCGGTGCCGGCGGGCTTGCCTTCAATGCGCGTAGCATTGATCGAACCGTCGGCGCGCATGAAGCCGCTAACTTCGACGATATCGTTTACCGCCAGGCCATCGATGGACGGCGGCGAAATGCTGTCGTCGAACGAAGTATCTGCATCGATGAAGACAAGTTGCCCAAGCACGGTGATCGTGCCGGCAACGGTGTCCACTGCGCTGATCGGTCCTTCGACCAGGTCGCCAAAGCTGACCGAATCGGCAGATCCGTTGGTGCCACCGGCGTCGAGCGAGCCTTTGACCAACACCACCTGGCCCACCTTGAGGTCGGACTGCATGCCCACGACGCCATCGTTGTCGATACTCGCTGTCGTCGTCTCGTAACGAACGCCGTTGACGATGATGCTGCCGAATCCGGCAATGGTGCCTTTGGCCACTACGCTGACTTTGACCGGCGCGCCGCCTGCGTCAATGCCTGCGACCGAGTTGCCACCGCCGCCGCAGGCCACAAGCGCGATGCTTAATACCAGTGCGCAGATTCCGAAAATTTTCATTGCCTTGTCCTCAACCATTCTCATTGTTCAATCCAGTACGCACCCAGGCCAAGGCGAATTCCCTTGGCGCTGCTGTCGTCGTCCAGTTCGTGTTCTATAAGCCACACATCTACCCGCTCAAGAAATGCCTGTCCCTCGTCTTCGAGGTAAGCCTGAAATGCCGGCACTGCCTCGGCGGCGACACGCGTGCCGGTTGCGCGGCGTTCGAATCGCGCCGCTTCACCTTCTTTGCGAAACAGGTTGTGTGCCACGGTGTTGCCGAGGTCCTGCAGCACCGCACCGGACCTCAGGATTTGCTTCGGGTCCATCTGCAATGGCATGTAATAGCGGGTTTGTACAACCAGCTCACCGGCTGGCGTTTCCTTGACGGCGCCGACGTACTTGAGTTCCTTCAGCATCGTCGTTGCCGGCACGTCACTTGCATAACGCCGGCAGAGCATTGCGAACGACGCACCCGCACCTTCAGCTTCCAGCGCCAACGGCGCGCCCTTGGCGCTCAGAAATGCGGGATCGCTGTACCAGCCGCTCAGTACCCGCGTGGCGTGATTCATTTTCGCGGTGATTTGCGAGTCTTCGCTGCCGAGAAGCTCCCGCAGGCGTGCGACCTCTTTGCGCGTAAATCCGGTCAGGATCGCCACACGCGAAACATTTGTCAGCCGCCCGCGAATACCAAATTCGGTGCTTGCGACTTCGACATAGGTCGCCTTGGCCACCTCAGCAATTTCCTTCCAGGTCACGCCTGCAAGTAACAGGATCTTCACCATCGGGCGAAAAATCAGGCGAAAAGCCGAAATGATGGTGTGCTTTGGGTTTTCCATATTTGAAATAAATTATTTCATATACGGAACCCTATCAAGCGCTGTGCGGCTGCCTAATGGCGCAACCCGCGGAGCTCCTTCTTGCGCCTGGCGACGTAATCGACGAGCGCCTCGTCGATGGCGGGATCCAATGGCGGCTGCTGGTATTCCCTGAGCAGTTGTTTCCAGGTGGCGTTGGCCTGTATCGCGATATCGATGCTGCCGGATTCCTGCCAGGCCTCGAAGTTCTGCCGATTCGACAATATCGGCAGGTAGAACGCGGACTCGTAACGCTGCATCGTGTGGCTGGTTCCGAAATGATGCCCGCCGGGCCCGACTTCGGCGATCGCATCCACCGCGAGTTCATCGTCGTTGACCGCGATGGGTCGCAGGTACTCGGCCATCATCTGCAGCATCTCGGCATCGATAATCAGCTTCTCGTACGAGGCCGTGAGGCCGCCTTCGAGCCAGCCCGCCGCATGGTTGACGAGATTTGCGTGGCCCATCACGGAGCCCCACAGGGACATCTGGCTTTCGAACGCGGCTTGCGCATCAACGCAATTGGACACCGTGGTGTTACTCGAACGAAACGGCAGGCCCAGCCGCCGTGCAATCTGTCCGCTCGCCTGCGCGGCCTTCGTATACTCGGGCGTGCCCAATGCGGGAGCCCCCGTACGCATGTCAACATTCGAGGCAAAGCTGCCGTACATGACCGGCGTACCGGGCTGAACGACTTGCGTGAACGTGATACCGGCAAGCACTTCCGCTGTTTGCTGCATCAGCGTTCCGGCCAGCGTCGCCGGGCTCATGGAACCTGCCAGCGTGAACGGCGTGACGCAAACCGCCTGGCCTGCCGTTGCAAGTTCGACGATGCCTTCGGTCATTGGAATGTCCAATTGCATCGGCGAATTGGTGTTGATGATCGCCAATACAGCTGGTCGTTTCCGCAACTCCTCGCGATCGATACCCAACGCGATACAGGTCATCTCGATCGCATCAATGGTGCGCTCGCGCCCCAGGGCGTTTGCCTGGCAGTTCTTGTCCAGCAGTCGATGTTGCGCGAGGTAAAGATCGAGGTGCCGGGTTTCGCCCGGCAGGTCCATCGCCTCGAAGGGACCGCCGCCTTCATGCTGAATTACGTTCAGGCTCTGAATCAGGCGCAAATAGTCACATTGCTCGGCGTAGTTTCCCGGCCTGCGCCCTTTTTCCAGATCGCTGCAGAACGCCGGACCACCGACCGAACCGAAGATAATATTGTTACCCCCGACCTTGAGATCGTGAGCCGGATTGCGCGCGCGCAACTCGAACGAGTCCGGAGCAAGCGCCACTTTCTCACGCACCAGGTCCGGGTCAAAGCGCACGATATTGCTCGCTTCGTCGACATCGGCGCCAGCTTCGCGCAACGTCTTGCGGCTACCGGGCTCAAGAAAGCGCACGCCCTGTGTAGCGAGAACCTTGAGCGCCGTATCAATAATCGTTTCAACCTGGTCTGCGCTCAGGATTTCGATGGGCGCATACGGATTGCGCAATTCGCCCCAGGGCAACTGGCGAATCGCATTGACGGTTCTTTTCTCGCGGTGACTTCGTCTTGCCATCGGTTCTATTCCTTGCAGACCGGCAGCAGTATACTGGCGCCATGTCGCCCACAGCGGCGAAAACAATAATAAATTGGGGGACTCGATCAAGAACCGTCGTAAATTCCTGCACTCTGCCGTTGCTGCTGCTGTGGCCGCCGCAATCCCGGGTTCCGCGGCCTGGGCGGCCCTGACAGAAGTTGTCGCCGATATTGCTGCGGTCACTACAAGGTTCGCAGGGCTTTCTCCTCGGGCTTGATCTGTAGCTCTGTGATCACCACGACAAACAACAGCAAGATGCCGAGGCAACTCAGGCTTTCCAGCCACACCGCCCAGCCTGCCAGTACGAGCAGCAGGCCAACGTACATCGGGTTGCGCGACTTGCCAAAGATGCCGCCTTGCACCAGTACCGATGCGGTTTCCGGTTTGAGCGGATTGACCGTCGTGTCGGCGGCGCGAAACCGGCGTATGGCGCTGCCACTGATAAAAATTCCAATGGCCGCCAGTGCAATTGCTAAAACTAGCGCATACGGTATCGCGACGGCAACGGCGAACTCGCTGTGCGCAAGAAACCACATGGCGACACCGAAAATCAGTAACAACACAGGTGGCGGGATTTTGTTTTTTAAGAGCGTCATGATTGGCGTCTCCGGGTCCATAGCACGATGCCACTGAAACACATGTATAGCAGTGCGAGTGCGGTGAGGTCTGCGAGGTAACGCCCGACTCCGGGCAGAATCCTGCCGCTGTGCAGATCGAGCAGGACCCGCTCCCAGTTGATCGCCAGGCCCAGCGCGGCCGAGCCGACCTGTTCGGCCTGTTCAGCGGTTGGCGTTGCAGGCTGCGACCAGTGAATACCATCCGGCGGCAGGTCTTCAAGAGCGGTCATACTCATGCGCTCAGGATCAAATTCCACGTAGCTATTCTGCAGCGCGACAAGGACACGCTGTCCATCGGTCCCGAGTTGCAGTATTGCGCCCGTGACATCCGGCGCAAACCGTTCGACCAATTCGGCCTCGCTATTGGTCACAAAGAATTCGCTTCCGGTCGCCACAACGATGCCGTTCTCGATCGCAACAACGCCCGACAGGCGACTTGTGCCTTTCGCGAGTTCGACACCATTGGCGTACAGGCTTTCCGCCGCGGTCGCAAACAGTATGCCGTCGGTACTGTACGCCGAATCAACCGGCGGCAGTTCGATGCCGTACAAACCGAGCAACCAGGGGCCGGCCGCAGTACGCGGCAGACCGAGCGTATCCGCATGATTCAGAATCAGTCCGCTTAAGGAGATGAGCACGAGGAACAGCGCCGCACTCATACCGAGCACCCGGTGCGTGCTCCGCGCCCAGTGCTTACTGCGTGATGTCTGCACTTCGTCTTGTGCGTCTTGTGTATTCATCGAGTACCAGCGCGAGATTCGCGCTCCCGGTTGCGGCCTTCACCGAGAGTGTAGCGCCACTGATCGCATCGATGCCATGACTGAGCGAACCACTATCGGTCAGCCGCAACTGTGAGAATTGTTTGGTAAAAAACGGATAGCGAATTTCCCAACCGCGGCTTTCCCGAAATTGCATCACGCGCAAAACCTGAATCGCGGCGTCTTCGACCACGACCCCGAACGTGATCGGCTGCTCCTTGCCAACCTCGTCGATGATCCACGCGGTTCTCGGACCCTCGTGCCAGTAGCGCACGCGCAGCATGGCTGGCGGATGACCGAGCACTTTCGCCGCGGTTGCGCGCAGCTCATCGTCGATCCAGACCACATCACTGGCAGGGTTCTCGGTGCCGAAAGACTCGAGCAGGAATTCTGCCCGGGTCTGGTAGCGTCCAACCTCACCGGCGGCGATCGCGGCGGCCGATGTCAGCAGCACCGCATACACTATGCGTCGCAGGTTCTTTTTGAATCTACCGGTCATCAGAACTGGTAGCCAAGTCCGAGATCGAAGCCGTCGAAGTCCCTGCCCATCTCGCTGGTCAGATCGTGATCTCTTTGGCGAAGATCAAACTTGACGACGACCTTCTCAGTCGGCCAGTAATTCACGCCAATTTCGTTCTGCGTGAACTGGTCCTGTGTGCGCGCTGCGGAGACGTCCTGGTACCGAACATAGATACCCCAGTCGCCGCGCGTGGTCGTCAAGCGATAGCTGGGCTCGAGATACCATCCTGTCTGGCTGTCAGCGCCAGCGGCTTCGATGGCTGCGCCGGAGAAATTCCAGTCCGCGTAAACACCTTTGAGTGTAAATGCGCCAAGGTTATAGCTCGCGTTGACGACCAGCAGCTGACCCTCATCGAGTCCGTCGCCACTGACCTGGCTGGCATCAGACTGGTACTGGTAACTCAGACCGAGATCTAGGCCTGCCATGCCGCTGTAGCGCAGGCGCGCTGTATAGGCAAGATCGTCTGCATCGGCCTGAGCCACTTTTTGCCGGCCACTGCGAACGCGAAACGCGTCAGAGCCTGTGGTCGGTATCGCAAGACCCGAATGCGCCGCGACATCCCAGCTGAATCCGCTGCTGAAATGGCCACTCATGGCCCCGCCGGCTTCCCACCACGTAGAGGGAATGATGTCGGTCTCAACGGAGTTTCGTTCCACGCCATAGAACGTTGTGGGTTCATGTGTTTCGTTAATGATGCCGATGGGCAACAGGAACAAGCCGGCCTTGGCCGACAAAGTGTCGCTCAGCATCAAATCTACATAAGCCTGCTCGAGCTCAACCTCGCCCGGCTGCTCGTCACCCGCGACTGCGTGCTCCAGTTCGAGTTCGGAGAAAAAGCGAATGCGATCGGTAAATTCATGACCGAAGAACAGCACGAAGCGATGGAAGTCGATCTCTTCCAGGTCGCGGGCGCTATCCTCGGCATCCAGGTTGTTGTAATGCACCTCGCCGTAACCGCTGATCTGTGTCGTCGGCAAAGCAGCCGGTACGACGATCGTTTCCAGGTAGTCACCGGTGGCCTCGATCTTCTGGTCGTTGGCCGCGAGCTGTGCGTCGGCGACAGCGAGCTGCTGCTTGAGTTGTTCGATCTCCAACTGTTGTTGCTGGACGATAGCCCAGATTTCCTCAATATTCGGTGTTTCAGACCACGCAGGTGTGGCGCAAAGCAGCACGACCGAGACTAGCCAGGACGCGTATGTCTTCATGAATTTTTGCCTCTAACAGGGAACGCTGCAATCTTAATGCGACGTATTCGCAAATGCAAATGATTCGCATTTGACTTATTCCCTTACCGTGAAAGGCTCTGACCCTTTCGGGCCTGGTCCCGATATCATTGGCGGCCCGCACATTGTTTGGTAGGCGATCTATGGCCTGGAAAAGGTATTCGTCACGCACGATTTACGATAATGACTGGATGACAGTCCTTGAAGACCATGTCCGAAATCCCGGCGGTGGCGAGAACCAATACGGGTACGTGCACTTCAAGAACATCGCTGTCGCAATCCTGCCGCTCGATGATGACGAACATACCTGGCTCGTAGGACAAAGTCGTTACACGCTCGGCGAGTACTCATGAACTGTTCGCCGTCGTTCAACTGGAAGTCAAACCTCGACGACGCCACGATGCGTAAATTCCGCGAAGAACTTGGCAGGATGGGTTACAAATTCCAGTTCATTACTCTCGCGGGCTGGCATGCACTGAATTCGAGCATGTTCCGGCTGGCGCGCGCGTACAAAGCAGAAGGAATGTATGCCTATTCGCAGCTGCAGCAGCAGGAATTTGCCGACGAGCAGTTCGGCTTTCGCGCCGCCAGGCACCAGTCCTTCGTCGGCGCCGGATACTTCGACGCCGTGCAGAACACGATCATGGATGGCCTGTCATCCACGACCGCGTTGGCGGGCAGCACCGAAGAGGAGCAGTTCGTCGCCTGAGCGCGACCCTCAGGCTAGGCTCACATTGCGCAGCGGCAATTCGCGCACGCGCTTGCCCGTCGCTGCGAAAATCGCGTTGCAAATAGCGGGCGCGACCGGCGGCACGCCGGGCTCACCGACACCACCGGGGCGCGCACCGGACGGCATGACGTGTACATGGATCGCCGTCGGCGCTTCGTTCATGCGTACCACGGGGTAGCTGTCGAAATTTCCCTGCACGATCGCGCCGCTAGTACCCGTAATCTCGCCGTGCAGCGTGAGGCTCATGCCGAAAATCCCGGCGCCCTCCATCTGTGCGGTAACGCGATCCGGGTTCACGACAGTGCCTGCATCAATCACGGTCCACATTTCCTCGACCTTTAGTGCGCCCGCGTCGCTCACGCTGACTTCTGCCGCGGTCGCAACGTAGGCGAGGAAAGAACGATGCACGGCGATGCCTAAGCCGCTGCCGCGCGGCAACGTCCGGCCCCAGTTCGCCATCGACGCCGCTTTTTCCAGAACCGCCTTGAGCCGCGCCGTATCGATCGGGTGCTCACCAATATCCTGCCCGTAGTTGTCGTATTCACCACCGCTGTCGGCCGGTATCACGTGCCGATCTCCACCGATGAGCTCCAGCAGGTAGTCCTTTGGATCGCGGCCCGCCAGGTGCGCAAGTTCAGCTGCAAAACTGTTCGCGGCGAAGGCATGGAACACGTTGCAGACGGAACGCAGCCAGCCGATGCGAAAATGCGCCGTCGCCTTGCAGGATTCGATTTGCATGTTCTCAATGGCATACGGGTTGTCGACGCAACCGAGGCCAAGTTCCATCGCTGCCGGGCCGTCCGCCGGCCCGAAGGTCGCGAATATGGACGGAAACGCCGTGCGCTGCAGCCAGGCCGTGGTATTGCCGTCGGCGTCGATGGCGCCGCGCAGGTACTGGCAGCTCTCGGAATGAAAATAGCCGTGGCGTATGTCGTCTTCGCGCGTCCATGTGACCTTGACGGGCTTGCCGGATTTCTGCGCCAGCAAGGCGGCCTCGGCGACGAAGTCGGGCTTGGACTTGCGCCCGAAACCTCCGCCGAGCAGCGTGACATTGATCGTTACCTGCGCGGGCTCGATACCGAGTGCGCCCGCGACAACACCCTGTGCCGTCTGGGGATCCTGAGTGCAGGCCCATACCTCGCAACTACCGTCGGCATTGATGATGGCGGTCGCGGCCGGCGGCTCCATCGGCGCCTGCGACAACATGGGCGCGTAGTAAACGGCATCGAGCGTCTTGGCAGCACCGGCAAAAGCCGCGGCCAGGTCGCCGCGTGCCAGTATCTTTGAACCCTCCGCCCTGGCACTCGCTTCCAGTGTCTTGCGATAGGCAGGCGAGTCGTAGCTCGCATTGGCGCCGAGATCCCATTCGATTTTCAGCGCCGCGCGGCCGCGTTGCGCCGCCCAGGTGTTGGTCGCCAGCACCGCGACGCCACCGAGCGGGTTGAATACCGGCGGCAAAACGCCATCGCTCAGCTGAATCACGTCCACGACACCGGCAATCGCCCGAGCTGCCGAGTCATCGACGGACACGAGCTTGCCGCCAATAACGGGACAGCGCTCGATTGACGCGTGCAGCATGCCGGGCAACACCGTATCGATGCCGTAGGCCGCGGTGCCGACCGTGAACGCCATGCCATCGACGAGATCCATGGGCTTGCCGATATAGCGATAGTCCTCGGGCGATTTGAGCACCACGTCCTCGGGCACGCGCAGCGTCGCCGCATGCCCGGCGAGCTCGCCATAGCCGAGCGACTTGCCCGAAGCCTCGTGATGCACGGCGTGATTCAGGCCGCGACACTCGGCAGCCGGCACACCCCAGGCATCGGCGGCGGCATTCACGAGCATCTGCCGCGTGACCGCCCCGGCGTTGCGCAGCATGTCGAAATGCTTGCGAATACTCGTTGAGCCATCGGTGTTCTGGTCGCCATACTTGACGTCACCGGTAGCCTGCAACAGGGTCACCCGATCCCAATCGGCCTCCATTTCGTCGGCAATAACCTGCATGATCGAGGTACGCACACCCTGTCCCATTTCCGAACGATGGCAGACGATCTCTACATCGCCGTTCTCTTTCACGTTGACGTAGACGTTGGGCGCGAAGTTGCCACCGGGTAAGGCCTTGTCACTCGAGCAGGCGGCGAAATTCGCAGCGATGATCAGGCCACCGCCGGCATAGCCTGTGTTGCGCAGGAAATCGCGACGTGAAATTCTGCTCACATTCCTAAAGAGATTGTTCATGACGCACTCCCGGCGGCCTTGTGTATCGCCGCGCGAATTCGCGTATAGGTGCCACAGCGGCAAATATTGCCGCTCATTGCGAGATCGATGTCCTCGTCCGCAGGGTTTGGCGTTTTTTCCAGCAGGGCAACCGCGCTCATGATCTGCCCCGACTGGCAGTAACCGCATTGCGCGACATTAAGTTCGCGCCACGCGACCTGGACCGGGTGGCTGCCGTCCGTTGAAATCCCCTCGATCGTGGTCACCGATTTGCCGGCCACAGCCGACACCGGGAAGCTGCAGGAACGCACAGGCTGACCGTCCACGTGCACGGTGCAGGCGCCACAGAGCGCCTTCCCGCAGCCAAACTTGGTACCGGTCATGCCGGCCAGGTCCCGAATCGCCCAGAGCAGCGGCATATCTGGCTCCGCCTCAAGAGATTGTACTGTGCCGTTGAGTGTCAATTCGATCGCCATGGAATTCCCCATTCGAATAATTTGCCGCAAGCAGTGTAGTGCCGCGCCTGATTTCGGGCCATAGCAAACAGGTTCGCGCGGTGCTTTTAATTAAATTATAGTAGTTGCAGGACATGTCTCAGGCCCACAGGAAGAAAGCGATCATCACAAAATCTGAAGTCGCGCGGCTCGCCTGCCTGTCGCTGACCATGTTTGCGGGCGAGGCCTATGCCGATACGCTCGACGAGATCGTTGTCAGCGCAACACGACTCGAATCATCGCTGCGCGATGTGGCGCGCTCGGTCTCGGTAGTGGACCGGCAGGAAATCCAGAACGGGCAGCAACTGCTTGGACTCGACGAGGCGCTGCTGCGGGTGCCCGGTCTGTACATGCAGAACCGCTACAACTTCGCGCAAGACCTGAAAGTGTCGCTGCGCGGTTTCGGCGCCCGATCGAACTTCGGCATTCGCGGCCTCAGGATCTACGTGGACGACATTCCAGAAACCCTGCCCGATGGCCAGTCCGGTGTCGATAGCATTGACCTCGGCTCCGCCAGCCGCATCGAGATCCTGCGCGGCCCAGCATCGTCGCTCTATGGCAATGCCGCCGGCGGCGTCATCGCGATCTACAGTGAGCTGGAGACCGACAGTCCTTATGCCGAGGCGACGCTGGCTGCGGGCGACGACGGCTATTGGCGCCCGCAGTTAAAGGTGGCGGGAAGCAACGGCTCGCTCAACTATATGTTAAACGTGGCTGAGACCGAGCTCGACGGCTATCGGGATCACAGCGGTGCGCGCGGCACATCCTTCAACTCGAAATTTTCGCTAAAGCTATCAGGTCACGACGAGTTGTTGTTCGCCGTCAACAACACGGATCAGCCGCAGGCGGACGACCCCGGCGGTATCGACGCAGCCCAGGTGGCGCTGGACCGAAGCTCCGCCCGCGCACAAAACGTTCTGTTCGATGCCGGCGAAGCACTTGACCAGCAACGCATCGGTGCCGTGTACAAGACTGACCGGCTTGGCGGTGAATTGATGCTGCGCAACTATTACGTCTGGCGAGACTTTGCGAGTACTCTGCCGTTCGTCAGCGGTGGCGCGGTCGATCTGGAGCGCTTCTTTTACGGCCTCGGCGCACAATACAGCTTCCCCGAAATGACAGCGCAGCGACTGCGCGTGACGGCCGGATTCGATCTGGACCGCCAGGACGACGAACGACAACGATTGGATAACAACGCGGGCGTCGTTGGCGACATGGTATTTGAGCAGGACGAAACGGTGGACAGCCACGGCGTGTATCTGCAGGCTCAGCTGCCACTGTCTGAGCAATGGTCTGCCTCCGCGGGCCTGCGACAGGACGACGTACACTTTGACGTGCAAGACCATTATTTTGCGGACGGAGATGACTCCGGCGAATTGCAATTCGACCAGTGGAGCCCGTCGCTCTCAGTCAATCGCGTATCGGGTTCGAATGTGTTGTTCGCCTCGTGGAGCAGTTCCTTCGAGACACCAACGACAACAGAGCTGGCCAACCCGGACGGTTCGGGTGGATTCAACGAATCGCTAAAGCCGCAGCTTGCGGACAACTACGAGATCGGCTTTAAGGCGACACGCAACTCGCTCTTTTATGAACTATCGATTTTTCACATCGACCTGGAACAGGAGTTGATCCCGTTCGAGGTCGCGACATCGCCGGGTCGCGTTTTCTATACCAATGCGGGCTCCTCAACGCGCGACGGTGTCGAAGCCGCACTCTCATGGCGCGCCGACAACGGCTTCTCCGCCGACGTCTCTTATACCTGGTCCGATTTCACGTTCGATGAGTTCGTCGAAGACGGAGACGACTTCGGTGGCAAGCATCTACCGGGCCTGCCCGAGCATTTCGGCTATATCGGTCTGAATTATGCGAACGGCCGAGGACTCAGCGCGACGTTTGAAACGCAGTACTCCGGAGAGTTATTCGCGAACAACGACAATTCGACGTCGGTCGACAGTTTTACAACGTCGAACGTTCGCCTCGGCTACGAGTGGCAGCTCCGTCGCTGGAACCTGCGGCCCTATGTTGGTATCAACAATATTTTTGACGAGCACTACAACAGCAATATTCGGATCAATGCGTTCGGCGGCCGTTACTACGAACCGGCCCCGGAGCGCAATTTCTACGCCGGGGTGGTCGTCAACTTCGGCCTGGCGGGATCAGCGCAGCCGCTCATCGAGTAACAGTTCGGCGTGCCCCTCGGCCCACTTGATTTCGATCCTGGCGACTTCGCCCGCCGCATCTTTGCCGAAAAATTCATAAACGACAACGCCGTCACCCTGATCGCTTTCAGTAA
>JAQCGO010000023.1 GCA_027618995.1 Pseudomonadota bacterium | reverse complement strand
ACTGTGGAAGCCGGGCTGCGCCTGCAAACGCTCGTCGAAACGCTCGCCGAAGACGGCCTCGAGCTGGTCGGCAGTTTTGAACTGCAGGGCCGTACGGTCGGTGGTGCGATTGCCGTGCCGTGCTTCGGACCCTGTATCGGCAACACTGGCAGTTATTTCTCCAGTCACGTCGTGTCGATGAAGGTGATTACCGCAACTGGCAATATGATGAACATCGAGGCATCGCAGAAGAACCTGCTCGCTGCGTTCCGTATGAGTTTCGGCCTGCTTGGCATTATCTATGAAGTCACGTTACGCGTGCAGCCAATCCGGACCTTCTCGGCAACCCACCGTCGTGTGACCATTGACAAGTTCGCATCTATCGTCAACACACTCTCGCTTAGTGACGTCAGCTTCAGGTTCTACCTGATGCCGTATCGTGACCGCGTTTATATCGACTTGCGTCGCTATGATGCAGACCCGGGCAATAGCTATGCGGCACCATGGAAACTGAAAGATTGGGGTGAGAGCACGGTGCTGCCACACGTGTTCAAGTCGCTGAATCGAATAATGCCTATCGACTCGGTCAAGTATCGGCTGATCGACAGCATCAGCGAGGCCAGCCAGGGCTTGCTCAACTCACGCTTCGTAAAAAGCGGCACGAATGCCGTAGCACAATCCGGTAACAAGCAGGGTCGACGCAACACCTTCTATTCGACCTGGTGCTTCCCGGCCGCAAACTTCTCGATGATTGCGCTGGCCTACAGGGAGTTCTGCGCGTCGATACTGGAGAGTTCACAGTACCGCTGCGACCTGCCGGCTGTGGGCTATCGCCTGAATCGGGATTCGAGCGCGCCGTTGTCACCGTCATTTGACGAGACCATGATCGCACTGACCACTGCCTCGACCCAATCGAAAGGCTGGGAGAATTTTGTCATCGACCTCGCAGAATTCGCCGAGAAATGGGGCGGTACGCCGATCATCAGCCAGTCAAGAGCCCTGCGCGCCGAAAATGTGATCCAGACCTACTCGAGCCGACTCGACGTCTTTCGCCGGCTGCGGCGCCAGCTCGACCCCGAAGATCGCCTGTTGAGCCCGTTCCTGGCCCAGTTTGCCCAGTAAGCAGCAGGGCCGCGGACCGGCCCGGGGAAAAAAGACTGGACAACATATATCGGACTGATAGTATGCATCGCCCCGATATATGGGCAGCCCTGCTGCCGGGATGAAACACGATGGACGTGAAAACGGTTTGCCTCGGCATGCTGACCGATGGCGAGGCCTCAGGCTATGACCTGAAGAAGCATTTTGAGTCTTCTTTCGGGCATTTTTTCTCAGCCGGCTACGGTTCGATCTACCCTGCGCTAGCCTCGCTCGCGGCCAATGGCCTCGTGAACTGCGAATGCATTCCGCAGAACGGTAAACCCGACCGCAAGGTCTACTCGATAACGCCGGCCGGCCGGGACGTGCTCCTGGCCGAACTCGACAAGCCGAACCCGAGCCACAAGGTTCGCTCCGAATTTCTCGCCACGATCTGCTTTGCGCACCTGATGACCGCGGACCAGCTTGCGACCGTGCTGAACAATCGCATCGCGGAAATCGAATCCTACGAGAAATTGTTCGACAAATTCGAGCACACCCGCATGCACGAGACACCGCACGGCATGCATTTTACGGTCGGCATCGGTCGCGCCTTAATACTGGCAATGAAAAAGTACATTCAGGAAAACGGCCACGAGCTGCAGGGACATTCGGCCGCAGCCGCGAATTTTTAGAGGTTGATAGAGATGGATTTGGGAAGATTTGAAGCCTATCGCTCCTGGCTGTACTCAGCCGGCATAGCGATTCTGATCGCAGCCTGGCTGCTGTCCGGACAGTTTAACGGCGCCGACAGTGCCGATGGGGAAGCCCAGGCAAGCATCGCTGCGAGTTCGTCCGCAGCGCTGGGGAAGGTCCGCGTGCGTACGCTGCTCGCTGAGGAAGTAACGCGCACCATCGTTGTGAACGGCAAGACCGCACCCGCAAGAGTTACCGAACTATCAGCAGAGACCGACGGTCGCGTTGTTGCCATTGGCGCTGAGCGCGGTGCAAACGTTGCGAAAGGCACAGTCATCGTGCGCCTCGATGAACGCGATCGGAATGCGCGTCTTGCGGAAGCGAGCGCCACCCTTAAACAGCGCGAAGTCGAGTACGAGGCACGTAAAAAGCTCATGTCATCGAGCTATGTCTCGGAAGCACAATTGCAGGACGGGCTGGCGCGACTGGAAGCTGCTCGCGCGGAGTTGACACGCGCAGAACTGGACCTTGAATACATGCTGGTGCGCGCGCCGTTCGATGGCGCCATCCAGGAGAGATCGGCTGAAGTGGGCGACTTCCTCAAGGTCGGCGACCCGATTGGAAGTTTCGTCGACAACCGCAGCATTATTGTTGGAGCCAGCGTCTCGGAATTTGATGCGGGATTTGTGCGGCTCGATGAAACAGCATCGGCAAAGCTCGCAACCGGTGAAGAAGTAGCAGGCACCATTCGCTACATTTCGCCTGTCGCCGACGAGGCGACCCGCACATTTGCGGTCGAGCTTGAGGTCGACAACAGCGATGGGAGCCTGCGCGCCGGTGGATCGGCGGAATTGTATATCCCGGCCGAATCAATCCGGGCGCATCGCGTTTCGCCCTCGTTGCTGACTCTGGATGACGGCGGCAATGTAGGCATCAAGATTGTTAACGATGCCAACAAAGTGGAATTTGTGGTCGCCGACATCGCGCTGTCTTCGAACGACGGCGTGTGGCTGGCGGGTCTGCCGGAAAGCGTGACCATCATTACTGTCGGCCAGGGATTCGTAAACGCCGGCGCAGAGGTCGACGCGGTACTGGAAGATGACGTGCCAACCGCGGTCGCCAGGACATTACCGGCCGAGAGCAAGTAATTATGCAAATAATTGACGCAGCGATGAGCCGTTCGCGGACGGTGATGCTCGGTCTCATAGTTATCCTGGTCGCGGGCTTGTACGCCTATATGACCATCCCGAAAGAGGCTGAGCCTGACATAGAGATCCCGATCATCTATGTGCGGATTACGCACGAGGGCATCTCGCCCGAGGATGCCGTACGCCTGTTGGTTCGGCCGATGGAGCAGGAGATCCGCGCCGTCGAAGGCATCAAGGAAATGATCGCCGAGGGCTACGAGGGCGGCGCCAGCATCCAGATCGAATTCGAGGCAGGCATCGATACGAACAAGGCCTTGCAGGACATTCGCGAGCGCGTCGATAACGCAGCAGCTGAATTGCCCGGCGAAACCGAAGACCCGACCATCAACGAGGTCAAGATGTCGCAGCAAGACCCGATGCTGGTCCTGAACCTTGCAGGCAACGTACCGGAACGAACGCTGACCAATATCGCCAAGGACCTGAGGGAAGATCTTGAGGGTGTTGATGGCGTACTCGAAGTCAATTTGATCGGTGCGCGTGAAGAATTGATGGAAGTGATCGTCGACCCGCTCGCCATGGAAAGTTATGGACTCGACCAGGCACAGATCGTCGGGTTCGTCGCTAACAACAACAAGCTGGTCGCCGCCGGCGCGCTGCAATCGGCGCAAGGCAGGTTTCAGGTCAAGGTGCCGGGCATATTCGAGTCGCCCCTGGATGTACTAGATCTGCCAATCAAAGCCGTTGGCGAACGCATAGTGCACTTCAAGGACATCGCTGAGGTGCGGCGCACCTACAAGGACGCAGAAAGCTACGCACGGCTGAATGGCAAACCGGCACTGGCGATCGAGGTGGTACAACGTGGTGGCGCCAATCTGATCGACGCGATCACGGATGCCAAGGCGAAGATCGCCACAGCACAGCAATACTGGCCTGCCGAAATCGAAGTCAGTATCTCGCGCGACAAGTCCGAGGACGTCAATGACATGCTCACGGAACTGCAGAACAGTGTGCTGGCCGCCGTGCTGCTCGTGTTTATCGTCATCATCGGCTCCCTGGGCATACGATCCGGTCTGTTGGTTGGCGTTTCGATACCGGGCAGTTTCCTGCTCGGCATCCTGCTGATTGGATCATTCGGCATCACGATCAACATGATGGTGTTGTTCGCATTGATCATGGCAGTCGGCCTCCTGGTAGACGGCGCTATCGTGGTCACCGAGATGGCCGATCGTCGCCTCGCGGAAGGAAAGTCGCGTTACGACGCCTATTCGCGTGCCGCCATTCGCATGTCCTGGCCGATAATTGCCTCGACCGCCACGACTTTGGCAGCGTTCCTCCCACTGGCCTTCTGGCCTGGCATCTCCGGCGAGTTCATGAAATACCTGCCCATTACGCTGATCGCAGTGCTGGCGGCGTCGCTCCTGATGGCGCTTTTGATCGTGCCGACGGTCGGTGCGATTTTTGGCAAGACCGGCGCCACCAGCGAGGCCGATCGGCAGAACCTCGCGGTTGCCGAGACCGGCGACCTCGCCACGCTGCAGGGATTTACGGGGCGCTACGTACGATTTCTGCGCGGTTCGTTGCAACGCCCGTGGCGTAATGTCGGTGTGGTATCGGCGCTGCTGCTGGCCATCTATGTTGGCTTCGTGGTACTAGGCCGCGGTGTCGAATACTTCCCCGAAATTGAACCACCGTTTGCCATGGTCGACATTCGGGCGCGCGGTGACCTGTCAATCGACGAGAAAGATTTTCTCGTGCGCCAGGTCGAGGAACGTATCAGCGATATGCCGGAGATCGAGTTCCTGTATGCCAAGACCGCCGATGTACGCGGCACGCAGGACCAGATCGGCAAACTGACCCTGAACTACATCGACTGGGATAAGCGCCGCAAATCCGATGCTATCCTGGCCGAGATTCGTCATCGCACGGCGGATCTCGCCGGCATTACGATCGAGACGCGCAATCCTGACGCGGGTCCGCCGCAGGGCAAGCCTGTATACATCGAATTTTCCTCGCGCGACGGCGACGCCGTGGTCGAAAGCATCGCGCGTGTTCGCGCCGTGCTCGAGCAGCACCCGGCCGTTACCAATATCGAAGATGGTCGTCCACTACCTGGCATCGAGTGGCAGATCAAGGTCGATCGCGCCGAAGCGGCGCGCTTTGGCGCCGATATCACGCTGGTCGGGGCGATGGTGCAACTGGTTACCAATGGCATCAAGATCGGCGAGTATCGACCGGACGACAGCGATGATGAGATCGACATCCGCGTGCGATATCCGGCCGGAAATCGCAGCTTGTCGCAGATTGATGAACTACGCATCCCGACACCGAATGGCCAGGTCCCGATCAGCACATTCGTCAAGCGCGTGCCGGCACAAAAAGTTAGTACGATTACCCGCACGGACATGCGGAGCACGATGACTCTCGAGGCCGACGTCGCCGATGGCTACCTCGCACCCGAGGTGATCGCCGAGTTGCGTGAGCTGCTGCCCACAATGGGCGTCGATCCCACGGTCAGCGCCGAGTTTCGTGGCTCCATTGAGGACCAGGAAGACGACGAGAAATTCCTCGGCAATGCAATGCTGGTAGCGATGTCGCTGATGGCGATCATCCTCGTCACCCAGTTCAACAGTATTTACCAGGCATTCCTGATACTGACGGCCGTGATTTTTTCGACCGGCGGCGTGCTGCTTGGGCACTTGCTCATGGATATGCCCTTCGGCGTCATCATGAGCAGCGTCGGCATGATTACCCTCGCGGGGATAGTCGTCAACAACAATATCGTGCTGATCGATTCCTACAACGTCTTACGCAGTCGTGGCGAGACAGAGTTTGATGCAATCCTTCGCACCTGCGCCATTCGGCTGCGGCCGGTCATGCTGACGACCGTTACCACCATCATCGGTCTGATGCCAATGGTGCTCGGTGTCAATATTGACTTTATCGCACGCGAAGTCTCGGTCGGTGCACCGAGCTCGCAGTGGTGGACCCAACTGGCGTCGTCGGTCGCCAGCGGGCTCGCTTTTGCGACCGTGTTGACCTTGTTCCTGACGCCCAGCCTGCTCATGATCCAGGCGAACGTCGCGCAAGCACTCGCGGCGCGACGAGCAGCACGAGCAGAGTCAGCCAGCCAAGCGAACCGCCACCATCCTCGACAACAACCACGGTAGGCTCAACCATGGGAACATCCAGGTGAGAATCTTCGAGCGGCAGAAACGCCAGCGCTGATGTGTCCAGCGGCCCGAAGCCTGCAAGGTATTCATCGTTGTACGCATCAAATAGCTCAATCAGCAGGTCGTAGCTGCCCGTCGGGTAGCCGGAAACCAGTTCGGTAACGATATTGAATGCGTCGTCCGCCGATGTGCCGAACAACGTGAAGTTGTCGGTCGCGAAATATTCGTTCCAGGGGCCGTCACTGAGACTCAGGTACACGACGGCGTAAACATCAGCTTCGGCATAGTAGGTGTCGGCATCGAACAACAGGTCGACGCCGTGAAAATGCCCGTCCAGATCGTGGTCATTGAACAGGATGACGTCCGCTGAGTAGAACCAGAAGTCGTTGCTGGCAGTGCGCGCAACACCGGTTTTGGACGACAAGTTCGAGCGTTTGCCCGTATTCCGTTCGCCACTGGTCTGCAGCGCACCGAACTCGTCTTCCGACACTTTGCCCGGCAGGCCGCTGTCGCGCCCTGACTTGGTGTTTTGCGTAGTGACGGAAAGTCGTGGCGATTCGTCGGCTACCGAATCCACGGTCACAAAGCACACAGAAAATGCTGCCGCGATCGAAACAAAATTCCATGCCGGTCTGATGGTTAACATGATTTGATCCTCGATTCCTGCTGGTCGGATTCCATTAAACGACCACTTCGCTGAATCGACGCTGAACCTGTATGCTCGCATTGCTGAGCGTGCAACCGCGTTCAGCAGGCGTTCATTTATCTTGCAGAATCAAAATGACCTCAATGGCCGAAGACGATAAGACAGGCAAGGCGATTGCGTATCTGATGCTTGGCGTAGCGGGCGGCCTTGGCCTGGATCTCGCCGCTAAAGGCCTGCTCACAGACTATTCGCTGGTGCAGTTCGTGTTCTTGCGCAGCCTGTTCGGTATGTTGATTTTTTTCTTTCTTGCACGCCAGTTTGGCGGCATTGACAGTCTCAAGACCCGGCGCTGGCGCTGGCATCTGCTGCGCACAGTTCTCGCGGTCGGTTCCGTGTTCGGGTTTTTCTACGGCCTGGCGCACATGCCGCTGGTAGACGCGTTGACGCTGGGGTTCACAGCACCATTGATGGTTACCGCTTTATCGGTACCGATGCTTGGCGAGCATGTGGGGTGGCGACGCTGGACTGCCGTCGTGATCGGATTCATCGGTGTATTGATTATTTTGCGCCCGGGCTCACAGGCAATAGCCCTGGCACATATTGCCGTGCTGTTCTCGGCATTCTTCTACGCCTGCCTCGCAATCACGGCACGTAAACTGGCTGATACGGAAAGCAGCTACTCTCTCTCGCTGTATGTGGTCGTCGGACCCTTACTGGTCTCAACCGCATTGCTCGGTGCCGGCAACTGGCAGTTGCCCGACACCGTGGGTTGGCTGCTGTTTGGTGTCGCCGGTGCCTGCTCGGTCATCACCTGGATTGGAATCATTGGCGGATACCGCCGCGCCGCCCCAGCCATGCTCGCACCGTTTGAATACACGGCGCTGGTCGGTGGTGCACTGGCTGGCTACCTGATTTGGAACGAGGTGCCCGACCGCTGGGTAACGGTGGGCGCCATCGTGGTCATCGGATCCGGTTTATTCGTGGTCTATCGTGAGATTGGAAGCGCCATTTCAAGTCGCTACCTGCGCGCGATGACGACCAGCAGCGCGGCAGTGATAGCGCCGGATTCTATTTCACATCGCCCGAGGCAAGACCCGCAATCTCGGCCGGAGTAGCCCTGAGCGCGCGCACGACGCCATTGAAAAAGTCGATCTCGAGCACACTGACTTCGCTGTCACTGCGAAACACCTCGGTGAGCGCGTGCACAATATCCCTGCGATCCTTGCTGCGCAGTTTCTTGCCGACGGCAAGCAGGTACTTGCGCAAAGTCGCCTCTGCATACAGCTCGGCCCGCGCCGCCATCCGGATGTCCTTGGCGCTGAATTTCTCGCCCGTGTGATGCTTCAGGATCTGCTGGATTCTTTCCACCTCAATATTCTGAATATTGATATCCACATCCGCTGCCCGAGCCAGGGTCATTAACAGGTGCCGAGATTCAACGGCTCGGTGCCACCCATCAACAACGGGTTGCTGTACGCCGGAAACGGCATGGCGAAAGCATAGATGTTCATCACCAGGATGCCGAGTATCGCCACACCGCGAAGAACATCGAGGCTGCCGATACGCTCGGCGGCCGTGACCAGCGCCGGCGCGGCCGGCACGGCAGATTGATCGTTGTGATCTGGCACTTGCTCACCCATGGCGAGCTCCGTCGTATCTGATTCTTCTTATGCCCCGGTTCGCGCGCCGGGCCGGATATCATAACGCGGCCAACTACCGATTTATACCCTTGATTTCAGGCAATATTTTCTTGGCTTGCCGGGATTTTTTGGCGATACTGATCACGGGCAAACCACATGAAAGGAGGTGATCCATGTCTAGTGAGATATCAAAGGTGTCAGGAAAACCATTGGGTCTTGTTTGGATAATGGAGCAACCTTCCGTAATCTGCTGACCCGTTTTCCGTCATTCGTCTCACAAAGGCCGCCCCGCTGTAGTAGCAGGGCGGTCTTTTTTATTGCCGACATTTTAACCGGGAATGGCCTCGATCGCGGCCAGCGTCTCGTCGATTTCAGCGACCGTGTTGTAGTGCACAGCGCCGATGCGAACAACACCACCGGTGTCATAGATGCCGAGTGCTTTCGCCGGCTCCACGGCATAGTTGTGGCCACTCCAGACAAAAATATTCCGCTCGGCCAATGCTTTTGCAATCGTGTCCGGATGTTTCCTTGCGTGCGTAAAAGAAACGGTCGGCACGCGCCGATCAAGCGCATTTCTGTCCGTAATGCCCTGCACCGTGATACCGGGAATCGCCTGCAACCCGGCAATCAGCTGACCGGCCAGCAACTTCTCGTAGGCGAACAGCCGTCCGAACGCCGTAACCAGTCGCTGCCGACGGTCGCCGCCCGCTCCTGCCGTGCCGCCGATATCTGCAAAGTAATCAATTGCGGCACCGATTCCGGCAATACCTTCGTGGCTTTGCGTGCCCGCCTCAAATCTCCAGGGCAATTCCTCGGGTGCGGGTCTGACCTTATAGGGTTCCAGTTGCTGCAGGATGTCGCGGCGACCCCAAAGCATGCTTTGGTGCGGGCCGAAGAACTTGTACGCCGAGCAGGCTAGAAAATCACAGCCGATATCCTGCACGTCGACCAGTACATGTGGTGCTGATTGCACGACGTCGACAAAACTCCAGGCGCCCGCGGCGCGGATCTTTGTGCACAGTCCTTTCAGGTCATTCAGTGTGCCGGTCATGTTGCTGGCGCCGCCAACGCAAACCAGTTTGGTGCGTTCTGTCAGCGCTTTGTCCAGCGCGTCGGTGTCGAACTCGAACGATTCCGTATTGAATTTCAGCCAGCGCACGTTCAAACCATGATCACGGGCCAGCAAAAGCCACGGCGCAATATTCGCGTCATGATCCATATTCGACAAGACAATTTCGTCGCCGGCATTGAGATGACGCCCGATCGACCGCGACAGATGCAGTGTCAGCGTGGTCATGTTCTGGCCGAAAATGATCTCATCCACTGATGATGCATTGAGAAAGTCGGCACTCGCCGCACGCGCATCGTCAACAAATTCCGCAGCCAGGTCCGACGTGCGAAAAAAACCACCGAGATTCGCATTGCCATGCAGCAGGCAATCGGACATGCGTTGCACTACGGATAACGGCACCTGCGTGCCGGCAGGGTTGTCCAGGTAAATTCTGCGTACGCCCTTGTCGGCGACCGCAAGTGACGGAAACTGCGCGCGGGCAGCTATAGGATCAAAAGCCATTTATTCTGTTTCCAGGCCGCCCCATTTCTCGCGATGGGCGTCCTCTGCTTGCTGCCGCACTTGCGTGTGGCGGCTGGTTAAAAGGAGCGTGTCGGGATCGCAAACTTCCGCTCGAATCACGCCGAGATCACTCGCCGCGTCGAACAAACTCGGATACCAGCGCTCCCAGTTGGGCAACAACAATTCAACCTGTTCGCGGAGGTTCATGCACGCAATGTATCCGAGCATCTTGTCGGTGACAATGCGCTGCGTCTCGCCTGCCTATTCTTCGCTTAATTTGAATGTGACTATGGCAATCAGCATCAAACAGCCAACCGTCAATAGCATCGGCAGTTGCGCCAATGTCGTTGCCGGCAACTCGATCTGGCTAACGGGTAACGATTCGTTTAGAACCGAAAACACCGATCCGAGCTGCAATAGCGCCTTGATCGCGAATGCACTGCCTAACAACATCGCGCCCGGCAGGGCCAGACGCCGCAGCCAGATATCACGGCGAATACGCGCCACGATTTGTTTGCTGAAACCCGCGTCGTCAATCACGTCCGCACGCAACAGCGCTGCGAACAATCGGTCTTCATCGTCATGCATTTTCAGCCATGTTTATGATCTTTTCCGCGATTCTGACGATCGCGATCTCCGGCACGGCGCAGGCGTTCTGTGGCTTCTATGTCGCGCGTGCCGATACCAATTTGTACAACCAGGCGTCACAGGTTGTGCTCGTGCGCGACGAAAATCGCACGGTCATCACGATGGTCAACGACTTCGAGGGAGCCGTCAAAGACTTCGCGGTCGTGGTGCCGGTACCCACATTCATCGAACGTGAGCAGATCAATGTCGCGGACAACGCGCTGGTGGAGCATCTCGATGCCTACACCGCACCACGCCTGGTCGAGTACCACGACCCCGACCACTGCATGCGCTTCGAGTATATGAAGCAATCGATGGGCGACACTTCGCCTTCTGCGACCGCGGAACGAGACACAGTGCGCAGCCGCGCGCTGGGCGTCACGATCGAGGCCAGCTATACGGTCGGCGAATACGACATCCTTATCCTGTCCACCGAGGAAAGTGGCGGCCTGATCAAGTGGCTCACCGAAAACGACTACAACATTCCGCAAGGCGCAGAAAAAGTCGTCGACAGCTACCTTAAACAGGACATGCGCTTTTTCGTTGCCCAGGTGAACCTGCAGGAACAGTCGAAGCTCCGCATTGCGAAATTACGGCCTCTGCAGGTCGCCTATGAAAGCAACAAGTTCATGCTGCCGATGCGACTTGGCACGCTGAACGCGAAAGGCAAGCAGGAACTGTATGTCTATGCGCTGACCAGGACCGGGCGCGTCGAGACGAGCAACTACCGTACGGTAAAGCTCCCGAGCGACAATGAGGTACCAGAATTTGTACAGGCGGAATTCGGTGACTTCTATCGTGCGATGTTCACGCGTGAAACACAGAAGGAAAACGAACGCGCCGTCTTTCTCGAGTATGCCTGGGACATGGGTTGGTGCGACCCCTGTGCAGCCGACCCACTGAGCAGCGATGAACTACGCCGCCTCGGTGTGTTCTGGATCGGCGGCAAGGATGGCGGAATTGCGCCAGCGGGGGTACAGGACGTGTTCGTGACACGCCTGCATGTCAGCTACGACAGCAAGCACTTTCCGGAAGACCTTGTGTTTCAGGAAACCGGCGACCGCCAGAACTACCAGGGCCGCTATGTGATTCGCCGCCCCTGGAAAGGTCAGCCAAACTGCGACGCCTCGGCTTATGCGGCGGCGACGCGCGAGCGCCAGGAGCGTGAGGCACAAACGCTGGCGAATCTGACCGGCTGGGACATCGCTGCGATAAGGGCGAAGATTCCGTTTTTCGGCGGTGCTGCACCGGAGACCAACTCAGCGCCGTGGTGGAAACGCATCTGGGAGTGAATAACGCTGCAACAAACGCCCCGACATTCAGCTCGGGGCGTTTGTTGTTCACGCGCTCTGCTTTCTCCAGAGCGCGATCAACTCGGCTTCCTGCGCCGCACCCATTCCCGCTCTCATATTGGCCGTGCGCTCCGCTGGCAACGTTTGCCACCACGCAAGCAGGTCACGAATGGTCTCGCGCACGGGCCTGTTCTGCAGGCCAGCCGCGCGGGCGCGCGCACCACTGACACTCGATACCCGGGATTCCTCTCCGGACAATGCATGCCAGATCGGGAACATGCCGTGGTTTTGTGTGCTGTTATTCTCCGCTGCGGCTGCGACAAACGCTTCGTCCACCCACACCGGCTCGACCGTCGTGGCCGTGACAGCCTGGCTGTCGGCAAGCAGTTCGCCCATGGTGTAAGAGCCGACCGGCGTAACCGTGTTGTAGGTACCGCTAATGTGGCCATCGAGGCAGTCGATCGTGAAGTTCGCGAGATCCCGCACATCAACGATCTGGATCGGGTAATCGGGGCCCCCAGGCAATAGCATGTCACCGCCCTTCGCTACCCTGACCGGCCAGTAGGAAAATCGGTCCGTGTGGTCGCCGGGGCCACAAATGTAGGTCGGCCGCAGTATCGTCAGCCGGTCCGCATCGATCGCCGCAGCGGCACGCCGCTCGCACAGCGCTTTCAGCGGGCCGTAGGTCTCGCCGGTCACCGCTTCAGTGCTTTCGTCTGCAATCGTCGCGAGCGCCGAGTTCTCATCGTTTGGCGCAGACCAGGCAGCGTACACGGAGATGGTCGAGATATAGAGGTAGTGCCCGACGTTGGCCGCCAACATGGCCGCAGAGTCAGCGACGTGTCTTGGCACATAGCCTGAGTTATCAATGACCGCATCCCATTTTCTGCCCTGTAGTCCGGCGAGGTTGCCGCCGCGATCACCGATGATCGTTTCCAGATCGGGAAACAATTCGTCGTTGCTTCGACCGCGGTTGAAGAGCGTCACGGAATGACCGCGACGCAACGCTTCACGCACCATGTGCGGACCGATAAACCCGGTACCGCCCAGAATGAGAATAGACAATGGTTTGGATGCACCGACCGCTGCGGTCGCACCCGCCGCTTGCGACATCGCGCCGCTCGCGATCGCCGCACCGCCGAGCAGGCTGCCTTTTATAAATTGACGTCGATTGTTGCTCACCGTTCAGCGATAGCGGCTAATGATTTTCTTCAGCTCGGCTGCGCCCGGGTGCAAGCCATCGAGCGGCAACTGGCACAACGGCGTGGTCGTGTTACCCATGACTTCGTGCATCTCTTTGCGCAACCCATCGATGTACAACAACCCGGTTATGATTTCTCCAGCGTTGACACGATCGCGCAGATAGCTAAAGGCGGCGGCGCGACTGGTCGGGTCATAGGCTTTGTCCACCTTGCGCAACACGATCTTGCTGCCGTCGTGCAGTTCGACCGGCATCGCGGATCCTTCTTCATATGCCGCCTTGATCTCCGCGGCGGGTGGCACGAAGTCGGCGTCAACCACATGATGATAGAACTGGCGTGTATGTTTGTAACTCTTGGTTGAGCCCTCGTGATCGTTGAAGGTTACACAGGGACTGATGACATCGACCAGCGCAAAGCCCTTGTGTGTCAAAGCGCCCTTGATCAGCGGCACAAGCTGCTCCCGGTCGCCGGAAAAGCTGCGCGCGACGTAGGTTGCACCAAGGGCAAGCGCCACGCTGACCGGGTCAATCGGCTCCATCTCGTTGGGCTCGCCTTTCTTCGGTTTGCTGCCGACGTCGGCCGACGCAGAAAACTGGCCCTTGGTCAGACCGTAGACACCGTTATTCTCGATGATGTAACACATGTTCAGGTTGCGCCGAATCGCATGCACAAACTGTCCCGCACCGATCGACAGCGAATCACCATCGCCCGACACACCGATATAAGTAAGTGACCGGTTGGCTGCATTTGCGCCGGTCGTCACCGACGGCATGCGCCCGTGCACGGAGTTGAATCCGTGTGAGCTGCTGACGAAATAGGCCGGAGTCTTTGATGAACATCCGATGCCACTCATCTTCGCGAGCATGTGTGGTTCGATGTTGAGTTGAAACACAGCCTGGATGATTGCGGCCGTCACGGAATCATGTCCGCAACCTGCGCACAGCGTTGAAACCGTGCCCTCGTAGTCGCGAGCGGTCAGGCCAAGCTTGTTCCTTGGCAGATTCGGGTGCGCAACCTTTGGCTTGGCGATGTAACTCATGCGGCACGTCCTTTGGCGACTTCTTCCTGTATCCGGGTAACGACGAAGCCTGCGTTGATTGGCATACCGTTGTAATGCAACAGCGACACCAGTTTTGCCGGATCCGCGTCGATGTCAAGCAGCAACATCGAACGCAGCTGCGCATCGCGATTCTGTTCGACCACGTAAACGACTTCGTGTTGCGCAATGAACTCGCGCACGGCGTCGCTAAACGGAAATGCCCGCACGCGACAGTAATTCAGGTTGATATTTTCCGCGCTAAGGCGATCGCGCGCTTCGCGACAGGCACCGTGGCCGCTGCCAATAGTTAGAATGCCGGTCTTGTTGAATTTTGAGTATTCGATCTCGGCCGCCGGCAATATGTTGCGCGCCGTCTCCCACTTGACCAAAAGGCGATCCATGACGTCCTGATAGGCGGCCGAGTCCTCGGTATACGCGCCATAGCGCGTATGGCCGGAGCCGCGTGTGAAATAGGAGCCCTTGGCATGCACGCCCGGCAAGGATCTCGCCGCAATCCCGTCGCCATCGACATCCTGATAGCGATAAAATTTTTCCATATTCTCGAGTACATCAGCACTCAGTACCTTGCCGCGATCGGGTATCTTGCTTTCGTCGAACTCGAAATCCGGCACCATCCAGTCGTTCATGCCTATGTCGAGGTCCGACATGACAAAGACCGGCGTTTGCAGTCGTTCCGCAAAGTCGAACGCAGACTGCGACATCTCGAAACACTCAAAGGGGTCGGCCGGGAATAACAGTACATGCTTGGTATCGCCATGTGACGCATAGGCACAACTCATGAGATCGGATTGCTGCGTTCTGGTCGGCATGCCCGTCGACGGCCCGGTACGTTGCACATCGAAAACAACCGCAGGAACCTCGGCGTAGTAGGCAAAACCGATGAACTCACTCATCAGCGATATTCCCGGCCCGCTGGTCGGCGTGAAAGAACGCGCACCATTCCACGCAGCGCCGAGCACCATGCCAATGGCGGCCAGTTCATCTTCCGCCTGGATAATGCAAAACGTCTTGGCGCCGGTTTCCGGATCAACGCGGTACTTCGAACAAAATGAACGAAATGCGTCCATCAGCGATGTTGATGGCGTAATCGGGTACCAGGCACCAACGGTGGCGCCCGCGTACATGCAGCCAAGACCGGCTGCTGTATTACCATCAATCACGATGTGACCTGCCGTGCCATTCATGGCCTGAACCTTGTTCGGCAGCGGGCACGAAAAATTTTGCTGCGCGTAGTCGTAACCGAGTCGAATTGCCTGCATGTTTGAATCGACCAGATGCTTCTTCGCAGCAAAGGTTTGCTCGAGCAATTTTGTGATGACATCAAGATCGATGTCGAGCAACGCCGCGACCACGCCGACGTAGGCTACATTCTTCATCAATATGCGCGCCCTGGCGCCTTCGAATCTTTCGTTGCAGAGTCGCGACAACGGCACGCCAAGTACGGTTACATCTTCGCTCAGGAGTTCTTTCTGACGCGGCCAGGTCGAGTCGTACAACAGATAGCCGCCTGGCGATACCTCGGCAAGGTCACGTGCATAGGTTTGCGCATTCATCGCAACCATGAGATCCACGCGGTCGGAACGCGACTGATAGCCGGCGCCGGTGACACGAACTTCGTACCACGTTGGCAGGCCCTGGATATTCGATGGAAAGTAGTTCTTGCCGACGACCGGAATGCCCATGCGAAAGATGGCTTTCATTAACATGCCGTTGGCACTGGCCGAACCGGTGCCGTTAACTGTCGCTATTTTTACGACGACGTCGTTGATTGTTGCCACGCCAGTTTTCCCAGGGTCTGTTAGCTGCCAGTCGCTGTTTTTCGTTTGCCGCAGGTCGCTTCATCGACCGCATACGGAATCAATACGTGTGATTTCTGCATGTCCCAGGCGCCTGTCGGGCAGCGCTCGGCGCACAAGCCACAATGTACGCACAGGTCTTCGTCTTTGACCATGACGCGAGCCGTTTGTGGCAGGCCCGCCGACACATACAAGTCCTGCGCCAGATTCAGTGCCGGCACCGCCAGGCGCGCGCGCAGATCCGCCTCATCGCCGTTCTCGGTGATCGTCAGGCAGCTGACCGGACATATGTCGAGGCACGCGTCGCATTCGATGCAAAGTTCGGCCGCGAATACGGTCTGGATATCGCAGTTCAGGCAGCGCTCTACCTCCTGCAGCGTTTGTTCCAGGGTGAAGCCAAGCTCCACTTCGATATCGAGTTTCTTGAATCGTTGTTTAAGGTCGACATGCGGCATCAGGCGTCGCGCTGTCGGATCGTAGTCGTTCGAGTAGCTCCACTCGTGCATGCCCATCTTCTGGCTGGAGAGATTGACGCCAAATGGCAGGCGATCGGTCAGGTTTTCACCCTGACAATATTTATGCATCGAGATTGCAGCTTCGTGACCGTGCGCGACGGCCCAGATGATATTTTTCGGGCCGAAGGCCGAGTCGCCGCCGAAGAAAATGCCGTCACGCGAGCACATCATCGTGGTCTCGTCGACGATCGGGCACTCCCACTCGTTGAACTCAATGCCGAGATCGCGTTCGATCCATGGAAAAGCGTTGTCCTGGCCGATCGCGAGTATGACATCGTCGCAGGGAATAACCTTCTCGCCGGTAACGGTGCCGCGATCAATACGTCCCTTGTCATCGGTCTTGTACTCGATCAGCTCAAATGTCATCCCGACAAGCTTGCCTTTCTCGATCACGAAGTCCTTGGGAGAGTGATTGACAAGAATTTCGACGTTCTCTTCTTCGGCGTCTTCGAGTTCCCACGCCGATGCCTTGAAATATTCGCGCGGCTTGCGCGCCATCACTTTGACGTCGTTGGCACCGAGCCGCAGCGAGGTGCGACAGCAATCCATCGCCGTGTTGCCGACACCGATGATCAACACTCGCTTGCCAATCGAATTCTGATGTTCAAAGGCCACCGATTCGAGCCAGTCGATGCCGATATGAATATTCTTGCTGTCGTAACGCCCCGGGATCTCCAGGTTTTTGCCGCGCGGCGCACCGGTACCGACGAACACCGCGTCGAAGCCCTCGTCGAGCAGCGTCCGCATGCTGTCGATGCGGTGATTCAGTTTCACCTCGACGCCCATGTCGACAATGTAGCCGATTTCTTCGTCGAGCACTTTTGGTGGCAAACGAAACTGCGGGATGTTGCTGCGCATCAATCCGCCCATCGTTGCGTGCGCCTCAAAAATCGTGACGTCGTAGCCCAACGGACGCAGATCATTCGCCACCGTCAGTGATGCACAGCCGGCGCCAATCAACGCGACTTTCTTGCCGTTACTAGGGCCGCCTTTCGGCAATCGGTCGACGATATCGTTCTTGTGGTCGGCAGCGACTCTTTTCAGACGACAGATCGCGACCGGCCGCTCCTCAACTCTGCGGCGACGGCACGCGGGCTCGCACGGTCGGTCGCAGACGCGACCGAGAATGCCCGGAAACACATTCGATTTGCGATTTTCGATGTACGCGTCACCGAAACGGCCCTGCGCGATCAGGCGGATGTACTCGGGCACATCCGTGTGCGCTGGACAGGCGAACTGGCAGTCGACAACCTTGTGGAAGTATCCGGGGTTGGAAGTATCAGTCGGTTTCATTGCTGTAGCGTGCCAGCTTGTCTGTGCATGCCAGCAGGTAATCCAGTCCAAAGTGTGACGCTAGCATAACCAGATCGAACGGAAAGGCAAACTTTATCGCGACCGCGTAAATTCGAGTCGTTGCCCCACGATTCCGCCCTGCAAACGGCCGTTTTTGCAGACAACCGTGCCGTTGATAATCGTCGTGTCGATACTGGCGGCAAAGGTATGACCTTCGAACGGCGACCACTGGCACTTGTACAGCAGATTCGATGGCTTGACGGTATACGGTTTCGCGCTATCCACGATGACCAGGTCGGCAAAATAGCCCTCCCGTACGTAGCCACGGTCCTTTACTCCGAATATATCGGCCGGCGCGTGGCAGGCGCGATCGACCAGCAACTCCGGACTGATCGCGTCGCTGGCGACGAGATCGAACAGTATCTGCAGCACATGTTGTACCAGCGGCAGGCCGGACGGGGCCTTGAAATAGGCATTGGCCTTCTCGGCCGCCGTGTGCGGCGCATGGTCGGTGGCAATGATGTCGAGCCGGCCGTCGTTGAGCGCTGCCAGCAATCCCAGGCGATCGTCACTGGTCTTGATCGCCGGGTTGCATTTGATACGCATACCCAGGTCCGCGTAACGCGATTCGTCGAAGTACAGGTGATGCGCGCAGACCTCAGCCGTGATTCGTTTTTTCGAACGGTGGGCCGTCGAAAACAAGACCATCTCCATGGCCGTTGTCAGGTGAAAAACGTGCAGTAGTGCATCATGGCGTCGCGCCAGATCGACCGCGAAACTTGAGGATGCAAAACAGGCCTCGGCTGAACGGATTCGTGGATGCTCCCCGATGGGTACGTCCTCGCCGTATTTTTTGCGGGCAATGGCCTCGTTTTCCCAGATCGTCGGCGAATGTTCGCAATGTGTGACCACCATTAACGGTGCATCGGCGAAGATTTTCTCGAGCACGAGCGGGTCATCGACCAGCATGTCACCCGTCGAGGCCCCCATGAAGGTCTTGATGCCGCAGGCCTCGTTCAGTCGCAGGCTACGGATCTCCTCAATGTTCTTGTTGGTGGCGCCAAGATAGAAGCCGTAGTTTGCCATGCAACGGCCTTCGGCCAGGCGGTACTTGTCCGCCAGCGCCGCACGGGTCGTGGTTTGCGGATTCACATTCGGCATGTCCATGAAACTGGTTACGCCACCGGCCGCGGCCGCGGCAGACTCCGTGGCCATGTCCGCTTTCGCCGTCAGCCCGGGTTCGCGAAAGTGCACCTGGTCATCGATCATGCCCGGCATGAGGTAGCGACCTTTGGCATCGATAACATCGACGCCGGCGGCCGCCTCGATCCGGCCGTCGATCCTGGCGATCCGATGCCCGTCGACCAGCACGTCGATCTCTCGGATCTGGCCTTCGTTGATCAAGCGAGCGTTGCTGATAAGTAGCTTTGCCAATTCGGGCCTCCTGCTCCGGTACGCGGCAGTATGCGCGGGAAGGTACGCAATTTTCACCCCGCTCGCAGAGATTTTTTGCGGACAACCCAAGCTTGTGCGATAACCGCAGCATGAATGACTTCGTTAAGCAGGTTGAAAACGCACGCGTCTACGACGTGGCGATCGAATCGCCGCTGGAGGCGGCACGGGGCCTGTCCGCACGGCTGGGCAACCGGGTTTTTTTCAAGCGCGAAGACCTGCAACCGATATTTTCTTTCAAACTCCGTGGCGCCTATAACAAGCTCGCCAGCCTGTCCGCGGCCGAGGCGGCGCAGGGTGTGATCTGCAGCTCGGCAGGCAATCATGCGCAGGGGGTCGCGCTGGCGGCCAGGCACCGTGGTGTGCGTGCCGTCATAGTCATGCCGGTTACGACACCGTCAATCAAGGTCAATGCCGTGCGCGCACTGGGCGGTGAGGTCGAACTGCACGGCGACAATTACGATGAAGCGTTCGCACACGCGACCAAGCTAATGCACGCGCAGGATTTGGTTTTCATTCACCCTTTTGATGACCCGGAGGTCATCGCCGGGCAGGGAACCATCGGCGCCGAAATTCTGCGCCAGATCGACGGCGAACTGGACGCGATCTTCGTGCCCATCGGTGGCGGTGGGCTGATCGCCGGCATCGCGACCTACGTCAAGGCGCTGCGACCTGACGTGCGCATCATCGGGGTAGAGCCTGATGATTCGGCCGCCATGCGTGATTCAGTCGCGGCCGGACGCGTAGTCACACTTGATCACGTAGGCATCTTCGCCGACGGCGTGGCCGTGAGGCGTGTCGGTGAACACACGCTGCGGCTCTGCCGGCAATACGTGGATGAGTTCATCACCGTCGACACCGACCAGACCTGCGCGGCGATTCGCGACATCTTTGAGGAAACCCGCTGCGTCGTTGAGCCCGCGGGCGGTCTGGCGGTAGCAGGACTTAAAAAATACCTGTCAGAGCATGCGCTGAGTGACAAGACGTTCGTTACCATAAATTGTGGTGCCAATGTCAATTTCGACCGGCTGCGGCACATCGCCGAACGCGCGGCCATTGGCGATCAGTCGGAGATGTTGCTCGCCGCAGAGATCGCCGAAGAACCCGGCAGCTTTCGCCGCTTTTGCGAAGTCATCGGTCGCCGCAGCATCACGGAGTTCAATTACCGCTACAACGATACGCGCGCCGCGCATATTTTCGTCGGTGTGCAACTGAGCCGTGGTCGAGGCGAGCGCAAGGAATTACTCGAGACGTTGCGAGCTGCCGGCTACCCGGCTGTCGATCTCAGCGACAACGAGATGGCCAAGCTGCATGTACGGCACATGGTCGGTGGACCCGCCGCCGGCGTTGCCAATGAACGCCTGTTCCGGTTTGAATTTCCCGAGCGACCCGGCGCATTGCTGGATTTTCTACAGGCGATTGGTACCGACTGGAATATCAGCCTGTTTCACTACCGCAATCACGGCTCCGACTTCGGTCGCATACTCGCGGGCATCGATTTGCCGAACGATGAGACCGACGAGCTGGAAGCGCACCTGGCTGAACTCGGATATGCACACTGGGAAGAAAGCGACAATCCAGCCTATGCGATGTTCCTGTCCTAGTCGCGAAACGACGGGTCACGCCGATCGAGCTTTCGCAACAACCCGGGCCAGACCAGCGCGCCCCCTAAACCGCGGGTAACTTTCTCTGCCTGCACCTGAATAACGGCGACGATAGCCGGCGACACCTGGATCAACTCACAGCCACCGGACTGCGCAAGGATCTGCGTCTGGCAGGCTGTTTCCAGTACGTACATCATCAGGAACGCGTCGGCGATTGTCACGCCCGTGGTCAGCAGACCATGATTGCGCAGGATCAGCGCATTGTTGCTACCAAGGTCCGCAACGAGACGTGGCTTTTCGTCATCGTTCAGGGCTACGCCTTCGTAGTCGTGATACGCGAGCGTGGCGTACGGAAACAGTGAGACCTGCGAAATTGGCAGCAGTCCGTTTTTCTGTGCTGATACGGCAACGCCGGCCTTGCTGTGCGTATGCAGAACACAAGTCACATCGTGACGCGCTGCGTGTATCGCACTGTGGATGATGAAACCCGCCGGATTGACGACGTTGTCCGTTGCCAACACGATATCGCCGGCAAGGTTGACCTTGACGAGGCTGCTCGCCGTAATTTCCTCGAACAACCAGCCGTACGGGTTAATCAGAAAGTGTTCGTCAGGCCCCGGCACCCGTGCCGAAATATGAGTGAAGACCAGGTCGTCCCACCCATACATCGCGATGACGCGATAACAGGCGGCAAGATCCACCCTGAGCCGCCACTCCTCTGAGCTAACCTGCCGCTGCACATCCGCTGTTGCTGCCATCTGTCCATCTCCACCGCCGTCGCGCATGTAGTTGCATTCGAAACTCAATTTTCTTCATAAGCGCAGGCCATTATTCCAAATTGATACGGGGAAAATTGCAACCAATTGCGTTTGCGATGCATCAAACACTACGAACAAGACGTAAACAGACCTAAATTCCCTTATTGTGTTTGTTTCGTTGTGACTGGCGGTGGCCTTTGGCCACCGCCTTTTTTTGTCACCACATTTCACGCATCCGGGCAGCGACATCGACGCGTTTGTCACTGCGCGGCCCCTGTCGGCCAGACGTATTTTCAGCACGACCTCGGTAGCTACGCTGCATGCTCGCCAACAACCGATCTGTCAGGAAGCGGCTACGCGCGCCATAGACGTGCTTGTCGCCATCCTTGCGTTGTTGCGTGACATGGTATTTGAGTGGTGCGATAAGCGACAAGGCCTGCTTCGCGCGTGTCATGGCGACATACAGGAGCCGACGCTCCTCTTCGATCATGTGCGGTTTGCCGGTAGCAAACTCCGACGGAAAATTGCCATCCGAAACATTCAGCAAGTACACCGCGTCCCACTCCTGCCCCTTGGCCGAATGTACGGTTGATAGAACCAGGTAGTCTTCGTCAAGCAACGGGTCGCCGGCCAGATCGCCGGCTGCACTCGGCGGATCCAGAGTCAGTTCGGTGAGAAATCGCTCGCGCGTCGGGTAGCGCCCCGAAATCTGTTCCAGCTGTTCGAGGTCGGCTTCACGCGTTTCAAGCCCGTCATAAATTCTCTCAAGGTGCGGCTGATACCAGCGCCGCACCTGGCCCAACTGCGACTGCCAGGCCTCATTGGCGGCAGGTTCGGCGGACAAGGTCTGCAGCAACGTACAAAACGCTGCCCAGTCGACGAGCGTTGCCGCGGGTGGGCGAAACTCGCGTAATGACGAAAACTGATAATGCCCGACAGCCAGGTGCTCGAAGCATCGCGCCGCCGTCGACGGACCCATTCCGGGCAGCAGCTTGAGAACCCGAAATGCGGCAATCTCGTTCTTCGGGTTTTCCGCCCACTTAAGCAGCGACAGGACGTCCTTGACGTGGCCGGCCTCGAGAAACTTCAGGCCACCATATTTCACGTAGGGAATATTGCGCCGTACCAGTTCGAGCTCGAGCCGGTCACTGTGATGTGATCCCCGAAACAGGACAGCCTGGTCCATGAGGCGCATGCCCATTTCGCGATTGTCCAGTATCGACTCAACTACGTACTCAGCCTTGGCGTAACTGTCTTCAACCGTCACGTACTGGGGCTTCGCGCCATCCTTGCGGGTTGAAAACAGGTTCTTCTGATATTGCCGCTCACTCTCGGCAATCAGCAGGTTGGCTGTATCGAGGATCGCCTGCGTAGAGCGATAATTTTGCCGCAAAGAGATGACGCGTGCGTTGGGTTCGTACTGTTCGGGAAAGCCGAGAATGTTTTCTACTTCGGCCGCTCGAAATGAGTAGATTGACTGCGCATCATCACCAACTACCGTTACTCCATCGCCTTCTGGTTTCAGCGCGCGCAGTATCCCGGCCTGTACAAGATTCGTGTCCTGATACTCATCAACCAGTACATGGTCGAACCATGATCCAATCTCAGTGGCGAATTCCTGTTCTGCCAGCAGATGGCTCCAGTACAACAACAAGTCATCGTAGTCGAGCGCCTGGCTATGCTGCTTGCGAGCAACATACGCGCGAAACAGTTCGCGCAATTCGGCTTCCCAGTCCGCACACCACGGATAATTTTCCTGCAGCACGTCGGGCAAGGCTTGTTGCGCATTCACACAGCGCGAATAAATGGCGAGACAGATGTCTTTCTTCGGGAACCGCCGCGACTTTTTTGACAGGCCCAGATCGTGCCGCGTCACGTCGATGATATCGGCCGCGTCGCCTCGATCCAGAATCGAGAATCCCGGATCAAGACCGAGATTATTGGCATAGCGTCGTAACATTCGATTGGCGACGGCGTGAAATGTCCCCGACCAGGGCAACACTCCGGCAGGCAATGCGGTCATCGCATTGCGACCGGAGTTCGTCGCAATCGCCTGCCGCACGATCGCATCAACGCGTCGAATCATTTCCTGTGCGGCGCGGCGAGTAAACGTCAGCAGCAGGATTCGCTCCGGGCTCACGCCGGCCACGATCAGGTGCGCGACGCGGTGTGCGAGGGTCATCGTCTTGCCGGTCCCGGCCCCGGCAATCACCAGTAGCGGACCCGCGCGAAACTGGTTGGTCGCGTCGCGCGCACCAAACTCGGCCGCCTGACGCTGCTCCGCGTTCAGTACATCCAGATAGCTCTCGAGCCGCTCCGCTGCCTGCACAGCCTGCCTCCGGCGCAAAGATCTGTATTTTTATACAGTACTGGACGTATTTACAAGAGCGCGCCGTAACCCGCCCGCAGGCTGGAAAATGGGGCGGATCAGGTGCCGCTGACTCCAAACAGATCGTTACGATGCTAGGATTCCCGTGCGAGGGAGCGCTGCAATCATGCGGCCTGTGAAATGTCCCGATCGGCAATGGTCAGTCCCGCAACGGTTAAGGAAAATAAGGTGCCTATAAAGCTGCGATACGAGCCGAAGAGTTGACTAATACCATTGTAATCGCCGGCGCCGGGCACGCAGCCGGGCAAGTCGTTGCCACGCTGAAGCAAAAGAAATTCGCGGGTCGCATCGTGCTGCTCGGCGACGAGCCGTTCCTGCCCTATCAACGGCCGCCGTTGTCGAAGCGGTATCTCGCCGGTGCACTCGATGCCGAACGCCTGCACTTCAAGCCAGCCGCTTTTTACGACGCCGACAATATCTCGGTGCACCTGAATACACGCGTCAATCGCATAGCGCGCGACGAACGCTCCGTGCACACCGATGCTGGCCGGACGTTTGCGTATGACAAACTCGTGCTGGCACTCGGTTCGCGGGTACGGCGCATCCCGATTGCCGATACCGGGCTGGCCGGGATCCATTACCTGCGCGACATTTCAGACGTGGACAGCATTCGCCGCGAAATCGCCGCTGGCCGCAAAGTGGTCATTGTCGGTGCTGGTTACATCGGTCTTGAGGTCGCGGCAGTGTGTCGCGAGTTGGGCCTGGACGTTACGGTCGTCGAAATGGCTGATCGCGTCATGAGCCGCGTGGTGGCGCCAGAAGTTTCATCGTTTTATCAACAACAACATGAAAAACACGGCGTCAGGTTTCTGCTTTCGGCCGGGCTCAAGGCTTTTCACGGCGCCTCGCGCGTCACAGCGGTCGAGATTGACAATGGCGACACGCTCCCGGCCGACT
The DNA here is from genome assembly GCA_027618995.1 of Pseudomonadota bacterium. Lineage (GTDB taxonomy): Bacteria > Pseudomonadota > Gammaproteobacteria > Steroidobacterales > Woeseiaceae > UBA1847. The sequence goes on along the minus strand of JAQCGO010000023.1, from coordinate 11,288 downwards.
TTGTCATCATCGGTGCCGGCATCCTGCCCAATTGCGAACTGGCGGAGCAGGCCGGGCTCGCGATTGATAACGGCATCATCGTCAATGATCAATGCCAGACGAGTGACGCCGACATCTATGCCGTTGGCGACTGCACCATGCATCCGAACGGCATCTATCGGCGCCAGGTGCGCCTCGAGTCCGTCCACAATGCGCTCGAGCAGGCAAAAACCGCTGCCTGCAATCTTTGCGATGACGAGCTGCATTATTCTCAGGTGCCGTGGTTCTGGTCAGATCAATACGACCTGAAACTGCAGATTGCGGGTTTGTCCGCAGGCTACGATGAGACGATCGTTCGTGGCAATCCGGCCGACCGGAAGTTTGCCTGCCTGTACCTGAAGGATGGCGTATTGATCGCCGCCGATGCAGTCAATGCGCCACGCGAATTCATGCAGGCGAAGACTTCAATTGCAGCACGCGAGGTTATTGATCTTGGGGCGTCGGTGGAGCTTCGCTGAATTGCCGCTCGAGTCGCTCACCGTAATGCAGCTCGATTGATATCTCGCCGGTTACTCCAACCGGGCCATCGGCCACCGAATAGGCTTTCGCGGAAAGCGCTTCAACCGCCTCGGTGTCCATGCTGGCAAATTGGCCGCTGCCACCGGCAACCCAGGCGGTGCCGAGCGCACCCGGGCCGTGCGTAATATTTCCAAGCCAGTTGCCACGCCAGTTGTCGCCCGGACTGCGATAAGCCGGCACGACGATGTCGCGAACGTAGCCCCAGTAATTCTCTGCCTGTTCAATAAACAGGCTGCCGCGCTCCGGCAAATAGATGTGCCAGACACTATCGACCAGTATTTCACCGTCGATGAGATTGGTGCGATCGGATGCCGAGGAAAACTTGATGCCGAAACCAGCCGTCTCACCGCGGCCGTCGACGAGTTGTGTGACGAATGCTGAGGTCTGGCGGATCGTCGGTTCCCACAATTGCAGAACCTTGGCGGGGTGTGGCGTTATCTGTGACTCGCCGTCATTGGTATAGACAATCGAGTCGCGTGCCGCTGCGGAATAACTCAAGTGCACCACTTCGTTATCCGTGACTGAAAGCGGCGACAAATTATTCGAAGAAACGAACGGGTTGAAATAAAGGACCAAGGCGAGGCAGGCCGCGCCGACCAACATGCCGACGGCAAACATGACGAGATACTTCATTCTGTTTGCCCCACAGCACTCGATACCAACCGCGTGCGCAGCTCTATGCGTCCTACCGGCGCATCATCAGCGCCACTCATGTCGGCAACCCAGGTTTCACTCACCGATCCGCTCAGGTCAGCGAATTCCTGTGTACCGGCACGTAGGGCGCCAACGCGGAAGCCATCCTGCGGCATTTCGGGCTGCATCAACACGTAGACCGATCCCCGGGCGGGCAAATGTAATACCCACTCGATCAAGCCTCCCTTTTCGTTGCCCGCCGCGATGTGGCTCGCTACGCCGACGACCACGTCTTTCGAATTGCGCAACTTGAACAGTTCCGCGCGCGTATCCGCAAATAATTCGTTGCCCGGCCAATCCAGACCAACCGGCAGTGGCGATGCCTGCCTCGGTGCTCCGATCATGATTCGATCGGTAGGTATATTGGCGTGGAAAACCTCTTCGTTACCGATGTTTCGAATCACAGTAATAAGCGAAAACTCGCGCGCCTGATTGACGACCGGAATAAAGTACAGCGCCGCTCCGGCAGCTGCGGCACCAAGCAATACTCCGGCAATAAATGTTCTAAACACTATTAGGTTCCATTAAGCCCGGGCAAATGGCTTACAATTTCGGGCGTTGCCTGCCAAGTTTAGTTAAATTGCCTCAATGGTCACACTGTGGACGCCGAAATTGTGACGGAGTGCACAACAAACGTGCGGATTGCAATGCCAAAGCCGATTTGCCTCTGGTCCGGGCCGAGAAACGTGTCAACGGCACTAATGTACAGCTTCGCGCAACACAGCGAGGTACGTGTTGTCGATGAGCCGCTGTATGGCCATTACCTGCGGGTTTCCGGCGCCGACCATCCTGGTCGGGACGACGTCATCGCCGGCATGAATCTCGATGGCAATGCGGTCATCACCGAATTGCTCGAACGCGCGGCAAAGCATCCTGCGACGCGTCTCTTCCTGAAAAACATGGCGCATCACTTAGTCGCGCTTGATGTCGATTTTCTCAATCACGTGCGCAACGTATTTCTTGTTCGTGACCCGCGCGAAATACTGCCGTCGCTGGTCGTGCAATTACCGCACGCAACGCTCACAGATACCGGCCTGCAGAGGCAATGGCAGCTGTATGGGGACCTAGTGGCCGCTGGTCAGCAGCCTGTGATACTCGACTCGCGTGAACTCCTGCTCGACCCCGAAGGCGTGCTGCAGCGGCTGTGTGAACTCATAGACCTGCCATTTCAGAGCGCGATGCTGCATTGGCCGGCGGCGCCGCTGGCCGAGGATGGCATCTGGGCACCACACTGGTATCACGCCGTACACCTCAGCACGGGATTCGCGGCGTATGAGCCGAAAAATGAATTCCCGCCTGAGCTCGAGCCCCTATTGGCTGAGTGCAAACCGTGGTATGACAAGCTTTTCGCGTACGCTCTGCGTGCGCATCGCGCTGGAGCTTGAGCCTTGAATCTTCCTGATCCGCGCAATCGCGACATCCTGGTGCACGTCAACGGCAAGCTCGTACCGCGCGCTGAGGCTCGGGTGTCGGTATTCGACAGCTCGGTGCAAGGCGGCGATGCCGTCTGGGAAGGCTTGCGGGTCTACCGGGGTCGCATTGCCGCGCTCGACGCTCATTTGCAGCGTCTGCAAAACTCCGCGAAGGCACTGGCATTTGCATCGGTGCCATCAAGTAAAGAAATTTGCGACGCCATTTTCAGCACACTCGACGCCAACGGCATGCGCGATGAAACGCACATCCGGCTGACTCTGACCCGCGGCGAGAAAATCACTTCGGGCATGAATCCGCGCTTCAACCAGTCCGGCTGCTGCCTGATCGTGCTGGCGGAGTGGAAGCCACCCGTCTATTCCGACGCCGGCATTCGCGTGATCACGGCATCAACTCGAAGAAACACGCCGCAGTGCCTTGATTCGAAGATTCATCACAACAATTTGCTAAACAACATTCTGGCCGCGATCGAGGCGAATGTGGCCGGCGTCGACAGCGCGATCATGCTGGACATCGACGGCTTCGTTGCCGAAACCAACGACACCAACCTGTTCATCGTGCGTGATGGGCAAGTGCTGACACCCTACGCCGACGCCTGCCTGCCCGGGCTCACACGGCGGATGGTTCTGGACATCTGTGCCGATGAAGGCATCACCGCGGCTGAGTGCAGACTGTCGATCACGGAAATTTATTGTGCAGACGAAGTGTTCACGTCCGGCACAATGGGCGAGTTGACGCCGATTCTGGAGGCAGACGGACGCGTCATCGGTAACGGCAAGTCCGGCGCCATGACCCGGCGTCTGCAGAAGTTGCATCGTGAGTACGCTTACGAACACGGCACAGCGTTGCCGCCCTCCTAGTTCGAGCTGAAGTATTCATCCAGATATTCATCGAGACTCAGGCTGTCGCTGGCCTCAATCGCGTCTTGTCGCCGAATCGACTCGCGAGCCTCTTGTTCAAACATAGCGTGGCGCTGGTCTGTCAACGGCGCAATCGCCGCAAAATAGTCACGATGAACTACGGCCTGCTGCAACGTGAAATCGAAAAAGCTGCACTTCTCGGTTCGCAGCGTGTCCAGCAGACGGGCTGACGGCGTTGCATCAGGATCGTCGAGCAGCGACTGCGCAAGACGCCCTGCGTGCGCGTAGCTGTCACCACCCTCTTCTGCATCGAAAACCGCCGCAATTGCGCTGACCTTGTCGAGGATCTCACCGGCCCAATCTCGCAGCGCAATGGGTTGGCCATCTCGCTGCAGCCGAAATTCCGGATCTCGACCATGCTTCGCTGTCAGCGTCTGGTTGATGCGCGTTTCGTCGAGCGATTCGCCGCATAGCGGCGGGCTGTCCTCGATCAGACAGTAAATCAGGAACGCCTCGACGAAACGCATCGTGTTCTGATTGATGCCCGACGGATCATCGACATTGATATCGAGCGAGCGGATTTCCACATACTCGATACCGCCACGTCGCGGCGCTGCGGTGGGTCGTTCGCCGCTGTTAGCGACCCGCTTGGGACGCACAGAACTGTAGTACTCGTTCTCGACCTGCAGCAGATTGGCATTCAGTTGCCGGTACTCGCCGTCGACTTTGACGCCGATTTTTTCATAGGCCGGCTCTCGTGTTGCCACAGCGGCGCTCAGATCGCGCACGTACTCACTGAGACTATTCAACGAGATATTCAATTGCGCCTGAGTCTGGTTACTGTAGCCAAGGTCACTCATGCGCAATGAGGTACCGAAGGGCTCATACAGGGTCTCGGCATTCAGCGCCGGCATCTGCGCGGCGGCATTACCGGCGAAGGACTTGCACATGGCCGGTGATGCACCGAACAGGTACAGCACAAGCCAGCCAAAGCGGCGAAAATTGCGCACCAGCCCCAGGTATTTTTCCGATCGAAAATCATCATCACTTTGCGTGCTACCGATTGCATTGCGATAGGCCGGCCAGAAATGTGGCGGTGGCGAATAATTGAAGTGCACTCCGGCGATCGTTTGCATCCGCCTGCCGTAGCGATAGCCCAATCCGCGACGATAAATAGTCTTCATTTGGCCGACGTTTGAGTTTCCATAACGCGCCAGGGGTATCTCCGCATCGGGCCGAACTCGACAAGGCATGCTCGCCGTCCACATCAATTCGTCGCCCAGGTTCTGGTATGCAAACTGGTGCACATCGCAAAGAAATTGTTGTGCTTCCCAGGTGCTATGAAATGGCGGGGTAATGAATTCCATCAGGGCTTCGGAAAAGTCCGTCGTGACAAAGCTATTGGTTAACGCAGACCCGAGAGCAAGCGGGTGGCCGGTTTGCGCCAGGTAGCCACGAGCGTCAATGCGCAAAGACTCTTTCTCAATGCCCTTGCGACCGCCCGAAATCGCGCTACGGTCACTACTGACCAGCGCATCGAATCGAATGTCGAAACCTTTGCTCATTGGTGTTCTCGGACGGTCGCGATGCGCCGAACAGGCATTTCCTGTAACCCGGCCCGCTCTTTTACCATAAGCGCGGCTATTCGCGCCTCTCATCTGCGTTAGAATGAACCGACCGAAGCGATGAATATTCTACGCCACAAGTACCCAGTCATAATGACCGCTCTGGCCGCAGCTTTGCTGTTTGCCGAGCTGGCCGCGGCGTTCCGCTGCGGCAACAACATTATCAAGGACGGCATGCACGAGGCACAGGTTGTAGCGAAATGCGGCCAGCCAACTACCATGCGCGATCTTGGCATGGCGCTACGCGGTTATGACTATCAAGCGAATTTCATAAATCGCATCAATTCGATTTTGCGCGGCCACGAGGTCTCGCCGACCTCGCTCGAACTCGAAATTACGGAAACGACATTGATGGAAAATCCGGCGCGCACAGTGACGTTGCTCGATCAGCTTTATGGTCTGGGACTGCATCTGGCGATTGACGATTTTGGTACCGGGTATTCTTCACTCAGCGCGCTGCAACAATTCCCGATCAGCACGCTGAAAATTGACCAGTCCTTTGTGTGCGACATTGCAAACAATCCCGATGATGCGACTCTGGTTGGCACCATCATACAAATGGGCCGTAACCTGAATATGGACGTTGTTGCCGAAGGAGTAGAAAACGAAGAACAATTGAGTTTTCTGCAACGCCTCGAATGCACGTTCGTGCAGGGGCTGTTGTTCGGGGATCCAATGAGTTCGGATAATTTTCTCGAGTTGCTGATTGCGCAAGCCGATGGTACGGACACACATCGCGCGTTGTTCGCCTGAATCGGTGATCGGGTAACCCCTTGAAATGTTAAGACTTATTTGCGCGCTTCACACATCCGTTTCATCATGCTTAAATTAGCAGCCGACAAAACCTGACCAGCCGATCTCCCTGCGACAGCGGCTACTTATAATTACGGAAACCGAAATATGAAACTAACAACCAAGATTGCGATTAGCTGCCTGCTCTCAATAACCGCTCCGATGGCGTTCGCCTGTGACTACCCGGAACGCCCGAGTATTCCTGATGGCAATACAGCGTCCAAGGACGAGCTGCTCGCAGCCAAGGAAGCAGTGAACGCCTATCTGGCGGGAGTCGACGTCTATCTCACTTGCATTGAGAAGGCCGCAGTGGCCGAGCTGGACAGCCCGACCCCAGACGATCTGCAACGGCGCGACGAAATGCTGACCAAGAAATTCGATGCGGCGAATGATGCGAAAGAGATGGTCGGAGAAGAATTTAACCAACAGGTTCGCGCCTATAACGCGGCGCGGCAGCCCGCGAACTAGATCGCGCCCCTGGCGCTCGGAAACGCCCGCATGTCGCGGGCGTTTTTGTTTCAAAGCCTGTTGATTTCGCTGCGCAAATCGAATTTTTTCTCGGTCACGATGCGCTCCAGAACGCGAATGCGTTCCTCCAAAGCCTCGACCTGGCGCAATGCCGCATCCAGTTCGTTCGGGTCGCTCTTTTTGAGTTTTCTGTTACTACTGAACTTGTTGATCGTATCCGCACCAATCACGATGGCAACAATGCAGACAATGGCAACCCACATATTCATTTCCGGAATCCCTTATTCAGAATCTTGTTCTTACAGCCTGCGAATTTCACTGTCGAGTTGATAGCTTGACGAGGTGATGTGCTTCTCAAGGTTTGCGAGCCGTTGTTCCAGCGACTGACACCTGCTGCGCACCTGCACCGCCGCCTCTGCCTCAGCGAAATCAGACTGTTGCTTTGCCTGCCGACGCGCCTGCTTGTGCTCGGCACGCACCGACTCGTAGCGGCTGTCGGCCCTGGCCGGAACCAGGAAAACGATAGCCAGATAAGCGACTACAGTTAGCGGCATTGCTACAAAAAATGCGGTCACTGTGAGCAAGCGTAACACCCGCAGATTGAACCCGAAGGAGTCCGCCACGCCGGCGCAGACGCCACCCAGGACGGCGCGATCAGTCGACCGGGAAAACCGGCGCGGTGCATATGATTCGTAGGTGGTCATAAGCGACGCCAGAACTCATACTCGGTTTCTCTGCCCGAGAATATGAGCGGCTTTTCACGTATCAGCAATGTTGCGGCCAGGTAAATGGTCGCGGTAAGCCAGGTAAACAGCAGCAGCAAGATAATGGCGATTACGCGCACGGTCCCTACGCGGAGATTGAAGTGATCGGCAATCCCGGCGCAGACTCCGAATATCCAACCGCTATCTGAATCGCGGTAGAAACCGCGCAGCGGGCCATGATCTGAATTCCACGTACGTTGATTCATCTTTGCTCCCTCGTCTAGCCTTCAGCCGCCTTTCTTTCACCTTGGACCAGCTTCTGCTTTAACTCGTCAAATTCCTTGTTGACGGCCTCTTCCGCTTCAAGTCCCGCGAACTCGTGATTAAGGTCCTTGGGCACACCCAGATCGTAGGCTTCCACACGACCTTCGACATCATCGATGACTTTCTCGGCAAACTGTGGGTCGTTACTGATCTTGAACGTTTTTAACCGATGCGGTCTGAGATCGGCAGCCTTCCAAATCTCTCGGACTTGGTACTGCGTAATATCGGCGTACTTCGCCATCAATCGTGTGCTCCAATGAGTCGCCTCGCGCGGAATATAATCGACCGTCAGGCGGAGCACTTCTTTGATTTTCTTCTCCGTGAGTTTGCGTGGCTGACCGGGACGCGGCTGATCGAGCAGTCCATCGACACCGTCCTGCTCAAATCGCTTTCGCCACTTGAAAATCGTTGGCCTTGTCACATCGACGGTCGCCATGACGTCCACCGGAGCCACGCCATCGGCCAACAGTAGAATCAGTCGCGCTCGTTGTGCCAGGCTATGCGGCGTGTTGCGAACTCCTCGCCATCGTTGCAACTCGGTGCGTTCGGCACGACTAATTGAAAATACTTTACTTGGTTTTGGCATGCATCCAAGTATATCATAATAGTTAACGAATTAATCGCACAAAACACTAGGCAATACTCAGTACTGTCAATTCGCAGCAACTTAGCAATATTGGCCTGCGGTAGTTCGGATGTCAGCGTTTGTTGCGATTGTTCAATTTTTGAGTTTACGGTCAGCAGGTACTCGTTCGGGGTCATATGACGAAAATCGACGCTCGTATACATCGGCGCAAATTCGGGCAATACGTAGCGATCTTCAAGCTGTATTGGTGTACCGCTTTCAAAGTGCAGAATTTTCGAATGAAATATTCGTGCTCCCATCGCAACAAAAAATTGAATCGCAACTTCCGGAGTCGCACGAATCTCCATTTGATCTAATATTTCACAGCTGTGAACGTGACCTCGTGCAGCGATTTCTTCAGCGATGTTTCGGATGTCAAGCGGGTGGGAGGGGACTTTTGCCTCGGCCGCGAATGTGCCGACGCCGGGAACCCGCACAATGTGTCTCTCGGCAACAAGTTCGCGAAGCGCTCGGTTGACGGTCATTCGAGACACCTTGCAAGTGGCGACCAACTGGTTTTCGGATGGCCGGCGTCGATCATCCGACCATTCTTCATTCTCTATAAGTTCCAGCACATGAAGTTTCACCCGTGCGTACAACGGACTGTGTGGTGCTGAGACTGATTTCATGAAACGCTTCCAGTAGAGTTTTAGGCCACTGCGAGGCGAGCAAAAAACAATAATATCATGATAGGTATATACAGGTCATGATCACCGTGAGAGGCGCTCAGAGGGTATGCATGATTGACAGTTCGATGGTTCGCAGGAATGACTCAGCGGACGATCGCGGCGACATCAAGAGATACTCATCGGCGGCTTCGCGCAATATGATGACGCCGAGGCCATCCATTGTCGTTCGAGTGACGGCACCGACTGGGAAACGTTCGAGATCAAGCATGCAGATGCGTTCCAGCATAGCCGGTAAGCCGGGCCCTGATACACGCAAGTAGCACCAACCGTCAGACTGGTCCGTACAGTAGGCAACGCGATCCAGCTTGTCGGTGAACTCTTTAAAAGCCCCGTCGCTTTGGCTGTCAAGAAGCACGAAAATTAGATTCGCTTGAAGTCCCAATAGCCGTGCGCCACCGTCTGACGAAACACAGGAGGCTCCAATCGTTGGAAGCTGCACACCGAAGATTGACAAGATCGCTTCCTCAAGCGATTCTCGCCCGCCGTTCGGGCTTGCGATCGACATCAGAGCGAGTCCGGTCGGTGCGCTTAGTTCGAGTCCTTCTGTCGCGGAATCGAGCTCACCGAATACTGCTCGCGACGCGAGATAGGTATTAGGCACGAAGGCATTGTCCTTTTGGGTCAACGAAATGCGGGGAAACGATCTTGACCTCTGTGGTGTTGTCGTTTAAAGCATCAAAGGCTTGGACTGTTTCTCCTATTCGTTCACGACCACGTGCGATAAACCCCAATCCGATGTAGTGACCAAGCGTCGGTGAGTAAGCTGTGGACGACATCCAACCTTCATCGTTTTCCATCGTGGGCGGCCTACCGCGGGATATAAAATGAGCGCCGCTGTTAATAGTGTCCTCTGCATTGATCGGCTGGAAACCCATCAGCACCATCCGATCAGCACGCTTCATTTCCTCGCGTTCGGATAACACGCAACCAACACAATCTTTCTTCTTCGAAACCAAAGCCCCAAGTCCCAGATCGCCTGCGGTTGTTTGGCCGTTTATTTCGCTGCCAGTAACATGCCCTTTTTCGATGCGCATGACATTGAGTGCCTCGGTTCCATACGCGACTACACCCAATGCCTGACCCGACGACATCAGCTCGCGGAAAAGTGCATCGCCGTAGCGCGCAGGCACGGCAATTTCGAAAGCCAATTCTCCAGAGAATGAAATCCGGAAAAGGCGTGCCGGCGTTCCACCACAAATAGAAATATCTTTACAGGCCATATAGGAAAATGAGGCATTCGAAATATCGTGTTCCGGATCGACGAGTTTTTGCAGGAGTTGGCGGGACTTGGGACCCGCGATTGCGTACTGGGACCACTGTTCGGTGACCGAAGTAAAGTGGACGTCGAGCTCCGGCCACAGGCATTGTCGACAGAATTCCAAGTGTCGAAAAACACTGACTGCGTTCAACGTCGTTGTCGTCATTACGAATTGGTTTTCACTCAGGCGTGCCAACGTGCCGTCGTCCATCACGAAACCGTCTTCGCGAAGCATCAGGCCGTAACGAACTTTTCCGACTAGCAAATTGGAAAAATCGTTGCAGTAAACCCGGTTCGCAAATTCAATAACATCACGCCCCTGTATATCTATTTTCCCCAGCGTGGTGACATCGCAAATTCCGACGGATGATCGAGTTTGAGTGACTTCCCGATCGACACTTTGCCGAGATTGCGTCTCATTGTTTTGCTGAAAATACTGTGCGCGCAGCCAAAGTCCGGCTTCGGCAAATACGGCACCGTTTTCGCTTGCCCACTCGTGGCTTGGTGGCACACGAGTTGGTCGGAAATGCCTGCCCCTCGCACGACCCGCAAAAGCGGCAATCGCTATGGGCGTGTAGGGTGGTCTAAATATTGTCGTACAGACGTCTGCGATAGACTTTCCTAGCAACTCTGCCTGAATAGCCAATGCGTTAACATTTGCAGTCTTACCTTGATCTGTAGCCATGCCAAGCGTGGTGTATCGCTTCATGTGTTCGACAGAGCGGTAGCCTTCCTGTGCTGCAAGCGCGACATCTTTGACGGTTACATCGTTTTGCATATCCAGCCAGGCACGTGGACGGCTTTCTTTAACCCGCCAGAATGGGACGATATCAAATTTCTCATCTTCGCCGATCGGCATATCTTGTGGGTTCGGCGCACGACGACCGTCAGCTATCGAGTCAATGGCAGCGTGCCATCCGTCGGTGAGCGCCGCACCCAACGTGAGCTTGCCGTTCGCTGCTCCTGCAACCCTCATCCCAACGGGGAGATTTCCCCCTGGAACAAAGGCGGCAATATCGTCGCTCCATTGTGGCCGGCCACGTTGATGACAGGTCAGATGGACATTCGGATTCCACCCTCCTGAGACTGCCAGGCAATCTGTTTTTATTTGCTGGCCGTTACTGAGCAGAATCGACTTTAAACACCGGCTACCTTTGGTGTCCACGACCGAGCCGCCCATTACGATGCTTGCGCCGGGAATATTCGCGACCGGGTTTATGTTTCGCGTATCCACTACGGCGGTGATTTCAATGCCGACACG
>JAQCGO010000022.1 GCA_027618995.1 Pseudomonadota bacterium | reverse complement strand
ACCCTTTCGCTGGACAGCATCAGCAAACGCCATCATCGCTGCGACCAACCGCGCTAAACAGCATGCCGATGCATGAAAGTAAACGAACTAATCAAACGGGACACTAGGGTCTCAGCAACGCACGCCGGTTTGCGCTCGTTCTCGATTTCAATGCGTACTTCAAACGTCAGCAGCAATGCGCCCGCGCGCATGCGGGCCTGCAGCACCGTGGTACGTGCGCAGACGCGTGCGCCGGATAAAACGGGCGTATAGAAACGCACCTTGTTGAGGCCGAAATTGATGGCGCGCGTCAGGTTTCGCACCTCGATGAACTTGCCCGTCAGCGCCGGTATCAGGGCCAGCGTCAGGTAGCCGTGCGCAATTGTCTTGCCATTCGGCAACTCGCGCCTGGCGCGTTCCGTGTCGACATGGATCCATTGATGGTCGCTGGTGGCCTCGGCGAACTCGTCGATCCGGTTCTGATCGATGACGATCCAGTCGGACAATCCGACTTCCTCTCCCTCGAGTGCCTTGGCGTCGTCAATGGACGTGATCAATCGCGTCATTGTTTCCCTTATACATTGCCTTAATGTTTTAGAATTCCGTGATCGTGCCAAGTGTAAACAATAAATCCGTATTTGCCATCGTGCTTGCCGCCGGCAGTGCAACACGCTTCGGTAAAGTAAAGCAGCTGGCCGCATTGAATGGCATTCCAATGGTCCGATATGCGGGCAGACTCGCCATCGGCGCTTGTGATTCACGCAGCGTGCTGGTCACGGGTCATGAGTGGCGCGCGGTGGCCGATGCCTGCGCTCCGTGGCCTGGCTACCTGCTGGTCAACGAGCATTACAGTAACGGCATCGGCTCATCGCTGGCCGTCGCCACCCGGGCAATACAACATGTCGCCGATGCGATCGTCGTGCTGCTGGCCGATCAGCCCCTGATTAGCCCTGCGCATGTCAATAGTCTGATTGCGGCCTGGAGCGGCGATGATTGCGAGATTGTCGCCTCGGCGTATGCCGGAACACGTGGTGTTCCGGCGTTGTTTGCGCGCGGCGCATTCACGAGCCTTGCGGCACTGACCGGTGATCAGGGGGCGCGCGCACTGTTCGACGACCCGCGTTTTGCAGTGCGCGATATCGCCTGCGAGGACGCCGCCATCGACATCGATACCGTGGCCGACCTCAGGACGCTTGAGCGCAACGCTCGCAGTTGACCCAGCCCGAATTGCCGTCCACATAGTGCTCTTTCTTCCAGATCGGCAGGCGGACTTTGACCTGATCGATGATGAAGCGACAGGCGCGAAACGCTTCATCGCGATGCGGGGAAGACACGCCGACCCACACGGCGCAGTCGCCGATCTCCAGCAATCCGCTGCGATGCACGCAGTACGCCTGCAGGCACGGAAACTGCTCTTTCGCCTCAGCAAAAATCTTCTGTGCCTCGCTGACGGCCAGCGGCTCGTAGGCCTCGTACTCGAGGCGCAACACGGTCTGCCCCTCGTTTTCATTGCGCACCCAGCCTTCGAACGCGCAGTACGCACCGGCCGCAGGATCGAATAAGCGACGACGCAATTCGTCCGGCTTGATCGGGTTGCTGGACATCGTCAACAAGTCAGCCACCCGCAACCGGCGGAAACAGCAACACCGTATCGCCATCCTCAACCTTCGAGTCCCAGCTCGCCATCACGTCGTTGATGGCGACCTTGCAGTGCCCCTTTGGCTCAGTGGAACCATGCCGCTCGCGCGTTGCAGCGAATACGTCCGCCGCAGTATCGGCCGTTAATGTCAACGTCTCCACACCGATGCCCGCGTGCTCGCGAAACATCGCGAAATAGCGCACCGTAATCGTCTTCATGAACCGGCCCCGAGTACGCTGCGATCAAGATCATCAGGCGTATTGATATTGTCGAGTGCACCAGGATCCGGTTGCTCGAGCAATTCGCTATCGGAGCGAATCAAGACCTTGCGCGGACACACGACGCCATCCGCAACATACTGCCGCAGAACAGCCGCACTGTCGGAGCGATATACCGCACACAGCGGCTCGGGCAGGCCATCGTAGCTGCTGCGAAACGCCGTAAACGGCTTTTCCGCGGAGCGATGCTCAAGCAGGAATCGCAAGGTCGGTTCATCCACGTTGGGCAGATCGCAGGCAACAACCAGCCAGTCGACATCGGGGTGCTCCTCGAGTGCCGAGAGAATGCCGGCCATCGGGCCGATATCCGCATAACGATCGACGATCAGGTCGTAGCGGCTGCGTTCTGCATCCTGCCGTTGCGTGCTGCGCGCGGAGACGAACACACGCCTGGTTACCTTGCCAAGCAACGCTGCCAGGTAGGCCAGTTGGCTCTGCCCGTCGCGTATCAGCAGCGCCTTGTCGCGGCCCATGCGACGACTCTCGCCGCCCGCCAGCACCAGCCCGTAGACCGGCTTAACCGGCATGCTGAAAATCCTGTTTGCCGCCGCTTTTCGACAGCAATCGCGTCTCGACAATGACCATGTCGTGCGACAGCGCCTTGCACATGTCGTAAATCGTCAGCGCTGCCACCGAAGCGCCCGTGAGCGCCTCCATCTCGACACCTGTCTTGTGATGTACGCGGCAGGTGCATTCGATGATCGCCTCGTTGCCGGCATCGCCGCCAATCGCAATCGTAATCCGGCAATTTTCGAGACCGAGCGGATGACAGAATGGAATCAGCTCATGGGTTTTCTTTGCCGCCATGACACCCGCGATAATCGCGGTCGCGAACACCGGACCTTTCCTGGTGCTGATTTCGTCGCCTTGCAATGCGGCGAGGACGGAAGGTGGCAATATCACGACACTACGCGCCCGCGCCTCACGTTTGGTCGCGGTCTTGTCGCCGACATCCACCATGCTCGGCCGATTGTTCTCATCGATATGACTCAGCTTGCCCATTTACCCACCTATGCGGTACATCTCGACCTTGCTCTGTGTATGCGCCTCGGCGACCGCGGGCCGCCGCAACTCGCTGTAGCGATCGGCGCGTTGCAACCATATTCGCGACAGGATATCGCGCAGGTCATCGTCACTCGCGCCGTTGCGTATCGGTTGCCGCAGGTCCGTGCCCTGGGTCGCGAACAGGCAAGTATAAAGCACGCCATCCGCCGACAACCGCGCCCGGCTGCAACTGCCACAGAACGGCTTGGTCACTGAGGAAATGAACCCGATCTCACCTTCGCCATCCGCATACTGGTAGCGCCGCGCGACTTCACCCGGGTAGTTCTGCCCAACAGCCGTCAATGGCCAGCGCGCCTGTACGATATCGAGCAACTCGCGCGACGGCACCACCTGGTCCATACGCCAGCCATTGCGATTACCGACATCCATGAATTCGATGAGGCGGACAATGTGCCCTGTGCCCCGAAAATGTTGCAGCAGATCCAACACCGCGTGATCGTTGACGCCACGCTGCACGACCACATTGATCTTGATCGGCGTAAATCCGGCCCGTTCGGCCGCCGCGACGCCGGCCAGAACCTGCTCGAGGTCGCCTCGACCGCCGCTCATCGCCTTGAAAATCTTCGGGTCGATGCTGTCCATGCTGATAGTGACTCTATGCATTCCGGCATCGCGCAAACGCTGCGCGATAGGCGCCAGCAACATCCCATTGGTCGTCATCGCAAGGTCGTCAACCGCGGGCATTGCCGCTATGCCCGCGACCAGTTCGGCGATCTTCTTGTCCAGCAATGGCTCGCCACCGGTCAGACGAATCTTGGATACACCAAGCTCGGTCGCAACGCGCACGACCTGTAGAATTTCTGTGTGCGTGAGCCTTTGCGCGCGTTTCAGGAACTCGTAGTCCGCATGAAATTCCGTTTCCGGCATGCAATACGGGCAACGGAAATTGCAGCGATCGAGCAAGGAAATTCGCAAGTCGTGTAGCGGTCGGCCAAGGGCATCTACGGTCATAGCGACATTCTGCCCGATCTCGCCGCTTTGTTCTTTATTTTACCTGCCGATTGCTGCATCCTTTTCCATTCCTCACCGCTGCACGCTGGAATCTGAATGCACGTCACTTTCTCTGCAGAAGAACTCGCATTTCGCGACGAGCTCGGGGCTTTTTTCCAGGAAAAAGTCCCGCAGGATATTCACGACAATCAGCGCCAGCATGTGCCACTTTCACGCGACAACCAGCTGCGCTTTCAAAAAGCGCTGTATGCCAAAGGCTGGGCCGGCTACAACTGGCCGGTCGAATACGGCGGCACCGGCTGGAGCCTGGTGCAAAAGTACCTGTTTCAGAAAGAAATGGCCGATGCCAACATGCCGCCCATTGTGCCGTTCGGGCTCGGCATGGTCGGTCCGATCATCTATACCTATGGCAGCGCGGAGCAGAAACAGCGTTTTCTGCCCGATATCCTGGCGAGCAACGCCTGGTGGTGCCAGGGCTATTCCGAGCCAGGCTCGGGTTCCGACCTGGCCTCCCTCAAGACCCGTGCCGACCGCGACGGCGACCATTACGTTGTCAACGGCAGCAAGACCTGGACCACGCTGGCGCAGTATGCCGACTGGATCTTCTGCCTGGTCCGCACGTCTTCCGACAGCGCGCGCCGCCAGGACGGCATCAGCTTTCTCCTGGTTGACATGACGTCGCCCGGCGTCAGCGTCAGGCCGATCATTACGATCGATGGCTCGCACGAATTCAACGAGGTGCATTTCGATAACGTCCGTGTGCCACTGGCGAACCTCGTCGGTGAAGAAGGCAAGGGCTGGACCTACGGCAAAGTCTTGTTGCAGCACGAACGCACCGATACCGCCGGCGTCGCGCGCACACAGTTCCGGCTGCGAGAGCTACGCGCTCAGGCTGAGCAGTCGGTACGCGGCGCTGCACCGTTGCGCGAAGATCGCAATTTCATGCGTCGGATCGCGGCGCTCGAGGTGGAGCTAAAGGCACTCGAATATACCGAGCTGCGCACACTCGCGGCCGTGTCGTCCGGCAAAGCCCCGGGCGCCGAATCATCGATACTTAAATTCAAAGGTACCGAGTTGCAACAAGCGGTTGACGAACTGTATGTGGAAGCCGCCGGCTACTATGCCCTGCCCTGGGTGCCGCAGCAGTACGTCGCGGGCTTCCCCGACGCCGAGCGTATCGGCGCTGGCGTGGAGACCGATTCGGCGCCGCGCTATTTCAATTTTCGCAAAGCATCCATCTACGGCGGCTCCAACGAGATGCAGAAAAACATCGTTGCGAAGCACGTGCTGGGGCTCTGATCGCAATGGACTTTTCACTCAATGAATTTCAGTCGATGCTCAGCGACAGCGTCGCGAAATTTGTCAGAAACGAATACGACTTCGCAGCCCGACAGGCCTCGGCGGCCAGTACGTGCGCATACAATCCCGACGTATGGCAAAGCTTTTGCGATCTCGGCTGGACCGCCCTGCCATTTGCCGAACGTGATGGCGGACTCGACGGCGGACCGCTGGAAACCATGCTGCTGATGCAGCAATTCGGTCGCGGCCTGGTGGCTGAGCCATACCTCGCCAACATTGTCCTGGCCGGCGGTGTACTGCGTCGCCTCGCCACCGATGCGCAAAAGGCGCGATGCGTATCTCACTTCGACTCCTTGGCAAAGAAAACCGCCGCATCTTTTAAAAAATCCCTTTCCTGTTCTGCCTTTGCGAGTCTGCGCTTGAGATCAGCGATCTCGTCGTCGCGCTGCTTGCCCTGGCCTGGAAACGCCTGATCACCCAGCAACCGGCACTGGTCTCGCCAGCGCCGCAACTGCCGCTCGCTGATCCCGATATCCGCACACACATCCCTGTCCGTGACTCCGTCGTCGCTGGCTCGCTTCAATGCGTGACGCTTGAACTCAGGGCTATACCGTCGATACTTCTTCTTTGGCATGAGACACCTCCTCGCACACTATTGTGCACATTTAAGGGTGTCCACTAAACTGGGGCGGAACGATTCCGAGAATAGCTGACACTCCGCCTGGTCGGCACAAGAGGACCCAGCGGTACGCCCCTGATTACAACGTCAGCGATTTGCCGGCCTACCCAATACATTCAAGGCTATTTCTGCAGACCGAATTCGTCCATTCGATTCTTCCGTCGGGCGCCATTACATAGTGCTCGAACAGGAAGCCAATGCGAAAACTCCCGGTCTCGTTCGGGTCTTCAGTCACCTCGATTTCGTCCGGCCGGACCAGGCGATCCGTAAACTCACTCAACAGCGTGGCAATGCTGCGTTTCTCTGCTGCGTAAATGATTTCCATGACGGGCTCCTTACAAACGTTCCTTTGTCGTTCGAAGGCAGAATACGGCCCGTATCCTTAACCGCAGATGACATTTTATTAAACGGGAGCTGAACGGAATACTGAAGCCTAGCCGCGTTGCGCGATGGCCTGCTGTTCGACTTTCGCCCACGAGTCACGGAGCGTGACAATGCGGTTAAACGCCGGCGCCTTCGCGCTGTGATCCACAGAATCCACGCAGAAATAACCTAGGCGCTCAAACTGGACGGCCTCTCCAACACCGAGTTCGGCCAGTGACGGCTCAAGCATCACACGCGCCGTCGCGAGTGAATCCGGGTTCAGGACCGCCATGAAGTCCTCGGCCGCATTCGGATCGGGAACCGTAAACAGGCGATCGTAGAGGCGCACTTCAGCCGGCAGCGCGTGCGCGGCGGATACCCAGTGGATCGTTCCCTTCACTTTACGATCACTGGTACCGGTGCCGCTGCGAGTATCGGGATCGTACGAGCAGCGCAATTCGACCACCTCACCCGCTTTGTTCTTGATCACTTCATCACAACGAATGATGTAGCCGTTGCGCAGGCGCACTTCGCCGTCGGGCTTCAGGCGGAAGAACTTCTTCGGCGCGTCTTCCATGAAATCGTCCTGCTCAATAAACAACTCACCTGAGAACGGCACCTCGCGCGTGCCGAATTCGGGTCGGTTCGGGTGATTGCTCGATGGCATCATTTCCACCTGGCCTTGCGGGTAATTTGTGAGCACGACTTTCAGCGGCTGCAGCACAGCCATGCGGCGCGGCGCCGAAAAATCCAGTTCCTCGCGAATGCAATTCTCGAGCACGGCCATCTCAATCAGTTTGTCTTTCTTGGTCACGCCACCGCGCTTGACGAATTCGCGTAGCGCGCTCGCCGGATAACCGCGCCGCCGCAAACCGGCAATCGTCGGCATGCGTGGGTCATCCCAACCGGATACGACACCATCATCGACCAGCGCATTCAGCTTGCGCTTGCTGGTGATGGCGTAGGCCAGATTCAGTCTTGAGAACTCAATCTGCCGCGGACGATGCTCGGGTTTCAGCTGGTCGAGCAGCCAGTCGTACAAAGGCCGATGATCCTCGAACTCCAGCGTGCAAAGCGAATGCGTGATCTGCTCCAGCGCATCCGACATCGTGTGTGCGAAATCGTACATCGGGTAGATGCACCACTTGTCGCCCGTATGCTGATGCGCAACGTGCCGGATACGATACAGCGCCGGGTCGCGCAAATTGATGTTCGGCGACGCCATGTCTATCTTCGCTCGCAGCACGTGCTCACCATCGGCGAATTCGCCGGCACGCATGCGGCGGAACAGGTCGAGGTTATCCTCGACCGGGCGATCACGATACGGGCTGTTCTTGCCCGCTTCAGTGAGCGTACCGCGATGCGCGCGAATCTCATCCGCGCTCAGACTGTCAACATAGGCCAGGCCGTTCCGGGTCAATTGTTCCGCATAGTCGTACAGTGCATCGAAGTAATCCGATGTATGCGTCAGCCGCTCGTCCCAGTCAAAACCAAGCCAGCGCACATCGCGTTCGATCGCCTCTACATACTCCTCACGCTCTTTGCCCGGATTGGTGTCGTCGAAACGCAGGAACGTGCGGCCACCGGTCTCCTCGGCAACGCCGAAATTGAGGCAGATCGACATGACATGGCCAATATGCAGGTAGCCGTTGGGCTCCGGCGGAAATCGCGTGACGATGGCGGTGTGCTTGCCGGTTTCGAGGTCGCTGTGGATGATCTGGCGGATGAAGTCCCGCGGTAGTGCGTCATTCATGAATTTCTAAAGGCCGTTTTGTAGGGAGCGCCATTTTACGCACTTTGCGCCGTAGTTCGACAATGATTGCACAGCCCCTCGATCTCGAGCATCTGGCGCATGGCCGTAAAGCCACCGGCGGCGGCTTTGCCTGCGATCAATTGTTCGATCTCGGGGTCGCTGAGCTCGGTCACGGTGCGACAACGGGTACAAATCAGGAATTGCCCGGCATGCCGCTTGCCCGGATCCGGGCAGCCGACAAAGGCGTTCAGCGAGTCGAGTCGGTGAACAAGACCCGCTTCGATCAGGAAATCGAGTGCCCGATACACGGTAGGCGGAGCCGCAGAGGTGGATTCCCGGCCGAGTGTCTCCAGAATGTCATAGGCGCCGATCGGCTTGTGACTGTCCCAGACAAGTTCGAGGACACGCTGTCGGATCGCCGTAAACCGCAAACCGCGATGACGGCAAAGTTGTTCTGCCGTTGCCAGGGCGGTCTGCACACAATCGCTATGATCGTGGGGTGATGTGTTTGTCGTTGATGCCAGGTGGTTCATAGCCATTTTTCTGTACAATAGCGCGCCGTGCCTGCTGCCTCATCCGGATTCATAACCAGACCATATCATGCCGAATATTACCTTACCTGACGGTTCTGTCCGTCACTTCGACAATGTCACGAGCGGCAGCGAAATCGCCGCCAGTATTGGCAAGGGCCTGGCGCGCGATGCGGTAGCACTGCGCGTCAATGGCGAGATGCTTGACCTGAGCCGCGCCATCGATACCGATGTTGCTGTCGAAATCGTAACGCGCGACACACCCGCCGGGCTCGAGCTGCTGCGCCACGACGCCGCGCATGTGCTCGCCGAGGCGGTCAAGGAACTCTGGCCGGACACCCAGGTGACGATCGGTCCGGCTATCGAAAACGGCTTTTACTATGATTTTGCGCGTGCAGAAGCTTTTACCGAAGCTGATCTGAGCCTTATCGAAGCGCGCATGCAGGACATAGTCGATCGCGATGAGCAGATCGAGCGCGAAGTCTGGAATCGTGATGCGGCCGTGGCGTTTTTCCGTGGCATCGGCGAGGACTACAAAGCCGAGATCATCGCTGGCATTCCATCCGATCAGCCCATCACGCTGTACCGGCAAGGCGAGTTCATCGATCTTTGTCGCGGCCCGCACCTGCCGTCTACCGGCAAACTCGGCAAGGCCTTTAAGCTAACGCGGGTATCCGGTGCCTATTGGCGCGGCGATTCGAACAACGAGATGCTGCAGCGCGTGTATGGCACAGCCTGGGCGAATGACAAGCAGCTACGCGAATACCTGCAACTGCTGGAGGAAGCCGAAAAACGTGATCATCGACGTCTCGGCAAACTCATGGACTTGTTCCACTTCCAGGAAGAGGCGCCGGGTGCGGTGTTCTGGCACCCGAAAGGCTGGAGCGTATTTCAGACTCTGGTCGCGTTCATGCGCCAGCAGCAGAATGCCGCCGGTTACCGCGAGATCAATACGCCCGAGCTGATGGATCGATCGCTTTGGCAGGCGTCGGGTCATTGGGATGCGTTCGGCAGCAACATGTACACGACCGAAACGGTTGACGGTCGGCAGTACGCGATCAAGCCCATGAATTGCCCGGGGCATGTGCAGGTCTTCAAGCAGGGCATCACCAGTTACCGCGATCTGCCCTACCGGCTCGCCGAATTTGGCAAGTGCCATCGCTATGAGCCGTCCGGCGCATTGCACGGCATGATGCGCGTGCGTGCATTCACCCAGGATGACGCACATATTTTTGTAACTCCGGAGCAGATCACCGACGAATCGATCGCCGTTTGCCGCCAGCTCCTGAGCATTTACAGCGCTTTCGGCTTTGCTGATGTGCGCATCAAGTTCGCCGACCGCCCCGAGGTACGGGTTGGCGAAGATGCCGTCTGGGACCAGGCGGAAGCAGCACTGCTCAAAGCACTCGAAGTCTCCGGGCTCGATTACACGCACAACCCGGGCGAAGGTGCCTTCTACGGACCGAAACTCGAATTCGTGTTGCGCGATGCTATCGGCCGTGACTGGCAATGCGGCACTTTGCAGGTTGACCTCAATATGCCGGGACGACTCGGCGCAACCTATATCGGCGAGGACGGCAACAAGCACCTGCCGGTGATGCTGCATCGCGCTATTTTCGGTTCGCTCGAGCGTTTCATCGGCATCCTGATCGAGCATCACGCGGGCAACCTGCCGCTCTGGCTGGCACCAGTCCAGGTCAAGGTACTCACGATTACCTCGGACGCCGACGACTATGCCACGTCGGTGGTTCGTGACCTGCGCGCCATTGGACTGCGCGCCGAAGCCGATCTGCGCAACGAGAAAATTTCTTACAAGGTGCGCGAACACAGCGTTGCAAAAATACCGGTGTTGCTGGCCGTCGGCCAACGCGAAGTGGACGAAAAGACCGTCGCGGTACGTCGCCTTGGATCGAAAGATCAGGTCACCTTGCTGCTGCAACAGGCACTCGACGCGCTACTAGCGGAAGTCCAAAACCGCAGCTAGAAAATCACCCCGAAACGGGGTCAGAGCCCTTTTGACAAAAAGCGCCCTGACCCCTGTCTGCTTTGCTGCAAGCCAATTGTGACGGGGCCTGCACTTTGAATGTGCTGCGCGTCACAGATTAGAAACTCTGTCTGCCCCTTGCGACATTTTTCTCCGGACCCGCGGCTATACTCCCCCGACACGAAGGACCTCGTGCTCAATTCAACATAAACCATGGAGGCATCGCGGTGTCGTTGGAATGATTTAAAACACAGATCCTGTTACTGCATAGCGAACAAAGCACCCTGGACAAGTTGAGTACCGGGTTCGGCGATCGTTATACGGTGCACTGTGCAACCAGCGGCAGTGAGGCACTCAACATGCTCGGCCAGACATCTATCGATGTCATCATCACGGCACAGATATTGCCCGGCATGAGCGGTCTTGACGCATTGCGCGAAGCGAAAAAGCGTTCTCCCGACACGATTGGCATCCTGCTTGCCGGCAATGATGGCGAAGGAGTCGAAGCCCTGGTTGGTGACCGCGAGGTTTTCCAGGTCGTCCGCGGTGGGGTAACGGCCGACTCCTTGCGTACGATTATCGACAACGCCACACGGCAGAGTCGTTTGATGGCGCTTGCTTATTCCGCTAATGACACGAGCGCCGCGATGGACCAGCCGACCGGCGAACACATCGTCATGGAAACCGCCGAGAACGGCTCGCCGATTATCACTGATGTCACCGGCAGAATGCCGATACTGAATCCCGACAAAGTATCGCCTGAGGCCAATGTAGGCGCTCGGGCCGTCGATGTGCTCGTACTGACGAAAGACGAAGAATTTCTGGTCACGGTCAAGGAATGCACCCGTGGCATGCACAACATTATTTACGCCAATACGCTGGCGCAGGCAGATAACGCGGTGCGCAAGCACAAGGTCGGTGTCGCGGTTATAGACGCAGCAATGGTTGGCGACAATGTCGAGAAACTTACCCTGCACCTGCGCACGACCACACCACGCCTCGTGGCCGTCGTCGCGGGGCGCCGTGACGACCGCGAAATGCTCATGGACCTGATCAATCGCGGCAAGGTATATCGCTTCCTTCTGAAGCCGGTATCGCCGGGTCGCGCGCGGCTTGCTATCGAGGCCTCCGTCAAACACCATCTCGAAGCACCCGATGCGGCATTTCGCACCGTCGGTGCTGCACCCGAAACCAAGGCAGCACCGAAATCGGTACCGCCGGTTGCCAAAGTCGCTGCTCCCAAGGCAGCACCGCCCACTGCAACACGACCCAAGGTCGCAGCGCCCACGCCGGTAGCGCCCAAGGCGGCGCCTGCAGCACCGCAGGCCGTGAAACCGCAGCCGAAGTCAGAACCGAAGATCGCCAGCGAGCGACCCGGACCGGGACAGTCTCAGACTGTACCCGTCATCAAAGTTGAGCCGCGGCTGGTACCGGTCGATTCCGCTTCATTAGCAAGCGACGCGTTGGGCGACGCATTTGGCGGCGACGACAAGAGTTTCACTGAAACGATGACCGGTATCGCGCGAACCGTTGGCTCGACCCTCTCGTCGGTCACAAGCCGCAAGAATGCCACGGCCACAGCGGTCGCAACACCAGCGGCACGTAGCGAGGCGGGTTTTTCCGTTGCCGCATTGATCGGACAAGCAAAACTCCTTGGCCTTGGCGCTGCCGCGATTGTGGTCGCCCTTGGACTTGGCTGGTGGCTGTTTGGCGGGTTGGACGATGCGGCGTTGAACGAACCATCGCTCGGTAGCACGCCGCGGATTACCGGGGCGGACCCTGTAATTGAAGCCCCGGCTCGCACCGGATCACAACTCGACCTTGACGAACTGCTGGAGGACGCGCGGCTCGCAGCCAACGCCGGACAAATCTTCAACCCGCCAGGCAGTAATGCGATCGAACTCTATCTGGCAGCCGCCGTGGCAGCGCCGGGGAACGAAACCGTTGCCGCCGAACTCGAGGCGGTCATTGGGCAGGCTCTGAGTCAAGCCGAATCATCATTGCTGGAAAAACGCCCGCAGGATGCAGCAGCGGCCTTGCAGCGCGTCGCCCTGGCTGATGCCGAAAATGCCCGGCTGCCGTTCCTGAACGCGCAGCTTGCGCAGATGCAATTGCGGGACTTTCTTGACTCGGCTCGACTCGCGATTCGCGGTGGCCGATACGAAGATGCGGCGGTTGCACTCAACGGTGCCCGTGCACTGAAATCAGATGGCGCAACCGATATCGCGCTGGTTGCCGGTGAGCTAAGCGCCGCACAAAGTGCGCAACGTGTCGATGACGTTCTGGCGAAGGCCACGCAGCGCCTTGACGCGGGCAAGCTCACGGCACCCTCCAATGACAATGCGCGCTACTACTTTGAACTCGCTTTGAGCAACGATCCAGGTAATACCGCGGCGCGTCAGGGACTCAATGTCATCGCAAGCAAATTGGTATTGCAGGCGCGTTCCGAAATTGATGCGGGTAATTTTGATGCCGCCGACATACTGCTCGCCGACGCACGTCGACTCGATCCTGGCAGCAATGAGCTCGCTGCAGCGACGGCGGCGTTGAACACAGCGCGCGATCGTGAAGCGCAGGAAATTCGTGCCGAGGAACAACGCGTGGCGGCCGAGCAAGCAGCAGCCGAGCAGGCAGCGGCGGAGCAAGTAGCGGCCGAGAAAGCAAGCGCGGCTGTCCTGGCCACCGAGCAAGTAGTCGCAGGCGCAACCGATGCAACCATCACCGAGCCATTGGCCGCAACTACTTCGGTTGACGCGAATGCGCTCGGGAGCGATGAGAGTGCGGCTGCCGAAAATGTCGTGGTAATTGACACCAGTAACAACATCATCAATTCGACACCGGTTGCGGTCAGCAGCCTGGTACGCACCAAGTACGTCGGTCCGAAATATCCACGTGCAGCCCAGCGGCGCGGCTTGTCGGGCTGGGTGGACGTCGTGTTCACCGTCGATATCGATGGCACCGTCACCGACGTTTCAGTTCGCGAATCCGATCCAGGTGTGACCTTCGTCGACGCGGCGGTCACGGCTGTTGAAGGATGGGAATTTGAACCGATAGTCGAGAATGGCGTCGCGGTACAAAGGCGCGCTGCGGTCCGAATGATGTTTGCCGTCGAGTAATCACTACCCGCCAAATCCTTCCAATCTGGACTAATTCTTCCGGTCCGGCTAATCTAATCTCCGTCAAACAATGACGGGGACGGTCCGTGGGCGTCGAGCAGGCAACTCCTGGAGCAAATCCGGGGCGTAAACAACAACAGCGCAGCATCCTGACACAGCAAAAGCTGCTGGACGCGGCCATTCAGGCGTTCTCCGAGAATGGCTTCAAGGGCACCTCGACCCGCGACATTGCCGATCGCGCAAATGTGCACCATCCGTTGATCACCTATCACTTCAAGAACAAGGGTGAACTGTGGCGTGCCGCCGCGAACCGGATTTTTCGTGAATTCAATATTTCGCTGGTTAAGGCAATGGCCGAAGTCCCGGAAATGGATCCGAAAGCGCGTGCCGAAGCTTTCATACGGACCTACGTCAAGCATTCTTTCGGCCACCCGGCCTTGCACAAGATCATCCTGCAGGAGTCGAGCTACCCGAGCGACCGGCTCGACTGGCTGGTTACGCAACACCTCAGGCCGCTCTACGAAATGGTGGCCGGCCAGCTGGTGAAATTGCAACAACTCGGCATCGCGCCGCCTGGCAATCCCGCGTTGCTCTACAACATGATTCGCGTTTCGGCGGGTGGTTTGCTCGCACTCAGGCTTGAGATCAAGGGCACGAGCAACATCAATTTCAACAACGAAGCAGAACGTGATGCACTCGCCGAAATGATTATTCGCACGTTTTTGCCAGGCAATTTACCGCCGCAAAAATAACCCGCCACTTACGACCCGTGGTGCAGCACCTGCTGTACATGCGCGACGATCGCGAGCGCAATCAGTTCGGGCCCGCGCCCTCCGAGGCGCAGTCCAGCCGGACCGTGCAAACGGCCGCTCAAAGCGGCGCCCGGCTCGCCGAGCTCTTGCAAAAGCCGTTGCTTTCTTGCCGGCGGCCCCAGCAAACCCACATAAGCAACCGTGGTTCCGGCCAAGGCCTGCAAATAGGCACGATCACTAGCCAGGTGGTGGCTCATGACGATGGCACAATCGATCACAGACAGATCGACGGTCGTAGCGAGCGCGTCGGGCTCAGCACAATGCTTCGTGCAGGCGGCCGGAAATTCCGGGTTGCCGATGTAGGCCGGCCGGTGATCGACGAGGCTGCAGCGCCAGCCGAGCTCGTCGACGAGTCGCGCCAGCGGCACTGCATCGTGGCCGGCCCCCAGCAACAATACGTGCAGCGGCGGACGCACGGACATGTCCAGCAGCAACGCGCCGTCGGCTTCCTCGATTCTGACTTTGGCTGGCGCTCCGCCACGCAGCGCGGTCGCGATTGCGGTGAATGGCGCATGGTTTTGCGTTGCCAGCAGTGGCTGCAGATAGACCGTCATCGAGCCATCGCAACCAACACCCAGACCCCAGACATCTTCGTCGCCGGCCATGAGGTCATAGGTCGCGGTCTGGCCTTTGCACGCTTCCAGTACAACCCGTGCGCGCGCAGCCAGGTCGCTCTCCAGGCAGCCGCCGGACAACATGCCACAGACCACGCCCTCGGCATCGATCAGTATCAGGTCGCCCGCCTTGCTATAGGTAGATCCGCGCGTTGCCAGCACCGTCACCAGCACCAGCGGCTCCTCGCGCGCCGCGCGAGCGTCGAAAAATTTCAGAAGTTTGGTGGCATGCATTGCGGCTACCCGAGCAATTCCCTGATGCGATAGTACGTCATGCCCAGCGCTACGATCGGGTTGCCGATCCATTTGCCGCCATACTCCCAGACCTATTGCCCCGGGCGATTGGCGTACAGGTACAGCATCTCCATCGCAAGTTGCGTCGCGGCGAGCGACGTTATCTCGGCGACATCATAGGCCGGTGCCACTTCGACGATGTCCATGCCAACGATATTGATGCCCTGCAGACCACGCAGGATCTGGATGGCCTGGTGCGACGTCAATCCGCCGCAGACCGGCGTGCCTGTGCCCGGCGCGTAGCTCGGATCGAGACAATCGATGTCGAAGCTCAGGTAGACCGGCTTGTCGCCGAGAATCCTGCGCGTTTGTTTTATCGTGGCATCGATGCCGTTCGCATGCACCCAGGGCGCATCGAGGACATTGAAGCCCATCGTGTCCGGATTGCTCGTGCGCAAACCGATTTGCGCCGAGGTTGCCGGATCGAGCAGGCCCTGTTTCGCCGCGAAATAAAACATCGTGCCGTGATCGATGCGGCCCTCTTCATCCGCCCAGGTATCGCTATGTGCATCGAAATGCAACAGTGACAACGGCCCGCCGTGCT
Organism: Pseudomonadota bacterium; assembly: GCA_027618995.1. GTDB lineage: Bacteria > Pseudomonadota > Gammaproteobacteria > Steroidobacterales > Woeseiaceae > UBA1847. The sequence goes on along the minus strand of JAQCGO010000022.1, from coordinate 20,820 downwards.
TCCTGACGTGCGCCTTGATCAGCGGATAGGCGATGAAGTGATCGCCGCCCAGCGTCAACAGACCCGGGCCCTGGCTGATGATTCCCCAGGCATGCGCCTCAATCGCGTCCGGTACTTCCTGTGGCCGACCGTGGTCGAAATAGCAATCGCCATAGTCAATCACCGCGAGCTTGTCGAACGGATCGAACTCCATGCCGTACATTTTTTCCCAGGCCATGATCGTTGACGCGTTACGAATCGCACGCGGACCGAGACGGGCCCCAGGTCGATTGGTCGTCGCCGTATCAAACGGCACTCCTGTAACCGCGACATCAACGCCGGTCAGATCGCGCGTATATTTTCGACGCATGAACGAAGTAATGCCCGCGTAAGTCGGTTCCGGCGTCGTGCCATACAGACTTTGGCGCGTGATCGCATTGTCACCGCTGGCTTTTCGTGTCGTCATTGCAGCGCCTTCTGTGTCAGGTCGAGTCCTTTCCAGGCTTTCTCCAACATTTCATCAGCTTCGCTGTGAGTTAACACAAACGGCGGCGCCGCAATGATCGTGTCGCCAACGGCACGCATGATCACACCGCCATTAACGAGGAAATCGCGACACACCGTACCGGCTCCGACTTTCCCGTCAAAGCGCTGCAGGCTCTTCTTGTCGGCTACGAGCTCAAAGGCACCCATGAGTCCCACCATTCGCGTCTCACCGACCAGCGGATGCTCTGCCAGTTTCGCCCAGCCGGCCTGCACATAGGGGCCAATGTCGTTCTTGACCCTTTCCACCAGCTTCTCCCGCTGCAGCAGGCGGATGTTCGCCGTTGCAACGGCGCAGGTGGTCGGGTGGCCGGAATAGGTGTAGCCGTGGAAAAACTCGCCACCCTTGTCAATGATGACCTCGGCAACCCGATCACTGATCAGGACACCGCCGAGCGGCAAATAGCCCGATGTCACGCCTTTGGCGAACGGCATGAAATCAGGCCGCGTGCCAAAATAGTCTGCGCCGAACCACTCGCCGAGCCGACCGAAGCCTGTGATGACTTCGTCCGAGATCAACAAAATGCCGTACTGGTCGCAGATGCGTTGCACCTCGGGCCAATAGCTGTCGGGCGGAATAATCACGCCGCCCGCTCCCTGAATCGGCTCACCGATAAATGCCGCGACCTTGTCGGCGCCGAGTTCCTTGATCTTGACTTCGATCGAACGCGCTGCAACCAGCCCGAACTCGTCCGGTGACAAGGTGTGATCGCTGCCGAACCAGTAGGGTTGTTCAACGTGCACGATGCCCGGGATCGGCAATCCACCCTGCTCGTGCATGGCCTTCATGCCGCTTAAGCTTGCGCCGGCAACCGTGGAACCGTGGTAGCCGTTCTTGCGGCTGATGATCGTGTGCCGCTTAGGCTGACCCATCAGGTCCCAGTAACGTCGGACCATGCGCACGATCGTATCGTTCGACTCAGAACCGGAACCCGCAAAAAACACGTGATTCATCTGTGCTGGCGAGACTTCCTGCAGCAGCTTCGCCAACTCGATCGAGGGCGGATTTGCGCACTGGAAGAAACTGTTGTAGTACGGCAATTCCCGCATTTGCCGGGTCGCGGCCTCGATCAGCTCCTCGCGACCGTATCCAGCGTTGACACACCAGAGCCCCGACATGCCGTCCAGGATCTTGTTGCCATCCGCATCAAATATATACACGCCTTCGCCGCGCGTAATGATGCGCGACTTTTTCTTGTGCAAACTTTTGTGATCGGTAAACGGATGCAGGTAGTGATTCCTGTCCAGTTCCTGCAGTTCCTTTCCCGATCGCTTTTCAAGCGCAGCCATGATTTACCTCAAACGTTAAACATCAAAATCTCACGCTCGTAGGGCGTGATGATTGCCTGGAACTGACGATATTCATGCTCTTTGACGATGCCGTACAAGTCCACAAAATTATCGCCAAGGACTTTGCGCATTGCCGCGCTCTCTTTGAATGCCGCCAACGCCGTAAACAGGTGCCGGTGCAAGGCAAATTTCTTGCTGTAGGCGCTGCCACTAACCGGGGCGTCGGGCTTCAGTCCTTCCACCATGCCGAGGTAGCCGCAGGCCAGCGTTGCGGCGAGCGCCAGGTAGGGATTGACGTCGGATCCGGCGATGCGGTTTTCGATGCGTCGATCCTGGGGACCGGAGTCGGGTACGCGCAGGCCAACCGTGCGGTTATCGACCGCCCACGAAAGGTTCACGGGCGATGACCAAGGGCTGAGAAAGCGCCGATAGGAATTGACGTACGGAGCGAAGATCAACATCGCCTCGGGCATGTAGGTCTGCAGTCCACCCATGAAACTGAAGAACAATTCGCTCGGTTTGCCATCCTCATTGGAAAAAATATTACGACCATCCTGGTCGATGACGCTTTGATGCACGTGCAGCGCACTGCCGGCTTCCTCGGCCATCGGCTTGGCCAGGAACGTCGCGTGCATCTTGTGCTGAATCGCCACCTCGCGCACGGTGCGCTTGAACAGGAACACCTGGTCGGCCAGGTGAATTGCGTCGCCGTGCAGGAAGTTGATCTCGAACTGGGCAGGCCCCATTTCCTGCGACAACGTATCGATGTGAATGTTCTGTGCCTCGCAGTTCATGTACAGATCATTGATGAACGGATCGAAATCGTTCATCGAATCGATGCTATAGGGCTGGCGTGCGCCTTCGGTCCGGCCGAGCCGACCCTCGGGCGCTTCGGCCGCCACATTCGGGTCCGAATGCGGGTAGATCAGGTAAAACTCGACTTCGGGTGCAACCACAGGCACCCATCCCTTGCTCGCATAGGTGTCCAGCATCTTGCGCAACACCGCGCGTGGCGAGGTATCCACGGGTTTGCCGTCACTGCGAAAGCAATCCAGGAACACGGACGCGGTCGCGTCAGTGGCCCAGGGCACCAGTCGCAGCGTAGTCGGGTCCGGCACCAGCAGCATGTCCCGGTCCTCGACGTTGTCCGGGTTGATTACGTAGTCGCCGGCAATGGTTTGCCCGAAAATCGCCTCCGGCAACTTCATCGGGCTGTTGCCAAACTTCCCCGCCGGCACGACTTTGCCCCGCGCTGAACCCGCCATGTCCGGCACGAATGCTTCCACGTCCTTGATTTCTCTTTCCTTCAACCAAGGCTGAAAAACCTGATCCTTACTCACGTTACACCTGTCTCTTGGCCGCGTACGCCCTGCACGCGTTGCCAAAAGTCCTGAAAATTGCCATCGAAAATTTGTCCAGAGTCACGCGCCATTCCGGGTGCCACTGCACCGACAACGTGAATCCCTTCGCACTGTCGACGCTGAAAGCCTCGACCAGGCCATCGTCGGCAAGCGCCTCGACGCTCACGCCGTTTGCGAGACGGGCAATACCCTGCGAATGCAGAGAATTGACCATCACGGAATCCATACCCGCCAGGCCATGCAGAATCCCGCCCGGGACAAGATTGACCACGTGCGACGGCCCGTACTGCACCTCGAGCGGGTCGTCGGAGTTCTCTTTGTGATTATGATAACCAGGTACTTCGTGCACCTTCTGGTGCAGGCTGCCGCCCAGCACGACATTGAGCTCCTGGTGGCCACGGCACACGGCCAGCAGCGGCACGCCCTTCTGCATCGCGCGTCTTGCCAGCGGCAAAGTCAGCGCATCACGGTGCGGGTCATGCAGGGTACCCGGCTCGCTCGGCTGCCCTTCATAGTGATACGGCTCGACGTTCGACGGACTCCCGGTCAGCAGCAGACCATCGACATTAGCGATGATCTCGTCGATATCGAGCGGATCGCCGAGCGCCGGAATAATGAAAGGCAGCCCGTCGGCACCGTCAACCAGCGCCTGCACATATTTCTCGCCCGCCATATGAAAGGGATGCGGGTCTACCATGCGCCGGTCGGCCGGCACACCAATCACGGGTTTCCTGGTCATAGGGAATCGTCAGCGTTACGACCAAAAAATCGTAGCACCCCAAACAAGACCACAGACCCCGACACTATCGATATCCACGGCGACACGCCGTAGGCGCCCGGCAACGTGCCAAGCAGAATGGCGACGGCTCCAACCAGCAGCGCGTACGGCATCTGCGTGCGGACGTGCTCGATGTGGTCGCATCCGCTGGCGATAGAGGACAACACCGTCGTATCGGAAATCGGCGAACAGTGGTCACCCCAGACCGCGCCAGCGAGAGTACAGGCGATCGATGAATACAGGATATGCAGGTCCGAGAGATCGGTTATGCCATTGACGTTCATGACGGCCCAGGACAGCGGGATCACAAGCGGCATGAGAATGCCCATCGTGCCCCAGCTGGTACCGGTCGCGAACGCGGTCACGGCCGCGAGCAGAAACACCACGGTCGGCACCAGCACCAGAGGCAACGCATCGCCCAACACCGTAATCAGGTATCCCTTGGCATTCAGGTCCGTGGTGATATCCGACATCGACCAGGCCAGTATTAGCACGATCATGCCGAACAGCGTTGCGCGGGCACCGCCATACCAGGCATCGACGGTCTCGTGCGCGCTCAGGATACGTTGCCCGATGGACATACCGGCCGCCGCGAGCGCGCCGGCGAACGAGGCCCACATCATGGCCTTGTACGGATCGGAGCTGCCGATGATGTCTGTGATCGTCTCGCCCTCACCGGTGATGTAAAGGCTGATACCGAGACCAGCGATCAACACCAGGATCGGCACGACTGCGTTAGCGGCTCGCAACGGTACATTTGGCTTCGCTTCGAGTGTGTCGCCTTCGAGCGCGGGCATGGGCTCACTGGCTGTAGGAGCGACCTGCCCCTTTCGCGCCCGCACTTCGGCCGCGTACATCGGTCCTAAATCGCGACCGGTTGCAGCAACCAGAAATACGAACAGCACGGCGAGGATCGGATAAAAACTGTACGGAATCGAGCGCAGGAAAATCGTATAGGCCGGGATACCCGAGAGTTCGTCAATACCCTGCAGCGCGTCGTCGATCAGACTGACTTCGTAGCCAATCCAGGTCGTTATCAACGCGATACAAACAACCGGCGCCGCCGTTGAGTCCACGATATAGGCGAGTTTCTCGCGCGAGATTTTGAGGTGATCGGTTATCGGCCGTGCCGTATTGCCAACCACCAGCGTATTCGCATAGTCGTCGAAAAAGATCATCAGGCCCATGAGCCAGACGGCGACCTGGCCGCCGATCGCGGTTTTTGCGCGGCTCACGATCATGCGCACCACGCTACCCATGCCACCGTTACGCGTGATGATGCCGACCATGCCGCCGATCATCATCGAGAACGCGATAATCGCCGCATGATCGGGATTCGCCAGCGCGTTGACGATATAAACCGCAAACGTATCCATCAGGCCCTGCAGGGCACCGAGCGGCGAGAATGACTGCAGCGCTGTCGCTCCCAGCCAGAGGCCAAGTACCAGCGCCGGCACGACGTTGCGCAGGACAAGCGCGGCCGCGATCGCGAGAAAGGCCGGCATCAGCGAAATCCAGCCCGGCAGTATGCGCAGTGCTGCGGACGCCGATTCGCCGCCAACGCTGGCAACGATATCGATCGTGCCGCGTTCGGCGATCACGACACCGTCAATTGTTACGCGTCCCTCTGCGTCGGCCGTGCCCCACTGGTCTTCACCCGCGACGGTAACTGTCACGACATCACCAGCCGCTGCACCGGTCACTACGATTTCAAGCGGAACACCCGTCAGCCCGATGGCTGAGGTTTCGATATCCAGCGCAAAGCTTGTTGCGGGACCGAAAGTGGCTAATGCAACGGCAAATCCAAATACCAGCCCTCGAACCGGGGCTTTACTCTTGCGTTCACTAATTTTATTTTTCCTTAAGGCTTATCTCCCGGCATGGTAGCACGGCCACCGGCCTTGCGGCCCGTGCCCGGATCGGGGAGCGGTCAAAAGTGCCTGGGAAGAAGTACCCCGATACCGCATTTATGCGTCTCCTGGCCCGGGATGCCCTTGAGCAAGCCTGCCGGGCTATGACGATGGTGATCCGGACGTCCCGGCGCGCCTGTTTGAAAACGATAGGACGCCGTATTTCGCCGACCCGCTCGACTTCGAGTGGTACCTGCGCTCGGTGTGAGTCAGTCGCGCTCGTTGGCGTTTTGCAAATCAGCATCGATGGTCCTGCCGGCACGCCAGTAGCAAAAGGCCGCGACCGGTAACAGGACCACACTGACGACCAGCAATGCATAGCGCATCGATTCCTCACCCTGCGATGCTCGTAGCAGATCACTGACCATGCCCGTGACCGGCGGACCAATCAGCAGGCCAATCACATTGATGATGAGCAGTACCAGCGAAGACGCTACTGCACGCATGCGTAATGAAACCAGGCTTTGGGTCTGGCTGAGCACGGGCGCCAGATAGAAATTCGAGAATATTGTCGGCAATACGAATAATGCCAGGCACCACGCGAGCGTCATTGACAGGAATACAGTGGCGTAACAAATCGCGCTGATCGCGGTCGCCGCCGCGATGAATGACAAGGCTTTCCTGTGTCCATGCGCACCGATGCGATCGGCCAGGAAACCACCAAGAAAGAACCCCAGCCCCCCTGCGATGCCGTAAATGGGTCCGAGCGAGAAGCCGATCTCGGCCTCACCGACGCCAAGGCTGCGAACCATGAAACTCGGCATATTAAAAATTATCGCGTAGCCGACAAATGAACTCACCCCCGCGCCGAGTGCCATGAAGGTGAAAGACTCGCGTGCCAGCAGGAAGCTCGCCACGTCGCGCAGGGTCGGCTGATCGCCACTATCGTGGCGCTGCTCGGCGGCACCGCGGGTCGGTTCACGGACGGTAAAGCGAACCAGCGCGGCCAGCAACAAGCCGGGCAAGCCAACGATAAAAAAGGCCTCGCGCCAGCCGATGTTTTGCACCACCCAGCCGCCAGCCATGTAAGCCAGCATGACACCAGCCGAAATGCCCAGCGTATAAACGCCCATCGCCGCCGAGCGTTGCTGCGGCGGATACAGGTCCGCAATCATGGCGTGCGCCGGTGGACTGCAACCGGCTTCGCCGATGCCGACACCGATGCGCGCCAGCGCGAGCTGCCAGAGGTTGGCGGCCAGGCCCGAGAGTGCGGTCATGCCACTCCAGATCGCGACAGCCACCGCGATCAGATTGCGTCGATTGACGCGATCCGCCAATCGCGCGACCGGTACGCCGAGCACGACATAGAACAGCGCGAACGCCGTGCCGGCCAGCAATCCGAGCACGGTGTCGCCAACCTGGAATTCGGTCCTAATCGACGGCAGCAGGATCGCAAGAATTTGCCGGTCGATAAAATTGAACATGTAGACCACGGCCAGCATGGCCAGTGCATAGCGACGCGCGCCGCAGGAAATTACAGTCGTGGCACTATCAGTCGCCGACAGCATGAATCTCGGTCGGCGCCACGGCCGCCGAATCCGGCCGGCGCGGATCGGACGCTCCGCCAAACAGACCGTTATCGAAGCCGACGGTTTGCAGGCTGGTGAAAATCGACCCGGTCCGAATCACCTTATGACCACGACTCTCGAGAATGCGAACCGTGTCCGGGCTGTAACCACGTTCGAGCAACGCCTCATCGGGAAACCATTGATGATGAAGACGCGGCGCGGCTGATGCTTCTGCGATCCCCATGCCGTGATCGATGACATTTACGATCATCTGCAGGACAGTGCTGATGATGCGCGCACCACCGGGGCTGCCGGTCGCGAACCAGGGTTTGCCGTCGCGAAATACAATCACGGGTGTCATGGAACTCAATGGCCGCTTGTTCGCCTGCACCGCATTGGCATCACCGCCAAGCAAACCGTAAACATTCGGCACCCCGGCTTTCGAAACAAAGTCTTCCATCTCATTGTTCAGAAGAAAGCCCGCGCCGGTGACCGATATGCCGGAACCATAAGATGTGTTCAGCGTGTAGGTATTGGAAACGGCGTTGCCGGCCGCATCCATGACCGAAAAATGCGTCGTGTCTTCGCTTTCGGCGGGCACGGGCACGCCGGGTTTGACGTCGGTCGACGGCCGCGCCTTCTGCATGTCGATCGTGGCGGCGAGTTCTGCCGCGTATTTCTCACTGGTGAGCCAGTCGATCGGTACCGGGTAAAAATCGGGATCGCCGAGGTGCTCGCTGCGATCAGCGTAGATCAGCCGCATGACTTCGATCAGCACATGCACCTCATCGGCGCTGCCCGATCCCATTTCTGCGATCGGAAAATGCTCGAGAATATTCAGCGCCTGCAGAATGTGCACACCACCGGAACTGGTGGGCGGCATCGCGACGACGTCGTAACCTCGATAGTCGGCACGCAGCGGCTCGCGCACGACCGGTTTGTAGGCTCCGAGCGACGCCATATCGATGAGTCCACCGCCCGCCTCCATTTCGGCAACTATTTTTTCGGCGATCGCGCCGCGATAAAACGCATCCGGACCCTGCTCGGCAATGAGCTGCAGGGAATCGGCGAGATCAGCCTGGACCAGGCGTTCGCCCATTTCATAGGGCACCTTGCCAGGCTTATAAAAATAGCCACAGGTCGCCTCATTGCGGCAATTGCGCGGCTGGTTGTTTCTCTTCGTAGTCGCATAGTCGTGCGTCACGACGATGCCGTTTCGCGCAAGATCGATCGCCGGCTCGAGCACACGCCGCCACGGTAGCTTGCCGAATTTTTGATGTGCGAGATAAAGCCCGGCGACGGTCCCCGGTACCGCCGATGCCTTGTGCGAGTTGCGGGAAAGCTCGGGATCGGCATCGCCGTTTTCATCAAGAAACATATCCTGCGCAGCAGTGAGCGGTGCCATCTCGCGATAATCGATGGCGATGGTCTCGTCCGACGCGGCGTCGTACACCAGCATGAACCCACCACCGCCGATATTGCCGGCGCGCGGCAGCGTGACCGCAACGGCAAAGCCGACGGCGACCGCCGCATCGACAGCGCTACCACCCTCCTCAAGAATGCGTGCGCCAATCTCGGCGGGAATTCTGTTTTGCACAGCCACCATGCCGAACTTGCCGTATACGGGATGGTGCACATCGCTGTAGGCGGCAATGGATTGCGCGCCGGCGGGAACTCCGCTCAGGGCGCCTTGCAGCGCAACCAATAGTGCGAACCAGCGTCGCATGGGCAAATCCTTATCGTCTAGGGCAGTACGGCCTTTAAGATAGTGAAGAACACGATGGCCAGCAAGGCGCCCGCCGGGATTGTCACTACCCACGACACAAAAATCCGGCCCACAACTCGCAGGTCGATGGCCTCGATGCCACGAGCAAGGCCCACGCCCAGCACAGCACCGACCAATGTATGCGTCGTTGAAATTGGCAGCCCGGTGCCGGACGCTATGACGATCGTCGTCGCTGCGGCCAGCTCGGCCGCAAAGCCTCGGCTGGGCGTCAGTTGCGTGATCTTCTGGCCGACCGTTGCGATGACCTTCCAGCCATAGGTCGCAAGGCCGATGACGATACCGCCGCCGCCAAGTACGAGGACCCATATGGACACTGCTGACTTGGACGCGACTGCCCCGGTATGCGCGACGCTAATTATGGCTGCGACGGGGCCAATCGCGTTCGCGACGTCATTCGAGCCATGCGCGAAGGCCATGCCGCAAGCGGTAACGATCATCAGGATGCCGAACACGCGCTCGACGGTATGGAAATGTTGCTTCTTCTCGGCTTTCTTGTCGGGTCGAATATTGCGAACAGCGACAGCGCCGATCAAGGCGATGACAGCGGCAATACCGATCGCCAGGTAGTAACTATTGTGCAAACTCAGATCCAGGCCAACGTGTGTCAGGCCCTTGAGAATTGTGACCAGCGTAATCGTTAATGCCGCAAAAAAGATGTACACGGGCACATAGCGCTTGGCTTTTTCCAGCGGATCATCCTGGTGCAGGATGAGCTTTAACACGGACTGGTAAATCAGGTAGGCAATGAAGCCCGCGGTGAGCGGCGACACGACCCAGCTTATAACGATGGTTCCAACCTGTCCCCAATGTACGGCCTCGATACCGAGGCCGACCGCGGCAAAGCCGACAATTGCGCCGACGATCGAGTGCGTGGTCGAAACCGGCCAGCCATTCGCTGATGCGATTGCCAGCCAGGTACCGGCGGCCAGCAGAGATGCGAGCATGCCGTAGACGAGTAGTTCCGGTGTGTCGACAAGCAGCCCGGCATCAACAATGCCGCTGCGAATGGTCGACGTGACCTCACCGCCCGCCAGCACCGCTCCCAGGAACTCGAATACGGCGGCAACCAGAATGGCTTGCTTGATCGTCAGCGCTTTCGATCCAACCGACGTTGCCATGGCATTCGCTACGTCATTGGCGCCGATGCCCCAGGCCATGAAAAGACCGAACAATGCGGCCAGGCCGATGTAAACAAACTCTGCTTCCATGAAAACTCCCGTGGAGGTAGATCTGGTGCGACAGCTTTTTTATTAGTGTGAGAGCAGCAACTCAAGGCGGCGGCCGACCCGCTCAGCCATATCCGCGATCTCACCCGTCAGGTCGATAACTTTGTAAATGAATACAACGTCAATCGGATTCATGTCTGCCTCAATTTTGAACAACGCGGCGCGCAGCGCGACCTGCTGGTCGTCCGTCTCGGTTTCAATACAATCGAGCTCCTCGATCATTGCAGTCACAAGCTTGACTTCATTGCCTCTGAATCCGGCCGTGAACAACTCATCCAGCTCGCGCACGCTCTTGCGCGCCTGTTTCGCCGCGGCCACGTTGCGGTCGACGAAGCCGAGAAACAGTTCCGCGATCGATTCCGGAATCACCATTTTGCGACCGATTACAATGCCGGACACATCCTTGGTGCGGTTCGCGATCTTGTCCTGCACAAGCAATAATTCGAGCAAATCTTCGCGCGGCACCGGCATGAACAGGCTCTTTGACAGATGCAGCCGGATCTCCTTCTTGACCTTGTCGGCCTCACGCTCGAGATCGACGATCTGGGTGCGAACAGCCGCCGCTTCATCCCAATTGCCGGCAACAACTGCCGCAAAAAAACCGCGCAGCTGTCTCGCGCAGTCAAACGCAATCCCCATGTGCTTTTCCAGCGGGACTACGGGCGAAGAACCGAAGATATTTGCCAGCATATTTGCCATGTTTCGAGGACCTCCGAGGGGTACTCGGGCGCAATCCTAACATAGCGAATCAATCACTACATGCTAGACTGCCCCCCCATGTCCACAGCAGCGAAAAGCACGATGAATCACTGGTTGATGAAGTCAGAACCCGACGTATTCAGCATTGACGACCTCGCGAGCAGAGGCCGCGAAAATTGGGACTGCATTCGCAACTACCAGGCGCGCAACATGATGCGCGACGACATGCGAATCGGCGACGAAATCTTTTTCTATCACTCGAGCTGCGAGCAACCGGCCATTGTTGGCATTGCACGTGTGTGCAGCCAGCCCTACCCCGACCCCACACAATTCGACCGGACATCAAAATATTACGACCCGAAAAGCACCCCGGATGAACCACGCTGGATACTGGTCGACGTCGAATTTGTACGCAAACTCGAACGCCCGATAACGCTGGTTGAAATCAAGTCGCATGCGACGCTGGCAGACATGATCCTGACGCGTCGCGGCAACCGGCTATCGATCATGCCGGTCGATCAACGCCACTGGGACTTCATCATGCGGCTCACTGACCGGTAAAATGATGTAACCGCGCTCGATGTTACTTAGTTTGTCTGCTGGACACATAGGCCTGGCGAGAGTTTCCTGCCGCTAAAAAGGCCGGTATTGTACCTGAGTAACACCGTAAACTCTGCCCATGAACCGCGATTCACCATTAGGCAAAGCCACCGACTACACCCGTCAGTACGACCCGGGGCTGCTGTTCGCGATTTCGCGCGCGGATAGCCGTCAACTACCTGATTTAGAAGATACTTTTCCGTTTTTCGGCACAGACATATGGAATGCCTGGGAGCTGACCTGGCTGAACGAGTCCGGCGTGCCACAGATCGCCGCAGCCGAGTTTCGCGTGCCGTTTGATTCGCTCTGCCTGATCGAATCCAAGTCACTCAAGCTGTATCTGAATTCGTTTACGATGAGTCGCTATGCGACCGCCGACGAGGTTCGCGAAGTCATTGTGCGAGACCTCAGCAACAGCGCCGGCGCTACTGTTGCGGTACGACTTTTCTCTTCAGATCAGGCATTGCCACTTAACACACCGGCAGGCCATTGCATCGATAGCAGTGCAACGAATTGCGATGTGTTTGAGGTCGATGCGAGTTTGCTGTCTGCCGGTGGCGCGATCGTCAGCGAGCAACTGCACTCGCACCTGTTGCGCAGCTTATGCCCTGTCACCAGCCAGCCCGATATCGGCAGTGTCCTGATCACCTACACGGGACCACAGATCGATCACGCGAGTTTACTCAAGTACATCGTGTCATATCGCGAGCACAATGATTTTCACGAAGCCTGTGTCGAGCGCATGTTCGTGGACATCCTGCGGCGGTGTCGACCGACGGAGCTTTCTGTGTATGCCCGTTACCAGCGGCGCGGTGGCATCGACATCAACCCGTTTCGTTCGAACTTCGAAATGAATCCGGGCAATCTGCGTATTTGGCGCCAGTAACGTTGTGGGAGGCCGCACCGTGGGAGGCCGCACTGTGGGAGGCCGCCATGCTGTGGGAAGCCGCACCGTGGGAGGCCGCCATGCGGGCGACACTCTACTTGATGTCTTCCTCCGACAGCTTGTGCCCCCAGTCCTGTTTCGCCGCGAGGTAGCGCTTGTTCGCCTCAGTGACACCAAACACGTGTTTCACCGGTGTGATGTTGCTGAGACCTGCCGCTACCAGGTCATCAATCTTCTTCGGGTTGTTGGTCAGCAGTCGAAACGGCCCGGTGCCACGAAAATATTTAATCAATGACGCCGCATCGCTGAAGTCGCGCGAGTCGTCGGGCAATCCCAGCGATTGATTCGCCTGGTAGGTGTTTTCACCGCCATCCTGCAACAGGTAGGTCGCCGCTTTGGCCCACAATCCTATGCCGCGGCCTTCGTGACCGGACATATACACGAGAATGCCACCTTGCGGGTCGGCATCAATGAGCTTGATCGCTGATTGCAATTGTGGCCCGCACTCGCAACGTTCCGAGCCGAACACATCACCCGTCAAGCAACTCGAATGCACGCGCACGAGCGGATTGCCCGACGCCGCCGGCTCACCGAACAGCAACACACTGTTGACCGCCATTGATGTCGCAAGCGTCGCGAAAGACTCCTGCGCCTTTTGCGCACGCAATGTTTCGGCCAGGTGTTCGACCTGCGACAACTGGGTATTGCGCACACAGGCATACCACTGCGCGCCAAAGCGTTCCGTACCGAAAGCGACCGGCAGTGGTATCGGGCCCAGAATGCTGATCGTGTCACCGCCATTCGATGCATCGCCCGCGACCGCGATTCCTTCACGATCGATGCGCACGAGCTTGCCCGCGGCGACCAGGCGCTCGCGGACCGTAGAATCAATGTAGGTAAACATGGGGCCACATTATGCACCAAAAGCTTGCTGACCCGCGGGTCATTAAGTGTAGTTGCTGACTCATGGGTCAGTAACGAGACACGCGATGAATCAACCGCGCTATCAGCGTCGCAAGGAGGACCGGCCGGAGGAAATTACCGCCGCGGCACTCGAGGCGTTTGCGAAAAACGGCTACGCAGCGACCCGCGTCGACGAGGTCGCGAAACGCGCCGGCGTCAGCAAGGGTCTGCTCTATTTGTACTTCAAGACCAAGGAAGAACTGTTCAAATCCGTCGTCCGGAGTTTTGTGATGCCAAGGATCGACACGCTGATCAAGATTATCGAAACCTCGGACATGTCCAGCGAAAAGTTCCTGCGCGGGCCGTTCCTCGACTTTGCACGGCAAGTGCCCGGCTCGCCCATCAGCGTCATCGTTCGACTGATGGTTGCCGAGGGACCGAAGCACCCGGACCTCGTGCAGTTCTACTGGGACAACGTGGTGTCGCACGGACTCGGCGCGATCAATGAACTGTTGTGGCACGGTGTCCAGAGCGGCGAATTTCAGAGGTCCACCGTCAGCGAGCAGCCAGCCCTGTTCGTCATGCCCGTGATCTTTTCGGTCATCTTCAATCTGTTGTTCAGCAAACAACCGATTGACACCGACCGACTGATCGAAACGCAGATTGATTTGCTGATCTCACATCTAAAAGGCCACACAACATGAAAGCTCGTACCGTACTCGTCCTGATTCCGGCCGTTATGTTTTTGGCAGCCTGCGATTCTGACTCGAACAATACTCGCGTCGTCGGTGAACTGGCCTCCGACCGGATTGAACTGACCATCGAAGCGGCAGAACCGATTGTTGACATACCGGTCGCCGAGGGCGAGACCGTCACAGCCGGCCAGCTGCTGTTGCGTCAGGATGCGCGTCGCGCGACAGCACGTCTCGCAGAAGCGGAAGCGGAAGCAGCGTTGCGCCAGTTACAGGCTCGCCTCGACGAACTGGTACGCGGACCACGCAGCGAACAGATCGCTGCCGCGCGCGCCAGCGTGCTCGATTTGTACCTGGCCGCATCGCTGTTCATCGCAGCCAACCTCGCGCTCGGATTGTTCGTATCGACCGCCGTCAAGAGCCAGTTTCAGGCCATGCAGATGACCTTTTTCCTGATCCTGCCGTCAATACTGTTGTCCGGATTCGTGTTTCCATTCGACGGCATGCCGCGCTTTGCGCAATATATTGGTGAGGCGTTACCGATCACGCACTTCATACGCCTGACGCGCGGCATCATGCTGCGCGAAGCCAGTCTCGGCGATATGCCGGGTGCATTGCTCTATCGCGCGACGTTCTCGGTCGTCACGATTACCGCGGCGGCGCTGCGTTTCTCGAAACGGCTCGACTAGCCTGAAATTGGCTTTAGACCACGCCGTGGGAGGCCATGCTGTGGGAGGGGACCATGCTGTGGGAGGCCGCCATGCGGGCGAACCATCGATGTCGCGGGCATGGCTCCCTCCCACAACATGGCGGCCTCCTGCAATCAGCCTGGAATTCGCAAAACAGGCAGCGCTCTGATTCAATTAAAAGCAAAGATGCAGCTGATGGGCATCCCGGGGAGGCGCAGTTCAATATCTTCTGCGTTGCAGGAGTCGATCGGCAACGGTCGCAGCGGCGAGATGCCGGCCTTTGGCGCACGCCTCGACGACACCCAGATACGGCTGCTGCTGGCCTGGTTGACGAAGCGCCCCGCCGCTCAGTAGTCTTCGTTCGGCCTACCAGGCCGGAATCGATCATGTTGACGCGACGCGAATATCTCAAGAACAGCGCCCTTGCCGCGGCCGCCTGCGCACTACCGACTAGCCTGTTGCAGGCCTTCGAAAGCAGCAAGTTGATGGCGCGCGCGATCCCGAAGACCGGCGAGAAGTTGCCCATTGTCGGCTTGGGTACCTCCGCAAGTTTTCGCCAGATCGCGGACCAGCAGGACGTTTCGGCACTCAGGGACGTAATGCAGACGATGCTCGACAATGGCGGCACCGTCCTCGACACCGCACCGTCCTATGGCGCTGCCGAACAGGTTGCCGGCCAGATTGCCCGCGACGCCGGGATGACCGACAAGATTTTCTGGGCTAGCAAAGTCAACGTCGCGGGACGCGGCGGCAGTCGCGCTGACGAAAGACAGGCACGCGCGCAGCTGGAACAGTCATTCAAATACCTTGGGAAGAACCCGATCGACCTGATCCAGGTACACAATCTTGGCGACCTGGCAACGCAGATGCCGCTGCTCCAGGAACTCAAGGAAGATGGCCAGATTCGCTACACGGGTACGACCGTGACGCAGACCGGGCGCTATGCGGAACTTGAAAAAGCAATGCGCGATCACCCGCTCGATTTCATCGGCGTCGACTATGCGCTCGACAATCGCACCTCGGCCGAACGTGTTCTGCCGCTTGCAGCAGAACTTGGCATCGCCGTACTCGTCTACGTGCCGTTCGGGCGCAGCAGCCTGTTTGGCCGCGTAAGCGGCATGGACGTTCCTGTGTGGGCGCAGGAATTCGGCGCCGATACCTGGGGCCGGTTTTTTATCAAGTATGTCGCTGCGCACCCGGCCGTGACCTCAGTGACACCGGCAACCAGCAAGGCGAAACACATGCTCGATAACATGGGCGCAGCCTATGGCGAGCTGCCGGACGCAGCCACGCGCCGCAAGATGGAACAACTGATCGATTCACTGCCTGGCTGACTATTGCGCGGCCGGTGCCCCGTGTTCCGCGAGCCATTGCTGTACCTGCTACTTCGCCTCGGCCAGTTGCTCGGGCGATATTTCCGCCGCAACTTCATCCAGCCCGGTCTGCGCGGCAAAGTCGCCGCCTTGGTCGGCGACTGCGTACCACTTGTAGGCCTCAACAAAGTCTTTATCGACGCCGCGACCAAACTGAAAATTCTTCGCCAGTGTTGACTGCGCCTGCACGAAGCCCTGACCCGCTGCAAGCCGATACCACTTCGTGGCCTCCACGCTGTCCATGGCGACGCCCCAGCCGTTCTCGGTGAATACCGCGAGATTGAACTGCGCCTCGCTATGGCCCTGCGCCGCCGCCGCGCCATACCACTGCAGCGCAAGAGCATCATCCATCGTCACACCAAAGCCGTTCGCGTACAGCCTGCCAACACAGAATTGTGCTGCGGGATCGCCCGCGTCTGCCAGCGGCTGGCATTCGGCCAACGAAGTTTCGTAGTCGCCTACGTCATAGGCAGCCAGACCCTTCTCCAGGTCGGCCGACCAGGCAAGCGCGGCGACCGCAAGAATCGTCAGGCCCGACAGTACTCTAATCAGATACTGCATAGTGGCGATACTCTGCGCCTAAACCACGATCAGGGCCAGTAGGGAAAGCTACGTGGCGCAATCGAAACACTCAATGGCCGGGTCAGGCTCGACCTCTCCGGACGCGAGGACGAGTCTGCCGGCGGCAAGCAACAAGAAGATGCCGAACAACATGCTCAGGCGTGCTGCCGAAAACCGATGCGCGAGCTTCGCGCCCAGCGGAGCGGTCAACACCGTCGCAGGTGCTATCAGTGCCAGGCCGATCAGGTTCACATATCCCAGGCTTCCGGGCGGCAGACGCGCATCGTTCAAACCGGTGAGTACGAACCCGATCGTGCCGGGCAAACTGATGACGAGTCCGAGCAAGGCGGCCGTGCCGACCGCACGATGTATCGGCTGATTGAACAGCGTTAATATCATGACTGAAAACGTGCCGCCGCCGATGCCCATCATGCTTGACGCACAACCGATAAAGCCGGGAATGATGGGCACCCAGAAACCGCGTGGCACCGCCGCCGTGAGGTTGCGGGCATTCGGCAGGAAGATCATTTTCAGGGCGACAAGAAATGCGAGCGTGGCAAAAACCAGCGCGAGCGTGTCGCTCGTGAGCTGCACCGCGAGCCAGGTGCCGAGCAAAGAACCCAGCAGCACAAATATCGCCCAGCGCCTGACAATATTGAAGTCAACCGCGTTTTTCCGGTGGTGCGCGAGCGTCGATGCAATCGACGTCGGGATGATCGTCGCCAGCGAAGTCGCGACCGCAATGTGCATTCGAATGGCCGGATCAACACCAAGAATGCCTAGCGCGCCTTCGAGGACCGGCACGATCACGATGCCACCGCCGATGCCGAACAGTCCCGCGAGTACGCCAGCGACACAGCCGGTCGCCAGCATCACCGCAGCAAGTACCAGCCATTGCTCCACTGGACGTTGCCGCGTCAGGCGCCGAGCAAGTCGGCGTGATAGCGCAAATGATCCTCGATGAATGTCGAGATGAAGTAGTACCCGTGATCGTAGCCGGCGTGGCGCCGAACTTCGACCGGCAGGCCACTCTCGGCACAGGCCGCCTCGAACAGTTCCGGCTTCAGTTGTTCTGCCAGCCAGGTGTCGTCGAGCCCCTGGTCGATGAGAATCTTGCTGCGCAGTGCACCATCGACAACATTGCGCGCCACGTCGCAGGCGTCGTATGGCAGCCACGCCGACCTGTCCTCGCCGAGGTAATGAGTCAGCGCCTTTTGTCCCCACGGGCTGTGCAGGGTCGTACAAATCGGTGCGAACGCCGACACGGAATTGAAAATATCGGGATTGCGAAGACCAATCGTCAACGCACCGTGCCCGCCCATGGAGTGACCGGTAAGGCCGTGGCGCTCCGCATCACCAGGGAAATTCCCGAACACGACCTGCTGCAGCTCCGTCGTCACGTAGTCGTACATCTGATAGTGCTGCGACCAGGGTGGCTGGGTGGCGTTGAGGTAAAAGCCCGCCGCGAGCCCGAAGTCGTAGGCGCCGTCCGGATCGTCAGCAACCCCATCACCGCGCGGGCTCGTGTCGGGTGATACGAGCATGATGCCAAGCTCGGCGGCCACGAGTTGCGCGCCGCTTTTCACCATGAAATTTTCTTCGGTACAGGTCAGGCCCGACAGAAACGTCAGCACCGGCACCAGGCCGTGCTCGGCTGCCGGCGGCGCAAACACCGAGAAGCGCATCATGCAGTTATTGACCTGGGACTGGTGACTGTAAAAGCCCATCGTGCCACCAAAGCAGCGGGTTCTGCTGATCGTTTCGATTTTCATGCCGGGCATTATGCCCGTCGCTCAGTTTTTCTGAAATACGAGCGTGCCGTTGGTGCCACCGAAACCGAAACTGTTGCTTATGGCCGTTCGAATGCCGGCATTCTCGACCAGCTCAGTCACCAATGGCATGCCTTGTACGGCAGGATCCGGGTCATTTACGTTAATCGACGGTGCGATGAAATCATGCTTGAGCATCAACAGGCAATGAATGGCTTCCTGCGCGCCGGTCGCGCCCAGCGAGTGGCCACACAGGGACTTTGATGAACCAAAGCGCGGCACGTTCTCGCCAAATACCGCACGCATGCCTTCGAGTTCCTTGACGTCGCCCACGGGAGTACTGGTGCCGTGCGTATTGATGTAGTCGATCGGACCATCGACCGTGGCTTTCGCCATTTGCATACAGCGCTGCGCACCCTCACCTGAGGGCGCGACCATGTCGTAGCCATCCGAGGTCGAGCCGAAGCCGACGAGCTCGGCGTAAATCTTCGCGCCGCGCGCTTTGGCATGCTCGAGTTCCTCGAGCACAACCATGCCACCACCACCGGCGATGACAAAGCCATCGCGGGTTGCGTCGTAAGGGCGCGACGCGGTCGCCGGAGCATCGTTGTAACTCGAGGACAACGCACCCATGCCGTCGAACAGGCAGGCCAGCGACCAGTCGAGCTCTTCGCCGCCACCGGCGAAAATGACGTCCTGTTTACCAAACTGAATTTGTTCAGCGCCGACACCGATGCAGTGCGCACTGGTGGCGCACGCCGACGTCAGCGAATAGTTGAGGCCTTTGATCTTGAACGGTGTAGCAAGACACGCGGAGATCGAACTGCTCATGGTCTTGGTCACCGAGTACGGCCCAATCTTGCGTACGCCGCGATCTCGTAGTACATCGGCCGCCCGGACAATTTCGCGTGCCGAGGCGCCACCGGATGAGGCGATCAACCCCGTGCGCACGTTCGAGACGTCGCTTTCTTCAAGACCAGCGTCTTCGACAGCCTGTTGCATCGACAGGTAAGCGTACGCAGCCGCGTCACCCATGAATCGAAACACCTTGCGATCGATGTGCTCCGCCGGATCGATGTTGCAGGTACCGGAAACATGGCTGCGCAGCCCCATCTCGGCGAACGACTCATTAAACACAATTCCCGAGCGCCCGTTTTTCAGCGAGTCGAGGATCTCTTGCTGGTTATTGCCGATGCAGGAAATCGCACCGAGACCCGTGACGACAACACGCCGCATGCTCAGATCCTAAAAGTTTTCGGTGGAAGTAAAGAGGCCGACGCGCAGATCTTCGGCCGTGTAAATCTCGCGACCGTCAACGTACATGCTGCCGTCCGCAATGGCCATGTTCAGCTTGCGCGTAATAATGCGCTTGATATCGATCTGCAACGTGACGAGCTTGGCCGTCGGCAGAACCTGCCCGGTAAATTTCACGTTACCGACACCGAGCGCGCGACCGCGGCCCTCGAGGCCAAGCCAGACCAGGTAGAACCCGACCAGTTGCCACATCGCATCGAGGCCGAGGCAACCGGGCATTACGGGGTCGCCTTCGAAATGGCAGTCAAAAAACCACAACCCGGGATTGATATCGAGTTCGGCCTTGATCTCACCCTTGTCGAACTTGCCACCAACGTCCGTGATCAGCGGAATCCGGTCGGTCATCAACATCGGTGGCTTGGGAAGCTTGCCATTGGTCGGGCCAAACACCTTGCCCATGGTGCATTGCATCAGGTCCTCGTAGCTAAACGAGCTTTGCCGTTCGTTGCTCATGGGGGCAGCTTTTTCAAGAGGTACGACCATAGATGCTTTGGATTCTACCGCTTGTTCCAGGTCGATCCTTTCGAATACGCGCCAATCGTCGCCGGCTACAGCTTGTCGTAGTCGAGGATGATCGACTCGCTGACTGGCCGCGACTGGCAGGCCAGCACAAACCCCTTAGCCACTTCCCACGGCTCGAGACCGTAGTTGGTTTCCATCGTAACCTCGCCCGCGCGAACATGGCAGCGGCAGGTCGCACAGACGCCGCCCTTGCACGAATACGGCAGCTCGATGCCGTGTGCAGCGGCGGCATCGACAATATTCGCGTCGTCGCGCTCCATGTCGAACGACTTCTGGTGGCCATCCATGATCACCGTGATCTGCGCATGCTCGGCCGCCTTGCGTGCGACGCTGGCAGGCGCCGCTTTGGACTTGCGCGGCACGCCGAAACGTTCGCTGTGCACATGTGCTGCATACATGCCGAGATCAACCAGTGCGCCGGTTACATCCCT
>JAQCGO010000060.1 GCA_027618995.1 Pseudomonadota bacterium | reverse complement strand
TGATCTGGCTTACTGGTCGCTAAGAGCCAAACAAGGCCATTTCTGCGCGAATTGCTACCCACAGTGCTAACCAAAGAACAAAGGGCTACTCCACAAGTGATACAAGCCTTGAGGGGGAGGGGGCAGCTATCGCAGCGGACTAAAAGTCCGTTGGCGGGCGCTACAGCGCGTCTGAGGACGGTTTTTCAGGGTAGGGTGCAGTGAGGGTGCAGTAGACCGCACAAAGCAGCACATACCTACAACTACGGTGAACTACCAGTAAGTGAGTTAATATAAGGGTTGCGTGGGTGGCTGGTTGTGTTGTTTTGCGCAACTAAGCAACAAAAACGGGACTTAAAATCCGTTGGCCGCAAGGCCGTGCCGGTTCGACTCCGGCTCTGGGCACCATGACCGATTCGAGTGTGAATTCGGTCACACTTCTTTAACAAACCAATGTGTTGCTAGACATTCTTTGTGTGTTTTGGGACAACGAAGCAAGTCCCACGGAGATGCACAATGAAAACGTCGAAGGCGGAGAGCAATGTGGATTACCGCTTGCTCGGATTGTTGTCCGACCTCGTCATTTGCAGCAGTTGTCTGCGCGCCGGGATAGTTACCCCGGTGCCGCAGATCCTGTCAGAACGGCATACGCCGCGATCGCTCTGCAATGCCTGCGTGAAACCACGTCGCCGCAATTTACGTAGCATTCTGTACCGACTGTTGCCCGCCAGCTAGCCGCGGTTGGTCCGTCGCAATCCCGACCATCGCTATGCTGGAGATGGTTGGCGCCTTGCGGCACACTAGTGCGCCATGGCAAAACTCTATTTCTATTACTCGTCAATGAATGCCGGCAAGTCGACGGCATTATTGCAGTCCAGCTATAACTACAGGGAACGCGGCATGCGGACCCTGGTGCTGGCGCCCGATCTGGATGATCGCTACGGTGTCGGCAAGGTGACGTCGCGGATTGGCATTACGGTGGAAGCGACCATCTTTCGCACCGAAGACGACCTGCTGACCATCGTCGCAAGCGGGCACGAGAGTGCGGCCCTCAGTTGCGTGCTGATCGACGAGGCACAGTTTCTGACCCGGGAGCAGGTTTTTCAACTGAGCGAAGTGACCGACAAGCTGGGTATCCCGGTGCTGGCCTATGGCTTACGTACGGATTTCCGCGGTGAGCCCTTTGAAGGCAGCAAGTACCTGCTGGCGTGGGCTGACAACCTGAACGAACTCAAGGCAATCTGTCACTGTGGGCGCAAGGCGACGATGGTTGTGCGTTTCGATGCCGATGGCAACGCAGTCCGCGAGGGCTCACAAATTGAGATCGGCGGCAATGATCGCTATGTGTCGGTGTGCCGCAAGCACTTCAAGGAAAAACTTTACGACTGATTTCCGGAACTGGCCTGATCATCCGATTGGGCCATGAGGATGGCCGTGTTTTCCTGCGCCAGCAGCCTGCGCATGTCGTCCAGAGTTTTCATGATCGCCGTATCAGCGAACTGGTCACCGTCCAGCGTGCTGCGCGTCGTCGCATGCGGGTCGACGAACTTGATGTGGTGATGGCCAATCGTTATGACGTCATCGTGAACCAGGACGTAGTTGGATATGCGCTTTGAATTGACGAAGGTCCCATTGGTGCTATTGAGGTCCATCAGGAAGGTGGCGCTGCCGTGCCGCACCAACATCGCATGATGCCGGCTGATGAATTTGCTCTCCAACGGAATATCGTTGTGTTCGGAGCGGCCAATGATCATCCGCGATTTCTCGAGCGTCATTTCTTGCAGCGTGTCGCCGTTCAACGAAACGTGCAGGCTCGGCAGGTCCGGTGGAACGCTTGCGCCGGTTGCGGCAGGGTCGAGGCCGTCATTCCAGGTGCCTTTCGGCAGCATCGGTTTTTCGATCAGATCGATCGACGCGGGCAGGGTTTCGACTTTTGCGAGTGTTAACAGTGCCAGGCGATCGAGAATCCCGGGCCAGCCGCCGGATGCGCGCCAGAGCGCCGTGCAAACGGCCGTTGGAAATATGAACTCAAGGATGCTGCTGCCCGCTGCCTGCAGTTTACTTTGCAGGTAGTCGATTGCATCCGCACTGCTCATCGGGTGCAGGTGGAAATCATGGGTCAGCCGCTTGCGGATACCTTCCATGGGCGCCGATTCGATGATGTGCATCAGGGGCCGATCGCTCACGAGGATCATTTTCAATGCACTTTTGCCGCGCACATTGAAATCTGCCAGTTCGCACAGGGCACGCAGCGCACTTGGATTCAATGCGTGCGTATTTTCGACCACCAGAATCGGTGCTTCAAGCGACGATGCCTGTTGTACTGCGAATACCCGAACCATGGCGAGCAATTCACTGATGGAGCTGTATTCAAGAACGTATCCGAACTGTCGCAATATGGCCTCAAGCAGACCCGTCGTATTCAGTCTGTTGCCGTCGACGACAGCGATAGCGACATCGCCAGGCAAAGCCTCAACGAATTGCCGGATGATCGTTGACTTGCCCGACAAGGCCGGGCCCTGCAACAGGCACAGGCCGTTACGGGTTTCGCGCGTCGCGTTAAGGACTTTGAGTGCTTGCTGCTGTGACCAATATTGAACGGTCGCCGTCGCTTTCCCGTGGGTCGGGAAAGGTTGTTCCTTCAGGCCGGCGGCGGCTAAATCCATTAGCGTTGACTCACAATCACTTTGTCACGTGAAATTCGGTAATCTTGGGTTCCGGCATCTTGTTATGTGCCAATCTTTGCCGGGCTGGATAGTTTACGGACAGGCTGGAATTTATGTAAGCCGAATTTTGGGATTCCTTTCTGCATCAAAAGGGCCGAATACATTATGAGTTATATTTTAAGAAATACCGATAAAGTTATGAAAATAAAGGTGTATATCTTGAAATTTGGAACTGTCTGCTACCGGCGTCAGAACGTAAGGCATTGACTGTGCAGTTATCTGCGGATCACCTCACGCTATACCGCGGCCAGCGTTGCCTTTTTAAGGGACTAGGCTTTGCGCTAAATCCCGGCGAGTTGTTGTTGCTCGAGGGCAGCAACGGTAGCGGCAAAACCAGTCTGCTGCGGGCTATCGCCGGGTTGCTGGAACTGGAGTCCGGCACAGTGCGCTGGAACGGGACACCGTTGCTGAGGGAGCGCCAATCCTTTCAGAATTCGATGGTCTGGATGTCGCACAAACCGGGCCTGAAGGGCGATCTGACACTGGTCGAGAACCTGCGCTATGAAGCAGCGCTCCGGCTGCAGGCTGAGGTCGAGTTCGCAACAGTGCTGAAACAGCTTGGCCTGAATCGCCTGACCCGATTGCCCGTCAGATCATTGTCGGCCGGTCAACAGCGCCGGGTTGCATTGGCGCGTCTGCTGCTGTCGTCAGCGACCGTATGGATGATGGACGAGCCTACGGCAAATCTCGATGCCGAAGGTCGCGATCTGGTCGTGAAAATAGTGGGTCAGCACCTGGCGAAGGGTGGCATGGCAATTGTTGCTGCACACCAGGACTTCGACCTTGATGCGCCGGTAAAAAGGATTCGCCTGCAATGACGATTCAGGACGAGCAATTGCCGGACATTTCCACGGGCTTGTTGGCCCTGATCGTGCGCGATGTGTCACTGGCCGTGAAACGGCCCGGAGATGTACTCAATCCACTGTTTTTTTTCGCCATGGTGGCTGCGTTGTTTCCCTTGGTAATCGGGCCGGGTACGGAGCAATTGCAATCGATCGGACCTGGTGTGCTTTGGGTCGCCGCGCTGCTGGCAACCCTGTTGTCCCTGAACAGCCTGTTCCTGTCCGATCATGAGGATGGCAGTCTCGAGCAAATGCTGGTGAGTCCGGTGCCATTGGCGGCGTTGGCACTGGGCAAGTCGGCCGCGCACTGGTTGAGCAGTGGCCTGCCGCTCGTACTCGTGTCACCGGTCATCGCAATGACTTACCAATTGTCGCTATCCGTGACCGGTGTCCTGATGCTGACGCTGTTGCTTGGTACGATCAGCCTCAGTTTGCTGGGCTCTGTTGGCGCAGCTCTGACGGTGGGATTGCATCGTGGCACGGCGTTACTAAGTTTGTTGATTTTGCCGTTGGCGATGCCGGTCCTCATTTTTGGTGCACGTACCGTGTCGCTGGTCGCTGCCGGTGATGGGGTTGCCGGAGGGCTGTACTTTCTCGGTGCTTATGTCCTGTTGATGTTATCGATCGCACCATTCGCAACTGCAGCCGCATTACGAATCAGTAACGAGTAGAATTCGCGCATGTGGAAATTCCTGCACAGGCTGGCATCGCCGCCACACTTCTATCGTATCGCCATAAACCTGATCCCCTGGTTCGCGATGCCGGGGCTGTTGCTGCTCGCCTACGGGACATACGCAGGCCTGTTTGTGGCTCCGGCGGACTATCAGCAGGGCGACGCGTTTCGCATTATTTACGTGCACGTGCCGGCCGCTTATCTCTCGATGATGGCTTACATGATCATGGCAGTCAGCGCTGGCATCGGCCTGATCTGGCGCATGAAGCTCGCGCATGCTGTCGCGGCTGCCGTGGCGCCGCTCGGGGCCTCGTTCACGTTTCTCGCTTTGGCGACGGGCTCAATCTGGGGGCGTCCGATGTGGGGCACGTGGTGGGAGTGGGGTGATCCGCGGCTTACTTCGGAACTCGTATTGCTGTTTCTCTATTTCGGCTATATGGCTCTGCGTAACTCGATCGATGATACGAGCAAGGCGGATCGGGCCAGCGCAGTACTGGCCATGGTTGGCGCCGTCAACGTACCGATCATCCACTTTTCGGTCGAATGGTGGAGCTCCTTGCACCAGGGGTCGACCCTGGTGAGGAAAGGCGGACCGGCAATGGATGCGGCGATGTTGTATCCGCTGCTCGCCATGATTTTCGGATTTACTCTCGTTTTCGGCGCATTGCTGCTACGCCGTCTGCGCGCGGAAGTGCTGTTTCGTGAACGACGCAAGCGCTGGGTGCGGGACTTGATTCTGTCCGGCAACGGCAAGCGCTAACTGGTGGAGGACTAATGGGGCCGTACGGTTTGTATGTGTGGAGTTGCTTCGCGTTGACTGCGATTGTGCTGGTCATTTGTGAATGGCGTGCACGAACAAGGCATCGCCACGTTTACCGGGATATAGAGGTGCGAGTGAAAGCACTGGGAGACACGGAATGACACCGCGTCGACAACGAATGCTGGCGGTTGGGCTCGCACTGGGTGGTATTGCTCTTGCCGCTGGCCTGACGCTGCGCGCGCTGGACGACAACATGATGTTCTTCATTGCCGTCTCGGATGTGGTCGCCGGCGAATACCCCGCCGATCGCAATTTTCGGGTCGGCGGTCTGGTGGTCGACGGCAGTGTGCGGCGCGAGCCAGGCTCGCTGCAGATGCGATTTCGAATCACTGACCTACGCTGCGAGTTGCCGGTCAGTTACACCGGCGTATTGCCCGACCTGTTTCGCGAGGGCCAGGGTGTCGTTGCGCACGGTCGCATGGCAGTCGATGGTGAATTCGTTGCGGACACGATTCTCGCCAAGCATGACGAAAATTATATGGCGCCCGAAGTCGCGGAATCGCTGGCAGAGCACGTGAGCGAACAGACAGCCGGCCTGAGTCAGGGCTCGGGCGAATGTAATAACCCATGATTCCTGAACTCGGTCACTTCGCACTGATTCTTGCCTTATGCCTTGCTCTTTGCCAGGGCATTCTGCCGTTGCTCGGCGCGCATCGCGGCGACGCCGCGATGATGTCAGTCGCGCGTGCGGCGGCGGAGGGGCAATTCCTGTTCGTCGCGATCTCGTTTGCCTGTCTCACCTGGTCGTTCCTGCAGAGTGATTTTTCCGTGGCCTACGTGGCGTCGCATTCACAGCTCGCACTGCCGACGGCCTACAAGATTTCAGCCGTCTGGGGCGCACACGAGGGATCGTTGTTGCTCTGGGTGCTGCTCATGGCGGCATGGACCGTGGCGGTCGGCAGGTTCAGCGGCGAACTGCCGCCGCAGTTTTCTGCTCGTGTTATCGGTGTACTTGGCCTTTTGTCGACGGGTTTTCTTCTGTTCACGTTATTGACGTCGAATCCGTTTCTGCGGCTGGCGTCACCGCCGATGGACGGTGCAGATCTGAATCCGTTGCTGCAGGACCCCGGGCTCGTGATTCACCCGCCGCTGTTGTACGTCGGCTACGTTGGCTTCTCGGTGGCATTCGCGTTTGCCATCGCGGCCATGCTCAGCGGTAACCTCGACCAGAAATGGGCGCGCTGGACGCGCCCCTGGACGACGGTGGCGTGGGCTTTCCTGACGGTCGGCATCGCACTCGGCAGCTGGTGGGCGTATTACGAACTCGGCTGGGGTGGCTGGTGGTTCTGGGACCCGGTTGAGAACGCATCGATCATGCCGTGGTTCATGGGGACGGCGCTGATACATTCGCTGGCGGTCACGGAAAAGCGCGGTCTGTTCAAGAGCTGGACCCTGTTGCTGGCGATCAGCGCGTTTTCACTCAGCCTGCTCGGCACGTTCCTGGTGCGCTCCGGCATTCTCGTCAGTGTGCACGCTTTCGCCACCGACCCGGCACGCGGATTTTTCATTCTGACCTTTCTCGGCATCGTGATCGTCGGCGCGCTCGTCCTGTACGCGATGCGTGCGCCGGATTTGGACTCCGACGCGGGTTTTCAATTGCTGTCGCGCGAGACGTTTTTGCTGCTGAACAACGTGTTGCTCGTGGTTGCGGCGGCGATTGTTTTTTATGGCACGCTGACCCCATTGCTCTATGACGTGCTGGACCTGGGC
>JAQCGO010000021.1 GCA_027618995.1 Pseudomonadota bacterium | reverse complement strand
GCTGCGACCAACCGCGCTAAACAGCATGCCGACGCGTGAAAGTAAACGAACTAATCAAACGGGACACTAGGAATCGTCATCTCGAATAATGATTGCAGTCCGTCAGTAGACGTCGACATCCGCAACAGATTCTGCGGTCGCGAGCTCGATACTGAATGCTTCATTGTCCTCGAACACGAAGTCCTGGACGAGCGGAATCAATAGTCGTGCACTACGTTGATGCGGTCCGAATTCGATCGTATTGGTTCCCGGCGCGAAATAGTCCTCGCCTTGCGTTGCAGTAATGTCGCGCAAGAAGTAAGCAACGACGAGCCGCGTATCGTCCGGATTGAAGCGCTGACTATTGATTTGCACCGCGGGATCACGTTCCTGCACGGAAATCTGGCTAACGGCAAACGCAACGGTGTTGACCGGCAGGGTTGCTTCGAAGGCGCGCTGGTCGTCGTCCTCGAGAAAAACGGTCAGCGTCGCAAGATCGGAGCTGGCGTTTTCAACCTCGCGCAGTCGCAACGTCGATTGTTGATCTGCTTCGCGCAATGGATCGGTACGCATTGCCAGAGTGACCCGCGCCCGTTCCTGACCGAC
The DNA here is from genome assembly GCA_027618995.1 of Pseudomonadota bacterium. GTDB lineage: Bacteria > Pseudomonadota > Gammaproteobacteria > Steroidobacterales > Woeseiaceae > UBA1847. Next base: position 37,044 of record JAQCGO010000021.1, on the reverse strand, counting down.
CGGGAACTCGACAAACTCGCCTTCGCTGATGGCATATTCACCGGCCAACCAGGGTGAGCGATTGCCGCTGAAGCCAATTTCTTCGAGCCGCAAGGTCAGCGCGGAACTGATGTCGTCTCGAACAACGTCAATAATGATCGCAGCATGCCCTTCACGCATAGTGACGGACGATGCAGCGATTCTTTCAGTGCCCAGTTCGATCCGCAATTCGGTCGTCGGTGGTGGCAGCTGCGAAAAATCCACCAAAACAGGGGCAACCTCGGCCGCAGTTTCTTCCGGCAACGCTGTTTCTTCCGCCGCCTCGTTAATCTCCGCAACTGGCAGACCATCGCTGATTTCGGCCACAACCAAATCCGGAGGCGCGACAGCGTCATCAGCCGTCAGGGTTGCCGCTGGTTCTTCTTCTGGCAAGCCGGTTGTCGCAACGACGGATTCGACTGGCGCTACCGAATTGTCTTCGACCGGCGGCAGCGAAACTACAGTCTCTTCGCCAGGCCGGATTCTCTCCACAACATCATCGAGCAATCCGTATTGATAGCCGACACCGGCAAGCAAACCAAGCAATACCACCACACCAAAAATGAAGTGACCTGTTCCGTGCGAGTCGTCGTGCAGATGCAGATCCCCGCGAATCGGAACTGTCAGTGCGATCGGTTCGTTGACACCGATATCGAGTGCCGCGATAAAGTCACTCACGGAATCAAATCGAGCCACACGGGAATACGCCAACGCTTTTTTCAGGACGCGCCAGCGCGCTTCGCTCAGGCCCTGGGGACACTGCGGCTGCATGCCTTCGGCGGCGGCTTCGGCAGCGTTCCGCGGACCAAATACCCGGTATCCGGCAATGAGTCGATACAGCAAACAGCCGAGCGAGAACACATCGTCTGACGGTGTCGGATCTTCTCCGGTTAATACTTGCATGCTCGAATAGGCCAATGTGAGCAGGCCCATGACACCCGGATCGAAGGCCTGACGATCTTCGATCTGCTTTTGCCGTACGCGCGCCACTCCGAAATCAAACAGTTTGGCATCACCGTTCGGCATGATCATCACATTGCCCGGCTTGATGTCGGCATGCACGATGCCACAGCGATGTGCATACGCGAGCGCCTTGCCGATCTGCTCGACAATCTCGAATGCCCGTTTGCTCGGCAGTTTCCCCGTTGTGGGTGAGTCAAGAATGTCGGCGAGCGTACGGCCATCGAGCCATTCCATGACAATGAAGTACAAATCCTCGTCGCGATCCAGATCGAGGAAGCGCACGATATTTGGATGCGAAAGGCAACAGCCCTTGGCGGCTTCCTGTTGCAGCGCGCGCAGGGCCTGGCCGTTCTCGGCAAGCTCCGGCGACAGCACTTTTATCGCTACGAACGGATTAGTCCCGCCGCCCTCGGCAAGACGCCGATCCAATGCCTTGTAGACGACCCCCATGCTGCCGCCTGGGACCCGTTCCTGCAGCAAAAACCGGTCACGTAATACGGAGCCGATTTGCACACGATCCTTGGCTGTTGCCGGCTCGACATGGGTCTGTACCGGCAGCACGACCGTCGAGCTGAATTGATGTTGTTCTGACTGCAACTCGCGCGCCGCATCCGCGATCGTTTGCACGTAACCGTCCGATCCGGCTTTCTGTGACGACGCGCCGTTCAGCTGTTTTGCGGCGGCAGCACGCGTTGGCCCTTGTTGTGAAACGTAGCCATCGAGCATGGACTTGACCAGCTGAAATGTTTCTTTGCGCAAATTGCCACTTTCATAGCGCTCCTGCAGAACCCACCGGACTTCCGCCTCACTGCCGCCACTTGCGCCCAGCAAGTTGCCCAGCCCTTCCTGTATGTCGGCCAGCATCCGGACATCGCCTACCTTGCTGTCGAGGCGTGCTTCAAAACTCGATAGCTGGTCGACCAGCGACTCGCGCATTTTTTTCGTTTCGGCATTCATAGGTTAAATACGGGCCCTCTACCTCGCCGCATTTTAGCGGTTTCGATGAAAATCGACCGGAACTGGTCGTCAGATTACTTTGCCAGGATTTAGCCTGTTGTCCGGATCCAGCGCGCGCTTCAGCGTTCGCATCAGCTCGATCTCGGTGGCACTTCGATAGCGCTCGAGATAGGCCTTTTTCAGGACTCCGACACCGTGTTCGGCACTGAAACTGCCGCCAAGCTCCTGTACCAGCTCATAGATCGCGTCGCTGGCCACTTCGCCGTCCTGCCGAAACGACGCAGGATCCGCGCCAACGGGCTGCGTGATGTTGTAGTGCAGATTGCCGTCACCGATATGTCCGAACACGACCAGCGTTGCGCCCGGCAGAATTCGCAGCGCAATCGCCTCCGCTCGCCGCAGGAATTCATCGATACGGCCAATCGGGACCGCAATGTCATGCTTGAGGCTGGCACCCGCGACAGTTTGTGCGTCCGGGATGGCGTGTCGAATCCGCCACAGCTGGTATGCCTCGCTGCTGTTCTTGGCACAAACCGCGTCAAGCGCCGAGGAATCGTCGACGGCGGCAGCCAGGCTGGCAATGAAGTTCGTATCGGCCGCAGCGCTGGCAGATTCGATTAACGCTGTCCAGGGATACGATTGCTCGAAAGGCGGCCTGCAATTCGGGTCGTAACGCAGCGCGAGCGCTATTGCGGTGGCCGACATCAGCTCGAAAGCCTGCAATTGATCACTGCACGCGGTTCGCAGGCGCCCGAGCAGGCGAACGGCCGCCTCCGCCGATGTCAGCGCGACCAGCACGGTTTGCGTTTCCGGATTTCGCGGCATCAGGCGCAAGGTCGCCGCCGTTATGATCCCCAACGTACCTTCGCTGCCAATAAAGACCTGCTTCATGTCGTATCCGGCCGTGTCCTTACGCAGCGAGCGCAGACCATCCCATACTTGGCCGTCCGCGAGCACCACTTCAAGGCCGAGCACCTGCTGCCGGGCGGTGCCATAGCGCAAAACATTGATGCCACCCGCATTCGTCGCCAGGTTGCCGCCAATCTGACAACTGCCCTCTGCAGTTAGGCTTAGCGGAAACAGCAGACCAACGTCGCGCGCCGCCTGCTGGATATCGGCCAGAATGCAACCGGCATCGACGGTCATCGAGTAGTCGTCAACGTCAACGCTCCGGATGCGATTCATTCGCGCCAGTGACAGCAGCACCTGCTTGCCGCTGTTGTCAGGAATTGCGCCGCCGCACAAACCGGTGTTGCCGCCTTGCGGGACGATCGCGACGCCTGCGGCTGCGCAAGCGCGCACAACCGCGGCTACTTCTGCCGTGGAGCTCGGCGACAGCATGATCAGAGCCCGACCGTGGACGCGTCCACGACGCTCCGACAAATGCGGCTCGAGCTCTTTGTCGTCGGTGGTCCACCCCATCGGACCGACAATGGACTTCAGTTCATCAAGCAACATGGGCAGCCCGCAGCATTGCCTGAGTTGCGAACGTTGGCCAGTCGATATTGCTGCCGCACATGATGAGCACCACCTTGCGCCCACTCAGGCGTTCACGCAGCGGACCCAGCAAGGCAGCCGTTGTCGCCGCACAGGCAGGTTCAACAGCAAACTTCATCTCCCGAAACAGGATACCCATTGCCTGACGTATTTCCACATCACTGACAGTCACCAGTTGATCGACGTTCTGCCGGCACAGTGCAAATGAGTACGGTAGCGCATAGGGCGCGCCCAGACTGTCGGCAATCGTCTTCACCGATTCAATCGCCTGCGGCTCGCCGGCCGCAAAACTGCGACGCATAGAATCAGCGCCTTCCGGCTCGACACCGAAAATCTCGCACTCAGGCCGCAACTTCTTGATGGCATTGGCGATGCCGCCGATCAATCCGCCGCCTCCGACAGCCACGAGCACGGCATCGAAATCCGCACACTGCTCGTGAATTTCCAGCCCCACCATGCCGGTCCCGGTCGCAACTGCAGGCCCTTCAAACGGATGTACCAGGTACCGGCCTTCCTCTTTCTGGATCTTCTCTGCGGCCGCAAAGGCTTCATGTACCGAGTCCGCCAGGATGATCTCGGCACCGAACTCCCGGCAGGCAGCAACGCGCGCCGCATTGGCCGAGCGCGTCATGACCACCTTGGCACTGGTGCCGACCGTCTGTGCCGCGTAAGCCGTTGCGATCGCATGGTTGCCGGCACTGACCGCTGTGATTCCGATTTTCCTCTGTGCGTCGCTAAGCGCGCTCACGGATGCCAGCGCGCCACGCGCCTTGAAGGTGCCGGTACGCTGCAGAAACTCGAGTTTCGCAAAAATTGCCATTTCCGAATTCAGACAGGCCTCGAGGCCCGCGCAGCGCAATAACGGCGTTTCATAGATCGCAGTGCCGAGCCTTGTTCGAAGTCGGCGGATATCATCAATACCTGGCGCTGAGATCATGCGGTTGCGGGTCCAATGCGGCAGCGAATCTTATGCAAAATAGCGCCGTCGCCGAAAACAAGTAATGCCTGAAAAATAAGTCAGATACACTGACTTCCTAATAGTACTTGCGCAATCGGCTTTAGTTGATTAATTTCGATCAGCGTTTGGGGCTCTCCATGGAATTTGACGATTTATCGCAACCCGGTATCCGGCGCATCGCTGATTTTTCGCCCTATCTGGATCAACTTGCGGGTCTCGCGCAAGGCATGGGTTTGCGTCAACGAAGCAACCTCGTCGAATTGGAAAGGAGCCTGCATCAGCACTGGTCGCTGGGCCAGAACAACATCCTGAGTTGGGCGCCGCACGAAAATGGCCTGTTGATCCTGGTGGTACCGCACTATGCGATTGCCGAGTACACGGCCGTCGGTGCCGGTGGCCAGGCACCGAAAATATCCCCATGCTTCATTACCGAGTTGATTTCAGGCGAGCGGCAACTTTCGCGTCAGCAGATAGAAAAGGTCGCGCGGTTGCTGGAGGTGGAACCGAAATTCGTCGTTTTGCGCCAGGCCCTTGGCGGGCATCCGGTGGAAACACAGATCATTGAAAAAATGATCCGCCGCTACGGTATCAATTACATAGCGAGCCGTGCGGTAACGCAATTCGACATCGTTGGTTTCAGCCTGCTCACACCGTTCGAACAAATGACACAACTCAACAGCCTGGCGTATTCGCTGAATTCGGCGCACGCAAAGATGCTCGAACAGGATGTAGGTATCAATTTCGCCCGCTCATCGAGCGGTGATGGGTTCTACGTCTGGAATCGCGACGACGGCCTTGAGGCGAACATCAACCTGTACCATTTCATGCACATTGTTCTCGCGGACAATGCAATTGCGCGCAGCAAGACCACATCCAGGGACGTACCGCGATTGCGTGCGTGCTTTCATGTTGGCAGTTGCTATGAATTCCACCAGGCCGAGGGACTCAACCCGACCATGCATGATTTTATTGTCGGCGACGTCACAATCGAGTTGGCGCGGATGATAGAGGCAGCGCTGCCGGGGCAAATACTGGTCGGCGAGTTTCTCGCAGATCTGCAAGGCAACGAGGTGAAGGATCACTCGCAGACCCAAGCGCATATTGATGCCGTAACGTTCCTCGAACGTGCGCAGGGCAACCTCGCAAAGCTTAGCGGCCTGGAGTTTTCCGGCGAACGGGTCACGGCTATCAAGTGCTATCTCACCGGCGAAAACATGGGTGATGGCCAATTCAATATCCGCCGCCTGCTGATCAAGGACAAGCACGGCCTGTCCCGCATTGCCGACAACGCCAAGGTGAATATTTACCGGGAATCGGCGCAGCCAATTTTGCTGGGGATCGAGGATCGAAAGCTGGCTCCGGCGGTGGTGCCCGGGTAACGGCGTGGCAGTCTTTTTCCGGTCTGGCGACCGACTCTCGACTCAACCGGCCCGCCAGCCGGCTGGAAAATCACATTTTCAAAGTTGGTCGGGGCGGGGAGATTCGAACTCCCGACCCCCACAACCCCATTGTGGTGCGCTACCAGGCTGCGCTACGCCCCGACCGAAAATGGATTAATCAGCGACGCAGGATCTTAAGAACTTGTTCAAGTTCTGTTCGCAACTGCTTGATAATCTGTTGACTTTGACTCACATCGGTTTTTGCGATATCGCCCATCAGGCGTTGTCTCGCACCGCCGATGGTGAAGCCCTCGTCGTACAGGAGGCTTCGAATCTGGCGAATGATCAGGACATCCTGACGCTGGTAATAGCGCCGATTACCGCGCCTTTTTACAGGTTTCAGTTGTGGAAATTCCTGCTCCCAGTACCTGAGCACGTGTGACTTAACGGCACACAGATCGCTTACTTCACCGATAGTGAAGTAGCGTTTTCCAGGTATTGCAGGTAATTCGTCGTTATTCCCCGGTTCCAGCATAGGCTTCTACTCGGGCCTTTAGTTTTTGTCCGGGCCGAAATGTCACCACCCGACGCGCGGTGATCGGGATATCTTCTCCCGTTTTCGGATTGCGGCCAGGACGTTCTTTTTTATCCCGAAGGTCGTAATTCCCGAAACCGGAAAGTTTGACCTGCTCCCCAACTGCCAGTGATGCTCGCAGCTCTTCAAAAAACAAATTGACCAATTCACGGGCCTCACGCTTGCTCAGTCCAAGTTCGTTGAACAGCGATTCTGCCATGTCTGCTTTTGTTAGTGCCACTGAATCTAGTCTCTTAACTCGGCGCCAAATTTTTCTTGCAATTTGCGCACCGCCGCGGCCATTGCAGAGTCTGCATCGTCGTCAGTAAGTGTGCGTGATGTTTCCTGCAAAATCAAGCCTAAAGCTACGCTTTTTAGCCCAGCTTCTATGCCAGGACCCATATAAACGTCGAAAATCTTAACGCTGTAAATCAATCCAGGCGCTGCCGATGACACGGCCGCGACCAGTTCCGCAGCCGATACATTATCGGCGACAAGCACAGCGATATCACGGCGAATCGATGGATATTTAGAGATTGCGTCGACCACCGGCGGCTGCGTTGCCAGCGCCATCGTCGCGTCCAATTCAAACACGTAGGCCGCTCGTTTCAACTCGAAGAACTTGGCGTGCCGCGGATGCAGCTTGCCGATGACACCGACAATGTCGCCGTCGCGTACGATGTTCGCCGCTTGTCCGGGCTGTAATGCCAGATTATCCGCCGCCACGAATTCGTATTTACTGCTGCCGCCGGCGAGTTGCAGAACCGCTTCGATATCCGCTTTTAAGTCAAAAAAATCAATCGCCTGGGGTGTCTCTCCCCATTGCTCCGGACGGGAGGAGCCGCAGATAACACCGGCGATCCGCACGATTTCCGTGTGCGCATCCAGCGTGCCGTGAAACGTTTTTCCTATTTCGAAAATTCGAATCCTGTCCTGTTGTCGCGCAAGATTTGCCGCGGTCGCAAACAACATACCCGGCAAAAGCGAAGCACGCATGACGGCCATTTCGGACGAGATCGGATTGTTCAGATGCAACTCAGAGGTGACACCGGTCATTGCCTGGTTCGACTCCGCATCGATGAAACTGTAGTTAACGACCTCCTGGAAGTCGCGTGCAACCAGAGTCGCAGCTACCTGATTCAGGCCAACCTGGTTCTCCGGCGCCAGGGCAACGGGCGTTTCCGCCGTCCCTGTCGTGACCGGAATTTTGTCGTAGCCGAAAATGCGCGCCACTTCCTCGATCAGATCGACTTCAATCGCTATGTCAAATCGAAAACCAGGCGCAACGACCTGCCAGCCGTCATTCCCGACAGTGATCTGCATGCCAAGTCGCTGCAAAATATCGACGACCGTGTCATCGGCAATTTCCACACCCAGCAATTTACGCAGTCGATCCCGGCGCAAAGAAATCGATTTCGAAGCCGGCAAATACTGTCGGGCTAACTGCAGCTGCAACGGGCCCGCCTGGCCGCCGCAAATTTGCAGCAGCAATTCGGTCGCTCTTTCAACTGCACGCGCCTGACCCTGAGGATCGACGCCGCGTTCAAATCGCAGCGACGCGTCAGTATGCAGGCCATAGGCTCGAGCTCGGCCCGCGATAAATGCCTGTGGCCAGAATGCGGCTTCAAAAAAGATATCCGTCGTCGTGGCACTGACGGCGGTACTCAAGCCACCCATGATGCCGGCAAGGCCAATGGCCCCACTGTCGTCGCTGATGACCAGAGTATCGGCTGCGGCAGTGACTTCCTTACCGTCCAGTAAGGTCACTTTCTCGCCGTCAGTGGCCAGTCGTGGCCGAATCGGCCCTTGTACGCGCCCCAGATCGTAAGCGTGCAGCGGTTGGCCAATCTCAAGCATCACGTAGTTGGTGACATCGACTACCGGGCTGATAGCCCGCAGACCGGACCGACGCAGGCGCTCCGTCATCCAGATCGGTGACCGCGCTTTATTATCGATGCCGCGGATGACGCGCCCGGCGAAGCTGGGGCATCCCTCGGGCAAATCAATGACAACCGGGTGCGTATCGGTAATGCTCGCGGGAATTGCTGCAAACCGGGAATAGTCAAGATCAAGGCCGCTCGACGCGGCGATATCCCGCGCGATGCCGAGTACGCTGAAACAATCGCCACGATTTGGCGTCAGGTTCAATTCCAGAACCGTATCGGGCAAGTGCAAATACCTGGCCAGTGGTTCACCGACAGGAGCGTCATTTGGCAACGCGATTATCCCGTCGGACTCAGCGCCAAGGCCCAGTTCGATCGCCGAACACAACATACCGTTCGAAACGACACCACGGATCTTTGACTTACGCAGCGTGACACCATTCGGCAATGTGACACCAGGCTTGGCTAGCGGGCTGCGCATTCCAGCGACGACATTGGGGGCCCCACATACAACTTCGATGGTTTCGCCGCTGCCATCCGACACGAGGCAAACGCGCAGGCGATCCGCATCCGGGTGTTTTTCTGCCTGCAAAACCTCGGCGATGACGACGCCATTCAGGGAATCGCCTTCGTGCTCGAGGCCATCGACCTCGTGGCCACTCATCGTCAGTTGATACGCCAGCTCGTCGCTGTTAAATGCGGGATTTACCCATTCACGTATCCAGGATTCAGCAATTTTCATACTGTTACCTGAAGTGCCGCAAAAAACGGATGTCATTCTCAAAAAAGGTGCGCAGATCCGTTACTCCGTAGCGCAGCATTGCGAGCCTCTCGACACCCATGCCGAAGGCGTAGCCCGTAAACTCCTCGGAGTCGATACCTGCCGATCCGAGAACGTTGGGATGCACCATGCCGCAGCCAAGAATTTCCAGCCACTTGCCCTTTTCCCACAGAACATCGACCTCGGCGGACGGTTCCGTAAACGGAAAATAGGATGGCCGGAAACGTAATTCTGCTTCACGCTCAAAAAAGCTTTCGACAAATTGATGCAGAACAGCCTTCAGGTTTGCGAGGCTGACCCCGCGATCGACAACCAGCCCTTCCACCTGATGGAACATGGGCGTGTGTGTCTGGTCGGAATCGCAACGGTATACGCGACCGGGCGCAATGATGCGGATTGGCACGCCCTCCTCGACCATGGAGCGAATTTGCACCGGCGACGTATGCGTTCGTAGCAGCAGGCCGCCGGGCAGGAAGAACGTGTCGTGTTCCGCCCGTGCCGGGTGATTCGGCGGAAAATTCAGGGCGGTGAAATTGTGGAAATCGTCCTCGATTTCCGGGCCGGAGCGAACCCCGAATCCTGCACCACGAAAAATCTCCTCGATTCTCGCCATCGCACGAGTCACGGGATGGCGACCACCTGTGGACAGGCCTCGCCCGGGGAGGGTTACATCAACAGCCTCGCCAACCAGAGCCGCCTCAAGTGCTGCGGTCTCAAGCGCCTCGCGGCGCGAATTGAGGCGCGCCTGCAATTCCTGTTTGGCAATGTTGATTTCCTGACCGGCAGCGGGACGCTCGGCGACCGGCAACTGACTCACGGCTTTTGCGCGTGATGTCAACGTACCCTTCTTACCGAGACAGGCGACCCTGACCGCGTCAAGCACGGCCAGGTCTGCAGCGGCGTCGATTTCCGACGCTGCTGCTTGCATCAAGTCGCTCAATTCCTGCATGCCTGATCCCTATCGACCGTGCCGATAAGGAGACCTCAGTTGCTTTGAGCCAGACCAACCTTGGCCTGTTCTGCGATCGCACCGAAACCCGCCGGATCATGTACAGCAATATCAGCCAGCACCTTGCGGTCGATGTCGATATTGGCCAGATCCAACCCGTTAATCAGGCGACTGTAGGACAGACCATGCAGCCGTGCGGCCGCATTGATCCGGGCAATCCACAGCGCGCGAAACTGGCGCTTGCGTTGCCGCCGGTCGCGATAGGCGTATTGACCCGCTTTGATAACCGCCTGCTTGGCAGTCTTGAATAACTTGCTACGTGCGCCGTAATAGCCCTTAGCTTTATCGAGGACCTTCTTATGGCGCGCCTGGGTAGTGACGCCTCTCTTTACTCTTGCCATCTCTCAGTCTCCTTAACTATACGGGAGCATGCGACGCACGCTCTTGACGTCGCAATCAGCAACCTGCTGGGTAAGCCCCAACTGACGCTTACGCTTCGACTTTTTCTTGGTAAGGATATGCCTGAGGTGTGACTGGGCGCGCTTAAAGCCGCCCTTGGCCGTACGCCGGAAGCGTTTGGCCGCGCCCCGGTTGGTTTTCATCTTCGACATCTTTTGCTCCACTTTGATTGGCCTAGCTACGTACCGGACTATTCCGGCCGATGCAGGCGGGATCTTGCTTAGTGCTTCTTCGGTGCCATCACCATGACCATCTGCCGACCATCCAGCTGTGGCAACTGTTCGACAACCGCGTACTCTTCGAGGTCCTCACGAACCCTGGCAAGCAACTTCGCACCCAATTCCTGGTGCGCCATTTCCCTGCCTCTGAATCTTAAGGTGATCTTTGTCTTGTCGCCGTCCTCCAGGAATTCTATGAGTTTGCGCAACTTGATCTTGTAGTCACCGGATTCCGTCCCAGGACGAAACTTTATTTCCTTTATATGGACCTGTTTCTGTTTGCGCTTTGAGGTCTGGGCCTTCTTGTTCTGCTCAAACAGATATTTGCCAAAATCCATTACCCGGCAAACCGGTGGCTCAGCGTTTGGAGAGACCTCGACCAAATCAAGGCCAGCACTAGTGGCGATTTCTATCGCCTGGCGAAGCGACATTACCCCCGCCTGTTCGCCTTCCGCATCGATTACCCGGACCTCCGTAGCTTCGATTTCCTCGTTACGCCGTACGCGCTTTGTGCTTGCGATCCCTGGATCCTCCGGTAAAAAACAAGTCCTCACCGGCAACACGCACCCGCAGGCGCCGCAGCGGGTGCGGGAACGCGATTCTATATAGCCGAATACTAAGAAACAACTGCCAAAGCGCCTGTTTTTTCAAAAAAATCAGGCCTTTCGTTGGTATTTCGCCACGAGTCTCCGACCGCGGGGCTGGTGGGCGATGGTGGTTTCGAACCACCGACCTCCACGATGTCAACGTGGCGCTCTACCCCTGAGCTAATCGCCCTGCATAAGACCCGGTGCCATCCTGCGGCTGCCCCTTTCGGGGGCGGCATACGATACTCAAGCCCTGTTCCCCGTGCAAGGCTTGTCAGCCAGGCTTGCGACCTCCAATTCCAAGCCCGATCTGGCGCAGCTCCGTAATTTCATCGCGCAGTCTCGCCGCAGCCTCGAATTCCAGGTCACGGGCGTGCCTGAGCATCTGTTTCTCCAGTTTCGCCGCACGCTGCAGGATCTGTTCAGGCGACAGGGCACGGTATTCAGCGGCCTTCTCAGCCGCTGCGTAGCGTCCCCGGGACGGCACTGGATAGGCCGCCTGCATGACATCAGCAACCTGTTTGATGATGCCGGCCGGCGTAATATTGTGTGCGATGTTGTGCGCCAGTTGCCGCTCGCGACGGCGCCCGGTCTCGTCAAGGGCACGTTGCATCGAGTTCGTCATCTTGTCGGCATAGAGGATCGCCGCGCCGTTGATGTTTCGCGCCGCACGCCCAATGGTCTGGATCAAAGAGCGCTCGGAACGCAGGAATCCTTCCTTGTCTGCATCCAGAATAGCGACCAGTGACACCTCGGGCATGTCGAGACCTTCGCGCAACAGGTTGATACCAACGACAACATCGAAGGTTCCCAGTCTGAGGTCGCGAATGATCTCGGTCCGCTCGACCGTGCCAATATCCGAATGCAGGTAGCGAACCCGAACCCCGTGTTCGTGCAGGTAATCGGTCAAATCCTCAGCCATGCGCTTGGTCAACGTGGTGATTAGCACACGCTCTTCAACCGCAACTCGCTTGCGAATTTCTGACAGAACATCATCGACCTGGGTCAGCGCCGGGCGAACCTGGACTTCCGGATCGATCAGCCCCGTTGGTCGGACCAGCAATTCGACCGTGCTATCGGCGTGTTCCGCCTCGTAATTGCCCGGAGTTGCCGACACGTAAATGGTTTGTGGCGACAAACCCTCGAACTCATCAAACCGGAGCGGCCGATTGTCCAAAGCGGACGGCAGGCGAAAACCGTACTGAACCAACGTTTCCTTGCGCGATCGGTCGCCTTTGTACATGCCCCCAAGCTGCGGCACTGTCACGTGGCTTTCGTCAATGACCAGCAACGCGTTATCGGGTAGGTAGTCAAACAGACAGGGCGGCGGCTCACCCTCTTCCCGCCCGGACAAATAGCGCGAGTAATTCTCGATGCCCGAGCAGTAGCCCAGCTCCCTGATCATCTCCAAATCAAATGATGTTCGTTGCTCAAGTCTCTGAGCTTCCAGAAGTTTATTTTCACCCCGCAGATATTCCAGGCGGTCTTTCAGCTCTACCTTGATGAGTTCGCAGGCTTCCAGCAGGCGCTCGCGCGGCGTCACGTAATGGGTCTTCGGGAATACCGTCAGGCGCGGCACGCGGCGCGTGACCTCCCCGGTTAACGGATCAAAATACGATAGCGATTCGATTTCCTCGTCGAAAAGCTCCACCCGGATGGCATCGCGATCCGATTCGGCCGGAAATATGTCGATGACATCACCACGAACCCGGTATGCGCCTTGCGAGAAATCCAGCTCGTTGCGCTGGTACTGCAATTCTGCGAGACGGCGCAATAGCGTGCGCTGATCGACTCGGTCACCGCGGTCAAGGTGCAATACCATGCTGAAGTAGGCTTCGGGGTCGCCCAGACCGTAAATCGCGGACACAGTTGCGACGATAATAGCGTCGGGCCGCTCGAGCAGAGCCTTCGTCGCCGAGAGCCGCATTTGCTCGATATGCTGATTAATCGATGCGTCCTTCTCGATATAGGTATCCGAGCTGGGCACATAGGCCTCGGGCTGGTAATAGTCGTAGTACGAGACGAAATATTCGACGGCGTTGGCAGGGAAGAACTCACGCATTTCTCCGTAGAGCTGCGCTGCGAGGGTCTTGTTCGGCGCCAGAATGATGGCTGGGCGCTGCAACTTGGCGATGACGTTGGCGATCGTGAATGTCTTGCCTGAACCCGTCACACCGAGCAGAACCTGCCGGGCCAACCCGTCTTCCAAACCGGCTACAAGACCAGCAATTGCAGGCGCCTGGTCGCCCGCCGGATGGTAATCGGAAACCAGGCGCAGCTGGTCACGCTCATCAACCGCGGATTTCTTGGGCAGCTTTCTGGATTCACGTACCATGGACGAATCTGTCGCGGAGGCAAACCATTGAGTTTATCAGTTTCAAAACGCATGGCACGGATCAAGCCGTCGCCGACCGGAGCGGCGCTCGCATTGGCGACAGAGTTACGCGCCGCGGGACGCGACATCATCAGTCTCGCAACCGGTGAGCCGGACTTCGATACGCCGCAGGCCATCAAGGATGCCGCAATCGCCGCAATTAGGGCGGGCGCGACCAAATACACGCCGATCGACGGCACGGCGGAACTGAAGAAGGCCATTCAGAGCAAATTCCGTCGTGACAATGGCCTTGAGTATTCGCCGTCGAAAATTATCGTTACGAGCGGAGCCAAACAGGCACTGTACAACCTGTGCCTGGCTTTGCTTGATCCGGGTGATGAGGCCATCATCCCGGCGCCCTACTGGGTTTCCTATCCCGACATGGTGAGAATCAGCGACGCGACGCCGGTAATCATCGAGACCGGTATTGAACAGGGATTTCGCATCACGCCTGAGACTCTTGAGGCGGCCATCACGAAAAAAACCCGTTTGCTGATTCTGAACAGCCCCTCGAACCCAACCGGGGCCAGCTATTCAGCGGCGGAGTTGAAGGCACTTGGCGCCGTTCTCGAAAAGCACCCCCGGATCGTGATCGCGTCCGATGAAATTTATGAGCCGATTATCTGGGCAAAAGACCCGTTCGCCAGTTTTGCGGCCGCCTGCCCCGCCTTGTTCGATCGGGTGGTTACCGTGAACGGTGCGTCCAAGGCATATGCCATGACCGGCTGGCGCATCGGCTACGCCGCCGGACCTCCGGCGCTGATCGCCGCTATGACGACTATTCAGAGTCAAAGCACGTCGAATCCCTGCAGCATCTCGCAAAAAGCGGTCGTTGCCGCGCTGCAGGGCGATCAGGCAGTCGTGGTCGAAATGACAGCTGCCTATCGCGAACGGCATGACTTCCTGGTCAGCGCATTGAACGCAATTCCGGGTTTCGAATGCCGTGCCGGCGAGGGGACTTTTTACGCCTTTCCCCGGGTGACCGGCGCAATGCAAAAACTCGGACTGCGAAGTGATGTCGAATTCGCGGAGTATCTCGTGCACAAAGCTGATTTGGCCCTGGTACCCGGCAGTGCCTTCGGCGCCCCCGGCTATATACGGCTGTCATTTGCCTGCTCAATGGAGACGTTGCAAGAAGCCGTACGCCGCCTGAAACGGGCGGTAGCGGCTTGACTTCAGGGGGGTGCTGGACCAAAATCCCGCCGCGCACTAAAAGGTGCCAACCTAATCCCCGATAGCTCAGTTGGTAGAGCGATTGACTGTTAATCAATTGGTCCCTGGTTCGAGTCCGGGTCGGGGAGCCAAACATTAAAAAGGCCTTCATCTGAAGGCCTTTTTTTTGTGTATCGGATTTACACCCTAGCCCAGCAAGTCCTTCAGGTGTGCGCGGAATTCCTCACCGGTTTCAGGATGTTGCAGGCCGTAAGCGACCGTGGCTTTGAGATAGCCAATCTTGCTGCCGCAGTCGTAGCGGTCACCCGAGAATGCGTAGGCATGCACGGGCTTGTCGGAAAGCAGATCGGCAATCGCATCGGTGAGCTGGATCTCACCGCCGGCACCACGGCCGGTGTGTTGCAGCTTGTCAAAAATGGCCGGATCGAGCAGATATCGACCAACAACGGCGAGATTGGATGGCGCGTCCGCCGGAGCCGGTTTTTCGACAATCTGCGTAATGCGATTGTCGTTCGCCGTATCGATGGCGACGATGCCGTAGCTTGAGGTTTCATTGGCGGGAACGGTTTCAACAGCGATAACGCTGCCTCCGTGACGCGCATACTCAGCGGCCATTTGCTTGAGGCAAGGCGGATCGCCGTCGATCAGATCGTCGGCAAGATGTACGTAAAAGGGTTCGTCACCGACAGCCGGACGCGCGCATAGCACGGCATGCCCGAGACCAAGCGGCTCTCCCTGGCGGATATAGATACAAGTGACGCCCTCCGGGACGATGTCCCGAATCAACTTCACGAGGTCGTGCTTGCCGGCTTTGGTGAGCGCGGACTCGAGCTCGGCGTCGGAATCAAAGTGATCTTCAATCGCGCGCTTGGAACTGCCGGTAATGAATACCAGTTTCTCGGCTCCTGCCGCGATCGCTTCTTCGACCGCATACTGAATCAGGGGCTTGTCGACAATCGGCAGCATTTCCTTGGGGCTAGCCTTGGTCGCCGGCAGAAATCGTGTGCCACGACCCGCAACCGGAAAAACCGCCGCCCTGACTCTCGTCTGCAATGTGGTGCCTCAAATACGAATCCGGACTGAATAATAGCCAAATCAGTAGGCCGGTGCCGGACCTTTGTCACAGGCACCGGCCCGACACGGTACTCAACGCGCGTGCTTGTTACTTTTTCGCCGTGCTCACGACAATATTGTCGCGATTCATCTCCACAGTTCGCTCACCGATACCTTTGACCAGTGACAAGTCTGCCGCCGATTTGAAGGGTCCGTGTTTTTCACGATAGTCGACGATGGCTTGCGCCTTGGTAAGGCCTACGCCCTTTAGTTCCGCGTAAATGGTTGCGGCGTCGGCCGAATTGATATCAACGGGACCAGCGAATGCCCAAAGTGGCAGGCACGCTACCAGCAACGTCAAGAGTCGGGTTGAGGTCTTCATGATTTGCTCCTTTCATAGTCAGGGTCTGCGCCGGAATTTGGCACAGGAAAGAAGCCTAAAATTAATGCGATGCTATTGCCGCTTCGAAAATTGAGCTAAACCACGCGATTAGCGCTTCGTAATCGAATGCTGCAACACAGTATCAAATTGCACTCGCGATGCTGGTCGCTGCATTTCCCAGTTTCTGCAACTCGGGCACTGCCACAGGAGCCGTTGGCTGGAAAAACCACACTCCTGGCACTGGTAGCGTGGCGTTGCCGCAGCCAGTTTGGAGAGCGCACTACGAACTTTCTGCAGGGCCTCTGACTGGGCGCCGCTCTTGCCCGGGGTCAGCTGATGCAGATCCACGAACTCCGACAATGTCGGCTCTTCGAGCATGTAGCGCTCCACACATTCATCGATGATCGGAATACCGGCAATCTTGTTCACAATCGCTGTGTACGCTACGAGCGTTCGCATCTCCGGATCGTCTTCTACCATTGAGCGCAAAGACTTGTCGAGACCGTTCATCGAGCCGTCGCGTTTATAGGCCGCTACGATCTCAGGCAACGCCTCGGAAATGAGGTAGGTGTGTTCGTCTATGATTCGGTGATAGAGCCGGATGGCGGTCGCGTTGTCATCGGTCTCGCGGGCAATATGCGCCCGGGTCAGCGCCCCACGCATCGTGCGCGGCCTGCCTGCCTGCGCCTTCTTGACGTGATGACGTGCTGCGCCGTAATCATTTTTGCGCATTGCCGCCTCGGCCAGTTCGCAATAGTAATGAGCAATCTGCAACGCCAGCGATCGACCACCGATGGACTCAAGTTGTTGCCCGGCATCGATGGCCTTTTGCCACTCTTTTTCCTGCTCATAGATACGACACAGGTTTTCCAGCGCCTGAACCTGGTATCGAGATCCCTGTGACAGGCGCACAAAGAGTTTCTCGGCTCGATCCAGGAGTCCGGCATGCAAATAGTCTTTCGCGAGCGAAAACAGCGCCTGGTCCCGCTGCTCACTGGCCAGGTCGGGGCGCGCGATAATGTTCTGGTGAATGCGGATAGCCCGATCCACCTCGCCACGGCGCCGAAACAAGCTGCCGAGCGCGAAGTGAGTCTCTATCGTCTTGTCATCCACCCTGACCATGGCCAGGAAATGTTCCAGCGCCTGGTCGGTTTGCTCATTCAGAAGAAAATTAAGGCCTTTCAGGTAGTCCAGGTTCAGCGGCTCAGGAGTTCCGTCGCCATCGCGCTCGCCGAAGTGCCCCATTGCCCATCCGGCCGCAGCCAGCAGCACGAACAGCCCGGCCAGCAGAAATGTCGATTCAGTCGGCATCGGACAACGGCAAGCTGCGCAAAGAACTGACCTCGGACTCCGACAGGCGCAACGTGCGGCGCTCGTTGATCAGGCGAAAAACGAATACGGTCATGCACAGCATACCGAACACGGTGCCAAATATGAAAGTAACCACAAGGGCTATCGAGACCGGATAGGTGCCGGCGAAAAAGGCCAGGTCCAGCTCCACGGTTCCGGAATTCAGTGCCGTAAAAGTGAGAATGGTCAGCACTATGACCAGGATCAGCAATGACAGGCCAATTCTTCTCAACATGCGCGGCACTCCATGGGCAGCATCAGAAAATATGCGAAAACCGAGTGTATTGCTTTACCGCAGAGAAAGGGTAAAACCGGTGCTGCCGGCAACCGCGCGATTGCTAGTTCTTTATCGGGAAATGGCCGCTTTCATCGACCCGTTCGCGCAAATCCTTGCCGGGTTTGAAATGCGGTACGTATTTGCCAGCCAAGGCCACAGCCTCACCCGTCTTCGGATTGCGACCAATCCGTGGTGGCCGGAAATGCAGGGAAAACATACCGAAGCCGCGAATTTCAATTCGCCGGCCCGACGCCAGCGCATCGCTCATTAGGTCAAGCATGTGCTTGACGGCCAATTCCACATCCTTTGCCGGCAGGTGCTTCTGCTTGCGTCCGATAACTTCTATGAGTTCCGATTTGGTCATCTGTCGCTTCGCTTGTATGTATTGGCCCGTAACCTACGGATAATACTAGCAATATAGCCCAGACCCACCGGTCTGGGCTACTATTTTTACGTATTATTTGCCGCCACCTGTCATTTTTTCCTTCAACAGCTCACCCAGCGTGGTGCCAACCGCCGCCGCGCCTTCGTCCGAATTGTAGCTACTCATGGCCTCGGCCTCGTCATGAACTTCCTTGGCCTTGATAGACAGCTGGATCGTCCGGTTCTTGCGATCGACATTGGTAAATTTGGCCTCGATTTCCTCGCCAACCTTGACCAACATGCGCGCATCCTCTACGCGGTCACGTGCCATTTCGGAAGAACGCAGAGATCCTTCGATACCATCACCGAGATCAATCGTCGCACCGCGTGCATCGACTTCCTTGACCGTACCCTTAACAATCGAGTTCTTCGGATGTTCGGCCAACCAGGCTGAGAACGGATCTTTCTCCAACTGTTTGATACCGAGAGAAATGCGTTCACGCTCGGCGTCGATCGCCAATACCGCCGCTTCGATCTCCTGACCTTTCTTGTAGTTGTGAACCGCCTCTTCGCCCTCTTCCCACGAGATGTCTGACAAATGCACCAGGCCGTCGATACCGCCTTCAAGGCCGATAAATATGCCGAAGTCAGTAATTGACTTGATTTGCCCGGAAACCTTGTCGTTGCGATTGTAGGTAGCAGCAAATTCTGCCCATGGATTCGACTTGCACTGCTTCACGCCAAGCGAAATACGCCGACGCTCTTCGTCAATCTCGATGACCATGACTTCAATTTCTTCGCCGATCGACACAACCCGCGCTGGATTAACGTTCTTGTTGGTCCAGTCCATTTCGGAAACATGCACAAGACCTTCCACGCCGTCTTCTATCTCAACGAAACAACCATAGTCGGCAATATTGGTAACCTTGCCAAACAGGCGGGTTTGCGGCGGATAACGACGCGCGAGATCCTTCCAGGGATCGTCACCCAGCTGTTTCATGCCGAGCGATACGCGTTGCCGCTCACGATCGAACTTGAGGATCTTGACCTCAATTTCGGCGCCAACTTCTACTACTTCGGACGGATGCTTGACGCGCTTCCACGCCATATCGGTGATGTGCAACAGACCGTCGATGCCGCCGAGATCCACGAAAGCACCGTAGTCGGTCAGGTTCTTGACGATACCCTTAACCGAATTGCCTTCCTGCAGATCCTGCAGCAGCGCTTCGCGTTCTACCGAGAATTCCTGCTCGACAACCGCACGGCGCGATACCACGACGTTATTGCGTTGCTTGTCCAGCTTGATGACTTTGAACTCGAGAGTCTTGCCCTCAAGGTAACCGGGATCACGAACCGGGCGAACGTCAACCAGCGATCCGGGCAGGAACGCACGAACGCTGTCGATCTCGACCGTAAAGCCGCCTTTGACGCGACCATTGATGATGCCGATGACGACTTCACTGGCTTCGAACGCTTTCTCAAGGTCGGTCCAGGTACGAGCGCGAATCGCTTTCTCACGCGAAAGTTTCGTTTCACCGAAGCCGTCCTCAACGGCGTCAAGCGCAACTTCAATAACGTCGCCAACCGCCAGCACGCCGTCGCGGCTGTCGGCCTTGAATTGTTCGATGGGGATAACGGCCTCTGACTTGAGACCCGCACTGACGATGACTACATCGTCGTTGATTGCCACCACAATGCCGGTAATGATCGCACCCGGCTTGATTCGTTGACTGGCAAAACTTTCTTCAAATAACTCAGCAAAACTTTCAGACATGTAAAAAACCCAAGAGAACGAAGCGTTCTCACCCTGTAATCGTCATACCGATCCTTCGGCCGACGGTGCATAAAAGAAGAATCGAACGTCCTGCTCGACCCGCAAAAATCCCATTTCCGGAAAAAACTAGATGCTTGAGACCCAATCGAGCACGATCTGAACGACCTCGTCGATGGGCTTGCCGGATGAATCCAAAAGTCTGGCGTCGTCCGCAGGCCTCAGCGGAGCCACCGATCGCTCGGAATCCCGCTTGTCCCGGCCCACTATATCCCGTGAAACGGCGGCGAGACTAACATCAATACCCTTGTCATTCAACTGCTTATGGCGGCGCTTTGCGCGTTCCTTAGGCGTAGCCGTCAGGAATACCTTCAGCAACGCATCAGCAAAAACCTGGGTTCCCATGTCGCGACCATCCGCGACCAGCCCCGGGGCTACGCGGAAGGCCTGCTGGCGGCCCAGTAACGCCGCTCGAACGGCCTCAATACCGGCGACCGCCGACGCCCCACGGCCGGCCTCCTCACTGCGCACCTCGGCCGTGACATCCTGCCCCGCGAGGAGAATACGTTCCCCGCCATCGGCAGCACTCGTAAACCGCAGGTCAAGGCCAGCCGCCAGCTTGGCCAGTGCCGCTCCGTCGTCCAGCGCGACACCCTTGTTGACGGCCTCGACCGCCACCAACCGGTACAACGCCCCACTGTCCAGCAGATGCCAGCCCAATTCTTCGGCAACGCTACGCGCGACGGTTCCCTTGCCGGAGCCGCTAGGTCCGTCAATGGCGATCACGGGAATACCGGCGGCGAGATTCACCGGATGGAAACTCCCAGCTGTTCAAGGCTGTTCGTGAATCCTGGAAAGGACGTATTGACCGCGGCTACATCATTGATCACCACCGTATCCGTGGCGATCGTCGCCGCGATGGCGAGAGACATCGCAACCCGGTGGTCACCGTGGCTCTCAACGACACCGCCTTTGAATGGCCCACCGTACACAGTCGCGCCATCGGCAACTTCAACAACCTGGATACCAAGCGCGCGCAATCCCTCGGCCATCGCCGCAATTCGATCACTTTCCTTGACCCGCAGTTCCGCAAGCCCGGAGAACACGGTCTTTCCCTGCGCCGCAGCGGCGGCCACAAAAAGCACCGGAAATTCATCAATCGCGAGGGAAACGAGCGCCGGGTCCACCACCCCGCCCCGCAAACTCGACGAGCGCACGCGAATATCCGCTATCGGCTCCGCGCCGAACTGGCGCTGATTCTCGAATTCGATGCTGGCGCCCATGGCTTGCAGGATATCAATGACACCGGTACGCGTAGGATTGACGCCCACATCAGTGATCAATACGTCAGCACGTTCAGCAAGGACCGCCGCAAGGATGATAAAACTCGCCGATGACAAATCGGCAGGCACCTCGATGTCACATCCATGCAACGTTTGATGACCACGCATCGATATTCTGTGATTCGCCCGCTCGAGCCCCGCTCCCATCGTAACCAGCATCCGTTCAGTATGGTCACGGGTAACCGCCGGTTCCTTCACCGTCGTGATCCCGTCCGCATACAATCCGGCCAGCAGGATCGCCGACTTCACCTGCGCGCTGGCGACGGGCAAGGTGTAGTCGATGCCGCGCAGCTCCGGGTTACCATGAACAGTCAACGGAGGACAGCCATCGTGACTTTCGATCGTTGCGCCCATGAGCTCGAGTGGCCCGATTACTCTTTGCATCGGGCGCGAGCTCAGCGACGCATCGCCTGATAAAACGGAAGAAAAATTCTGGCCGCTCAGCAACCCCGCCATAAGGCGCATCGCTGTGCCGGAGTTGCCGAGATCCAGCCCCGTATCCGGTGCGATGAGTCCGTGCAGTCCGACACCGTCAACAACAAGCTCGGTTGGCGCCGGCCGCAGAATCGTAACGCCCATGTCAGACATCGCTGCGAGCGTCGCCAGGCAATCCTCTCCCGCCAGGAACCCACGAACATGCGTGCGACCTTCGGCAATTCCGCCAAGCATCAATGCACGATGTGAAACCGACTTGTCACCTGGAACCGTCAGCCTGGCATCGGTTACTTTCGACGGTTGGACTTCGAATCGCATTATTGCAATTGACCGTACAGGTCAGTTTACTGCTTTCGGGTACGCACCCAGAACGCGAAAAAGTGAACTGACCTTTTCCAGACCGGCCAGTGCATCGGCAACCGGCGATTCGCTGGCGTGACCCTCAATGTCGATAAAGAAAACGTAGTCCCAGTTCTGGCGACGGGACGGCCGTGACTCGATGAAGGTCATATTGACCTTATGGTCGACCAAGGGTTGCAGCAACGTATGCAGGACACCGGCGCCAGCACCGGTATCACTGGTAGAAACAAGCAGAGTGGTCTTGTCTGCGCCACTTGGCGCTAATAACGCGCGGCCGATAACGAGAAATCGCGTGGAATTATCGCGCCGGTCCTGGATGCTGTTGACGAGGATATTCAGGTTGTAAACATCGGCCGCGACATCCGGACCGATTGCCGCCGTGCCGACCTCATCGCGTGCCCGCCGTGCACCAGCCGCATTGCTCGACATGCCAATCAGTTCTGCTTGCGGCAAATACTCGCGTATCCAGCCGCGGCATTGCGCGAACGACTGCTCGTGCGCACAAACTCGCTGAATATTTTCCAGCCCCTTCATCCGCCCAAGCAGGTGCTGCTCAATGCGCAGCTCAACCTCACCCGCAATCTTCAGCGGCGAGGTCAGGAACATGTCGAGCGTGTTGTTGACGGACCCCTCCGTCGAATTTTCAATGGGCACGACCCCGAAATCCGCGGCTCCGCTTTCCACTTCCCGAAACACTTCGTCGATCGTGTGAAACGGCAATGCCCGGACCGAATGGCCAAAGTGCTTGTACACGGCGGTTTGTGTGAAGGTGCCCTCCGGACCGAGAAAACCGACTTTCAGCGGCTCCTGTTGTGCCAGACAGGCCGACATGATTTCGCGGAACAGGCGCAACATTTCCTCATCGCGCAACGGGCCTAAGTTGCGTTCTTTCACCGCCCTGAGGACTTCCGCTTCACGCTCCGGCCGATAGTAGTCAACCGCCCGCATAAGCTCACCCTTTGCCACTCCGACCTGTTGCGCGAATTTCGCGCGCTCGTTGATCAGGGATTGCAGACGTTCGTCGATCTCGTTGATACGGCGACGAATCTCGGCCAGCTCCGGTGTAACTGATTTGTCGTTATCGGCCATGCTCTACTCGCTATATCCGTTCTCGCCCGCTTATCCCTCAGGTTACAGGCTTGCCTAAATTTCGCAACGACAATACGCCATCAATGGCCCGGATTCGCGCACAGGTTTCCTCACTCACCGCACCGTTTACGTCAACGATGGTATAAGCCAGTTCGCCCAGCGATTTATTCAGCAGATTCTCGATATTCAAACTCCCTGCGGCCAGGCTGGTCGATATCTGACCGACCATGTTGGGCACATTCTTATTGGCAATCGTAATACGCCACGCATCCAGCCGTGGCAGGCGCGCGTCCGGAAAATTGACCGAATACCGAATGTTGCCATTGAGCAGAAAATCCCGGATGCTTTCGGCCGCCATGATTGCGCAGTTTTCCTCGGCCTCGAGGGTTGATGCACCGAGATGCGGCAGAGCTACGACCCGGTGATGCGCGATTAGCTCCTCGGTTGGAAAATCGCAGATATACGCACCGAGCAACCCGCTATCGAGAGCGGCCAGCGCGGCTTTGTTATCGACTATTCCACCGCGCGCGAAATTCACCAGCACCGCGCCTTTTTGCAATAGCGCCAACCGCTTCGCGTTAACCAGGCCTTTGGTATCGTCGACCAAAGGCACATGCAGTGTGATTGCGTTTGAACGTTGAAAAAGTTCTTCAAGGGTTTCCGCGTGTTCAACGCCTGCGGACAACTGCCACGCGTTCCGCACCGTAATCTTCGGATCAAAACCAATGACTTTCATGCCGAGCGCCAGTGCCGCGTTGGCAACTTCAACCCCAATCGCACCCAGACCCACGACGCCAAGCGTCTTGTCTGGCAACTCGAAACCTACAAACTGTTTCTTGCCGACCTCGACCGCTTTGTTCAGCGCCTCACCCGTCTCCGTGAGTCCCTTTACATACTCGCGGGCATCGCAAAGATTTCGCGCTGCGATCAGGAGTCCCGCGATGGCAAGTTCCTTGACGGCGTTTGCGTTCGCTCCCGGAGTATTGAATACCGGCACACCGCGAGCAATCATCGCTTCAATCGGAATATTATTCGTACCGGCGCCCGCACGAGCGATTGCCGCAACCGATGCCGGGATCTCCCTGTCGTGCATATTCTGTGACCGCAATATGATGGCATCCGGATTTTTAAGTGCGGTAGCGGCTTCGAAATGTTTCGCCGGCAAGCGGCGCAGCCCGATCTCGGCAATATTGTTGAGGGTCAATATCCTGAACATGATCTATCCATATTTTCGTTCAAATTCCACCATGAAAGCGATGAGCGCATCGACCGATGCCTCTGGCACGGCATTGTAAATAGACGCGCGCATGCCGCCGACCGATCGATGGCCCTTCAGGTTGGTCAGCTCCGCCGCCGCAGCCTCGCTCAAAAAGGTTCCATCCAGCTCGGCGTTCGCCAGAACAAACGGCACGTTCATCCACGATCGACAATCTTCACGTACCGGGTTGGAATAAAAGTCCGAGCGGTCGATCGCTGCATACAGCTTGCTCGCCTTGCGTTCATTAATTTCGGCCATCACGCTGAGGCCGCCCTGCCGTAGCAAGTGCTGAAAAACGAGATCAGCGACATACCAGGCGAACGTTGGCGGCGTGTTCGTCATCGACTCCGATTCAGCATACGATTTCCACATCATCAGGTGCGGCAGATTCGCTCTTGCCGGCTCAAGCAAGTCGTTGCGTACAATGACCAGCGTAATGCCGGCGGGTCCGATATTCTTCTGCGCGCCGGCATAAATAACACCGTAGTCACTGACATCGATCGGTCGCGACAAGATGTTGCTGGACATGTCTGCAACGATCGGCACCGGTGTGTCGGGAACATAATTGAATTCGACGCCACCGATCGTTTCATTGGACGTGATGTGCAGGTAAGTGGCTTTATCGTTACAGCGCCAGGTCGACTCATCCGGGATGTAGGTGAAATTCTGATCGGAGCTATCCGCCGCCACATTCACAACACATTGCCGGCCTGCTTCCTCAGCAGCCTTCTTGCCCCAGCTTCCCGTGACGACATAGTCGGCAATATCCGTGGCGCTCATCAGATTCAATGGCACCATCGCCATTTGCAACGTCGCGCCACCCTGTATCCAGAGCACGCTGTAGTCACTCGATATCCCAAGCAGCTGCCGCAGGTTGGCCTCGGAGCGCTCTGCCAGCGCAATGAACTGCTTACTGCGATGGCTGATTTCCATGACCGACATGCCCGTACCATTCCAGTCGGGTATGTCGGCCCTGATGATTTCGAGCACTTCGTCGGGCAGCGCGGCCGGGCCGGCGCTGAAGTTATGTACGCGGCGCATCGTGCAGACTTCCTTACTCTTCGTCTTCCTCAGTGTAGTCAATGCGCGCCAAACCAACGAGACGCTGGTCGGACTCTACACGAATGAGACGGACGCCTTGTGTGTTCCTACCCTGCACAGAAATATCGTCGACGGCGGTACGCACCAGCGTGCCGTTTGAGCTGATCAACATGATTTCGTCGTCATCGCCTACCAGCGCCGCACCAACCGTACGCCCGTTTCGCTCTGATGTCTGGATGGCGATGACACCCTGGCCACCACGACCTTGCAAAGGAAAATCCTCAATCGCGGTGCGTTTGCCATAGCCATTTTCAGTCGCGGTCAGGACCAGACCCTCGCGAACAATAACCAGGGCGATAACCTCATGCCCCGCCGGCAATTTGATGCCGCGAACGCCGGCTGCACCCCGACCCATTGGCCGTATATGACTCTCGGAAAAACGAATGCCCTTGCCGGAGCTGGCGACCAGCAGAATTTCCGCGTTGCCATCCGTAAGCGCCACATCGACCAATCGGTCGTCGCGCAGGTCGATGGCAATGATGCCGTTGGAGCGCGGCCTGGAAAACTGGGCCAGTGGTGTCTTCTTGACGGTGCCACCAGAGGTAACCATGAAAACAAAGCTGTCCTCGGCATATTCTCTGATCGGTAGCACCGCACTGATGCGCTCGCCTTCGTCCAGCGGCAACAGGTTGATGATAGGCTTGCCGCGCGAACCGCGGCTGGCCTGCGGCACCTGGTACACCTTGAGCCAGTACATTTTTCCGAGACTGGAAAAACACAAAATGGTGTCGTGCGTATTGGCGATAAACAGCTTGTCGATGAAATCTTCGTCTTTGACCTTGGTCGCCGACCGACCGCGTCCACCCCGCTTCTGCGCCTGATAGACATCAATCGGTTGCGCCTTGGCATAGCCGCTATGCGACAACGTAACAACCACCTCTTCGCTCGGAATCAGGTCCTCTGCGACCAGATCGCTGTGGTCCTGGAGGATCTCGGTGCGGCGGGCATCACCATACGCCTGACGAACTTCTCCCAGTTCATTACGGATGACCTGCAGCAACAGATCAGGATCACCTAGAATGTCTGAAAGTTTTTTAATATTGCTAAGAATCTCTTTGTATTCATTAATGATTTTGTCCTGTTCCAGACCCGTCAGTCGATGCAATCGCAGGTCAAGAATCGCCTGCGCCTGAACCGCCGACAGCCGGTACTGGCCGTCAATAAGCCCAAATCCATCCTCGAGCCCGTCGGGTCGCGTGTCCGTTTCACCGGCGGCTGCCAGCATCGCGCTGACCGAGCCGGGGGCCCAGTTCCTGGCCATCAGGGCGTCTTTCGCTTCCGGCGGTGCCGACGAGGCCTTGATTAACGCAATAACGTCGTCGATGTTGGCAAGCGCGACGGCCTGGCCTTCGAGCAGGTGTGCACGGTCGCGCGCCTTGCGCAGGTCAAAAATCGTGCGTCGCGTAACGACTTCGCGCCGATGACCGAGAAACGCTTCCAGGATCTGCTTCAGTCCGAGCAGCTTGGGCTGCCCGTCCAGCAACGCAACCATGTTGATGCCAAACACGCTCTGCATGGGCGTTTGCTTGTACAAGTTATTCAGAACCACATCCGACAACTCGCCCTTGCGCAACTCGATCACAATGCGCATGCCATCCTTGTCGGATTCGTCACGCAGCTCGCTGATCCCTTCCAGCCGTTTGTCGCGCACCAGCTCGGCGATTTTCTCGATGAGCCGCGCTTTGTTTACCTGGAAAGGCAATTCGGTAACGATAATTGCTTCGCGGCCGCCTTTCCCAAACTCTTCGATATTCGTTCGAGCACGCATATAGACACGACCACGCCCGGTCAAGTACGCGGCATAGATGCCCTGCGCTCCGTTGATGATGCCGGCAGTGGGAAAATCAGGGCCCGGCAAGTGCTGCATCAGACCCGCAACATCAATGTCCGGATCGTCGATCAGCGCCAATGTCGCGTCGACGACCTCGCAAAGATTGTGTGGCGGAATGTTTGTGGCCATGCCGACTGCGATGCCCGACGATCCGTTGACGAGCAGGTTGGGTATGCGCGTTGGCATGACCGAGGGCTCAGACTCGGAGCCGTCGTAGTTCTCGACGAAGTCGACCGTTTCCTTCTCGATATCGGCCAGCAATTCGTGCGCAATCTTCGACATGCGCACTTCGGTATAACGCATGGCCGCCGGCGCATCGCCGTCAACGGAGCCGAAGTTGCCCTGGCCATCGACGAGCAAGGCTCGCATGGAGAATGGCTGCGCCATCCGCACGATCGTGTCGTAAACTGCCGTGTCGCCATGCGGGTGGTACTTACCGATAACGTCACCGACGACACGTGCCGATTTCTTGTACGGCTTGTTGTAGTCGTTACCCAGTTCCCGCATCGCGTGCAGCACGCGCCGGTGAACCGGTTTCAGGCCGTCACGCGCATCCGGCAACGCGCGCCCGACAATGACACTCATCGCATAATCGAGATAGGACCGCTGCATCTCCTCTTCGAGACTAACGGTCAGCAATTCCTGGGCAACTTCAGCCATAAATGATCACAATCTCAGTGCAATTCCGGTCAATGACAGGAACGGACTTGCACAAATAAATGTTGGATTTGTCGAAAAATTCTTTGTTTTGCCGGGCCCGATTCGCCCCCTTTTCGGGGGTCGCATCAAGGCTGGAATAGTAACACAGTAATCCCCGATTCGCAGTCCTTCGCGGGCATTTAATTGCGCCCGGAAAGCGCGTGGTAGCTGGCGTCCAGGCCTGTATACTGGACCCGCAATTGAGGGGCCTTTACTACGCAACGGAATTGATCTGCATGAATCAAGCTCAACAGAATGTTGACCCGGCTGAGGTCGCCAAATTCGATGCTCTCGCCTCACGCTGGTGGGATCCTGATGGCGAGTTTCGGCCGCTGCATGAGATCAACCCGCTGCGGCTCGACTGGATTCGCCAGCACGCCGATCTGCATGGCGCCAATGTGGTGGATATCGGTTGCGGCGGCGGCATTCTCGCCGAATCACTGGCACAGGCAGGGGCGAAGGTAACCGGCATTGACATGGCCGAGAGTCCATTGGCCGTTGCCCGGTTGCACCAGATTGAGTCCGGGGTGGTGGTCGATTACCGGCAAACCACTGCGGAAGACCTGGCCGCCAGCGAACAGAGCCAGTATGACGTGGTCACTTGCCTGGAAATGCTGGAGCACGTGCCTGACCCGGCGGGTGTCATCGCGTCGATACATACGCTGTTGCGACCCGGCGGCCATGCGTTTTTCTCCACGATCAACCGCAACCCAAAATCGTTCATGCTGGCAATCGTCGGCGCTGAGTATCTCCTCAAGCTCTTGCCGGCCGGAACGCACGAATACCGAAAATTCATACGACCCTCAGAGCTGGACGCCTGGGCTCGAACGGCCGGCCTTGAACTTTGTGCCAGCATCGGTATGCACTACAACCCGTTAAGCCGCGCATACTCCCTCGGGCGCGGTTTGGACGTAAACTACCTGATGCACTACCGCCGTCCCGGCACCGAGTAATCAATTGACCCAACTATTCAACGGCCATGCCAAAGCCGTTTTTTTCGATCTTGATGGCACCCTGGTTGATACGGCTCCGGACATGGTTGCAGCGTTGCAGGAGCTGCAGGTCGCGCACGGTGTTGACCCGGTTCGCTATGAATTCGGACGATCGCACGTCTCGAACGGCGCGCTCGGTCTACTGAGAATTGCGTTTCCGGACGCCACGATTTCGCCGGATTCCCTGCTGCTGTGCGAGTTCATCGAACGCTACGCCGCGCAGGTTTGCGTGAAATCGAACCTGTTCGCGGGATTGGAGATCCTGCTGGAGCAACTTGATAGTGCGTCCCTGCCGTGGGGTGTTGTTACCAACAAGCCTGCACACCTGACCAACCCCATCATGGCAGCCCTGGGATTATCCGCACGTAGCGTTTGCACGATCAGCGGCGACACGCTTCCCAGCCGCAAGCCGGACCCGGCGCAGCTGCTGCATGCGTGCGAAATTTCTGCCGTGGCACCCGCAGAATGCATTTACGTCGGTGATGCAGCACGCGATATTGAAGCCGGCAGCCGCGCCGGCATGGCCACAATCGCGGCGACCTACGGCTACATCGTCAGCAGCGACGACCCGCAAAACTGGGGTGCCGACGAATACGCAGGCGATCCCGGAGAACTTGCCCAAATTCTGCTCAAAGCGGTTAATCTTCCAGCACGATGACGGCATTCGATATTAGTTCACCATTGGTCCAGATCGGCGCGCCCGCAATGCTGTTCGGCCTGTTGCTCGGCGGGCTGATCACCTGGCTGATCGCCAGCCGGCGGCATGCGCGACTTGAAGCCATCGTCAGTAATCAGGATGCCTTGCAGCGCGAACGGGAAGTCGCGTTCGAGACCGCCAGGGCACAGCTCACGACAGCATTTGCGGACCTAGCCAACCAGTCGCTGAAATCGAACAGCGAGCATTTTCTGCGCCTGGCAGAACAAAACCTCGGCGCACAACAAGACAAGGCCAAACGCGATCTCGGTGATCAAAAAAAAGCCATCGAGGATCTCGTCAAGCCGATCAGGGACTCACTGCAGGCGTCGCAAAAACAAATCGGCGAGCTCGAGAAGTCACGCAGCGAAGCCTACGGCGGAATCAAGGCACAACTTGAGTCCATGCGACTGAACCAGCAATCGTTAACACAGGAAACACAAAATCTCGTCAAGGCTCTGCGTCGACCCGAAGTTCGTGGCCGCTGGGGCGAAATCACCCTGCGGCGGCTGGTCGAGCTCGCGGGCATGGTCGAACATTGCGATTTCCAGGAGCAGGTGCATAGTACGGCCGACGACCAGGTCTTTCGGCCCGACATGGTCGTGCGCATGCCTAATCAGCGTGACCTGATCGTGGACGTCAAGACGCCGTTGGATGCCTACCTCGAGGCAGTCGAGGCCAAGGATGACGCACAACGCCAGTTGGGCCTGGAGCGGCACGCGCGCAATGTCCGCGAACATATCCGGAAGTTGTCCAGCAAGGCTTACTGGGCGCAGTTTGCGAACAGCCCGGAATTCGTAATCCTGTTCATTCCGGGCGATCAGTTCCTGAGTGCCGCCCTCAATGAGGACCCCGACCTGATCGAAAGTGCCCTGTCACAACAGATCATTCTGGCCACGCCGACCAGCTTTGTCGCCCTGCTTAAAGCCGTTGCCTATGGCTGGCGCCAGTTGGCGCTGGCGGACAATGCACAGGAAATCCGACTACTGGCGGAAGACCTTTATGGGCGCCTCGCTGCATTCGTTACCCACATGAACAAGGTTGGCAGGCAACTTGCCAGCAGTGTTGAATATTACAATCGCGCCGTTGGGTCGCTTGAACGCAAGGTCTTGCCCGGCGCCCGGAAATTCGTCGAGTTGGGAATTCACCCCAAGAAAACCATCGAGAAAATCGAAACTCTCGATCCCGTGCCACGCACGATGATTGAGGGCTCCGGAGACGACGATGAGAACAAGGAAACGCATTGAGTATTGAGCCGAAAACCTACAACGCACCGCCGGAGCTGCTGCGCGATCGCATCATCCTCGTGACCGGCTCAAGTGACGGAATTGGTCGTGCCCTCGCCCTGCGTGCGGCCGCGCTCGGAGCACAGATCATCCTGCATGGGCGCAACGTGAAGAAACTGGAAAAAGTCCATGATGAGATTGCGGCCCTCGAAGCCGCGCCACGTCCTTCGATTGCAGTAGTTGATCTGGCTACGGCCAACAACGTGGCCTACGAATCACTGGCCGACAACCTGGCGGAGGAATTTGGCCGGCTTGACGGGTTGGTGCACAACGCTGCTATCGTCGGTGACCGTTTTGCGATTGCACAGTATGACGCGGTGCAGTGGCAGCGCGTCATGCACGTCAATGTGACGGCATCATTTGCCCTCACCCAGGTGCTACTGCCAATGATGAACCAGGCGGCTGACCCATCGATCATTTTTACCAGCAGTAGCGTTGGCCGTGTCGGGCGAGCGTTCTGGGGAGCTTACGCGGTCTCCAAATTTGCTACCGAAGGCCTCTCCCAGGTTCTTGCCGACGAGCATCGCGAGGGCAAATTACGCGTTAATTGCATCAATCCGGGCGCAACCCGAACCAACATGCGCCTTGAGGCCTTTCCGGCCCAGGATCGAGACCTGTTGAAGGGCCCTGACGAGGTCCTCGCGCCCTATCTTTACCTGCTTGGGCCGGACAGCAAGGGCATCACGGGTCAAAGCTTGAATGCCCAGTGATAAGTTACTCTAATTTATCGTCGTAGCTTTTTCTTTTTTATTACTTTTCTCTCTGTAACAACGATGTCGGCAGCGTCAGGTGCTGGCAACCCGCCGGCCACGTACAGCTGCCGTACCTGGGCTGGCGTAAGGTCTTCATAACGCCCGACGCGCAGGCGTCTGGAGAGTTCGACCGGACCGTAACCGACACGCATCAGGCGACTGACCTCGAGCCCCTGTGACTCCCACAAGCGCCTCACCTCACGGTTTCGGCCATCGCTGAGACTGACATTGAACCAGCGATTGCGGCCCTCACCGCCGCCTGCCTCGATCGTGTCAAAGCGTGCTGGCCCGTCCTCCAGATCGACACCGGCTTGCAGGTTCTGCAGTTGCTCCGGCGAGGGCTGCCCGTGTACGCGAACAGCGTAGCGTCGGACTACGCCAGCTGACGGGTGCATGAGCGCGTTGGCCAATGCTCCGTCAGTAGTGAAGAGCAATAGGCCGGTCGTGGTCATATCCAGGCGACCCACAGCGACCCAGCGTGCGCCCTTCAGGCGCGGCAGACTGTCGAAAACCTTCTTACGACCCTCCGGGTCCGATCGGGTCGTGACCTCATCGCCTGGTTTGTTATACGCCAGATGGTGGTGTTTGGCCTGACCGGCATATATGCCCAGCGGTCTGCCATCAAGCGTAATATGCTCACCCCCGTCCAGCGTCTGGCCAAGCGTCGCAAGCATGCCGTTGACTTTGAGCCGCCCTTCGCAAATCCATTGTTCGATTGCGCGTCGGGAACCGTGGCCGGCGGTCGCCAGGGCTTTATGAATTCGGTCAGCCACTGCGGGCCGACGCGTCCTGATCCTCATCGCCCATGAGGTCGGCCTCCGGCTCGACGGCCACAAGATCGGGAATGCGTTGATTGATCACATCAATCTCAAGATCGCTCATGTAGTCGGACTCATCCTCGGCGGCGTCGTCTTCATCGTGCGGATACAGCACCGGCAATTCGGGAATATCCATATCGGTGCCGACTTCCTCGTCTTCGACAGCCGGCAGGTTGAGCTGCACGCGCAGGCTTTCCCAATCCGACAGATCTGCCAAAGGTGGCAGATCATCGAGCTTCTTGAGGCCAAAATAGTCCAGAAACGTCCTGGTAGTCCCAAACATCTCCGGCCGGCCCGGCACATCGCGATGACCGACCACCCGCGCCCACTCTCTTTCGATGAGCGTACGCAGAATATTTGAACTGACGGACACGCCTCGGACTTCCTCAATCTCACCGCGGGTGATGGGCTGGCGATATGCGATCAGCGCCAGCGTTTCGAACAACGCTCGCGAATATCGCGGCGGACGGTCTTCCCAGAGCTTCTGCAGCCGATCGGCCATGCCGCTTTTGATCTGCAGACGAAAACCCGACGCAACCTCGCCGATGACAATGCCACGCGGAGCGTATTCGTCACTCAGGTCGGTAATCGCCTGCCGAATTTCCCCTTTTTCCGGCGTCATGCGGCCGTCGAACAGTCCTTGCAGCTGTTCAATGCTCAGAGGCCGACCAGCCCCAAGCAAGGCAGCTTCAACAAAATATTTGATCTCGACAACATCCATTTATCTAGCTTCTCAATTCTCGTTATTCCTGGCCAACGGCTTCGTTGCCGTCAGCTACAAGTCGCACGGTTGCTGACGCACGAATATGAATGGCTGAAAACTGCTCAGCCTGTACAACCTCGATCAGCGCCTCGCGCAGTAACTCCAGAAGAGCCATGAAGGTAATGGTGACACCATGCCTGCCTTCTCTGGGATCGAACAGATCAGCGAATCCGACGAACGTATTTGCGTTAATTCGGGTCAGGATTTCCGACATGCGCTGTCGTACTGATAATGGCTCGCGCTGCAGATGCAGGTTCGAGTACATCTCGGCACGTCTCAGGACATCATGAAACGCTACTAACAGTTCCTTCAGCGTGACGTCCGGGAGCGCGACGACAACTTGTCGCTCAGGTACATCGGCAGTCGCTACAAAAACGTCCCGCTCAAGCCTTGGCAAGTCACTAATATCCTGCGCAGCTTTCCTGAATCGTTCGTATTCCTGCAAGCGCCGGACCAGTTCTGCGCGCGGGTCATCCTCTTCCTCGTCTTCTTTTTCGGGCCGTGGCAGCAGCATTCGGGACTTGATCTCGGCGAGCATGGCGGCCATTACCAGGTATTCGCCGGCCAGATCGAGCTGTAATTCGTGCATCATTTCAATGTACTGCACATACTGCAGAGTGATTTCGGCAATTGGAATATCAAGGATGTCGATGTTCTGGCGCCGAATCAGATACAACAGCAGGTCGAGGGGCCCTTCGAAAGCTTCCAGAAAGACCTGCAGCGCATACGGCGGGATATACAGATCCTGCGGCAGCGCCGTAACCGGCTCGCCGGCAACTACGGCAAACGGCATTTCGGCTTGTGCGGGCGTCTGCCTTGCGTCCTGCGGCGGCTTTGCCGCATCCTCGGGATTCAGGACTCTTAAGTCGGGCTTCATCGGTCTTCCATAGCTAGTCTGGCGCATTCTAACGCAGTTTCGCGGCAAAGCCGCACGCCGACAAGCATCACCGTGTGATGTTTAGATAAAGGCACTGACGTCACCGCGCCCTACCCTCAGGATTTCAGGGTGACCGGCAGTCAGGTCAATTACGCTGGTTGCCTCGATACCGACCGGACCCGCCTCGATGATTGCTTCGACCTCGTGGCCCAGGCGCTGCTCAATGTCGATCGGGTCGGTCAACGGTTTCAGGTCCCCGGGCAGGAGCATGGTCGAACTCATGATGGGCTCCCCCAGCACCGCAAGAAGGCCGCGAACAAAGGGATGATCCGGCACACGCAATCCAATCGTCCGGCGTTTCGGATTCTGTAATCGCTTCGGCACTTCGCGAGTCGCCGGCAGGATGAACGTATACGGGCCCGGTGTCAGCGACTTGATCAATCGATAAGCCCAATTGTCGACCCTCGCATACAGGCTGATCTCGGAAAGGTCGCGGCAGACCAAAGTGAAATTGTGTTTCTTGTCGGTGCGTCTGATCCGGTGAATGCGCTGCATCGCCTTTGCATCACCCAAATGACAACCGAAGGCATAACTTGAATCTGTTGGATATGCGATTAATCCGCCTTCGCACATGATCTGTGCGACGGCCTCAAGCAAACGCGGCTGCGGATTGGTTGGATGAATTTCGATGAGTTTGGCCACGCGCGGATTGTAGGTGTTTGCATGGTCTTTTTGCAGCTATTTGCTGCTATTATTCCGTCCCTTCCAACGACAGCCATTTACCCAATGCAATTACTTGTCGATTTTCTGCCGATCGTTCTATTTTTTGCGGCTTACGTTATGAGCAACGACTTTTTCGTTGCTCTGGTTGTGCTAATGGTTGCCGCGCCATTCGCAATGGGCATCCAGTGGTTACTTACGAAAAAAATAAATAAGATTTCGACGGTCTCTACGGCGTTGGTCATAGTACTTGGCGGTGGCGCTTTGTTGCTTGATAACAAGATGATCTTTTTGTGGAAGCCGACCGTATTTTATTGGGTTGCTGCAGTTGTTTTTCTGGCAAGCCAATTCGTCGGCGAGCGGCCAATTATTCAACGTATTATGGAATCGGCCAGCAAAGACGCCGATGCGCCAGTTCAACTTGTACGAGAACAATGGACAATATTGAATCTCTCCTGGGTCATTTTCTTCATTGTCGGTGGCGCCTTGAATATTTATGTCGCTTATAACTACCCTGAAGCGACCTGGGTGAAGTTCAAGTTGTTTGGATTGCTCGGCCTGACCTTGGCATTCGTCATCGCACAGTCTTTCTGGCTCGCGCGATACATGGATAGCAAGCCGTCTGAATGAGCGATCGCGCCACCACTATCGAACAGCTGCTGCGGACGGCATTTGTACCGACCGAGCTGCTGATTAAGGACCAGAGTCACATGCACGTCGGTCACGCCGGCGCGCGCGAAGGCAAAGGCCACTTCGACGTCAAAATCGTGTCCGACAAATTCACTGGGCACAGCCGAATCAATCGACATCGGATGGTTTATGATGCGCTCGGCTCATTCATGGACACCGATGTACACGCCCTGCGTATCACTACGATTTCCTCGCGGGACTGAAAACGACGAGCCGCGATGCAAATTTACTTAGATGAGGATTTATCCATGGAACACGCGAAATACCCCAAAAATACTCGCAAACGTTTGGTGCTCGCTTCTATTTTCATTTCGGCGTTGATCGTTTCAGTCGCACAAGCAGACGTTATCGCTACAGTAAATGATGTCGATATTGAAGGTTCTGTTTTTGAGTTTTATTTGGAAAGCCGCCTGCAGAAACCGCTAGCTCAGGTAACCGCAGAGGAACGTGATCTGGTATTGCAGGAGCTGGGCGATATTTACGCGTTAACTACGCAGAAACGTGCAACCGAGCTTTCGCGAGATCCGCGGTTCCTGGCCCAGGTCGAATTGCAGTATCGAGCGGCCCTTGCGCAGTTGGTGGCCAGCGATTGGCTCAACAGCAACCCTGCTACTGAGGAGGAAATTCAGGAGGCATATAACTCGCAGGCAGCACTTGGCCCATCTTTACAGTTCAAAGCACGCCACATACTCGTCGAAACCCAGAGTGCCGCAATGGAACTGATTGCACAGCTTGACTCTGGCGCGGTATTTGAAGAGCTTGCACAAGCTAACTCCGTCGGGGAATCCGGACCAACCGGTGGTGAACTCGGCTGGTTTTCTCCAAGTGACATGGTGGCCCCATTTGCAGATGCCGTTGCTGCTCTTGAGGATGGCGCGTACACGAAGTCACCCGTACAAACTGAATTCGGCTGGCACGTGATATTGCGCGAAGATTCTCGCAAGAATGAGGCGCCGCCGTTGGAGAGTGTTCGAGATTCACTGAAGAGCAACGTGGAACAAAGTAAATTTCAGCGCTACCTTGAGCAGTTGCGAACAATCGATGGAAATTCGGATTGAGTTAACTTAATCCGAATCTTTTTTTCCAATTGGGGCGCCTGTTGGCGCCCCTTTTCATTTTCGGGTTTGGATATGTGATCGCTATCACACCAACCTCGCGACAACGAAACTAAGATGTCCTGGAGGTCACGCCTAATCGCTCAGGGGTGGCTTCTCCAACCCTCGCATCTCCTTATGGTTGATACGAGAACTAAGTCGGCAGGGACGCCGACTTTTTCATTTCAGATGCAAAGAAAAAGGCCGCAGATGCGGCCTCAGACTGCTGACAAACCCCGTCATTTTTGGCGGGGTTTGTTTTTTCAGGGCCTGCTC
>JAQCGO010000059.1 GCA_027618995.1 Pseudomonadota bacterium | reverse complement strand
CAGGAAAGATTCGATTTTGCATGCGCCACGATAAGAGATGCCGGAGCGTTGGCGCTCGACTACTTTGATCGCTTCGAAACGCTGCAGGTAAAAAGCAAGGGCGTGCAGGACATGGCGAGCGAAGCCGATGTCGAAACACAGAAGTTAATAGAGGCAGCGATTTCGGCGCGCTTTCCCGGCGATTCGTTCCTGGGCGAAGAAGATCCGGAGTCCTATGCTGCCAAGCCCGGGGCGGGCACCTGGATTATCGATCCGATCGATGGCACGCAACCGTTCGTCAACGGCATACCGAGCTGGTGCGTATCGATCGCCTATGTCGAAGGCACGGAATTTCGGCTCGGTGTGGTATTCGATCCGAAAAACGATGAGCTTTTTGCGGCGATGGCGGGCGCCGGGGCAACGCTGAACGGACGACCGATCAAAGCTTCAGGTGCGACCAGCGTTGCGGCCGGTCTCGTGAGCATTGGTTACTCCAATCGGGTGCAGCCCGAAGATACTCTCGGCCCGCTAGCGCGACTGTTTCTGGCGGATGGCATGTTTCACCGCAGTGGCAGTGGCGCATTAAGCCTGGCGTACGTTGCTGCCGGTCGCTTGATCGGCTACTTCGAGCCGCACATGAACTCCTGGGACTTTGCAGCCAGCGCGCTGATCATCAAGGAAGCGGGCGGCGTGATTAACGATTGCCTGCCGAACGAAGCGGCGCTGGTTAACGGCAGTCTGATCATGGCTGCCGCGCCTGGTGTTTACGACGAGCTGAAACGCATCGTATTTTCGTAGCCCAGCCGCGCGAATTTCAGCGGCGGCGCAACACTCGGATCCTGTTCCGCCTCAACGACGGCCCAGCCGGCGTACGCGACCTTTTGCAGCGCGGCGAATACGCCCGGGTAATCGATACAACCGTCACCGGGCACCGTGAACACGCCATCGAGCATGGCATCGAGAAAGCTGCTATCACGATTGATGCAATGCCGCATTTGCCGGTCACGAATGTCCTTGCAATGCAGGTGCCCGATTCGATCTCCATATTGCTCGGCAAGTTTCACCGGGTCCGCACCGGCAAACCAGGCGTGGCCCGTATCGAGCAGGAGATGGACGTCATCCGTAGTTTCCTGCATCAACGTATCGATGTCGTCGCGGGTTTGTACAACAGTGCCCATATGGTGGTGGTAGCAAAGTTTGAGCCCGAGACCGGCGGCTGCCTTGCCAACCTCGGACAGTCGCTGGCCGAATTGCCGCCAACCGATGCTGCCGATACGTGGACGTTGTGATAGCCGGGTGGAAATATCGGAGTGAATGCAGCCGGTTACCTCGGCGAAGATCAATACATCGCAATCCATAGCGGCAAGCAGTGCGGCATGCGCCTGCATGGCAGCAACTTCACTTTTGCTGTCGCGTACGAGCAGGCGTCCGCTGTACCAGCCGGATACGAGCGCAATGCCGTACCTGGCCAGCAGCGGCTTGAGCACGGTCGCATCACGCGGAAACTTGTGGCCAAGCTCAACGCCGGCGAAACCTAC
Organism: Pseudomonadota bacterium; assembly: GCA_027618995.1. GTDB lineage: Bacteria > Pseudomonadota > Gammaproteobacteria > Steroidobacterales > Woeseiaceae > UBA1847. The sequence continues at coordinate 5,936 of JAQCGO010000059.1, read as the reverse complement.
TTCGGCGACATCACTCAGGCACGCGTCCAATGAGACGTTGCTGCCCACCAACTGCAGGTCGTCATTACTCCAGGTAATCGGGTTTATGCCGATCGAGATCGTCATCAGCGTTTCCTTTGCTGTGCCTGGTATTCTTTGGACGCAGCGTTGACGGCAGCGCTTTCAGATACCTCTGCAACCGGTACGTCCCACCAGGTCCCGCCGGCAGCAGTCGAGGGCAGCGGATCCGTTTCGATGACGACGACGGCGGTACGTGGCGCCTGCTGTGCGCGTTTGAGCGCGGCACCGAGTTCGCCAATAGACGAAACCTTTTCTGCCTGTGCACCCAGTGATGCAGCGTGTTGTGCGAAGTCGATGTTGGGTGCATCACCGGATTGCGGGTAACTGCTCTGCAACAGGTTGTTGTAGCCGCGACCGCCGAGTGAGGTTTGCAGCCGATTGATGCAGCCAAAGCCGCGATTGTCGAGCACCACGATGAGCAGTTTCTGCCGCAGTGCTATCGAGGTCGCGATTTCAGAGTTCAACATCAGGTAACTGCCATCGCCGATCATGACTACGACATCGCGATCGGCGTGCGCCATCCTGACGCCGATGCCGCCTGCTATTTCGTAGCCCATGCAGGAAAAGCCATACTCAACGTGATAGCTGTCGGCATCGCTGCTGCGCCAGAGCTTGTGTAATTCGCCCGGCAACCCGCCGGCCGCGCAGACCACAGTTGCATTGGCCGCGAACTGGCGATTCACAATGCCGAGCACCTCGGCGTCCGACGGCAGGGCGTTGCCGCTGGCCGCGGTCGCGGTGTCGACAGCCGCATTCCACTTCGTGCGCAGCGTATTGACGTTGCGCAGCCACGCCTTGTCGATATTCATCTTGCCGAGTGCGCTGTCGATGTCCTTCAGGCAACGTCCCGCATCGCCGCGCAACTGGATCGCTCCGCGCTTGGCGAGATCATGCCGTGCGGCATTGATACTCAGTAAGCGGGTTTCGTGCTTGCCGACCAGCAGCCCCGAGCCAGTTGTGAAGTCCTGCAAGCGCGTTCCGATGGCGATAATCAGATCAGCTTCAGCGGCCAGTTCGTTCGCCGCGGTCGAGCCCGTCACCCCGATCGCGCCGACGTTGCAGTCGTGGTTCCAGGGCAGGGCGGCTTTGCCGGCCTGTGTTTCGGCGACGGGTATGCCGTGCTTGCCGGCAAACTCCGCCAGCGTCGCGGTCGCGGCGGAATAGTGCACGCCACCGCCGGCAATGATCAGCGGTTTGCGAGCGGCGCTGAGTGTTTCGATTGCCAGCCGCAATTCGTGTTCATCGGCACCGGTTCGCAACCGGCGATGCATGCGCGGCGCAAAAAATGATTCGGGATAGTCATAGGCCTCTGCCTGCACATCCTGCGGCAGGGCCAGGGTGACCGGACCGCAGTCCACGGGATCGGTCAGCACGGACATCGCGTGCGGCAAGGACTGCAGCAATTGCTCCGGTCGGGTTATGCGATCCCAATAGCGCGAAACCGGGCGAAAGCAATCGTTCGCGGTGATGGTCGGGTCGCCGAAGTTCTCAAGCTGCTGCAGTACGGGGTCCGGCAGCCGATTGGCGAAGGTCTCGCCGGGCAACAACAACACCGGCAGCCGATTGACATGTGCCAGGGCCGCCGCGGTGATCATGTTGGTCGCGCCGGGTCCAACCGAGGTTGTACAAACCATCATGCGCTGCCGGCGCATGGCCTTCGCATACGCGATCGCAGCGTGCGCCATCGACTGTTCATTGTGGGCCCGATAAACGGGTAGCAGGTCGCCGACGTTTTGCATTGCCTCGCCGAGCCCGGCGACATTACCGTGGCCGAAAATTGCGAATACACCGTTAAAGAGACCACAACTCTGGCCATCGATTTCGGTCTGTTGCGCGCACAGGTAGCGAACCAGTGCCTGCGCCATTGTGAGTCTGACTTTTGTTGCCACGTTTGTTCCCGTCCCGGGCTGAGCCGAGCCTAGCCGGCTGCGGCGGATTCTCGCCAGTAAGCAATCATCCGTGCATAGTTGCCGGCAATCAATTCAATCGCCGCGTTGTCGTCCAACTCGCCGGCAAACCATTGCCGCGCCGCGTCGCCGAAAATACTGCGACCAACAGCGAAGCCTTTGCAGACCGCAAACGGTGCGGCGATTGCGAAACTCTCGCGCAGCAGTTTCTCGGGTGCATCCAGGCCGAGCAGGAGTACGCCGTTACAAAGCGGGTCATACTGCTCAATGACCTGTGAAATTTCCTGCCACCCTGCATGCGTCTGCGGCTCGAGTTTCCACCAGGCCGGATATACGCCGAGGTTATAAAACCGGCGCTGAATATTCGCCACCGTGTGTTCATCGCAGGCGAGGCCGGTTGAGCTCGCGATGACTTCCAGCAACAGATCGCGACCCAGCGCTACACAATCTGCGTGCAGTTGCCGGACGCGACGCTCCTGCTGCAGGCGCAATTCGAGATCATCGCCGGGGTGGTAAAAGATCAGGCACTTCACGACATGTGAGGCGGGCCACTCAAGCAGTGGCAGGCCCATGCCGCTGCGCGGGTCGAATTCGACCGGGCGTGAGCCAGGGATTTCAACGGGCCGGCCTATCCACCACTTCATGGCGGTCATTCGTGCCAGCACTGATTCGCCGTAACGATCATCAACAATAATGCCGAGCTCGGTGCCCGGCGCGACATCCGCTGCGACTTTTTGCACGGCGTCGCAGACGAGCATCTTGAATGCTGCGATACGGCCTGCCACTGGCTCTGTCGAAACGATCATTTCTTCAAGCTGGCGGCGATGATCGAACGCCAGCACGCACAAATTGCTGCGCGCGCTGCGGCGGGTTGACGCGCGGTGCAACAATGCAATCCGCGCATCCTTGTCCGGGCGTGGTACTGACGCGGATCGCGCCAGGTAGTCTTCGAGCTCCGGCTTGGTAGGCATCGCCGGCGTGCAGCCGTGACGTGATACGACCAGCGCGCCGCAGGCGTTGCCGTAACGTGCGCAGGTTGCCCAATCTTCGTCGTTCAGCCACGCGTGCAAAAATCCACTGAGAAATGCGTCGCCGGCTCCCAGGGTATTAAGTACCTCAATCTGCACGCCCGCTACGGCGATGCCGTCATCAAGGCTGGCCGGGATCGCATGCTCAAATATCACACAACCGATCGGACCGCGTTTGGTGACGATCGTTGCTTTCGATACGCTGCGAATGGCACGCAGGGATTTCAGCGTGTCTGAATGGCCACCCGCTATCTGAATTTCTTCTTCCGTGCCGATCAACAGATCGCAGCGCGAAATAATCGATTGAATGCGCGTGGTAACAATGTCGGAGGGAATGTAGCGCTCGTCGCCGCTGCCGGGTGCTGTCAGGCCCCACAAGACCGGCCGATAGTCTACGTCGAGAATTACCTTCGTGCCGGATCGTTCGGCATAATCGATCGCCTGGCAGACAACCGCGTAGCTCTGCTCGGTCGACAGGTGTGTGCCCGTGATTGCGAGGGCCCGACTGGATGCGATGTAATCGCGATCGAAGTCCGTGGTTTCAATACCGAGGTCGGCACAGTTCTCGCGGTAAAAAATATGCGGGAAGGTGTTGCGGTCACTGATGCCGAGTATGACCAGACCGGTCAGTCGCTTTGGATCGGTAACCACATGACTGACATCGACGCCCTCGGTTGCCAGTGCTTCCCGTACAAAACGACCCATGTGTTCATTGCCTACGCGAGTCAGCATTGACGTGCGCGACCCGAGCCGGCCAAGGCCCGCGGCAAGATTTCCGGATGATCCACCGAGGTACTTGGCAAAACTTTGCATGTCCTCGAGTCGGCCGCCAAATTGCAGGCCGTACAGATCAACGGCTGCCCGGCCAAGGCAGATAACATCAAGTGGCCTGTCCATCAACGCACTCAGACCTTTGGGTCCCAGTACTTCGCGCCAGATTGCATGATCCATTTGTGCTCCGGAGTGAATTCCGGAATCGAGTAGCGATCGTTCGGCAAATGCCGGATGACCCATGAGTAATACATGCCGTAACCGGGCGCAGCACACTGCGAGTGATCATTGAGCTGCAGAATTTTTACGGTGTCGTAGTTACGTACCTTCAGAACCGTTTCACCCAGTTCCGCGTGGCCGTAGCCCTGGGGTTCCGTGAACCGGTAGTGATAAATCTCGGGCTGCGGATGATGGTGTGGGGGGTAACTGGACCAACCACCCTGAAACGTGATGACTTCGCCGAGTACGAGCCCCGTGTTGGGATCCGAGTTGGTCGCATCAAAGATCGTACGCACGTAGCGCAAGCAACGATTGTTGACCTGGCCCTTGCCGCGCGGCTCATTGGCCACGTCGGCCGGCTGAAATACGCGCGCTGCAAACGGCAGTTGGTTGTCGCAGGAGTAAACCGTAAATTCGGTGTCGCTCGTACAGTTCATCGTTACAACGGTGTTGGCTGCTACGTGCAGGCAACTCGGCGACTCATCGAATAGTGACCGGCGGCTGAAGTCGAAGGGTTGCTTGCCCGCCGACCCGCTCACGTCGCCACCCATCAATAACCAGGCTGTTTCAGTTTTCGCCGTTATCGCGATCGATTCACCCGCCACCAATTTCAGAACGTCGAGTGAGATCAATGCGCTGTCTTCCGTCTCATCGAAGCGCGTAATAGCAGTTGTGCCCGGCTTGAAGCCGTTGCGATGCTCTGTGATGTGCACGGTCACGTCGGTGTACTTCCTTCGCGGACGTCAATCCACTCCTGTTGCTGGTGTGATTGTTCGACAGCTTCGACAATACTCTGTACCCGCCAGCCATTGCGGAAATCCGAAAAAATTGGCGTGTCTTCCTTGATGCTGCGCAGCAGGTTACGCGCCTCGATGATTTTCAGGTCGTTGATGCCAAGCCCGTGTCCCGGCGCCGGGCAAAAATTGGCATAGTCGGGATGTTCCGGGCCTGCCAGGATTGTACAGTGCCCGCGGCGTCCGGCCGCTTCGTCCGTCCGATAGATGCGCAGCTCGTTCATGCGCTCCTGATCAAAAACGACACTGCCTTTGGTGCCGTGAATTTCGAACGTGAGCCCGCATTTTCTGCCGGTCGCAATGCGGCTGATTTCCATGGTGCCGACGCAGCTGTTGGCGAAGGTCAGCAAGACCTGGGCGATGTCTTCGTTTTCGACCGCACGCAGCTTGCCACTGGCCGGGTCCGGTCGATGCGTGTAAACCGTCTTGAGCTTGCCGAATAATGTGTCGATCGGGCCGAGCAGGAATTCGGCCATGTTGATCAGATGCGTGCCAAGGTCATTCAGTGCACCACTGCCTCCCTGCGCACGCAGACAGCGCCAGCTGAATGGCGCTTTCGGGTCGCTGAGATAGTCTTCCTGGTAACAGCCGCGAAAGTTGTACACATCACCAAGCTCACCGGCCGCAATCATTTGCCGGGTGAGCATGAGCAATGGATTGCAACTGTAGTTGAAACCCATTGATGTGCGAACGCCTGCCTGCTCCGCGGCCTGCCAAATCTCGCGCGCCTCGGTAGCGGTCAGGCCGAGTGGCTTTTCGCACCAGATATGCTTGCCCGCTGCGGCCGCCGCGAGCGCCATCTCCTTGTGCAGATGGTTCGGCGTACAGATGTTCACGACATCGATATCCGGATCATTGCAAACCGTTTTCCAGTCGTCGCCCGAACGCGCAAAGCCCCACGCGGCGGCATCTTCGGCCGCCTTGCGGGCGTTTGCATCAACCAACAGGCTCAAAACGGGGGCCGGCACATCGGCAAATACGGTACCGACAGTACGTAACGCAATAGCGTGGGCCTTCCCCATGAAGCCGGTGCCGATAAGACCGAATCGCGCGCTAGTGTCCCGTTTGATTAGTTCGTTTACTTTCATGCGTCGGCATGCTGTTTAGCGCGGTTGGTCGCAGCGATGATGGCGTTTGCTGATGCTGTCCAGCGAAAG
>JAQCGO010000020.1 GCA_027618995.1 Pseudomonadota bacterium | reverse complement strand
TGTGGTACCCGATTCTCGACGAATCACAAAGTCACACTTTTCGTCACCAATTCAAGGATTCACCAATGCGCGACGTGCTACATCTTGCCTTGCGCATCACGGACCGGAAGTCACTGCCAGGCATGTATGGCAGCGGCATGATTGTCGTCAATCCACCCTGGACGCTACGCGCTGAAATGGAAAGTGCACTGCCCTGGCTGGCATCGAAACTTGGCCTGAATCGAGGCGCTACAAGCGTGCTGGAACAGTGGGTGGACGAGTAACAAATCAAGCGGGGCCGCGGCGCCCAAGGCCGGATCGTGACCGGATTTCGGTGGAGGCGTAGCGTCACCGCGTCGATTGGAGAACCATAATGAGAATTCAGGCAACCGGTATTCCCCTTCTAACTTTCTTATTTTTATCTTCCACAGCGATCGCTCAGGACAACACCGGTCTCAACCGCGCCGAGGTCGCCGCTGTCAAAGCCAAATTGGTGGCCGTGCGAACGGCGGTGGGTGGCGATCCGCAGGGTTATGCACTCGAGTCCGAAGAGTTCGACCTGCCGACGAACTTCAACCCGGCGCAGAACGGCAAGTTCTGGCCGATTACGTCCAGCGTATCCCTGCGTTTTACGGACAAGGCCATCCAGGATGCCGAAGCCAATGCCGAACAGGCCGCGGCGGATTTCCAGGCACGCTACCTGGCGGCGGCCATGAGCAGCAATCAAGCGGCGATGGAGGCGGCAATGCAGGAAATGATGCGGGCCGAGAGCGGGGATGGAACGATTAAGGAAGACATGAACGTCAACGTTCAGTTCAACATGAACCCGTATGCGGGCATCGACCCTGATGGCGTACTATTTGAGAAATCCGGCGTCATTGCGCTCGTGGATGATAGCGTCTCGGGTACCAACAGCCAGGTCGTCGTTTATTTCGATCCAATTGCACTGCGCGAAACCGAGACCCTGTCCAAAGTGGAACTCAGAACCCCACAGGAGGGTGTCAGTAACCGCAGCGGCGTATTCAATGTGACGGTGACGCTGTACGGCGCCCTCGAGGACCTTAAATCACTGGCCCAGGGCATTGATACCAGCGCTGTGCTGGCCGTTATCGACAGCCAGTAACGACCGGCAGCCTGCGGCGCGTTGCGATCGCCCCGAGCAGCGCGAGCATCAGCCACCCCAGCGAGCCACTGCCACCCCCGTTGCCGCCAAGGCCGCCACCCGCACGCCGCACGGTGACCGCCGTCATTGCCGTATTCGACCGCACACCATCGGACACGCTCAGTTGAAACTGCAGCAACTGGTCCGAACTGACGCTCGGCGCGGTAAATGTTGCCACTGCTGAAGTCGCGTTCGACAGCATCACTGCAGTGCCTGACAACTGGGTCCACTGGTAACTCAGCGTGTCGCCATCGGGGTCGTTCGACGCACTGCCATTCAGTGTCACCGCCGCACCCGAATCGACGGTCTGGTTAGCACCCGCAATCGCGTTCGGCGCATTGTTCAGACCGAAGCCATCCGCGACGTTGATACGCAATACGTTCTCAGTGCCAAGGCTGGCGCCGCTGGCATTACTCAACGTCAACTCGAAAAATTCGTCGGCCTCACCAGTGCCATCGTCGACGATGGCGAACTCAATCCACTTTGGCGTTGCATCACCGTCGGCCCAGTTGATGCTGCCAGCGCTCGCGCCCTGAAAATCGACGCCCGCGATCGCATCACCGCCGCTTACCGCATAGCTGACGCCGACGGCACCGTTCGCACTGCCGCTTCGATGGACCACGGCGACCGCCATTGCAAAGCCGCGCTCGGCGGTCCGCACTTCTGCATCGGCAAAACCGACCGTCGCGGCGGCGGCCGCTTCCCCGATGTACACGCTGGCGACGTTTGGTACATCGAGTGTCGCGCCGCCCGTAGGCGCGATGAGCTTGATGAACAATTGCTCGAGCCCTTCATTCGCATTGGCGTCCGCCTGCAGGCCGAGCGTAATTATCTTGTCGGTCGTGTCGCCATTGCCCCAGTTCAGCACACCGCTGCCGCCACTGACATCGGACGCCGTCGCGGACGCCCGGAGAATTTCGTAAGTCACGCTGACAATTCCGATCGCGCCCCCAAGCCGGCTGACGGCGATCTGCAACTGGTTGCCCTCTTCGCCTCCGTACGATCGACTGGAAAGTGCAAACCTGCCCTCGGGTACGGCGAGCGTCTGGTCGGCCACCATGTAAAAACCCGAATCGATGTCGCTGATCGCAATGCTGCCGCTGTGGAAAAACGGGAACGCACCCCAGGCACCGACGAAGGCATTGCCATCGGATCCGGGGAAGGTATCGAGACGACCGATTTCCCGGATATCCGTCACGTTAGAAATATCGAGGATCGTAAGGCCGCGACTGTAGTTCGACATGTAATAGCGATTGCCGCGCACGAATCCGTTGTGATCAATCGCACGAGTCGTGCCGGTCCAGGTTCCGGCCGACGCGGGCGCAGCGAGGTTCGCCAGGCTGAACGCGCGCAGCGTCGTGTTAAGACCGGCATTGCGCTCGTCGAGCTCATCATGCACGAACAAATACTGTTGATCCTCGGATGGCCAGCCCGAGTGCGTGTATTGAACATTCGGATAAGGAGTGCGACTGAGTCGTACAGGGCTGTTGCCGATGGTAATGTCCCAGATGTCGAACGTCGCCTCGTTGAAATCGAACAGAAGTTCGCAGTAGCTGGTCGCATTCACGCACTGCGTGTCCTTGCGGCTGTCGGTAATGATCATCGACGCGGCATCGTGCATGTAGTCACCAGCGCCCGAACCCGGCATCGACGCAAATTGCGGTGCGCCCGGGTTGCTCAGCGAATAAGCCCGATACTGACCCGCGCTGACGCTCGAGCCCGCGATCACGATGCCCGGCGTGGCACCGGTCACCGACAGGCCGGTGCCATAATCTGTATTGGTCGCAAAGACATTGTGTGCCTGCGAAAAATCGCCGACGTAATTTACGCGTTGAATGGCATGCGGCAGCTTGCTCAGATCAACCACCAGCAAGCCATCATTCACACCGTCGGTCGTGACGTAGGCCGCGGCATTCCAGCGTGCCTCCGCGGCATTCCAGTACTGGTAGATCTTGATATCACGCCAGACCGTCCTCTGGCCGTCGATAAATCCGACTTCTCGCGGATTCGTCGGGTCGGTGACGTCGAATACCGCTGTGCCGATATCGAAGCCCATGATGGCGTATTCACGATGACTATTGAGGTCGACGAAGCCCCAGACATCGGCACCATTCGCGGGATTCGCACTGATGTCGCCGAACCCCACATGGGAAAGCAGATCGACATCCTCGCAAGCCATGCCATTGACCGTACCGCCGGCGCAGGGCGTAGCCGGCATGCTCGATTTGAGGGCCTCGTGCACCTGAAGTTGCTTCTGAACGTTTCGCAATGCATCGCGGTCTGCCAGTTTATTGTCGGCGATGACGCGAAAACCTCGGGCACGCAGCGCTGCCGCGTAGTCGAGTGGCACGCCGCTCAGCACCGTTGTTTGTTCCGACAGTGAATTGAACAGCGAAGCGGCGTCGTAGCCACCCGTGATTTCAATGGTTCCGTTCAGCAGGTGGAACAACACGTCAGGGTCGGCAACAAGGTACTGGCCTGCGGCGACCTGGATTTTGCCGTCCTTGCCAAGCTGACCGAGCGCATAGCCAATCGTACGACACGGTGCGGCAGCGTCCCGACAAAGACCCGTATCCACACCGCCGTTCGCAACGTAGGTGGGCGCGTTCTCACCTGAATGCGGATACGCCGGCGCACCTGCCAGAAAGGCGAACAAAATCAGCGACAAGCTGCTTACCCTGGTGTACATGAGCGGTGCTCTCCCCTGCGTGTCTGCGCGGCCCGGGTTTCTACGGGCGATTGAGGCTACTATATTTCGACTCGGACTTCTGCCGGAGGTTTCACAGTGATTGCACGCGTTGTCGTAATAGTTCTGGCCACTTTGCTGCCGGCGGCTTGCGGCAAGCCGCCTGTGCACGTGCAAATCCCGTTCATGGCCCTGTTCGAAGGATCCCCCATAGCCTGTGGCAGCGGCGACGTGGGGCTTACCGACTTGCGCTTTTATGTCTATGACCTGCATTTGACCGATGCAGCTGGCAATCAACAGAAACTTGACTTAAATGCGGACAATGGCTGGCAACAAGCCGGCCTCGCACTGCTCGATCTCGAAACCGGTGATGGCCGCTGCACAAACGGCACACTGGAATTGAATGACAAGCTCAGTGGCAGCATTGCCGCCGACGACTATCGCGGACTGTCATTTACGCTCGGTGTACCTTTCGAGCAAAACCACGGCGATCCATTACTCGCGGAGCCGCCGCTCGGTGACGCCGCCATGCACTGGCACTGGCGTGGCGGCTACAAGTTTTTGCGCGCCGGAATTGCCACGGTGGACGATGGTTTCTGGATACATCTCGGCAGCACAGGCTGCGAGGGAACGCTGCAGAGTATTTCCCGGTGTAGTGCGCCGAACCGCGTAACAGTGCAGCTGGAGGATTTCGTTCCGGGTCGGGATGTCGTGGTCGTCGAACTCGACAAACTGGTTCCCAGGCTGGAACTTGAAGACGGCTCGCCTACCGATTGTTCCTCAGGTCCGTCCGAGGAACATTGTGCCAACGTTTTTCAGGCATTGGGCCTCGATCACGCAAGCGGCATGACGGACGGCGTGCAGCGCCTGTTTTCGAGTCGCGCCGCGCCATGAAAAAACTCCTTTTGCTCGGCGCGGCACTTGTCGTCAGTGCACTGTACTGGTTGCTGCAAGAACGCGACTACCAATGGTCATTGCCGGAGCGAATGCCGCGCCCAGCGGTGCCCGCTGACAATCCGATGAGCGAGGCAAAAGTTGCGCTAGGCCGCAGGCTTTTTTACGACGTGCGCCTTTCAATCAATAACACGACCTCTTGCGCCACCTGCCATCTGCAGGCACTGGCCTTCACAGACGGCAAGCCTCGCTCAGTTGGCGCGACGGCGGAATTGCATCCGCGTGGCTCGATGTCGCTGGTCAACGTCGCTTACCTTAGCCGACTGACCTGGGCCAACCCGCTGCTCGAACAACTCGAGGACCAGGCGCTGATACCGATGTTCGGCGAAAACCCGATCGAGATGGGCATGGGCAACCGCGAACACACACTGATCGAATTACTGCGCAGCGACCCAGTCTACAACGCTGCATTGCCTGCAGTATTTCCCAGGGATGCCGATCCTTACTCGGTGCTTAACGCCGTACGCGCGATTGCAGCATTCGTCCGCAGCATCGTCAGTTTCGATTCGCCTTATGACCGTTATCTTGCCGGTGATACGACCGCAATCAGCGCATCCGCCGAACGTGGCCTGCAACTTTTTTTCTCGGAACGCATTGAATGTTTTCATTGCCACGGCGGTTTCAACTTCACCGACAGCACGACACACGAGGATGCGCGCGTGGAGCGGGTCGGCTTTCACAACACCGGGCTGTACAACACGGACACGAATGGCGCGTACCCGGCTGAGAACACCGGACTCTACGACATGACCGGCGAGCGTCGCGACATGGGCCGTTTTCGTGCGCCGAGCTTGCGCAATATCGCGGTCACCGCGCCTTACATGCATGACGGCAGTATCGCGACACTTGAGGAGGTCATCGCACACTACGAACGCGGCGGCCGATTGATTGCGGATGGTCCCTACGCCGGCGATGGCCGGCTCAGTCCGTTCAAGTCTGAATTCGTCCGCGGATTCGAGCTGACGGCCGAAGAACGTACGGACCTGCTGGCATTCCTGCAAGCGCTGACCGACGAGCAAGTGCTGCAGGACCCCGAGCTATCGAACCCGTTCCGATAGCTCGCGGCCGCGGCTCACTCGTTTTGTGACCGCGGCCTGGAGATATAGGCGGAGACCAGCCCGGCAACGAGAATTGCAACATAGAACTTGCCAAAGACGGCCTGCATGTAAGCGAGCGTCCTGGCGATCGGCGTCAATGCCAGCATGTCGCCGTAGCCTACCGTCGTCATGGTGACAAAACTGAAGTACAGCCAGTCACCGCTCCAGGCAAAATCCGTGGTCGAACCCATGCCATGAAATGAACCCGGCACCAGCATGTCGAGAATGCTGTAGGCCAAGGCCCAGATAACGCCAAGCAACAGGTACACGCAGATCGCATCGACGAGTCGGTTCAGACTGACCTCCGTACCGATCAAAACCTGCCGCAAAGTACAGACGATCGCCGTCAGCACGAACCCGGCCAGCGCCACAATCGATGTGTACGCCGCGGCTTCAGACGGAACATTGGCCGTGAGCAGGTTTGCGATGACCGCCGCGACGACGAACAGGATTCCGATCGCAAAACCGCGGCGCGAGCCGCGCAGGCTCCAGACACCGATACAGACCAGCAACGAAAACATCAGCGCCTTGACCGCCGCTGCGGACGCCACTTGCAGCTGATCAAGAACAGGCTGGCCGACCAGGAAAATCAGCAGCGCAAGCAACAACCAGGAAAAGTTGTTCTTGCCCTTGTTCATATTCATGCTCAACGCAAAAACTGGCGCCGGACAGGCAATCAGTGATCGAGGTACAGGTAGTTCTGCCAGCTCGACATGCGCAGCAGGATGCGACGCATGATCGCGACGTGCGAGAAGCGGTCCGAATAAACAGCCACCTGAGCCTGCGATCCGGTCGGTAATCCGAACTCGCTCATGTCATCCGTAATTTCGATGACTACCGGGATGCGACCGCTCTGTCGAAACGCTTCCGCAGTTTCGATCAGGCTACCGCCGGTCTGCACCTCGCCCTCGGCAAGATTTGGCAATACCCGTGTAACCGTGCCATGGAAGACGCGGCCCGGAATACTTGGATAAACGATTTCGGCCTCGAAACCTGCCCTGAGACGCAGGCCGGAATTCTGCCGGAAGGCAGCTACCAGTGGCGCCTGCTCGTCATGCACAAACACCATCAACGGGCGCAGCGGCAAGTTTGCGGCCATCATCCCGGGGCGCAGCATCAGCTGGCTGACGTAGCCACCGGTCGGCGCACGCACGACGGTGCGTTCCAGATCGTAACGTGCCTGTTCCAGTTCCGCCTGCAGCCGCGCCACATCCGGATTCTCGCCGTCGATCGATGACTCGAGTGCCAGTTGTGCCCGATCCAGATCGGCGTTGGCTCGCGCCACGGCCGCTTCGTCGGCAAGAAAAAGCTGGCGTCGGTTATCCAGGTCCACTTCGCTGAATGCGCCGCTGGCAAATCCCTTCTCATAGCGCCGGAATACGCCTTCGCTGCGATCTCGGTTGGCGCTTGCTTCCACGACGCGCGCACGCGCTGCCGCTGCGGCGCTCTCAAGTTCCTTAACGTTTTGCGAACTGCCGGCCAGCAGCGCCTGTTTCTGCCGCACTGCCGACTCATACGGCTTCGGGTCGATACGAAACAATACCGTGCCCTTATCAACCAGGGTGTTCGCCTCGATCTCGACGCTGGTCACGACACCGGCAACCACAGGGACGATTGGCGTTGAAACGTAAAACTCGCGCGCCATGTCCGAGTACGGGTGGTTGTAGTTCATCAGCAGGACCAGGGTGCCGATCAGGATAACGCCACCGAGCGCCGCGGTCGGCACTGACCATTTGTTCAGCGGAATCTTGAAAATCTTGAAGACAGCGACACAAATGGCCGTATAAGTCATGAGAAGTAACAGGTCCATGCTTACACTCCCTTACCCGATTCAAGATCGGCGAGCCGCGTTTCGATCGTGCTGAGTCGCGCCGCAATGGATTCGTCAGACGAGCCCGTCGTGTCGATGCCCCAACCGCGATCCTCGCGGTACATCATTGCCCAGATCCAGAGGAACGGCCAGATCGCATGCAAGGTGAACAGGCTTACCCAGCCGGCGACGTGCAGCACGTCCTGGTGCGGATGATTGCGTTTGACCGCAATCTCATAAGGAATGTCGTGAATGGCAATAATCCCGTAAAACAGGATCAACACGACCAGTACCAGTATCACCAGAGCAACATAGTCCAGAGCCATAGGTCCCCCGTAAGCTACTTCACGCCATGCATGAGTTTGTTGATAAGTGGTGCCAGCAAGAACAGCAGAACACCGGAACCGAGCAGCGCCCAGAAGCCGAAAGTAAAGCCGGTCAGCGCTGAATCCGTGCTGATGCCCTCGGTGCCACTGACCTGGCCGGCGAAGATGCCGGACAGGTTGTTGCCGATTGCGATCGACAGGAACCAGCCACCCATGGCCAGGCCGCCAAGGCGCGCCGGCGCCAGCTTGGTCGTCATCGACAAACCGATCGGTGACAGGCAGAGCTCGCCGATGGACTGGATGACATAAACCATGAACAGCGTCCAGAACGGGATCTTCAGCGTTTCCGGATCGACAAACTGTGACAGCGCCAGCATCAGCAGCAAGAACGCCAGGCCGTTGAAGATCAGGCCGATGCCGAACTTGCGCGGAATCGAGGGGTTGGCGCTGCCCATCTTCACCCACAGCCAGGCAAGCACCGGGGCCAGCGTGATAATCGCAACCGAGTTGACCGACTGGAACCACGCGGTCGGGAAGATCCAGTCGCCCATCGTCCGATCGACAATCTTTTCCGCGAGGAAATTGAATGAACTGCCCGCCTGCTCGAAAAACACCCAGAACATGACGTTGAATCCGAAGATCAGCAGCATCGCAATGACCTTGTCGCGCGCCACTTTGCCTTCTCGCACCCCTTCGACCAGCAACATGATGGCAGGGCCGATGAACAGCAGCATCAGCAACACCTGCAACATCGTCGCGTCGATGGTCAGCAGGAAATAGAACATGGGAATGCCGATCACAACACCGACCAACAGCACCTTGATAACGGCGCCCATACCCTGCGCGTCCGCATCCGGTGCACCGATGCCCTGCAGCAATCTGCGGCCAACCCAGAACCAGATAAAGCTCAGGATCATGCCGACGCCGGCAGCCATGAAGACTACTTTGTAGGCCGGCATGCCGTTGGCACCGAAGATTTCCTGCGCCAGATACTGGGTTGCAATCGGTGCCACCATCGCGCCGAGATTGATACCCATGTAGAAAATAGTGAAGCCGGAATCGCGGCGGACATCATTTTCGGCGTAGAGCTTGCCAACAAGAGTGGAGATGATGGGCTTGAAGAGGCCATTGCCGACGATCACGGTCGCGAGGCCCAGCTTGAAAATCTGCTCGCCCGGAATCGCAATCATAAACAGGCCAGCGCCCATGATGACCGCGCCGAGCAGGATCGAGCGCTGGAAGCCAATCAGCTTGTCCGCGATGTAGCCGCCGAAGATCGCGCCGGCATAGACCAGGGCGAGATAGGCTCCGTACAATTCGTTGGCGGGTCTTTCTCCCGAGGCATCGCCAGCATAGAACTCGTCGACGATGTACAAGACCATGGCCCAGCGGATTCCGTAAAACGCGAAGCGCTCCCAGAACTCCGACATGAACAGCATCCAGAGCGGTTGCGGATGGCCAAGAACCTGCTTGAATTCGCGTGGCGGCGTACCTGGATTTATTGTTGTTGTAGTACTGCTCATGCAAATACCCCCGAAAGGCATTGACGAACCGACCGAGGATCACCGATTGTGGCTACCCCCGTCAACCGCATCGCGAGATATTATGCGTCGTTTCACCGTCATGTTGATCCTTTGCATCCTCGTTTCGGCGCCGCCTCATGCTGCCGAACTGCGTACACGGAACGTCATCCTGGTCACACTGGATGGCGTGCGTACACAAGAGATATTCAGCGGTATGGACGCGGTTATCGCCGCTCGTTCAGCCGAGCAGGTTTACAGTGAAATCGAAACCGGGCGGGAACGGTATTGGGCCGAAACGCCCGAGGAGCGGCGCCGGCTGCTGATGCCCTTTTTCTGGGGCACGCTGGTGCCCTCCGGAATGCTTTTTGGTGATGTCACGGCCGGCAGTGACATGCAGGTCCGTAACTCATTCAAGTTTTCTTCGCCCGGTTACGCCGAGATGCTGACCGGCGAAGCGCAGCCCGATGTCGATGACAATGTCGCGCGGCGCTTTCCTGCAATCACAGTGCTGGAGTACGTTCGCAGGGAACTCGAACTTCCGAAATCTGCCGTCGCGCAGATAGGCTCCTGGGATATCTTCGAATTCCTCGCCGCCAGCAAGGACGATGTGGTGGTCACGAATGGTGGTTACGCTGCATTCCCTGCCGAGTTCAGCACACCGGAAATCGATCGCCTCATTGAACTGCGCCGTGGCGTGATGCAGCTCTGGGAGGAGAGCAGCAACGACACGCTCACTTATTACATCGCGAAGGAATACCTGCTGGAGCATCAGCCACGCCTGCTGTGGCTGGGCATGAGCCAGTCGGACGACTGGGCGCACGCCGATCGCTACGACCGCCTGCTGGATTACCTGCATCTGACCGATCAGCTGCTGCAGGATTTATGGTCCACGCTGCAAGCGCATCCGACGTATCGCGGCACGACGACGCTGATCATCACCACCGATCATGGTCGCGGCCTCGGCCCCGTCGACTGGGCCGAACACGACGAGCCGATCCCGGGCAGCGAAGACATCTGGCTCGCGGTTACTGGACCTGACACACCATTTCTTGGTACAAAAGTTCCGGCCGGCACCGTCTACCAGGCGGATATCGCCGCGACCATCGTGGCTCTGTTCGGCCTCGACACCACAGAATTCAACTCCAACGCTGGGCCCGCACTGCCCGGCGTCGTTATGACGAAGGAATAAAAAAATGCTTACCGTAGCGACGGTTTTGCTCGGACTCACTCTGCTTCTTACCGGCGGCACTGCGCTGGTGCACGGTGCGTCCCAGGCTGCCCTTAAACTTGGCTGGTCACCGATGGTCATCGGCCTGACCATCGTCGGCTTCGGCACCAGCACACCGGAGCTTATCGTCTCCATGGTGGCCGCGACCCAGGGCGAGTCCGAGATCGCGTTTGGTAACGTCATCGGCTCGAACATCTGCAACATCGGCCTGGTTCTGGGGCTCGCGGCCCTGCTTGCGCCGCTGAAGATCCATGGCCAGCTGGTGCGTCGTGACCTACCGCTGTTGCTGCTCGGCTCTGCGGCCATCGCGGTCATGGCGCTGGATGATTTTTTGTTTTCGACCACCGCGAGAATTAGCGCCGTCGAATCGATCATCCTGCTGCTGCTGTTTGCGGGCTTTTTTTACATGATCGCAATCGGCATCCGCGAAACCAAACAGGAGACGGTTGGACTGCGCAGCGACATCGAGCACAGCCACATCGTGAGTAGCGAAACACCCAGCAAGTACTGGTGGCTGACACTCGCGATCGGTTTCGCACTGCTGTTCATTGGCGGCAAAGTAACCGTCGATGGCAGCGTGGCACTGGCTGATATGCTTGGAATGTCCACTACTTTCATTGGGCTATTTGTCATCGCGGTGGGAACCAGCCTGCCGGAACTCGTGACGTCGGCTGTTGCTGCGCTGCGTGGCGAATCCGATCTTGCCGATCGCCGTACCTGGATCTGCCGATCAACGAGGACCGAGTCGGCCGTGCTCGCAGCAACCACGGTCACTCGCACATGCTCGGACAACGCATGCGCGAAATCTTCAACGAAACTACCCGCCGCTTCCGACCCCAGCTGTTTATCCGGATACGAGGTGGTGATCAGGGCGACGTGCAGCATCTAGGCTTTGATCCACACCATCTTGTACGCGTACGGCATCAGGTCGTCATCGCGACCCAGTGCCGCGAGCGTCCAGGCCAGGCAATTTGCCAGCAACACGAAGAGCGGCAGGAAAATTGCCAGTACCGCGAGCGGATTCCTTTGCTGTATCCAGTTAATCACGGTCTTGCTGAAAGCAATGTTCGCGTTCAGAGCGGCCGTTTCGAGCGGGTGACCGATGGCTGTCTCACGGCTGACGCGAAAGCCGTATTTTTGCGCAGCCTGCAACAACCCATGCCGTGTCCAACGATGAAAATCGAGCGGCGCATCATGCACGGGATAGAGAAACGGCACCTGGATCGTGAGGCTGCCGCCGGGTTTCAGGACCCTGCCCAGCTCGGCCAGGCAGAGGTCCGGTTGCGGAATATGCTCGAGTACATCGAGTAGCAGCGAATGGTCCACGCTCGCATCAGCAAGTGGCAGGGCTTGTGCGTCGGCGTAGACGTCGGGCCGCGTGCCATACCAGCTCCGGGCCGTCGAGTAATAGTCGACGCCAACATATCGCGCCGCGGCGGAAAGGTGCCGCTTTGGCTTCGCGTCCGCACAGCCGATATCCAGCACGAGTCCGGTCAGGTCCTTGCACACTTCCCTGAGACTGCGCTGCTCGCGAAAGAATGCGAACCATTGTGGATGCAGTGGTGTATTCCGAAGGCCCGCCAGGAATTCTCTGAAAACCGATTGCATGCATCTTCCCTGTTTTACCGACCGCGACCAGTCAGCAGGCGCCAGTATAGCTGAGGGTGCCCGGAATTTATCTTGCACTGGTTTCCGGTATCATCGGCGCATGAACACCACCACAAGCCCATCCGGTTCGACCGTCGTTGAGGCAGAAGCCTTTCTCGCGGCGCACCCGGAAATCGAGGCCGTTGACATCGTCCTGCACGACAGCAATGGCATCGGCCGCGGCAAGATAATTCGTCGCAGTGAACTCCTGGCGGTATACGCGTCGGGGCGATTCATGCCCATATCTATCGTGGGCCTCGATATCTGCGGCGAAGATGTGCACGAGACCGGTCTGATCTGGGAGCATGGCGACGGCGATCTTCGCGCCTGGCCGATTCCGGGAACACTCGCGCCGATGCAGGGCACGAACCCGCCGCGCGCGGAGGTGCTGTTATCGCTGTACACGCTGGAAGGCGAACCGATGAGTTCGGATCCACGACATGCGTTGCAAAGGCAGGTTGATGCTCTGGCCGACGACGGGCTGTTTCCCGCGGCCGCATTCGAACTCGAGTTCTTCCTGGTCGCGAACGACCGTGATAGCGACGGCAGGCTGCGACCCGCCGCTGCGGTGCTGGATGAACGCACGTCGAACAAGACCGAAGTCTATTCAGTGGACCACCTGCACGGGATGGAACCACTGTTTGCCGACGTTTATGCGCACGCCGCGCTGGCCAGAATCAATGCCGAGACCGTCATTTCCGAATTTGCGCCGGGCCAGTATGAGTTCACGCTGCATTACCGCAGCAACGTCATGCAGGCCGCAGATGATCTCGTGCGCCTGAAGCGCATCGTACGGCACGCGGCGCGTCGTTTCGGTGTGACCGCCTGCTTCATGGCCAAACCTATCGAGCGTTACGCCGGTTCTGGAATGCACTTCCACGTCTCGTTGCCGGATCGACAGGGAAAAAATCTTTTTGCAGAACGGAAAGCGGGCGACTGGAACGACACGCTGCTGCACGCGCTGGGTGGCATGTGCGCAACGATGGGCGAGTCGATGCTGGTGTTCGCGCCGCACGCGAACTCCTGGCGACGGTTTTCGAGCGGGAGCTATGCGCCGGTCGCGGGCAACTGGGGCGTCAACAACCGATCCGTTGCATTACGTATTCCCGCCGGCGCGGCGTCGGCGCGTCGCATCGAGCATCGTCCATCAGGCGTTGATGCGAATCCCTATCTCGTGGCGGCCACGATCCTCGCGGCGCTACGCCACGGCCTGCGCAACAAGATTGATCCCGGCCCGGCAACAACGGGCAACGGTTACGATGAAGTTGCCGCCGCCGATATGCCCAGCGATTGGCACTCTGCCATCGTGGCCGCTGAAAAGTCCGGATTCCTGAAATCCGCGCTCGGCAACGATATGCACCGCACCTTTGTGGCCGTCAAGGCCGCTGAGTACGCACGCGTCGCACGAACTATTTCAGAGGTCGATTACGATCTTTACCTGCACACGGTTTGACCAGACATGCCTGACCGACTGTGAGACTAATAACTTTTTCCCTGCACGGCATAGAGCAGGTTGGTGTACGCCGTGGCGATCGGATCGTTCCGGTGGCCAGCGTCGCACCACAATTGCCAGGCAGTATTGTTCAGATACTGGCAGCCGGTGGCCTCTCGACACTCGCAGGAAAAATGGCGAGCTGCAGAGACACGGGCCTTGCGCTGGCCGAGATAGAGTTCCGACCACTCATTCCCAGGCCCGGAAAGATAATCTGTATTGGCCGGAACTACGCCGCGCATGCCGCCGAGGGCGGTGCGAATACGCCAACGTTTCCGGAAATATTCTACCGCGGCGCAACCTCGCTGGTGGCTCACAATGCCCCGATCATCCGGCCGCGCTGTTCCGACAAACTCGATTTCGAAGGCGAGATCGCTTTTGTTATTGGCCAGACCTGCCGACATGCAAGCGATGACAACGCGCTGGATTTTGTTGCAGGCTATTCGCTGTTCAACGATGCAACGCTGCGCGACTACCAGCGGTTTTCGACACAATGGACCATTGGCAAGAATTTTGATGGCACCGGCGCGTTCGGCCCGGAACTGGTCACAGCGGATGAATTGCCAGAGGGCATCGCCGGGATTACGCTGACGACGACATTAAATGGCGAGCAAATGCAGCACGGCAGGACCGATGATCTCGTTTTCCCGGTTCGAAGATTGATCACCATCCTGAGTGAGTGCATGACCCTGGAACCCGGCGATGTGGTGGTGACGGGCACACCGTCCGGCGTAGGCTCTGCGCGCAAACCGCCGCTGTGGATGAAGGCTGGCGATACCATCGAGGTCGAAGTAGCGGGGATTGGCAGGCTCTGCAACGTCGTGCGCGACGAACCCTGATGCAGGTTGCGTGTAAGGGCAGCTAGAGCCCGTCGCGGATTTTCTTGATGAGGTGCCGGCCCGTGTTGTTGTATGGGTCGCCGTTGCCGTCGAAAGTTTCGTCGATTTGCAGTGACGTGATGTCGATCTTTTTGATCGCAATCAACCTATCGCTGACAGCATCGCCATTTCTGAAGCGGTTATCCGGGGCGCGACCGGCTGCGGCTCTTGATGTGCTTGATTCGTTTGACATGGGGTTTCGTCGCAATAGCCTGACACAGGTCAATCCTACCGAGTAAACGCCCGTAAGCCCTGGTCGCTGGTCGGAGTTTTCCTACCGTTCGTCGGACGCTTGCCGCTCGTCACCTGAAACCTGCCGCCTGTCGGCGCCGCTACACTTGCGTTCCGTCATGCCGATGCTATGCTCCCGCCCCCTTTGAACCACCGGCGCCATTACCCGCTGCCAAGATATGAACAAAGCCGAAAAGCTAGGGCACGCAGCAAAGCCCGTACGGCGGTGTAACGTTCGTGCGCAGTAAGCAGCGCAAGCTGCGCCGCAGGCTGCGCTGGATTGCGATTGCGGTGGGTCTCCCGGTCATCGTCAGCCTGCTGCTGGTCCTGCCGTTACGCTGGTTCAACCCGATTACGTCTGCTTTCATGCTGCAGGACGACAGCGGTCGCGAGCCGATACTTCACGAATGGCAGGCTTGGCCGGCGCTCAGGCAGTCCATGCCGTTGGCAGTAGTGGCCGCGGAGGACCAGCGATTCGCCGAACATTTTGGCCTCGACGTGCAGGCAATTCGCAAGTCCTTCGACGATGCCGAACGCGGCCGCCAGTTACGCGGCGCATCGACGATTTCCCAGCAATTGGCAAAGAACCTGTTCCTCTCGCCGAGTCGCAGCATGTTGCGTAAGGGTATCGAGGCCTGGCTCACCGTCGTCATTGAAATCTGTTTGCCCAAGCGACGCATCCTCGAAATTTATCTCAATATCGTTGAGTTCGGTCCCGGCATTTACGGCGTCGGTGCGGCAAGCCGCCATTACTTTCACAAGACTGCAGACTCGCTCACCGACTGGGAAGCGGCGCTGCTCGCCGCGGTACTGCCAAACCCGATCCGGCTGCGGGTCGATGCACCCTCAAGCTACCTGCGCAAGCGGCAGCAATGGATCATCGGCCAGATGCAGCGCCTGCGGCGCGAGCGCTGGTTAACCTTGCTCCAGTGACGTGTCAAAAGTCCTGAATCGCGCTCATCACCTGAGCATAGCTTGAAAACAATTGCCAGCTCGCGATTAGTATGGGAAAAGTAGCTCGTCGTCCTCGCGGTAAACATGGCCGACAACACTGATTAAATGGGACAGGGAAGCTATATGAAAAAGGGTGACCAGAGCTGGCTGAACGACCTGCCAGAGGCCTTCAAGACCTATCGAGCCGGACGCGACGTCGACGACGTCGAATGCATCGTTCCGGACCTGGCCGGTATGTCGCGCGGCAAGGCAATGCCCGGCAACAAGTTCAGCCCGCAATTCGAGACCTATCTTCCCATTTCCATTTTCTACCAGACGATCACCGGCAAGGATGTGGAAATGGACATCCCGAACCAGTGGGCGGAAGGCGACCTGATACTGAAGCCGGACATGTCGACGGCCAAGGCCGTGCCATGGGCGAAGGATACGACTTTGCAGGTTATCCACGACCTGTATACGCGCGACGGCACCCCGGTCGGCATTGCCCCGCGCCAGGTTTTGAAAAATGTCGTTGAGCTGTACACGAAAAAAGGCTGGCGACCGGTGGTCGCTCCCGAGCTCGAGTTCTACCTTATTAACCCGAACGTTGACTCCAACGAACCGATAAAGCCACCGCTGGGCCGCACCGGGCGGCGACGCACTGGCAGGCAGTCCTACTCGATGTCGGCCGTCGACGACTACGGCCCCGTGATCGATACGATTTATGATTTTGCCCAGGTTGCCGGCCTGAACATCGACACGGTCATTCAGGAAGATGGTGCCGGCCAGGTGGAGATCAACCTGACGCATGGCGATCCGATTTTGCTGGCCGACACGGTGTTTTATTTCAAGCGCATCATTCGCGAGGCCGCATACGACCACAACATGTTTGCGACCTTCATGGCGAAACCGATGCGTGACCAGCCCGGCTCCGCCATGCACGTACACCAGAGCATTGTGGATCTTCGCAGCGGCGAGAACATATTCAGTTCTGCAAATGGTGAAGCCACCGAACATTTTTTTCATTACATCGGCGGCCTGCAGAAATACCTGCCGCAGGCGCTGCCGCTGCTGGCGCCTTACGTAAACAGTTACCGGCGATTTGATGACAAAAATTCCAGCGCACCGACCAACTTCGGCTGGGGCTATGACAACCGCGCCACCGGCCTGCGCGTACCGAATTCGTCACCGCAGAATCGGCGCATCGAGAACCGGATCATTGGTGTGGATTGCAATCCTTACCTAGCTATCGCGGCGGGACTTGCCTGCGGCTACCTGGGTATGACAAAGAAAATCAAAGCCGGTGAACCGGCGACCGGCCAGGTGGACGACGAGGATTATGCGATTCCGCTCACACAGGACGAAGCGCTGAACCGGTTCGAGGAGGCCACGGATCTGCATGAGATTCTGGGCGCAGAATTCTGCATGGTGTACGGCGAAGTGAAGCGCAAGGAAATGCGCCAGTTCCATCGTGAAATCAGCCCGTGGGAGCGCGAGCACCTGCTGCTGAACGTCTGATCAGAACCCAGCCCCGCCAGTCGGCCATCCGGGCGAGTCGCCGACATTCTGACCATGTTCGTCGACGTGCCGAATCGCGTTGTGCATGATGGCCAACCCCTCACGCAGCACGGCCTCGTCGACATTGAGCGCCGGGTACATGCGGATTGCATCTTCGCGATCGCTGATCGCCCAGACGCCATGTTGCAGCATCTGGTCACGAACAGCGCGCGCAACGATCCAGTCTTCGAAGCTCACGCCGAGCAGGAGGCCGTTGCCACGCACCTGGCGCACGATGCCATACTGTTCCCAGCTGCTCATGAGCTCGCTCGCTATGCGACCGAGCCGTGCCGCGCTCTCGACCAGGTTCAAACGCTCGTAGAGCTCGAGAGTCTTGATGCCAGCGGCGCAACCCGCGGGCGTTCCTGCGAACGTCGAGCCCGAGGAGAACGCGTCGTTATCACCCAGGATCTCGTCGCGCGCCGCGATCCCTGCGCAGGGTTCTATGCCACCCGAGAGATTCTTGCCGACGACAAGAATGTCGGGCACTACGCCGTAATGCTCGATGCCCCACATCTTGCCTGTGCGCCCCATGCCCGTGAGCACCTCGTCCGAGATCATGAGCCAGCCGTTCTTGTCGCAGAGCGCGCGTATGCCCTGCACGAAATCGCTAGATGGAATCCAGTTGCCGCCTTCAGCGAGGCCGGGTTCGACCAGGATTGCAGCAATGTTGTCACGCGGCACGAAACTGTTCGGTATGTGGTTGTCGAGGTACCAGAGGCAGTAATCGACGTACTGCTCCTCCGACATGTTGGCCGGCATGCTCTCGCTGTACGGGTACGGTGCACGAATAACGCCGCCGGTCCAGGCCTCGAGATAGCGGTTGTAGGAACCGCCGAGGCCGCTCAGCAGTTTTCCCGCGATACTGTTGCCGTGGTAACTCGAACTGAAGCTGATGATGTAACGCCGCTTGGTGTAGGTCAGCGCAAGGTGCACGGCCGCTTCGGCGGCCTCGGTGCCGGAGACTTCGTAGTTGAACCGCGACAAGGCCTTGTCCGGCATGATCGCCAGCAGTTTCTCGGCGAGTTCATAACGCAGGGGATGGTCGTAGTGAAAACCATAGCGTTGATGTGCCGCATGCACCGCTGCAATGACCTCAGGGTGCGCATTGCCCACCGGGTTGGTCGCCCAGCCGTTTTGAAAGTCGATGTAGCGTTTGCCATCCAGGTCCCAGATGAAATCGCCCTCGGCCTTGTCGACGACAATCTGGCGTGCGGCGCGAAAGCCACGCCGCCCGGCTTTTTGCATTTCGACGTCGAACTTGAGGCCGTTGCGAAACAGCGGTATGCCGCGCTCGAGCATGGCGCGGGTTTTCTTGCCGGGAAACTCGTTACTCATTACTACCTCTGATGATGTAGCAGAACTAAAATTGTAGCCTAGAACTCATCCGCCAGATCATCCTGATACAAAGCCGATTGGTTACCGCGCTCGGGAATATTGCTTTGGTACACATCCTGTCGGCGGACGTGCGTAATTACGCAGCATCGGGAAGAATCGCAGTACTGTCATTTTGAAATGGCTTCCGACGTCAGCGCATCCTGAATTTCATCGATGCGCTCCACCGTGCTGCGATAGCCCGCTTCGATCGCCCGATCAAAGGCTTTCCAATCCAGCATGTCTATGCCTTCGAGGTCGGGTGTCAGCAAAATACTGCTTTGCTCGCGGTTTTCGGCGGTCATGCGTTTTTATCGCATCGCTTCGAGCACCCTTTGCAACGCGACAGCGCTATCTAGCGTCGGCTCGCCGTAGATATTCCAGCCCGTGAATACTGCGATCAGATCGTACTCCGGCACGATGAGCAGAAACTGGCCCCCGTAGCCGTCAGCAGAATACGCCCAGCTTTTCGTCCCGCCCGCGTAGGGCAGCAACCACCATTGATAACCGTAGCGGCCGTCCCCATCCGGTACGCGGGTCGCCGGTTCCATCGACTCCTGGACCCAGTTGACGGGCAGTATTCGCGTGCCGTTAATCACGCCGTCGCTCGCATACAGCTCACCGAATCGGGCCAGGTCCCCTGGCTCGAGATACAGGCCGCCCTCCGCATCATGCAGTCCGGTGGGTGTCTCTTTCCAGTAATACTGGTCAATACCGAGCGGCCTGAACAGATGTTCCTCTGCGTAGTCTGCAAGTGGCTTGCCGGTTGCCTGCACAAGAATGTGCGCAAGCATCATCGTGACACCGCTGTTGTACTCGAAACTAGCGCCAGGTGACTCCCGCATCGATTGAGCCAGTACGAACTGAATCCAGTCGTCACTCTGCTCCATCGCGGCACACATGTTTTTCAAATCGACGTACGGAACGCTCGATTCATCCCACTCAATGCCCGAGGTCATCGTCAGCAGATCGCGCAGCGTGATTTCGCCCCAGAGTGGATCCCGGTTATCGGATGCAAACTCCGCGAAAAACGGCATGACGCGAATATCAACACCTGCAAGTTCGCCGCGTTGCAAGGCAACGCCGATCAGCGCCGAAGTCACGCTCTTGCTGACCGACTGCATCGAGTGCAGCGGCCCGCGTTCGTACCACGGGTGCCAGTCCGGATCGTAGTAGTTATAGGGTCCGCGTGTTTGATCGTAGCCGTGAAACGGCGCGTCGTAATCGTGCTGGTAATGACGCTCGTAAACGAGCGAACCATGACGGAAAATCATCATGCCATCGACATAACCGTACTTGCCCGATGCAAACTCGCGATCCAGCACATCCAGCACGCGTGAGTCCATACCCTGAGCCTCCGGCTCCGAACGCAGCCACTCGCTGCCTGGCGACAGTGTGGCGTCGCCGGCGCATGCTGACAAGACAATGACGGCTGCCACCAGTTGCACCAGGGAGAATCGCATGACTGTCATTTTGAAATGGCCTCCGACGTCAGCGCTTCCTGAATTTCATCGATGCGCTCCATCGTGCTGCGATAGCCCGCCTCGATCGCCCGATCAAAGGCTTTCCAATCCAGCATGTCTATGCCTTCGAGGTCAGGCGTCAGCATGATGCTGCTTTGCTCGCGATTTTCGGCGGTCACGCGTTTGGCGCTGATGCTGCCGGCTGACAACAGTAACTGCAGAATATTGGGAGCGCGGCCACTGCGGATGAGTCCAAGCCGCGCAAAAATCGACAGTTCGTCGACATCGGTGCAGTTTGCGAGCGACGTCTCGCTGCCGACATCGACACCGATCACGTGCCCACGACCAAGACCGCGCATGACGTCGACCGGTAAACGATTTGCGGCACCGCCATCCACCAGGATCTGATCATCGATAAAGACCGGCGGCAGAATTCCGGGAATCGCAATCGAGGCGCGCAGGAATTTCCACAGTGGACCCGACCGGTGCACCACCATGTTCGAGGTGACAAGGTCGGCAGAAACACAGAAAAACGGCAATGCGAGATCTTCAATATCGATGTCACCAACCTCACCGCGCAACAGTCGCGACACGCGCCTTCCCGCCGACAGTGAAATCAGCGGCAAGGTGTAATCGCCAAGTGGATTTCGGCGAACAAAGGTGCGTCGATAGCGTTCGACCAGTTGGGCATAGGTCCATTCCGCTGCAACCCCCGATGCCATGATCGCGCCAATACTCGTGCCACCGCAGAGATCAATGGAAATGCCCGCCTCGCGCAGCGCGCGTACCACGCCGATATGTGCGAAACCGCGCGCGCCGCCACCGCCCAACACGAGTCCTATGGCGTTACCCGTCAGCAAACGTGCGAGCCGGTGAATATCGTTAACGCTGCGCAGATGGTGATGCTGTGACGCGGGGCAATGCGCCAGCCATCGTTTCGCCACTCCGGGTCGCACGAGCCGCCGATGCTGAATCACCAACTCGACCTGCTGCGAATCGGCGAGTTCGTGACCCGCCAGCGCAAGATCCAGCAACGGCATGGGTTCATCACCCGCATTCACCAGCAGAATGAGAGTATCGGCCTGGCCGATGCACTGCCGGGTCCACGGAGACGTAACCGCATCGGCGACGAAAATGACGAAGTCACGACGCGCTTCAATTTTGTTGAACCAGGCGCTGGTGTGTTGCGTCATGCTGTCTCGCGTAAACAGCTCCGTCTTGCCATAGCGCCCGAGTGCCAGTTCGAGGGATTGCGCGAATCCCTGGGCGTCGGCGGCCGGTCCGTTTGAGAGGACGGCGAACGATCGCGCCGTGAGCCGTCGGTGCCCGGCATGTTGCGCTTGTTCCAGTCGCAGCAGGGCGAGTCGCGCGACATGCAACATCGCGGTCGGATAGACCTGCACCAGTTCATCGAAGGCTTTTTTTGAGAACCGGACCAGTTCCGTATCGCGAACACTTTTTACCGTCGCGGTCCGCAGACTTCCAGAAAGCAGCGCCCCTTCCCCGACCGTCTCGCCGCGCTGGATCCGCCCGATCATCTGTGATTGGCCGCCGGCATCGGCGCGCCAGGCCGCAAGGGCGCCGCTGGTCACGGCATACAGCGAGTCGGCCACTTCCCCCTGCTCGAAAAGTATTGCCCCGCTCGGCAGGCAGAACCACTCAAGCTGATCGGCCACGGCCACGAGTGTTCCCGGGTCAAGATCATTGAATACCGGCAAGGCCGCCAGCACCGCCAGGGCGTTGCGATCAATGCTGGTATTCGGCGGGAACTCGATCGTCATGCCTTAATCCTGGATTTTCGGTGTCAGCCTGAGCAGGCGCCCGCCCTTTCCGTCGCGCTGGTCCTCGAGCACCCATAGCGCGCCGTCGGGGCCCTCAACCACACTGCGGATACGCACACCCATGTTGTAGCGCGCGATCTCGCGCGCGCTCTCAGCACCGAGTTCGATCTGCACGATGGCCGTAGACGCAAGGCCAGCCGTAAACGCATTACCGCGCCAGCCCTCGAACAGCGTGCCGCGATAGGTAATCAGGCTGGCCGGCGTGATCACCGGCGTCCACCAGAGCGCGGGCGGCTCGAATTCAGGTCGCGTATCGTGATCGGGAATGTCGCGAAGATCGTAGTGATCGCCGTTCGATACCAGTGGA
This sequence comes from Pseudomonadota bacterium, assembly GCA_027618995.1. GTDB lineage: Bacteria > Pseudomonadota > Gammaproteobacteria > Steroidobacterales > Woeseiaceae > UBA1847. The sequence continues at coordinate 17,733 of JAQCGO010000020.1, read as the reverse complement.
TAGCCATAGTTGGCGCCGCGCTTGATGCGATTCAGTTCGTCGCCACCGCGCGGCCCCATTTCGATATTCCAGAGCTGGCCATCGAGGTCAAATGCGATGCCGAGCGTATTGCGGTGACCCAGCGACCAGATCTGTCCGTACACACCCTCGTCATCGACCAGCGGATCCTCACTGAAGTGGCCAACAAAGGGGTTGTCCGCAGGAATCGATCCGTCGTCGTTGAGCCGCAGAATCTTGCCAAGGTTCGATTGCATGTCCTGCGCCGGCGTGAACTTCTGGCGCTCGCCCGACGAGATCCAAAGATAGCCGGCCGCGTCAAACAGGATACGGTGACCATAATGTCCGCGGCCAACCACCTTGGGATACTGGCGCCAGACCACTTCGACGTCGGCCAGTGCTCCGCCCTGCTCCGTTAGTTGCAAGGTGGCCCGCGCCACAGCGGCACCACGCGTATCGTCGGCACCCGCCTCGACATAGCTCAGGTAGATGCGGTTGTTGTCTCTGAAATCCGGGTGCAGGGCAACGTCGCCGAAGCCGCCCTGACCGCCGTAGTCGACCGCCGGTACGCCTGCAACAGCCGCTGATTTTTGCCCGTCCCGGGTGACAATCAACAGAGCGCCTTTTTTCTCGGTCACCAGCATGCGGCCGTCCGGCAGGAAAGCCATGGCCCAGGGCTCGTCGAAGGACGCAACCGGCTCGATATCAAATGGCAGGCTCGACTGCGCGTGACCGCAGGCGACGATAAAAAAGCTCAGAGTCGTTACAAGAAGTTTCGCTTTCATAGTGGGTACTCAAATTGTTATTCTTTCGAAGATACTGGTAGGGCAGAATATCGATGATTGAAACCGCCTACAAATACCGGAATCCAGCCATTATGCTACGGCCTGTGAATGCAATTACTAAAAGTACCAGGTGCAATGCAATTTTAAGGTTCGTTGCAGCGTTTGTTGCCCTGCTGACCGGCCAGGCTTGCACGTCGATGGGCTACCAGTATTTCATCAACGGCGATTCAGGTGATGTAGTGGCCCGTACACAGGGCTTGATTGTAATGCAGGGCGGCGGCACCGATGTCGATGAAAACTTCGTGCGCATGGGGCAGCTTTCCGGCGGGGGTGATTTTGTCGTGCTGAGCGCAACGGGCGATGACTACTACAACGACTATATCAAGGAGTTGTGCAGCTGCGACTCCGTTGAGACTCTTGTGTTCGCCAACCGGCAAGCCGCTTTTGATGCTTTCGTTATTGAAAGGATTCGCAACGCCGAGGCAGTGTTTATCGCCGGCGGGGACTTGTCATGACCTCCGCAAGCCGGCTTGTTACTTTGATGCTGGCGGTACTTGGGACCGGCATGGTCTCCCGGCCGATCGCAATGGCTGCTGAGCTGCAGCAGCGGATCGATGAACTCGTCGTAGCGGAAATGCAAACGCAGAAGATTCCAGGCGTAGCCGTAGCAGTGTTCACCGCCGGCAAGCCCATGCTCATGAAAGGTTACGGATTCGCCAATGTCGAGCACGAGGCGCCGGTGACGCCGGCCAGCGTTTTTCATTCCGCATCCGTTGGCAAACAGTTTACGGCCGTGGCGATCATGCTGCTCGTGGAAGACGGCAAACTTGGCTTGGACAACTCAATCCGGACCTATTTTCCCGATGCGCCTCTGAGCTGGCAGCCCATTACGATTCGCCACTTGCTGACGCACACGTCCGGCATACCCGACTATTTCGACGTAATGGGTACGAACGGCATTGCGCCCTATGACAGCCGCCACGACTATGCACCGGATGAACTGCGGGGTATTTTTTACACCTTGCCACTCATCTTTGACGCTGGCTCGGACTTTAGCTACAGCAACACGGGCTACGCCTTGCTCGGCTTCCTTATCGAAAAAGTAACGGGGCAATTTTACGGCGATTTGCTTCGTGACCGGTTATTCAGGCCGCTCGGTATGCCGAGCGCCGTCGTCGTCAGCGAATCGGACATCGTTCCCGGTCGCGTGGCCGGTTACGAACTTGTTAATGACGAACTGAAAAACGAGGAATGGTACACACCGACCAACAACACGGCCGACGGTGCGCTTTACCTGTCCCTGCTCGACTACCACGCCTGGGATCGCGCATTGCGCGAACGCGCCATCCTGAGGGATGCAAGCTGGGACGAGATCTATTCAGCGGTGCGCCTGAACGATGGCCGCCTGTATCCCTACGGATTCGGCTGGAACATCGATGCATCGCAAGGCGCACCCTGGTACCACCACAGCGGCGGCTGGCTCGGTTTCAACCTGCTTATTTCTCGCTACTTGGCCAACGGGATTACGATCGTCGTGTTAAGCAATCTTGACCTGGCCAAGTCCGCCATCATCGTAGACGGTATCGCCGGGATTATTGGTCCCGGGATGGCGCAACTCTTGCCTCGCGCCGAATAACACGGCCCGGCCGCGCCTCCGTCACAACACCCTCCGTGTAAACCACCTCGCCCCCAACCCAGACGGTCGTAATACCGGTGGAGAGCAGCTCTGGCTGCCGCGGCGTCGCATGATCCGTGACAGTTACCGGGTCGAACAATACGAGGTCTGCGACCATACCTTCCCGGATCAGGCCGCGGTCGCTAATGCCCACGTTGGCCGCTGCGAGGCTCGTGAATTTCCGAACGGCTTCCTCGAGCGGAACCACGTTCTTCTCTCGAACGTAACGGCCCAGCACGCGCGGGTAGCTACCGCGGCCGCGCGGGTGCAAATCCACGATGCCACCGTCGGTGCAGAGATTCGCCCAGGGCCAGGCGAATAATGCATCGATATCAGCCTCGACCATACTCGTGCCAATAATGGCCTCGGCACTCCCACCATGTTCCTGTTCCCAGGCAAGCGCTTCCTCAGCGATTTGCGTGAATGCGGTGATGGCATCGACTTCGCGCAACGCCGCTATCTCGGTCAGCGACCTGCCAACATAGTCGGGATCTGGCTCGAACTGCGTCATCCAGATGCCCTCCGGTGGCGCGATCTGCTCCAGCGCTTCGGCAATGACCGCGCGATTGGTCGGATCGCGATCGGGCAGCAACACCATGATGGTCGACTGCCAGTATTCGTAAGGGTAGATATCCGCCGTGATGTTGATGCCCTCGTCACGCGCTGCATCAAGTTTGGCGATAAGTTGCGGCGCGCTGCCCCAGAGGTGCTTCATCGCAAGCTTGATATGTGAAACCTGCACCGGCATGCCGGTCTCGCGGCCGATAAGGATGATTTCGTCAATCGCTTCTTCGAACCAGCGATCTTCACTACGCACGTGGCTGATGTAACGCCCGCCGGCGGCCGCTGCCACGTGTGCCAGGGCGAGCACCTCGTCGGTTTCGGAATGAATGCCTGGCTCGTACTCGAGACCGGTGCCAAGGCCGAGCGCACCGCTTACGAGTTCTTGCCCGAGCAGCTTTTTCATTGCCTCAATTTCTGTAGCGGTCGCGGCGCGGCGGAAGTCGTCCCGCATGACGAGGCTGCGCAAGGTGCTGTGGCCTGCATAAGACGCAATGTTCACGGTGGCGGGCGCCGCCGCAAATCTTTCATAGAAATCGGCCAGCGGATAGGGCGACTCACCATCCTGGCCAACAACGACCGTGGTAATGCCCTGGCTTAGCACGGGCAGCGCATCGGGGTACTCGAGAATCTCCCCGTCGACGTGACTGTGCGTGTCGATGAAGCCGGGTGCCAGTACCTGCCCGCCACCGTCGACAATCACATCGCCCTCGCAGGCAGTCGCATCGCCAACGCCTGCGATCCTTCCCTCCGCCACACGTACGCTGCCAGCTTCGGCCGGCGTACCGGAGCCGTCCAGGATCAGGACGTTGGATATCAGCAAGCCAGGCACATCACCGGCACAGGATGGTGCTTCCCCTTGCGTACAGGATGCAAGCAGCGATACGACGATCAGCAACAGGAGACGCGACATAGTTGGCTCGGATCAGAGGCGGCGGCCGGTCAGCGTGAATGCCGGCGGCATGTTCCTGACCACGGGTCGGCTAGACTCGTATTCCTCGAAGTATTGCTTGATCAGCCCGCGCAGTTCGCCCGCACTGCGGCTGGGGTAAGAATGTACATAGCTGAATGTGCGGAACACACCGTCCGGGCGCAGGCAGGCGCGTGTCGCAGCGAAGAGCTTGTGCAGTGTTTTGCTGTCGAAGAAGATCAACGGCAACCCGGAAATCACGGCAGCCGCTGGTGGAAGGTCGCGCGCAAGGCACAATTTCAGCACGTCGACGGCATCTGCCAGCACGAACTCCAGTTGCGGGAAGCGGCGCTGCAGGAACTGGTACATACCGGGATCTTTTTCCACGCCGAGGTAGCGGATGTCGACACCGCTATCGACTAGTCGCTGCACTTCCAGGGTAAACGAGCCGGTACCAGGACCGTATTCGACCACTACATCGCCATGGCCAAGCCTCAGGCCATCAAACATCTGCGCGGTGAGAAACCTGGAACTGGGCCACACGGAGGCAATGTGTATCGGGTTACGTACAAACCTTTGCAGAAAATACGATGCAACTTCCAAATTGCCCTTTTCCAATTCACGTCCACCTTTAGGTGTGCCAGCCTGAGGGTTGGAGTATTACACTTAATCCTGAAGAATCCTCTATCCACCGGTGCAGAACATAGCGCGGTGGTATAGTTTGCAGCCTGTCAAGGAGTGAATTTGGACCAGATTGTGGCACAAGTATCAGCCTACACGGACCTGGCGGTCGACTACCTGAGTCGCCCGGAGATCCTGTTCCAGCTGGCCCTGGTGGTCGTGCTGTTCGTCCCTGCCTGGTTTCTCTCGACACGCGTCGAGCCGAGGCTCGAGCAGCGTGTGCGCGAGATTTCCGGAATGCGCGGCCTGCTTCGCGTATTGGCTGCCTTCCTGCATCGCCTCGAGTGGTTTTTCTACCTGATCCTGTTGATCGGCGCCTACCTTTTGACCACGGCGTTAGCCTGGCCGCCGAACAATTACCTCCTGTATTCGGTGATGCTGCTGTCCGGTGCGTGGCTGCTGATTTACCTCGTGTCACACGCGATACGCAGCCGCTTTATCGGCAGAATGTTCGCCATTATCGTCTGGACCTTCGTCGCTGCAGCGATGCTGGGAGTCACCGATAATATCGCGACGACGCTCGACGCCATCGGTTTCAACGTCGGTGACACGCGGCTATCGGCGCTCCTGATCCTGCAATCTATCCTGTTTATCGGCATCCTGATGTGGGTGGCCTTCACAGCCGGCAATTTTTTCGATCGGCGTATACAGAACATCGAGGAACTGACGCCGTCCCTGCGTGTACTGTTCGGCAAGGTGCTGCGGTTCGCGTTTTTCATCTTTGCCGCGATGATCGCGATGCAGAGCCTCAACATCGACCTCACCGCACTGACCGTCTTGTCGGGCGCTGTCGGCGTCGGCATCGGCTTCGGTCTACAGAAAGTCGTTTCGAATTTCATTTCCGGCATCATCATATTGCTCGATGAGTCCATCAAACCAGGCGACACGATCACCGTTGGGGAAACATTCGGCTGGATTCGCGAATTACGCGCACGTTTTGTGTCGGTCGTAACGCGTGACGGACGCGAGTACCTGATACCGAACGAAGACTTCATTACAACGCAGGTCGTCAACTGGTCATTCTCGGACAAATTCGTGCGGCTCGATGTGCCGTTTGGCGTGTCCTACAACTCGGATCCCCACGAAGTCACGCGGCTCGCCATTGCGGCGGCGGCCAGCGTTGACCGCGTTGACGGGGGCCAACGGGCGCCCGTGTGCTGGATCACCGAGTTTGGTGATTCGTCCATTAATTTCCTGCTGCGCTTCTGGATCGATGACCCGCAGAACGGCCTGACCAATATTCGGGGCCAGGTGTTGCTCGCGCTTTGGGACACATTCAAGGAACATGGCATTACAATTCCGTATCCGCACCGCGAAATTATCATGCGCTCGCCGGTTACGATTGCGGAGTAAAGATGAACTATTTACAGGTGAGGACCTATGAATTCAGCAGAACGTAATTTCCTGAACCCGACTGGCGCGCTTTTTGTCGTTCTTTTTGTGGCCATGCTTACGCCAATAAGCAGCTGTGCGGACAACGACGCTTTGGACGCGCGAACCAGCGCTGCGCTCGATGCAGCTATCGACGGCGAGCATCGCAGCGACGAGAACCGTGCGCGCGATCAGTACCGGCTACCAAAGGAAACGCTCGCCTTCTTCGGCTTTCGAAGCGATGCCACGGTGGTTGAATTTTCGCCGGGCGGTGGCTGGTACACCGAGATACTGGCGCCGGCATTACGTGACAGCGGGAAACTGTATGCGCCGCATTATGACATGAATGCCGGTGACTACGAGCGCGGCAGCCTGGGCGAATTTCTGCAAAAACTGGGAGAGTTGCCGGACGTCTATGGCCAGGTGACCGTGACTACGATATCGAACCCGAGCGGCGAACCAATCGCGCCACCGGAGTCAGCCGACCTGGTACTCACGTTTCGTAATGTGCATAACTGGCTGGAGCCGGCGGCCGGCGGCGAAGCCGGTGCCGTCGCACGATTCACAGAAATGTTCCAGGCGCTGAAACCGGGTGGCGTGCTCGGCCTCGTAGCGCATCGCTGGCCTGACGCTGCGACCGAGGATCCGGCTGCTGCAAACGGCTACGTTTCGGAGGAGCGGGTCATGGCCCTCGCCGCTGCGGCAGGCTTCGAATTCGTGGCTCGTTCCGAGCACAACTACAACCCAAAGGATACGCACGATCATCCCAGTGGCGTCTGGTCGTTGCCGCCGGGGCTGGATATTGATGACGCGAACAAGGAAACGTACCGGCAAATCGGTGAATCCGATCGCATGACGTTAAAGTTCCGCAAGCCAACGCATTGAGACAGCGCCGGTCATTGCCGGCCTATCGTTTGCCGTTCAACATCCAGCCGATCGGCGTTTTGTGCACCAGCAAAATGTAGCTAAGCAGGCCTGTCGCGATCGTGCCAAACGACGCTATCGCGAATTCGATCCATAGGTTCCAGCGGGTATCGAGTAACAGAAACTGGATGCCCCAAAGAACCAGCAAATGAATAATGTAGATCCAGTAGGACGAATCGGCGATGTATCGCAGCGACTTGCTGGCGCTGTCGAGCAGTGCCTTTCCCGCGATCAGGCAGACCAACGTTATATGCAGCGAGATAAATAAGATAGCAGCTGAAGAATCCCGCTATCAGGAAAAACAGCGGCATGCGGAACAGATGCGTAAACCAGGCGACGACGTCGAGTGTGACAGAACTCGAACTGTCCGCCGTTATCCACACTTCATGGAAGATCTGGCTGTAGGCAATGGCAGCATGGAAAAACACGCCCGACAGCATCGCGAGTGCTCGCAGATTATCCATGTAGTGATATCGGATACTCGACACGATATCTATTTCAGATCAAGTTCCACGTTCCAGGTCTTGGCAACGCAGGCGAGGAACAGGTAAGTGCTGTTGATCGCCATCAGGTCGAGAACCTCGGCCGCGGAAAACAGGGGCTGCACCGCCAGCAACGTGTCCGCGCTGATTTCGTGAGACTGCATGCACTCATCCACCATGCGCAGCACGAGCCCGTCCGCGGCAGACCAGTCCGGCGCCGGCGGGGTTTCGCGAACGCGCTCAATCTCGATTTGTGACAGCCCGGCCTGCAGGCCACGATCAACGTGCGAAAGCCATTCTTACTCGGACTGCACATGGTGCGCAGTACGCAACACGACCAGCTCCCTGTGGCGAGCCGACAGGCTGCAGTCATGTACGCAGTGATTGCGAAACGACCACCAGGCCTTGAGCAACTCCGGGTGATGCGCGATCTGCCGATGAATATTCAGCGGCCGTCCCTGCATATCGGCGATGACGGATCGCACGCCGTCATCCCATAGCGAAGGGTCGAGTGGTGCCAGGTCAGTCAGATCAGCCATGCGGTTATTGGGCTCAATCGAACTTCAATAGTCAATCACATTAAGGCTTGCGGGAGACGACCGGGTCGTGACAAGGTTCGGGGATGTCCAGACTCGTGTTAACGACAAACAACTCCGTCCAGTACAGTTTGCAGGACCAGGTAGCGACTATTTGCATTGACGACGGCAAGCGCAACGCGCTGGCACCGGACGTTCTGGGTGAGATCTATGCAGCGTTTGACCGAGCCAAATCGGATCGAGCGATTGTAATTCTCACCGGTCGGGAGTCGGTATTTTCGGCGGGCTTCGACCTGCACGTAATGAAGCGTGGCGGCGGCGATGCGTTGCGCATGCTGCGCTTGGGCTACGCGCTGCCTGCACGTGTATTGGCCTATCCCTACCCGGTCATCGTCGCCTGCAATGGCCACTCTTTCGCGATGGGTGTCTTTTTGATGCTGGCCGCAGACTACGTCATCGGCAGTCGCGGCGATTTCAAGATTGCGGCGAACGAAGTGGCGATCGGCCTGACGATGCCGCGCATCGCCGCGGCCATGTTGCAGCATCGACTTAATCCGGCGTGTTTCCAGCGCGCGGTAACCTTGTCCGAACACTTCGATGTCGATGCTGCGTTACGTGCCGGCTTCTTCGACGATGTGGTTGATCCCATTGACCTTATGGATCACGCCGAGAACTGCGCGAGGCAATTCAGGGACCTCGACCTGCGAGCACACGCAGCCTCCAAGCGCAGAATACGTGCCGGGCTCATTCGGAGAATCCGCCTTGGTGTCTGGCTGGACCTGCTGGACGCCGTGCTGCTAGGCTTGCGTGGCGCACGGCCGCGCTGAATCCAAGTCGAGCGCGAGGCTTTCGAATGCAAAGGAAACAGAAGGCTCGGCCTAGCGGAATTCTAAAAGGATTGTTGGGCATTCCCCTGCTCTACGTTTTGGCCGTATTGCCGCAGGCAGTCATCAATATCCTCGCACGCAGCTCCGCCTGGTTCCTGTGGCAGGCGAACGGCAGGCTACGCAAAGTGACCGAAGGTAATCTCGCGATCAGCATGCCGGGCCTGTCAGAAATTGAGCGCGACGACCTCGCCCGCCGAAGCCTACATGAATTGTGTTTCAACATCATGCAAATCGGCCGCACGGTACTGTGGCGACCCGAACGACTTCGCGCACGAGTCACCCGCGTGGTTGGTATGGACCTGTTAGAAGCGGCGGTTGCACACGGCAAAGGCACCGTGATCATCCTGCCGCACCTGGGCAACTGGGAACTGGTGAACATGGTGCTTACGAAAGATTATTCAGTAACCGCCATGTATAAGAATCCGAAATCTGCAGTTTTCGACAACTTCGTCCTGAAGGGTCGCGAACGAACAGGCATGACGATGGTGCCGACCGGCATGTCCGGCGTTCGTGCGCTATTAAAGACTTTGAAAGCCGGCGAGATGGTCATCGTTTTGCCGGACCAGGTGCCACCCAAATCTCTTGGCGAATTCGCGCCGTTTTTTGGCGAGATGACGCTGACAATGAACCTGGTAACCAACCTCGTTCAACGTACCGGCGCAACAGCGGTTTGTTGTTACTGCAAGCGCCTGCCCGACGGAAAGTATGAGCTCAGAATTCAACCGGCAGAAGACGATTTGTATAGCCCGGAATCTGCCATTGCCCTGGCCGGACTGAACAGGTCCGTCGAGCGCTGCGTCATGGACTGCCCCGAGCAGTACCAATGGCAATACAAACGTTATAAATACCTGCCTGATTTCCAGAAGCGTGATTACGGGGACAAAGCGCGCGATGCCTGAAAAACGCGAACCTCCCGAGTAGCGTGTGTACGAATAACAAAGGATTCAGATTTGACCATCCAGACCGGTTTGAAGCGCGTAGTGACACGCTGGCAGATTGTCGGCATGGCGTTGAACGGCGTGATTGGCAGCGGCGTGTACCTGCTGCCGGCCGCCGCTGCGGCGCTGCTCGGTCCCGCGAGTTTATGGGCGGTGCCGCTCGCCGGCTTCGCCGTGCTGTTGCTTGCGCTCTGTTTCGCCGAGGCCGGCAGCCACTTTGATGAACCCGGCGCCGCCTACGTTTACACGCGTGAGGCTTTCGGCGAGTTTGTCGGTTTCCAGGTAGGCTAGATGACGTGGCTGACCCGCGTCGCGTCGGGCGCCGCGCTCTGGAACGGATTTGCCCAGGCCCTCACCTATGTCTGGCCGACTGCGGCCTCGGGTGTAACCCACGTCGCGGTCATCACCGTACCGCTCTTGATAATTATGTCGATCAACCTGGTCGGCGTGCAGCACAGTGCGCGGCTATCCGTGGCACTCGCCATCGCGAAGATCCTTCCTTTGATATTGCTGATCGTGGTCGGCATCCCTGCCATCAACGGTGCCTTGCTGTTGCCGATGCCGGCACCCGAGGCAGCAGGGCTCGGCCAGGCAGCACTTCTGTTGCTATTCGCCTATGCGGGCTTCGAGAACACGGCCGCAACCGCCGGTGAGTACAAAAACCCGAAGCGCGATGTGCCGTTCGCACTCGTATCCGTGATCGTCATCGTGACCATCCTGCACACATTGATACAACTGGTTGCTCTCGGCACCTTGCCGGACCTGGCGACCCGCGTGGCAGGAACACCGTTGGCCGACTCGGTGACACTCGTTGCCGGCGTCTGGGCCGGCGTGATCCTGGCGTTCGGCAGAACGATTTCAACCGCCGGCAACGCCGCGAATACGGCCGTCGTCGGCCCACGCTATCTCTACGCGCTGGCCCGGGATCGATTTGGACCCGAAGTATTGGCGCGGGTGCACCCGCGTTACCAGACACCGGCGTGGGCGATCGTGACCCAGGACGCCATCGTCTGGGCGCTGGCGCTGTCAGGTTCCTTCGTACAACTTGCAATGCTTTCCGTCATCGCGCGGCTCGCAACCTATATCGGCACAGCGGCGGCCGTACCCGTCTTGCGAACCAAATTCGCCAGGACCGAGCACACGTTCGTGCTCCCCGGCGGGCTCACCATTCCGGTGCTGGCGCTTGTGCTCAGCCTCGCCTTTCTCGCCAGTGCTACCGTGCACAACCTCATCGTCGGATTGATCGCACTGCTGGTCGGTGTGGTTATTTATGCACTGCGGCGGAAATAGTGGCATTCGCAGACCATGGACCCGACGCAGCCCGATGGATAAGCCGCTGCCTAGAGATCGTAGCCGCGCTCCTCGTGCAACACGAGATCGAGACCTTCGATCTCGTGGTCGCTGGTCACACGTAACGGCGTTACTGCATTAATGAGCTTCAGCAGCACAAACGTCACCACGCCGCACCAGACTATGGTCGCAACCGCTCCGAGTAGTTGAACGCCGAGTTGCTGTCCCATGCTCACGCCCTCCGGCAGGCCGAGCCCGCCCAGCCCCGAGCTGACAAACACGCCGGTCAGGAGGATACCCAGCGCACCACCCACACCATGCACGGGAAACACATCCAGCGAGTCGTCAATCTTGAGTTTGCGTTTGATGGTCAGCGTCGCAGCAAAGCAGACGAAACCCCCGGCAAGGCCGATGAGGACTGCCCCGCCTGGACCAACGAACCCGGATGCTGGCGTGATCGTGCCCAGCCCGGCGACCATTCCGGTGACGATTCCAAGCACGCTGGGTTTTCCGAACCTGATCCACTCAGCGCTCATCCAGGCCAGCGAACCGGCTGCGGCGCCGAGGTGAGTTACCAGCATCGCCATGCCGGCCGACCCGTTCGCGGCTAGCGCACTGCCAGCGTTAAACCCGAACCAGCCAACCCACAACATGCAGGCGCCAGCGACCGTCCAGGGAAGATTGTGCGGCGGCATTGGTTGGGTAGGAAAACCCTTGCGATTGCCGATAACCAGCGCTGCCACCAGCGCTGCGATGCCGGCGTTTATGTGTACGACCGCGCCGCCGGCGAAATCCATAAAGCCGCGCTGCATGAGCCAGCCGCCTCCCCAGACCCAATGCGCAACCGGTACATACGCGAACAACAGCCACAGTATGCAGAAAGCAAACATCGGCGCGAACCGCACGCGCTCGGCAAAAGCGCCGACAATCAGCGCCGGCGTGATAATCGCAAAGGTCATCTGGAACATGATGAAAACGGTCTCGGGTATGCTGCCCGACACAGAATCGCTGCTGACACCAGCAAGAAAACTTTTGCCGAACCCAGCCGTCATGCCGCCGAACGCCGAGCCCTCGCCGAATACCAGCGTGTAGCCGACCACGGCCCATAACAACGAGGCGGCACAGGCTATGGCGAAGCACTGCATCATGACCGACAGCACGTTTCTGCTGCGAACCAGGCCCGAGTAAAAAAGTGCGAGGCCCGGCAGCGTCATAAACAGGACCAGCGCTGTCGATGTCAGCATCCAGGCGGTATCGCCGGCATCTACGATACTGGCGGTATCTGCAATGGCGAGCCCCGGTACCAGCACAAAAGTCACCAGGAATAATTTCTGCAGGTTCATACGTTCACTTCCCCAAGTAGCTGCTGTCGATGCCAACGATCTTCCACAGTCAGCTGCCTGAGCATGACTGATTCCCCTGTTTTCGAAAAGACGTGCACAGTAGCAGGCTCGGCTTCCTCAATTTAGCGCTCGGTGCGCGGCTGCAATTCTGCTGGCCGTACACCCGTCCACGCCGGCCGTCTCGGCAAACTGCTTCCAGTTTCGAACGGATCGGCCAACGTCGTCGATGATGTCGCGCGCCCGGGCCGGTTTGATTGCGGCGGATTTTCCCAACGACAACAGGTCGTCCATGCCAATCCCGTCACGCTTGCCGTTGATGCTCATCTGATGGCGACTCGTCCATGCCCCGGCGGGGTTATAGGAATAGACAACATCGAACGCCGGTGACAGCCGCCACTCGCCGGTTTTGTTCATCAAGTAGGCGATGTTCTTGACGTGATCGTCATGGTTGCGAGCGATGACATTGAACGCCGCCCGGCGAAATTGCTGTTCGACATCCGCCATTGGCATGTTTATGCGACGAATCGCTTGCAGCGCCTGTTCATACGAGTACGCATCGGGCTGATTGAAATCGTAATGCATCATGGCGCAAAGCGTCTGCATGTGCAGCTTTTCGCCGCGTGCTGTGCGATCAAATCGTCTCGTCATGAAATGCGCGCGCCCCCCTTCGCGATGCAGACGGCAGTCCGCCATGTCGATGCCGGCGTCTGTCGCCATCAGGTAGTAGGCGTACTCGATGAGTCCGTAACCCTGCGGGTCAGCGAGCTCCCTGTCCCGGTTGTTTTGAATACCGTCGAACTTCATCAGCCAGTAGCTGAAGTCCTTGTCATGCGGAATCTGTCCTGAGCGAAATTCGCCCGTGGTTTCATTCCACGCGAGAATTGCTTTCGCGCGCGCACCGCCGGCTGACGTTCCAACCCGGAAAATATCCTCGATGGCCTGCGCATCATTGATGCCGGGCAAATGTCCTGCGAATGCAGCACGCTCGTCGAGAATCTGGTTGGCAAGGTCGACCAGTGCTGCAACCTCAAGCGGATCACTTTTATTTTTCGGGCCGAACAGCGCCGGCCTGAATTCCAGTGCGCCCATACCGCGGGCGCCTGTGTAGCAGAGTCGCTCGACCGGATTGAATCCTTCCGGTGTGCGACCCTGGCGCGCGAGCCAAGCATCAATGAGTGCGTTGCCCCAGGTGTCGGGCAGCGAGTCGGCGAGCAGGCCCGGCAAACCCTTGAAAGCCTCTCGCGGCAGATGGGGAAATTCATAAGGGGCATCACGCAGCGGCATCATCAACGGTGCAACCTCGATGCCGCTGTTCACGAACTCCGGCACATACTGGAAAACACCAACTTCACGGTTGGGAAGCCAGGTCACTGCGCCGATGTCACGACCCCAGAGAATGACGCGTGCATCGGTCATTGTTCGTCAGTCTCCGCCCCCCAACTCCAGGCGTCTGCACTCGAGCCCTTCTTCATGCGCGCGCGTTTGCGTTCGCGCCCGCCCAGTTTGATGCGCTCGATCGGGCGCGTCGCCGGATCCGGCAGGAGGGTTTCAAGGCGGTCCACGATGCCGAGCGCCCGCATCACGCGTATCAGCGTATCGAGCGACGTGCCATCGCCATTTTCCAGGCGCGTAATCGTGCGCCGGGAAACACCCGCCTCTTCGGCGAGCGCCGACTGGTTGATGTTCTTGCTGAGGCGGAGTCGTTCCAGCTTGCTGCCGAGACTCGAGCCGATCGCTTCCGGCGAAGCCACATGGTAATCAAGAGTTGGAGCCATATATTGCGCACAAAAGCTTTTTTACCCAGTTTATGAATAGTATAAGGAACAATTAAATGGTGTCAATAAAATCTGGGAGAATGCGTCACAATCGGCGCATAACTGCCTAAGAGCAACTTATTGCGCACTATATTGCGCTAATTATCTCCACGAACCAGAGATTAGCTCGAGGCCGCCCCAGCTCTCTGCCGACAACATCGGCGCAACGCCAGAAGGAGCGGCCGGTGTTGCCCAAGCCGCCTGGCAAAGCCCGCCTCGCACGCGCCGCCTTTGGCGCGCGATAGTTCGCGCAGCGAGCGCTTGTCGGCAGCCGACCAGTTTTCAGGGTGGGTAATCGCGACGAGCGGAGTAATGCGTTCGAAAGCATTCCGCTCGGCTGGCGACCACTGGGCAAATGAGCGAATGCCAATCTCCTTCGCCAGCCGCGTCGCGACGCGCTACGCGGCATCCCCGCGCGTCGGTCCACCGGCGGCGTTAAGCACTTCTGTCGCCAGCATCGAACTGGTCTCGAGCCAGCGCTCCTCAAATAACTCACTGGGTCGCGCGCCGGGCAGGGTCAGATGCATATCGCAACTCGCCAGGCGTCGAAGCAGTTTCACATCGTCGCGCGTGCCCGTGCTGCTGCTCGCCAGTTCACGCATCTCGCGCGATACGGGACGATAACCGAGCCGATAGTAAAACCAGAACGCACCACTTCGCAGCGCCTCGTTATTATCCGCACCGAATTGATACGAATTTGCAATGAAGCGTGTGCAGCCTGTGAGATGATGGAACACGCGCATGACCTGTACCCACAGGTACGCCGCCTCACTGCCACGGTACTCATCGAAAATATTGACGCCCGTATTGGCCTGCAAAAACAGCATGCTTGCACCGCCATAGCCGATCGGTGTGCCGTTGCTGAGGATCAGGTATCCCATCGTGCACTCCAGCGGGTAGCGATAATTCTCCAGCATGCCGAAGATTGCGATTGATACTCCTTCACCGACGTCGGCAAGCCAGACCTCACGCGGATTGGCGTGATTGAAGTGGTTGGTTTCGCGATGTCGGACCGCGAGCGACGCCATCGCGACGTCAATCATTCTTGAACCCGCGCGTGGCGCAAGGAGCGTCAGCGATTCCAGCGGCCGCATAATCTCCTTTGCCGCTAGTCCCCTGAGCTTGCGCAGGCCATTTGGCCGTGCACAAACTTTGTGTATCGGAAATGTATTCAGGGACTTCGACAGCCGCGCGTTGCGAAGGTCCCATTTCAGCCAGAGCTCGGCCGCGTTGTAGAGCGAAGACCAGATCGATGCGAATCGGCGTTCTTTGAGTTGGATAAGCAACCATTCGAAGTCGGTTGTTGCACTTTCTTTGCAGGCGTTCGCAACCCAGTCTTTTCCGGTGATCCAGCCACTGTCGAAGTATTCCTCGTCGGCAGGCTGCAGCAGATGCGCGAGAATTTCATCGAGGCCTGTCGGATCGGGGCCATCGCTCCAGTCAATCGACACATCAGCTGGCGCTCGTCGCTGCAACCAGCACGCCACCTCATACGAGAACTGGCAGTGCAGGCTGGAGCCTGCAATACCCGTGTCGCGTAGTTTCGATCGTTCCACGCGCGGCAGCTGTGCCACGCGTTTCGCGATCCGCAAAAGTTCGGTTCGCGCCAGTCGGAAATGCTGCGGCGAATCGGGGAAGGCGCGGATAAAGCAAAGTGCGATGTGCAGTCGCTTGATGTCGGTGGCAGCGTCTACACGCTTGCTCGCGAGCTGCTGCAGCAAGCACAGTTTCTCGGCGGAATTCGATGCGCCGTATCGATTCCGCAGATCGAACAAACGCCGGATCGCTTTGCTGTGGGTGATTTTTGCGGCCATCTCTCGATTCTCAGCCGAAGCGCAGCGCATACAGGTTGCCGATCAGGTAGGTCGGGAAATAGCCAAACATGCCGATCTGAGGGCGCATTGGCTATACGTAATTTAAGCAACTAAGCCCGGATAGCACTGCAGGCAAGGAATTCCGCGGCTGACCTCAGGCAAGCCTCAGAAATTCATTACGCTTTGATCAGGCCCTTACGTGGCCGCCTCCCGATACTTAACCTCACGGCTCAATCCTGGGCCCAGGGTAAAACCGACGGGAGAGAAACCATGAACAACAGGGTAAATTCTTTTGTCATTCTCGCTGCGGCGTTCGTCGCGGCATGGCCGGCAGCAGCGCTTTCACATGAAACAGATCAGTTCTCGAATCGTTCCGACTCGATCGCCGACTCGACCAAGGTACTCAATGGAAAAGTCAACGAGGCGATCATCGAGATCGTGGAGAAGACTTACAAGAACGATGAACGCATGGCTGTCGTCAACGCGATGTACGGTGAAATTGGCGGTCGGTTCCTCGTGGATCGTATCGAGAAATGGGCCAATGAGTCACCCGAGGTGGAAAAACTCAAGACCGGCCGCTATGACAGCATCTACTCGGTTCATCCGTTCTGGGCAACTCGTGTCACAACGCTGTTCGGCGTCGGCCGGACTATGCGCGTCAACAACCAGCTCATCGGCACCGACAAACTCGGGCATTTCGTGTCGCAAGGCCGCAAGTACTACCGTCGCTTCCTCCGCTACGACTCCGAGGCGAAAGCAGCCAAACAATCCGCACGTGCTGAGCGGGCGGTCTTCGGACAAATGACGAACGGAAATTTCTCGAATGCCGATCTCGTTGCGAACTACGAGGGCCACCGATTTTTCCGCAGCCTGTTCGAGGATGACATCGTGCCCGGAAAACCGGCCATCCTGCGTCGGGAGGGGAATCGCTGGATCATTCAGCGCAAGTTTGACTGGGCGGATCACGTCAACGAGTACTGGGACGAGGCACTCAACGTCAATCACTTCGACGCGTTGCTCTACGGGCACATGTACCAGCAGTTTGTCAGCTTCTGCCCGCGCTACTGGAGAGATCCATCGCTGTACACGATTGTTGATGAGTCGCGTTTCCAGGATCGCTATTCGCACCTGGGGCTAAAAGACAACTCCGTTCTCCGACTCGACTCCCTGTGTCCTGTGCAGGCTTTTCTAAAGGCCGGGACACTACTCGCGAATACCTTCGAGGCCGAGGAAGAATGAGTAAGACGTTGCGGTGTCTTCTATGCGTCGAAATCGGCCGGTCTTGCCACTGTGCCCTGCAGCCATATCGGTTTTCAGGATCAGCATATTATCACCGGTATCGAATTCGCGAAGTTTCGCGACCCACTTCGCCGGTTCCCAGTACTGCACCTGCGAATCATGCAGACTGGTCGTGACCAGGATATTCGGGTAGTCGATCGCGCGAATATTGTCGTACGGCGAGTACGCCAACATGTAGTCGTAGAAATCCTTTTTGTGCGGATCGCCCCACTCGTCCCACTCGCCGGACGTCAACGGGATATCTTTATCCAGCATGGTGGTAACGACATCCACAAATGGCACCACTGCGATGACGCCATTGTAGAGCTCCGGCGCCATATTCAGGACGGCGCCCATCAACAAGCCGCCTGCGCTGCCGCCGTAAGCGTATAAATGCTCGGGCGAGGTATATCCCTCCGCAACCAGAAAATGTGAAACATCAATGAA
>JAQCGO010000058.1 GCA_027618995.1 Pseudomonadota bacterium | reverse complement strand
TTCTTGCTGTTCGCAAGTATTCCGGAGGCTGGAGCGAATCGAAGTTCGCCGAAAACAAGCGTTACCTTCTGGACGCGCTGTCCACCGACGATATCAACGTCAGCGGTGATGTCGAGTGGGCGCGTTACGACAGTCCGTTCAAGCCGTGGTTCCTGCGTCGCAATGAAATCTGGGTTCCTGTCGAGTGGCCGGCAGGCGCTGATCAGGGTGCGAACCGATAACTTGCTCCCGAGTCAGTTTAAGGAGTTATCCAATTGAATCAGAACAGTCCCTGATGGTTTTTTTGCGACCCAGGAACGCATGCCAAGCACTCGGCAGATCAGCTGCCAAGCACTCGGCAGATCAGCTTCAATCCCTAGATGCTGGAAGTCTCGCGCTGGATCGCGAGCCATACACTGGTATCTTTGCCCAGCTTTACTGGCACAACTCGCCAATGCATCAGAAATGGCGTGCCGTCCTTTTTGTAGTTGATTGCCTTACCCTCAAATGTACGGCCAGCGCTGAGTGTTTTACTCAGTCGCGTAATCACTGTTTTGTCGGTAGCTGCCCCTTGCAATATCTTTGGCGTTTTTCCCAGAACCTCAGCGGGGCTGTACCCGGTCAGTTTCTTGAAAGCCTTGTTTGCATAAAGAATTTTGGGTCTATTCGTCACGTCTGTTATCAGTATGGAGTCAAAACTATTTTCCGCCAGTGCTTTCAGGGTGCGGATATTAAGTTTGGAGTCCTGAAGGACCTTGTCGAGTGATTTGATCATTTAATGTTCCTGCAAGTATTCGGATTTAAAGAAAAGAAGAAATAAACATTCTGGAAAGACGCACAGACTTTCGGTGTTGCGGTTTCCGCGTCAGTGCGATTGACATAACGCTATCTTGCCTGTTCCGCAGGGTGAAAGGCAGCGTATACGTGTAACAATTTGTATCAGCTGTAGACCTCTGGCGCTGGCTGGCACGACCCCATTTAGTCTGTTATTCCAACTAATTATTGACTGTAATCGTCAATTGCAAAACGGTAGCAAAGGCTCCCCACAGTAAATAAGGGATGTTTATGTATGCCACCCAGGGAGCATATTGGTATATCGAGTATAGCGCCCAAACTAAAGTTCCCACAACGAGAACTATATCCACCGACGCCAACAGGTTGCTCTGCAAACCAAACTTTAAATGAGCGGCTAATGATACGCCCGGTGGCGCGGGAATGGCGGCATACAGCAGGGCGGCTCGAGCATAAAGGCCGGCGGTACCTGTAGCCCCATCCCTCACACCCAACCCCCGATATATGCGAGAATCCGGCAACAAAAATATCAACAACAACGACTTACTTATGTCGCCGGGGATCGGATGTCATCATTCGAAGAGCTTAAACGACGTAACGTAATTCGCGTTGCGATTCTGTACCTGGTGTCGTCCTGGGTGCTGTTGCAGCTCACCGACGTTCTGTCGCCGCTGCTCAATGTGCCGGAATCGGTCGGCTCGATCGTTGTACTGCTGTTGATACTCGGCTTTATTCCCGTGGTGATCTTCGCCTGGGCCTACGAGATGACGCCCGAGGGCGTAAAGCGCCAGGAAGATATCGATCGCAGCCAATCGATCACGGCGCAGACGGGCAAGCGCATCAACACTCTGATTATCGCGTTGCTCGTGGTGGCGATCGCGGTCGTCGCTGTCGACCGAATGCTGCCCGAGGCTGTCCCCGTCGCAGTGCCGGTAGCGTCGAGTGAGGCGGAATCGCCGACGGTGCCGGCAAAGTCCATCGCCGTGTTGCCATTCGCCGATCTTTCGCCTGAGGGCGACCAGGAATATTTTTCCGAGGGCATAGCCGAGGAAATTCTCAACGTGCTGGTGCGCATCGAGGGTCTCAAAGTCGCGTCGCGCACGACCTCGTGGGGTTTCAAGGGACAGGAGGCGCTCGGCATACCGAACATCGCCGGGAAAATGAACGTCCGGCACGTGCTCGAGGGCTCCGTACGCAAGTCAGGTGATTCCGTGCGCATCACAGCTCAGCTTATCGATGCCGCGACCGACCAGCACCTCTAGTCCGAGACCTACGATCGCACGCTGACGGCCGAGAGCCTGTTCCAGATCCAGGATGACATTGCGAAGGCCATCGTCGAGCAGCTCGGCATCATCATGGACGCCGACGTCGCCACGGCCAGTCAAACCGCGGACACCAGGACCATCGATGCCTACAGCTGTACCTCGAAGCCTCGCAACTGTTTACCGAGCGTCGCAGCCTGCCACGTGCTATCGATCTGTTCGAGCAGGCCGTCGCAGCCGACCCCGGTTTCGCGCGTGCCTGGGCAGGGCTTGCGGCCGTTTACAACATCTCGCCAGGTTGGGGATTTACTGGTCGCGACTACTATGCGCTGGCTCGCGAAGCCGCCGAAACGGCGATTCGGCTGAGTCCCGAAAAGAGCGGCAAGCCCGATGGCCAGCCCAACAACCAAAACGGACAGATTCCCAAGCCCGTACTGCCTGACCAGAATTGCAAGATTGTCCATTGCGAGAAGCCCCCTTTTTGTCTCCAGGTCCGCGTGCCACCAACCACCTGTGCAATGTCGCTGGTCCGTTTCAGAAACGGCGCGACCGCATCCCAGTCAAATAATAGCTATTAGTCACAGCCTTATCCGCGTACTGACGGAATATTGATCTTGACATACTTAAACGTATTATAGCGTATTGATTCAGAGCCTCGCGGAAGGGCAATGCAGCCGACTATTCGGGTAAATACGGACGCAATTATTCGGCGAGAAGCGATATCCGGGGATCGCCATTGCGTCATTGTCGACGACTTCCTGCAGAACCCGTATGAGCTTATCGAGTTCGCCGCACACCACGGCAATGAATTCTCGAAAGCAAAAAGCTACTATCCCGGCTCGTTTGTTGCCGTCAATGACGACGCAATGACAGAAGTTTATCGCTATATTTGTTTCCAAATGACGAAGCATTTTCCGTTTCTAAGAGGCAATTCGAAACTGTCGACCTTTTTATCGATGGTTACGGTTCAACCGGATGAATTGTCTGTCGTGCAACGCCTGTGTCACACGGATCCCGCACCAGATTCCAGCCGTACGCCTTATGCGGCGCTTTTGTACCTGTTTGAGAATGAAGAACTCGGCGGCACCAGCTTTTTTAGTTACCTGGAAAAGTACGAATTACTGAAAGAAGTGGAAGGTATCGCCAGCGAAGACCCGGACAAAGCTGAGGAATTTCTGCTGGAGAACTTCCCGACTTTTCGCAAACCTGCCAGTTACATGACCGAGTCGAACGAGATCGCCAAACTCCTGTGCACGATTCCGGCGCGCTTCAATCGCATGATATTCTATTCGGGCCAGATACCACACAGTGCCGCGATCACAGCACCGGAGTTGCTGTCAAAAGATGTTCGAAACGGACGATTGACGCTGAACATTTTTGCTGACGTATTGCCGAAGTAAGAAGGGAAGACAATGGAATTGGTTTCATTTGGGCGAACCGGCCTTAAGGTCGGCGGACAGTGTTTCGGCACGCTGACTATTGATTCAAGCAATATGGAAATCGTAAGCGCTGAACAACGCGAATTCACTGCGGACTCCCAGGTGTGCTCTCCGAGCCGCTGGCAAGGTCCTGTTCATGATGCCTTAGATATTCTGTGACTATCCTTTAATCCAGGTAAGAGACGATTACGCAATGACAGAGAAGAGTTTTTTCGAATCAGCCGTGGCGGCACTGAAGGCCGGCAAACCCGATGAGGCAGAAACACTTTGCCGCAATCATCTGAAATCGCATCCTGAAAGTGTCGAACATTTGCGCCTTCTTGGGCACGCGCTGATGCAGCAGCAGCGGTTTGGCGAGGCAGAGACACAATTGAAGATTGCGTATGAGTTGGCCCCGGACTTTGCGCGTCTTTCGGAGGACCTCGGAAGCGCTTTGGCCCAGCAGCGCAAGTTTGAAGAAGCGATCCCGCTTTTTGAGCAAGCTATCCGGCAAGACCCCGGGCAGGCGAATGCCCACAAGAAGCTCGGACAAGCGCTTGCCGCTGTCGGGCGCGGCCTGGAAGCGGACGAGGCCTTTGAAGTTTATTTTGAAAAAGTTCCGGCAACAGGGGCGGTTGCCGTTGGCTCCGAGCATCTTCGGGCGGGGCGCGAGGAGGACGCGATCGCGTGTTTTCGCCAGGCGCTGAAGGACTACCCGGATAATGTGGATGCCATGCGGTTTCTCGCGGCCGTCTACTTAAAGCAGGAGACCAAACTGCGTGATGCAGAGGCGCTTCTTGAACGGGCAACCCGGCTAGCGCCGGACTTCGCGATGGCCTGGATGGATCTTGGCCATGCCTATTTGAAACGCGCGAGGCGGATGGACGCAATCGAAGCCTTCCGGCGGGCGACCGATCTGGAACCCAGAAACGGCATTGCCTGGGAAAAGCTGGCCACTACGAACGCAAGTGCCGGGTATCCGGAGCAGGCAGCAGAGGCGTTCCGCAAGGCGCTTGCCGTGCGTCCGAATGCCGCCGGCTTTTACATGGGCTATGGCCATGTTTTGAAGACGCTCGGCGATCAGCCGGCATCACTTCGCGCCTACCGTGACGCCATTCGCCTCAAGCCTGATTTCGGGGAGGTGTACTGGAGTATGGCCAACCTCAAAATCTTCACGTTCGAGGACGCGGAGGTCGAGGCCATGGAGCAGCAACTCGAAAGTACCGAGCTTAAGGATACGACAGAAGTGCATTTTCGCTTCGCGCTTGGTAAGGCGTATGAGGATCGCAGGGATTACGCTAAGGCCTGGACCTATTATCATTCCGGAAACGAACGCCAGCGTCCGCTTGTAAAGTACGATCCAGTCGAAAACAGCGTTGAGCAGGATGGTATTCGAACGTATTTTTCGCACGAATTTCTGCGGCAGGCAGAGGGTCACGGATACGCCGATGAAGGGCCAATTTTCATTGTCGGCCTGGGCAGGTCCGGCTCCACCCTTATTGAACAGATTCTCGCCAGCCACAGCCTGGTTGAAGGAACTGAGGAATTGTCGGTTCTTGGGAACCTGTCGGATTCAATTGCCCGTTACCGCCCTGACCAGAAGCGGTTTCCGGCAGTACTGGATTCGATGCGCCCGATCGACTGGCGAGCCCTGGGACTTGAGTATCTCGACGAGGCCAAACGGTACCGCATGACCGACAAGCCGATCTTTACCGACAAACTGCCCAACAATTTTGCCTTCGTCGGCTTGATTCATCTCATTCTGCCGAATGCGAAAATCATTAACGCACGACGCCATCCGCTTGACACGTGTCTTGGCAATTACAAGCAGCTGTTCGGCCGCGGCCAGAACTTCACCTATGACATTTTTGAATTGGCGGACTATTACAAAGAGTACTGCCTCACAATGGATCACTGGAATGAGGTTCTGCCGGGCAAAGTTCTGGATGTGCACTACGAAGAGACGGTTACCGATCTTGAAGGTCAGGTAGCCCGCATTCTGGAACATTGCGGACTGCCGTTTGAAGAACAATGCGTGCGCTTTCATGAGACCAAGCGGGCCATCAAGACAGCAAGTTCCGAGCAGGTCCGCCAGCCGATTTACACCGGCGGTATGGGCAAGTGGCGAAAATACGAAGCCCAGCTTGGCGATTGGCTGGAAGAGCTTGGCCCGATTATCGATGGCCTGCCCGACGTGGTCAAAAACGCAGGGCTCTGAGTGCTGGCACAGGATGTGTCCGGCCTGTTGTCAAAAAGGCCAAACCTCAAGACCATGGATCGCGTTTCGAATATCCATCGACAGATTGACCGACAGCAGAGTCTTCGACTCCTGCAGATCATGGAGAGAGATTGTTGACGGCGACGATCCGGCCGCGACGATCCGGTCATTGACCATGCATAAGCCGCGAGCAAAGCCCTGCCGGGCGACCTGGCTATCGTCAATACCCTTCTTATCGATATCGGCCGGGTCGTAGTTCGGGACCTTCAGCGCCCGGTCTTCCTCACCGGAGCGTGATGCATAACGCACCGCATCGGCCTTACTGTCATTAAACAAAACGCCGTCCCGGTAGGGCTGCGCATTGTGGGTTCCCTCCGGCAGAGTTGCAGACATGTTTACGGCTTCACCATTGAAGTGCAGCATGCCGCCCGATTTCATGCCGGAAATATACATGCCGTTTTCATTGGCGTAGACATTGTTCAGGTGCAGTTTATTGATGAGGAGCGGCCCATCGTCACCCATCGGGTCATAAATGGACCCCTTGAAGTTAAAACGATCAAGATCGACATGAAGCGCCCACAAGAACTTTTTATTATCGAGGTCGAAAGCGAGAATGCTGTCGTAGCCGGTGGAGGTGATATAGAGGTTGCGTCCATAAATGCACATCTCGTGGGCGTGCTTCAGATAAGAGTTGCGCCACGACCCAATGAGTTTGAATTTCGGCGTATAAGCGAAAAGCTCATCGCTGGCCGCGATATAGACGGTTTTGCCGTCAATGGCGATGCCGCGCAGGCCACGGTCAGAGCCACGTCCGCGCCAATCGATATCGGCCTTGTTCCAGTCGATGACCTGGCGCACATCCTGCCTTTCCAGGTCTATGACATAGACTCCGCCATGGCTTTCGCCCTGTTGGCTGCCCCGGACGACTGAGGTGGTGACTAGTTTTATCAAGGGACGACCCTGCGGAACAGTGTTGTCCGCAGGTTGACCGGAATGGAAAGCCGCGTCAAGATCATCGCTCGTCGCTGCGCTTCTTGCCAAGCGAGAGTAGTGAATGTAATCCCCGCCAAAACGAAAACGGCCGCCCCGAATGAGGAGGCGGCCGGCTCGTGTCTACTGTCAGATCCCTATAATCTATACGTAAACCTCAAGCTGATCGTTCGAGGTCTGGCGAGAGTTTGCTCCTCACCAAAGGCCGCATTGCCCCAATATTCCCCGTAGTAGCCCGTGCCTTGAGTCGTATAGGTATTCGCCCTTTCATTAGTCAGGTTTTTAACAAAGAGGCTCACAGCCCAGTTCTCTCTCTCGTAACCAGCCTGGAAGTTATACTTCGAGAAACCGTCCACGTCATACGTACTTCCTGGTTCATAGTTCGGGCTGGCCGGGTTAGCATAGTCGGCCCTCCACAAGGCGGAGAACAGGGGACCCACATGATAGGCGTCGGCTCGGAGCCATATATCTCCACCCAGCACATCCCGGAATGTGTAATCAGCGGCAATCGAGAATTTGTCATTCGCCGAATTTGGCATCTGTGTACCCGCTGACATTTCCAGCAAACCTTCGAGAGTCACGTAATCATCCGTGTACTGCGCATCACCATGATAATAGCTGCCAGAAAGTCTGAGATTCTCTGTGGCCCACCAGTCGAAGTCCAGTTCAACACCGATGTTTTCTCCGCCACCGCCGTTAGCCTGACCGCTCAGCCACCATAAGCCACTTTGACCGGAACCGAGCACTAACTGAATATCTTCCCAAACCAAATAAAAGACGTCGGCGTTTACCACCAATCGATTGTCAAACCATTCTGATTTGATGCCGACCTCATAGTTATGCAATTTATCCGGGTCATATGTTTCCTCAACAAAGTTAACTCTGACTGCTTTCGGATTGTTACGACCGCCCAGCCGGAAACCTTGACTGTAAAGGGCATAGGCCATTTTGTCTTGGCTAAATTCCCAACTGAGACCCAATTTATAA
>JAQCGO010000057.1 GCA_027618995.1 Pseudomonadota bacterium | reverse complement strand
CATCCTTGCAACTCGGTGCGTTCGGCACGACTAATTGAAAATACTTTACTTGGTTTTGGCATGCATCCAAGTATATCATAATAGTTAACGAATTAATCGCACAGTACACTAGTTCGCAACAGGCCACATCATCCGGCGCTTCGTTGTCTTCCAAATCGTTGCTAAACTGGCGTAACGGGCAGTGTCAGAATTGTCCGTGCGAACCCACACGAGGCAACCAGCATGGAAGAGAAAGAACTGCGGCGCTATTCGCGTGTCGTCGTCAATGGTGACGAGCGTGCGCCAAGCCGGGCGATGCTGCGCGCCGTCGGTTTTACCGAAGAAGATTTCAAGCGTCCGCAAATAGGCATCGCCTCGACCTGGAGCATGACGACGCCGTGCAACATGCACATTCGGGAACTCGCCGAGGCAGCAGCAAAAAGTGCAGATGAGGCGGGTGGCAAAGGTGTCGTATTCAACACGATCACCGTCTCGGACGGAATTTCGATGGGCACGTCCGGCATGCGCTATTCGCTGGTATCGCGCGAAATCATCGCCGATTCGATCGAAGCTGTGGTGGGAGCCGAAGGATTTGACGGCCTCGTCGCAATCGGCGGCTGCGACAAAAACATGCCGGCCTGTGTGATGGCGATGGCGCGACTTAACCGACCGGCAGTTTTCGTCTATGGCGGGACTATCCGGCCCGGCGCGAAGCGGCGTGACATTGTGTCGGTATTTGAAGCCGTGGGGGCGAGATCCAGCGGCACGATATCCGCCGCCGAATTGCTGGAAGTTGAACAGACCGCAATTCCGGGCCCGGGTGCCTGTGGTGGTATGTACACGGCCAATACCATGGCTTCGGCAATCGAAGCGATGGGCATGAGTCTCGGCAACAGCTCGGCGCAGGAAGCTGTATCCGGTGCCAAAGTGGCTGATTGCAGACGCGCCAGCGCAGCGGTGATGAATCTCCTGCGTAAGGACATCAAGCCGCTCGACATCATGACGCGCAAGGCATTCGAAAACGCCATTGCGGTAGTGATCGCACTCGGTGGCTCAACCAATGCAGTGCTGCACCTGATTGCCATGGCCCGTGAGGCCTGCGTGCCACTTTCGCTCGAGGATTTCACCACGATCGGTGCGCGGGTACCGGTACTTGCGGACCTTAAGCCGAGTGGCAAGTACCTGATGTCCGAGTTGATTGCGATTGGTGGTATTCAGCCATTGATGAAACGTATGCTCGATGCGGGTCTGTTGCATGGCGACTGCATGACGGTTTCCGGCGCAACGCTGGCGGAGAATCTTGCCAACGTCGAAGACTATCCGCAGGGCCAGGACATCGTGCGTAGCCTTGATTCCCCGATCAAGGCTCACAGCCATCTCTCTATTCTGTACGGCAACGTCGCGCCCGAGGGTGCGGTCGCCAAGATCACAGGCAAGGAAGGTCTTAAATTCAGTGGCCGGGCGCGCTGCTTCGATTCTGAGGAGGCGGCACTCAAAGCGATCCTTGCCGACGAGGTTGTCGCCGGTGACGTGGTCGTCATTCGCTTCGAAGGGCCCAAGGGTGGCCCGGGCATGCGCGAAATGCTGAGTCCGACCGGGGCGATCATGGGCAAGGGCCTTGGGCCCGACGTTGCACTGATTACCGACGGCCGCTTTTCCGGCGGCAGTCACGGTTTTGTGGTCGGCCATATTTCGCCGGAGGCGGCGGCAGGCGGAACGATCGCGCTGCTAGAGGATGGCGACATCCTGCATATCGATGCGGAGCTGAAGCAGATCGATGTCGAGCTTGACGCCACCACGCTGGCGGCGCGGCGGACCGCCTGGCGGCGCCCGCGTTCGTCCGTCAGCAGCGGGGTGCTTGCCAAGTATCGTGCCGTGGTCTCGTCCGCGTCCGATGGTGCCGTGACGATTCCGCCCGCCTGGGACGACTGAACGTGCCGCATACAGCTCAGTACTTGACGTTTCCGATCAGGTTCGCTCTACTCTGGCGATGAGATTTTTTGCCACCCACGTAATGTGCCAACGTATCGATTCGATCGATATGAAAAAACACAGAAAATACATGGCGCGCCAGAGGTGCGTGGGTGCGAGTGGCAATAGTACCGACTAGTTAATAAAGGACGGACATTGTCATCGAACCCGCGAGGAGACCCCTGGCGGGTTTTTTTTGGACAGCCTTGATGGGAAACATGCATCACGATGATTAAGAAGATAGACGAAGCCGAGTTCGAACAGGATCTTTTTCCGATCGTCGACAAAGAGGCTGCCGATTCGCCCTGGGTAGTGCTGAAATTCGGCGGTACCAGTGTATCCACGGTCGATAACTGGCGGACCATCGCGGGTCTGCTACGCAATCGACTCGACGCGGGCCTCAAACCTGTGGTTGTACATTCCGCGCTGAAGAGCGTGTCGAACCGGCTTGATGCGATACTGCGCCTCGCGGTGGATGGTGACCCTGCGGAGCAACTGGCGGCTATTCGCGATCAGCACGAAGAGCTCGCCGCCGCATTGGGCCTCGACAGTGCCGCGCTGGTTGGCGAGTCCTTACTGGAACTGGGGCAACTGATCGCGGGTATCCGCCTGGTGCGCGAAGTGAGCGTTCGTGTCCGGGTTCGGGTCCTGGCGCTCGGCGAAATCATGGCGACGCGGCTCGGCGCCGAGTTCCTGACTCAGCAGGGTCTGCGCGTGCAATGGGTGGACGCGCGCGAACACCTGACGAGCAACAGCCGGCCGGGCCAGCAGCGCGCGCAGGACTACCTGAGCGCCACCTGCGATTTCGCGCCGGATGAGGCCATGGAGGCCGCATTCGCCGCCGGCGCGGGTATTGTGCTGACGCAAGGCTTTATCGCGCAGAACGTGCACGGTGAGACGGTATTGCTGGGTCGCGGCGGATCCGATACCTCCGGCGCCTATTTTGCAGCTCGCCTGCGCGCACGTCGGCTCGAAATCTGGACCGACGTGCCCGGCATGTTTACCGCGGATCCACGCAAGGTGCCATCGGCTCGACTGCTCATTGCCCTGCATTATGACGAGGCGCAGGAGCTGGCATCGGCCGGTAGTACGGTGTTGCATCCGAGATGCCTGTCGCCGTTGCGCCGCAGCGGTATCCCCTTGCACATACGTTGCACCACGGCACCGCATATCAGCGGCACCGTCGTGTCCTCCGTCACCGAAGAAATCGAATCGCAGGTCAAGGGCATCTGTAGTCGCGATGGCCTGCTGCTGATATCGATGGACACGGTCGGCATGTGGCACGAAGTCGGCTTCCTCGCACGGGCATTTGCGATATTCAGCGAACATCATGTCTCGGTGGGCCTCGTATCGACATCGGAGACCAACGTAACCGTGTCGATCGACACCGAAGGCGGTGTACTGGCCGACCAATTGATCCATGAGCTGGTCAGTGATCTCGAGGCGCTCTGCCGTGTACGCGTCATTCCCGATTGCTCGGCGATCAGCCTGGTCGGGCGAAAAATTCGCACGATTCTGGCGCGCCTGGCGCCGGCACTTGAGGTGTTTGAGGAAGAGAAAATTCACCTGATGTCGCAGGCGGCGAACGATCTGAATTTGAGTTTTGTGGTAGATCGTAGTCAGGGCGAGCGGCTGGTTCGAAAACTTCACTCGTCGATTATTCGCAAGACCGGTGGCAGCGCCGCTTTCGGCCAGAGCTGGGAGGAGTTGTTCACGTCCGCGAAAATCCCCGGTAATGGCATCGCACCCTGGTGGATGTGCAAGCGTGAACAATTGCTGGAATTGGCAGGCCGGCAGCTGAATGCCTACATTTACGATCGTGACAGCGTCAAAGAAGCGGCCCGAGATTTGTTAAACCTGAAAAACGTGGGGCGCATCCTGTACGCCGTCAAGGCCAACGACAATATTGAATTGTTGCAGACGCTCGAGGCTGCAAAGGTGGATTTTGAGTGCGTTTCGCCGGGTGAAGTGGAGTGGCTGCTGACGGCAGTGCCGAAGCTGAATCTGGGTCGCATTTTGTTCACACCGAATTTTGCGCCGCGCTCGGAGTACGAGTGGGCTTTGCAGAAGGGCCTGCAGGTGACGCTGGACAATCTTTATCCGCTGGAGGCATGGCCCGAGCTGTTCAAGGGTCAGAAGCTGTTCATTCGTCTCGACCCGGGCCAGGGGCGTGGTCATCACGAACACGTCAAGACGGCTGGAGTGCATTCCAAGTTTGGCGTGCCGCTGTTCGAAGTGGACGAATTGATTCGCCTGACCAAAGCCACCGGGGCGACAGTCATCGGTATACATGCGCACAGCGGAAGTGGCGTTCAGGATCCGGACTCCTGGCACACTGTTGCCGGCATTCTTGCCGAGGTGGCGAAGCGCTTTCCGTCCGTGGTTACGATTGATCTTGGTGGCGGACTGGGTATCCCGGAAAAACCCGGTGATAAGGATTTCGACCTTGCACGACTCGACGATGCGCTCGGAGAAATTCGCCAGATCTATCCACAATACGAATTGTGGCTGGAGCCCGGCCGCTACCTGGTGGCACGTGCGGGTGTGTTGCTGACGCACGTAACCCAGGTCAAGGGTAAAGGCGACATGCGCTATGTCGGTGTCGGTACCGGCATGAATTCGCTGATCCGGCCCGCGTTGTATGGCGCCTACCATGAAATCGTCAACCTGAGCCGTGCGCATGAGGTGGCGACCGAGACTGTCACCGTGGTCGGGCCAATCTGCGAAACCGGTGATCGATTGGGGAGTGATCGCTTATTGCCTCCGTGCAGTGAAAATGATGTCATCCTTATTGCGAACACCGGCGCGTACGGCTACGTGATGCGTTCGAATTACAATCGCCGCGCCGACGCGGTTGAAATAGTCATCTAAAGGATCAGGGAAATCTTGATGAAGCTTTACTGGGCGCCGCAAACACGGTCCGCACGCGCCATCTGGATGCTTGAGGAGGCGGGTGTCGATTATGCGATCGAGGTCGTGGATATCCGCAACCCGGCGCGCCAGGACAGTGCTGAGTTTCGGGCCGCGAGTCCGATGCGCAAGGTGCCCGCCCTGGTTGACGGCAATGTGCAAATGGCCGAGTCCGCTGCAATTTGCCTGTATATCGCCGATCGCTACTGCAGCGGCACCCTGGCGCCAGCTCTCGACGATCAGCAGCGCGGCGAGTTTCTGTACTGGTTGATGTACACGCCCGCTGTCATCGAACCTACGATGTCGGAAAAAATTAACAAGATTCAGCCGAATCTTGGTCGCAATGGTTGGGGTGATTTCAATTCGATGATCACGACACTGTCGGATGGTATTGGCAGAGGCCCGTGGATTCTGGGTGAGCAGTTTACGGCGGCCGACGTCATGCTCGGCTCCAGCGTACATTTCCTGCAATTGTTCAACATGCTCGGCGATGCGCCGGCGCTGGTCGAGTATGTCGATCGCTGCCGGCAGCGGCCGGCATTCAAGGCCTCGCAGGCCAGGGAAACCTAGACCTGGAATTCAGACCTTGGGTCGCGCGGCGAGCGTTGCTGCGACGTCAGCAAGACGAATCTCCTGATTGGCCAGGAGCACGAGCAGGTGATAAACCAGGTCCGCCGCCTCGTTGACGATTTCGTCGCGATCGCCGGCGACCGATGCCAGTGCCACCTCGACCGCTTCCTCGCCGACTTTTTGTGCAATGCGCCGGGCACCGGCGGCAAATAATTCCGCCGTGTAACTGCCATCGGGCGGCGCGCTGCGCCGTGCATGAATGATGTCTTCGAGTGTCGCCAGAAATTCCGATCCCGAACTGCTCATGTGCTGGTCCTCATAATCGTCCTCATAGTCGGATGGCCACGTTTTGAGCGGCGAGAAACTGCTTCAGGTCCGCGATGTGAATCTCTGCATTGTGAAAAACGCTGGCGGCCAGCGCACCGTCAACATGGGCGGCCTGAAACACATCGGCGAAATGCTGTTTTTGCCCGGCACCACCCGAGGCGATCAGAGGCACACTGCAGTGTCGCCGAGCCAGCGCCAGTTGTTCGCAGTCATAGCCCTGGCGGACACCGTCCTGATTCATGCAATTGAGAACAATTTCATCCACGCCGCGTTGCTGTGCTTCGACGATCCAGTCGACCATTGAGCGCTCGGCCGCAGCCGTCTTGCTCGGGTCACCCGTATTGCGGTAGACGTTGTAGCGACCGTCCTACTCCTGACTGTCAACACCGAGGACCACGCATTGTGAGCCGAAGCGCCGTGCCAGTTCGGTAATCAGCCCAGGATTCTCCAGCGCCGGAGAGTTGATGGAAATCTTGTCGGCGCCCTTGTTCAGAACTTCCTCGGCTGTGGCGACATCGCGAATGCCGCCCGCCACGCAGAACGGAATGTCGATGACCTGCGCCACCTTGCTGATCCAGAGGCGATCGACAGTGCGGCCGTCCAGACTCGCAGTGATATCGTAGAACACCAGCTCGTCAGCACCTTCGTCGCAATAGCGTGCTGCCAGTTCGACAATGTCGCCAACGACACGATGGTCGCGAAAGCGTACGCCTTTGACGACCACGCCGTCGCGTACGTCCAGACAGGGAATTATGCGTTTTGTTGGAATGCCGCAATCTCCTCTGCGCTGATCCTGCGATCGAGAAGTGCCCGACCGGTGATCGCGGCCGGTACGCCCAGCCGACGCAGTTGCTCCATATCCTCGATGTGTCTAACGCCACCCGACGCCTGTAGCGATAACTGCGGGTAACGGGTCATGATGCGTTCGTACAGAGCGAAGTTGGGTCCGCTCATCGCGCCATCGCGACTCACGTCGGTGCAAAGTACATGCTGCAGGCCGGTGTTCATGAAATCCTCGATGCATTCGAACAGTGTCGTATCACTGTCCCGGGTCCAGCCGTGCGTTGTCACCATCGGTTCACGTTGCTGGTCGTAGCGGATGTCCAGCGCCAGCACAATCTTGTGCCGGCCGTATTTGTTGAGCCATGCCTTGACGGTATCCGGATCGGTTAGCGCAAGACTGCCAATAACGCAGCGCTGCACTCCGACATCAAGCCATCCGGCCAGGGTTGCCTGGTCCCGGATGCCGCCACCCAGCTGCAATTCAAGCGAGGTCGCGGCCGCGATCGCTGCAACAATGTCACGATTTTTTCGTTCGCCGGTGCGGGCGCCATCGAGATCAACGAGATGCAGGGTCGTGACCGCCAGGTCGGAAAATTGCCGTGCAATCTCGGCCGGGTCGCTGCTGTACTCGGTTGTCTGTTCGAAGTCGCCGCGCAACAGGCGCGCGCCGGCCACGGAGGAGCGTTCCGGGTGAAACTGTGCCGCGAGGAAATTACCCTGTCGAACGATGGCAGCGAATCGGTGCACGTGTTCGGCGCTGGCCAGCGTGATTTCCGATACGGGCAGGGCATAGCTGTGCACGAAATAGAAATGGTCGCCATTGGCTAGCCCGTTGAGCACCGTGTCGTCCGCGGTCTTTTGCACGGCACACCATCCCATGTTCGGTACCGGAAATGCCGGGCTGCCGGGCAGGCATGCCGCGATCCCGGGAATGACGCCGAGGCAATCAACATTTTCCTCGTCGGAGGCTTCGGCCAGCAGCTGCATGCCAAGGCATATGCCAAGCACCGGTTGCGTAAGACCACGAATGACGTCGCGCAGGCGATGTTCCCGCAGTCTGTTGATTTGCAAAGAAATTTGAGCCAAAAATGGCCGTTTCTTGCATCGAAAATTGACCCACCTTCTGCTCCCTAGATATTTG
>JAQCGO010000019.1 GCA_027618995.1 Pseudomonadota bacterium | reverse complement strand
CTTCGCCCGCGTGGATCGCCCTTGTCGAAAAACTTCGCGTCATATCGATTCCTGAATTACAGATTACTTTCATACACAAGTCGATAGGCCTGCTCTTGCTGTTGCTGATGACCGTTCGCCTGTTGTGGAGATTCGGCAACGATGCGCCCGCCGATCCTGCCGGCACACCGGGCTGGCAAAGCCTCGCGGCAAGACTCGTGCACTGGGGCTTGTACGCGGCGATCTTCTTTCAGCTGTCGATGGGCATACTCTTGTCCGGGCAACGGCCGATTTCATTCTTTGGCCTGTTCGAGTTCGGTCCGCTGCTTGCAGAAAATGAGGCGCAGCACGAACTCTTCGAAGAGCTGCATGCAATTGGCTGGATCGTTATCGCCGCGCTGGTCGGCGCGCATACGCTCGCCGCCCTTTTTCACCACTTCGTGAAAAAGGACGACGTGCTCAGGCGTATGACGCGGGGTTAGGCCGCTCGCAAAACGTCATCAGCCGGCCGATGCTCGAAGCCGAGTTCGGTCGCGACGGCCTGGTAAATCACCCGGCCGTCGTGGATGTTCAGCCCATTCGCGAGATGCGGGTCGCGAATCAGCGCTTCGCGCCAGCCGAGATTCGCCAGCGCCTTGACGAACGGCAAGGTCGCATTGGTTAGAGCGAAGGTGCTCGTGCGTGGCACGGCGCCCGGCATGTTGGTGACGCAATAGTGCACAACGCCGTCCACGACATAGGTCGGGTCCGCGTGTGTCGTCGGCCGACTGGTTTCGAAACAGCCGCCCTGGTCGATCGAGATATCCACCATAACTGCGCCCTCGTGCATCTTCTTCACCATCGCGGCGCTGACGAGTTTCGGCGCGGCAGCGCCGGCGACAAGCACGGCACCGATGACGAGATCAGCTTCCGTGACGTGCTTCTCGATTGCGTGCTTGGTCGAGTACACGGTGTGCACGCGTCCGCCCCAGGTCTCATCAATCTGACGCAGGCGCGGCAATGAGCGATCAAGAATGGTGACGTCGGCACCCAAGCCAACGGCCATGTCCGCTGCGTGCGAGCCCGACACACCGCCACCGATGACAACAACCTTGGCCGGTTCAACGCCAGGCACGCCACCGAGCAGTACACCGCGACCGCCGTTCGCTTTTTGCAATGCGAAGGCGCCGCACTGAATCGAGAGGCGACCCGCGACTTCCGACATTGGTACGAGCAGGGGCAGCGAGCGATCCGCCGCGGTTACGGTTTCGTAGGCGAT
This sequence comes from Pseudomonadota bacterium, assembly GCA_027618995.1. GTDB lineage: Bacteria > Pseudomonadota > Gammaproteobacteria > Steroidobacterales > Woeseiaceae > UBA1847. Next base: position 41,377 of record JAQCGO010000019.1, on the reverse strand, counting down.
TGCCGTAGTGCCCGACTTCAGCAGCGCTTCGGTCTGCGAGCGATCGGCAGCGAGATGCAGATAGGTGAACAACACCTGATCGGGGCGCAGCATCGCGTATTCCTGCAGCTGCGGCTCCTTGACCTTCACAATCATGTCGGCGACGTTGAAGACTTCCTTCGCCGTCTTGAGGACAGTGGCACCGGCCTGCTTGTAATCGGCGTCCGTCATGCCGATGCCAAGGCCCGCATTCGTCTCTACGAATACATCGTGGCCATCGTGCACGAGTTCACCGACACCGGAGGGCGTCATGCCGACGCGAAATTCCAGTGTTTTGATTTCCTTGGGTACCCCGATTTTCATGTGCCTGCTCCTTAGCCGGACAATTTTCTGGCGACACGATACCGTGCCCAAGGAGCCATTAGCTTGCTATTTTTTTGATCTTTTGTTCATTTAGCGCAATAATCTGCTTCTTTTCTGACTTTTTGAGAAGGATAATTCTATGGCACTTGACCGATTTGACAGGATCATTCTGGATGCCCTGCAGAAGGATGGGCGCATCAGCAACGTGCAGCTCGCATCCAAGGTCAGTCTTTCGGAGTCGGCGTGCCTGCGACGCGTACGCGCGCTCGAAGACGAAGGCTATATCGATCGCTACGCGGCGTTACTGAACCAGTCCAAGGCCGGCCTTTCGGGCAACGTATTCGTGCACATCGGCCTGCAACGCGAAGAGCAAAGTGAGCTGGCGGCATTCGAGGAAGCGGTGAAAGACATCCCCGAGGTGATGGAGTGTTACCTGATGACGGGTGAGTTCGACTACCTGCTGCGCGTGGTCGTGGCGAACATGGCCGACTTCGAGCGCATCCACAAGGACGCGCTGACGCGCCTGCCTGGCGTTGCGCGAGTTAACTCGAGTGTAGCGATTCGCACGGTGCAGAAGTCGACGGAGCTTCCGCTCCGGGTCCGCTAACATTTATCTGGACCCCGCCAAGTCTTGCTAGACTGGGCCGCGATGTATACACAACTCGAACAACGCGGCATGACAGACCCACCGGTCAACATCTCGACCCTGCGCAGGATGAAGCAGGACAGGGAGGCGATCGCGTGCCTGACCGCGTACGACGCTAGCTATGCCGCATTGGTCGATGCCGCGGGAACCGATGTCGTGCTCGTCGGCGACTCGCTGGGCATGGTGGTGCAGGGCCACACGACGACGGTGCCCGTGACCGTCGACGATATCATTTACCATTCGCGCGCCGTCGCCCGCGGCCTGCGCCACGCGTTCCTGGTTGCTGACATGCCGTTCATGAGCTACGCCACGCCTGCGCAGGCCTTGCAAAACTCGGTGCGACTCATGCAAGAGGGCGCGGCGAAGATGATCAAGCTCGAGGGCGGTGCCGGCCAGGTCGGCATCGTTGAGCATCTGGCGAAGCATGACATTCCGGTTTGTGCGCATATTGGCCTCAAGCCGCAGTCGGTGCACAAGATCGGTGGCTTCAAGGTGCGAGGCAGGGATCCCGATGACGCGTTGCAACTGGTCGAGTCTGCAGTGCAGCTGCAAAACGCGGGTGCGGACATTGTGTTGATCGAGTGCGTGCCGAATGAAATCGGAAAATCAATATCGGGTGTACTTGACGTGCCCGTCATAGGCATTGGTGCCGGCCCGCATGTCGACGGCCAGATCCTGGTGCTGTACGACATGCTGAATATTACGCAGGGCCGCACGCCGAAATTCGTACGCAATTTTCAGCGGGGTCACGATTCGCCGCTCGCCGCACTTCAGGCATACGTGGCGGCTGTAAAGGGCCGTGAGTACCCGGCGCCCGAACATTGCTTTTCCTGATCCGGAAAAGCATTTCCTGCGGAGAAACAGTAGCGGCGTGCAAACGATACAGACAAGACCGGAATTGCGGCAAAAATTGTCGGCGTGGCGCGGCGCTGGTGAGCGTATTGCCGTCGTGCCGACGATGGGCAATTTGCACGACGGACACATCAGCCTGGTGCGCATCGCAAAGAGCCATGCCGATCGGGTCGTCGTTACCCTTTTTGTCAACCCGACGCAGTTCGGCAGGGGCGAGGATTTCGCAACCTACCCCCGAACGCCCGAACAGGACGCGGCCAAACTGCGTGCCGCAGGCATCGACCTGCTGTTTGCACCTGATGTCGCTACCGTCTACCCGTTCGGCATTGACGCGGCAACGCGCGTTTCTGTACCTGGATTGACCGATAGCCTTTGTGGTACCGGCAGGCCGGGTCATTTCGACGGCGTTACTTCTGCTATCATGCGATTTTTCGCGCTACTGCAGCCCGATCTTGCTGTATTTGGACAAAAGGACTATCAGCAACAGCTGGTTATTCGGCGCATGGTTGACGATCTTGGCCTGCCGGTCGAGATAGTGGTCGGGCCTGTCGTCCGCGAGCCAGGTGGCCTGGCCATGAGTTCGCGCAATGCCTTTCTCAATAGTAAGGAGGGCGAGATTGCCGCGCGGCTTTACGAAACCTTGCGGGGTACGGCCAGTGAAATCGCGGCAGGAAATCGCGACTTCGGGAAACTGGCAGCAAGCGGCATGGAGACGTTGACGGAAGCGCGACAGGCACCAGAGTATTTCGAAATACGCCGGGCCGCGGATCTCGCTTTGCCGCGATCGAATTGCACGGAGTTAGTGGTGCTTGCCGCCACGCGCGTCGGTACCGTGCGGCTCATTGACAATGTTCTTGTCGCGGCGCAATGAAAGCGTTGCTTCTGGATGTCGGCAACTCGCGCCTGAAATGGGGCGTGCTCGATAGTGCGGCGATGCGCCGCACCGGGCATGTCACGCAGAGCGCGATTCGAGAGCAAGGGCTATCGACGCTGGCACGCAAGCTGCCGCGCAACGTCGACGCGGTGATCGCCTGTAATGTCGCCGGCAAAACGTTCGCTACCGACCTGGCCGCATTCATTCGTTCGCACTGCGGGCTCGATGTGCAATTTGTGCAACCTGTTGCAAAGGCGTTTGGTGTTACGAATGGTTATCGTCAGCCGCAGCGACTCGGTGCGGACCGGTGGGTCGCGATGATCGGTGCGCGTGCCTGGTGTGCTTCTTCTTGCCTGGTGGTTGATGCCGGTACAGCAATAACCATCGATGCCCTGGATGACGACGGGCAACATCTGGGCGGCCAGATTTTGCCGGGCCTGCAATTGATGGCAAGCGCGCTGGCGAAAAACACGGGCGACCTCCCGAACCTTGGCACACGACAATTGAACACGGCTACGAACGGCAAAATTTTTGCAGGATCGACGGCCGCGGCTATTGCAAGCGGCGTTAGCGGCGCAGCAGCCGGTGCCGTGGCACGGGCACTACGGGCAATGCGGCAGAAGGGTTTTAAACCAACCGTGATACTTACCGGGGGTGATGCTCTGCGTATACAGAGCGCGCTGGATGAAGAGGCGCATTTTCGGCCGCAGCTGGTGCTCGAGGGTCTCGCCCGTATCCTGGAATAGCCACACCTGAAAAGGGTCAGACCCTTTTCAGTCGCCCGCATGGCGGCCTCCTACGTCGGGGGGACGTATTCCTTGGGGGCGGCGGAGCCTTCGCCGAAGAAGAATTTCTCCATCTCTGTTTCGAGAAAGCGGCGGGCGTCGGGTTCGATCGGCGTCAGGCGGTATTCATTGATCAGCATCGTCTGGTGCGCCACCCAGCGCTTCCATGCCTGTTTCGAAACGCCCGCATAGATACGCAGCCCGAGCGGACCCGGGTACGGAGCGTAGTCGAGGCCTTCAGCTTCTTCGCCCAGCAGGACGCATTTAACGGTTCGTGACATGGCGGTTCGTCTTCAAAGTGTTCAGTAGTTGCTGCACGGGCGCGGCAATTCCGCCCGGCGGTTCGTCATCAAGCGCATGCCAGGTGGCATCCGCATTGTCGGCCACTGTACGCGACCGGGCAACAACGCGCACTACGACCGGCTGAATATCGAGATCGTAATGACTGAAGCTGTGTCGCAGAACGGCCTGTGACTCGGTGGCGGCCGGCGCCACATGCAGGATCTGCATGCACCAGTCAGCAACGTTCTGCACCTCGGGCAAACTCCAGAGCCCGCCCCAGATTCCGGCCGGCGGCCGGCGCTCCAGGTACACGCTGTCGTCGCTGAGCGCCATGACCATGATCGTCTGCCGTAGCGGCTTTACCTGCTTCGCCTTGCGTCCCGGGTAAAGATCGACGCTGGCACTGAGTCGTGCCACGCAGTCCTCTGCGACCGGGCAGGCATCGCACGCGGGCTTCGTGCGCGTACACAGCGTTGCACCCAGGTCCATGATCGCCTGCGTGTACTCGGCGACGCGTTCAAGCGGTGTCAGTTCGTTCGCGCGCGCCCACAGCACGTTCGCGACGTCGGTCGTGCCCGACCAACCTGCAATCGCCGCGTGCCGGGCCAATACGCGTTTGACGTTGCCATCGAGAATGGCATGTCGTTGTTGCTTCGCGAGCGCGAGTATCGCTCCGGCCGTCGAACGACCGATGCCCGGCAACGCCAGCACTGCGTCAAGCTCCGCCGGAAATTCTGCGGCGTACTCGTCACGTATGATCTGCGCCGCACGATGCAGGTTGCGCGCACGTGCGTAGTAACCAAGTCCGGACCAGTGTAGTAACACCGCATCGATGTCTGCGTCGGCAAGGCTCATAAGATCCGGGAACGTGCGCATGAATCGTTCGTAGTAAGGAATCACGGTCTGCACCTGCGTCTGCTGCAGCATGATTTCCGACACCCAGACACGGTACGGGTTGACGTCCCGCTGCCAGGGCAGGTCCTTGCGACCATGCGTGTCGAACCAATGCAGCACTCGCGTCGCGAACGCCGTCACTGCTGCAGACCTTGTGCGATCGCTTCGATGCGATGAATTGCCCCGGCACTGTCGCGCTGCAGTTTGAGCTGCAGCACGTATGGGCCGATCAGCGGCGGGATCCAGAATTTCGGCTCGAACTCGAAATCGTAGGCAACCAGTGTGCCCTCGCCTTCGCTCTGGAAACGCCATTCCTCCAGTCCGAACTCGAAATCGCTGACCTCGGGGTCGGCTGTCGAACGGATGAATTGCCGCGCCTCGTGCTCGACATGACCACTGCGCTCGAACGTGCTGCAAAAAAACCAGGCACAGCCCTGATTACGGATATAGAAGCGACGCCGGCCGTTCTCATCCGGCTCGAGGTTGCGCGCCTCGACAATGAAACTCGTAAATTGAGCGGCGAGATCGTAGTCGAGGAATACCGCAAAGATCGATTCAATGTCGGTGTCGAACCACACCTCGGAGGTCAGCTTGTAGCGTCCATCCACGTGATCGACTGCGACGTTGCGCAATTCGGCAGCGCCGACTACGCCGGCGAACAGCAACATGAGGAGGCAGACGCGTGGCATGCGACTAACGACTTAGCAGTTCGCCGAGCTTGTCCTTGAGCTTGTCCTCGACTTGTTTCTTGACCTGGTCTTTCAACAGTTTGTCGAGATCGGGTGCAATCTTCGGCGCGTCGAGCGATCCGCTAATACGCAGCGGGATAACCGTCCGCGTGAATTCCTTGAGTTCCGCCGCACTGACATCGGCGCCCACGAGCTCTGGCTTGTCGAGCACGCTCGCGGACATGCGGTAGTCGACGGTCGCGGCGACAAAATTGACCGAGCCATTGCCCGTGACGCGCATGAATGGCAGCTCTGCCAGCAGGTCGTTATTGCTGAACACGCCGTCGGTGACCGGCCCGCTGGCACTCACTTCACTGAAACGCGTGCGTGCCGGCAGTGTTGGGTCGGGCGGTGCTTCCTGGCGCAGTACGGCACGGGCACGCCGCAGTTCATACCAGACATCGGTGCCTTCCCAGGCGCCGTCGAGCAGTTCAAAATCGATGGTACCGTCGAGATCGCTCTGAATGGCCGCGAGGTCCTTGCCACGACCGCTGAGCTGGAACGTACCGTTGATCGTGCCGGTGATGTTGTCCTGCTCGAACATCGCCTTGGCCAGCGCGGCAAGTTGTACGCCTTCGACACGTTCATTCACCGACATGACCGGTGTCGTACCGGATGTATTGATGCGCACGTCACCGTTGTACTTGCCCTCGAACAGGGTCGCGGTGATCGGATGCAGGCGCAGGTCGCCGTTGTTGGTCGTCAGGCCCAGCGTAATGTTTTCGAACTGCATGCCGCTGAGCTGAACCCGGCCGATGGTAAGGCTGCCACGGGAATTGATCAGGCCTATGAGGTCGCTGGGTATCTCGACCGGCACTTCCTCGGCTGCGGCGTCGCCAGAGACTTCTGTCGCCGGTGCCATGTAACGGTCGAGGTCGATCGCGTCGGCTTTGAGTTTGAAGCTGTAAAGATCGTTATCGCCCTGCGGTATTGAGAGCTCGCCCGTAAACGTTGTTTCGTACAGCACCAGCGTCAGGTCGATCAGTGCAATCGCGGTCGTGGAGACACGGGCGGTGGCATCGATGATGACCTTGCCAAGCGCTGTCGGGTCGGTCGTCTCGGGCGCTTCGATATCCATGCGCTGCATCAGGCTGCGCAGCGAGAAGGCATCGACCTGGATCGCCGCGACCGGCGTGATGTCGCCTGCGTAAGAGAACGGTTCTACCGCGGCCGTGATATCGAGCCCGAGCAGGCCGAGCTTGATCTTGTCCATCGCAATCGATTCGGCGTCAGTGTTGATATCGAGCGCGGTGGTTTCGAGGTTGAACGTGGTCGGCACGGCCGTTACGCCGCCGAGCAGTGCCTCGATCTCGAAGCCATCAACATGAATCGTGCCATTATTGCTCGACACACTGCCGGTCGCAAGATTGAGCTCACTCAGCTCGTAGTTGCCGCCTGCTGCAGCATCGTCGTAGCGGAGGGCGGAATTGCGAATCGCAAAACCCGCAATATTGAGCCCGCCGAGTTCGTTAGTAGCGGCGCTTTCCGTCGGCGCGGCGGCGGCGATGGCCTCGCTCGCATCGATCAGGTCCTGCCAGTTGCTGCGACCTTTGGCGTCGATGGCGAGATTGAGTTGCAGGGTATCCAGATCTGCGTTGGCGACTTCGACGTCGCGCCGCAGCAGCATCGGCAGCAGCCGCACACTGAGCCGGGCTTTTTCAAAACTCGCAAACGGCTCGTCGCCAAAACCTGCGGCGTTGCCGAGACGCGTACGACCAATCTCAATTGCGAGCCACGGAAAAATGCTGACGCTGAGATCACCCTCAATATCGAGCTCGCGACCGGTGTTTTTCTGTACGACTTGCTCGATGTCTTCGCGATAGTCGTTGGGGTCGAACAACAGCATGACGCTGATACCCGCAATCAGCAGCAAGCCGACCGCGGCGGCGGCGAAATAAAGGACGGGTTTAAGAATGCGACCCATTTGACGACCTCCAGTCAGGGGGCATCAAGGGTACCAAATTCCCCCCAAAGGGTCAGACCCTTTACTGGGTGGGCTGCTGGTCGCAGATATTGACGCTGCCGTTGAGTGTCTCAATGCTGACGTATGAGTCGCCGTCGCCTACGGTGAAGCTCAGTTCCAGGCCCGGCGAGTAGCGGCTCGTGCGCTCCGGTTTCGGCCCGAAACAATTGCGGATGCTGCCGTTAAAGGTCTCGATGTCGAAACGCGCCGATACGGGTTTGGTAAACACAATGTCGATCGTGCCGTTCACAGACTCTACTCCCAGGTCACCACCAGCCTTCAGTTCCCCGCGAAACGCGAGGTCGCCATTGACTGACTCGAGATGCACGTCATCGAACGCGCCGCCGATAATTTCAACATCCCCGCTGACGGATTCCGCATAGACCTGACCGGCCACATTGTCCAGGATCACATCTCCCGAGACGCTCGCCGCTTCTATGTCCGCGGCCATGCCGTTGCCACGTATCTCAACGTCGCCGCTGACCGACGCCGCCGCCGTGTCGTTTCCTGCCGCCGTGGTTTCGACGTCACCGCTCACCGTTTCCAGCGACTGCTTGCCCAGTACGCCGGTGACCTCGATGTCCGAGCTAACGGCCGATATGTCGATGGAACTGTTTTCCGGCACGCTGATGACGAGATCGGCACCGACACTGCCATGATGCCGATTGGGCACCTTTACCTTGATCACGATGTCCTTGCCCTCACGCTCAATAATCAACTCTTCAACATCGTCGTCGAGTATTCCTGTTACATGAACGCGATTCTCCTGCTAGCCGACGACCTTGATATCACCCGAAGTGTTATAGATATCGATGTAGCTTTCCGGCTCGGCGTCGATGGCCAGGAAGCAATTTTCAAGCACGCCGTGCAGCGGCACCGCCTGCAGCACCGCTTGTCCGATACCGACGTCACCGTGTTGTCGGTGCTGCGCAATATCAATGACGGCGTGATAGTCGTCGACCACGCAGGTCATGTACTCGACATAAACCCTGCCGCGCGCTCGATCCTCGCGCTCGGCCCGCGCATGCAACCCGATACGGGCTGGGAACAAAACTTCTGCTGCATCGACGGCAATGGCGATAACTATCGCAACTCGGCAGAATTGCCGCTCGTACGTGCCAGGAACGGCGAGAAGTTCGCCAACCAGGTTGCGATTTTCCGCCGGCCGGGGTCAGGCCGACATCGTGCTGTCGATCAATGGTCAGGGCTTGTACGACGGCAAGCGCCAGCTGATCGGCGGCGTGATCACTTTCCGCGACACGACAGACGCGACGCGGCGCACCAACGAACTGCAGAAGCTCGCACAGTACGATGAACTCCCCGGGCTGCCGAATCGCAGCCTTTTTGTCGAACAGCTGAGTCGCGCAATGGGCCGCAGCCAACGCAAGTCGGCGCCGCTCGCCGTGCTATTTGTCGACCTCGACCGCTTCAAGTCAATCAACGACACACTGGGCCACGACATCGGCGACGCATTGCTCCGGCAGGTCGCCGGCCGGCTGCGCACGAACCTGCGCATCGGCGATATTTCGGGTCGCTGGGGCGGTGACGAGTTCGTCGTTTGCCTCGAGGACTTCGGCGAATCGAACAACGCGGCAGCGGCGGCACAAAAACTGCTGCTCGTTCTGTCCGAGAAATACGAGATCGGCAACAGCGAAGTCTATGCGACGCCGAGCATCGGCATCACGATGTATCCGGATTCCGGGGCGACGCCCGACCTGCTCATCAAGGCCGCCGATCTCGCGATGTATGAATCGAAGAAACGCGGCGGCGGTCGCTTCCAGTATTACTCGCAGGCATTGAACACGCAGCTCGCACAACGCGAGGAACTTGAGATCGGCCTCAGGCACGCGCTGGTGCGGAACGAATTCGTGCTGCATTACCAGCCGCGAATTGACCTTGCCAATGGCCGGCTGATTGGCCTTGAGGCATTGCTGCGCTGGCAGCATCCGCGGTTTGGATTACTGCCACCGGCGCGTTTTCTGCCGATCCTCGAGAGCAGCGGCCTGATTCATTCTGCCAGCGAGTGGGTGATAGCAACGTCCTGCCGGCAACTGGCAGCCTGGCAACGGCAGTTTGAGTTGCCGGATCTTTCGCTCGCGATCAACCTGTCGCAACAGCAGCTCGTGCATCAACGGCTGGTCGACACGATCAAGTCTGCGCTGCTGGATACCGCACTCGATCCGGGCTGCCTCGAGTTTGAGATCAGCGACGGTGCGATCGCGCAGAAGCGCACGGCGGAACTCAGTACGCTGCAGGGATTGCGCAAGCTTGGCGTGCGTATTTCACTCGATCACTTCGGCACGCGCGACGTATCGTTCGAGTCGCTCGACAACGGTTTTATCGACAGCTTCGTACTCGACCAGTCACTGATCGTCGACGTGGCGGAGAACGGCAGCCATCAACGCATCGTGCGTGCGGCGATCGCGATGGCGCAGGGCCTCGATATCGAGGTCGCGGCCGAGGGCGTCGAAACACTGTCGCAACTGGAGTTTTTGCGCAGCTGCCATTGCGACCTCGCGCAGGGATTCCTGATCAGCCGGCCGATGCAGTCCGACAAGATCGCAGCCATCCTGCGCTCGGAGATCGCCGGCACGCGTTTACTCGCGCGCGGCATGCTGTAGGAGGGCCTCCTACGGGATATTTCCGCAGTTCCAGCAGGCAGCGAACTGGCCCTCATTTTCCTCATTGCAGCGTGAGCACGCCCATGCCTCGGTCGGGCTCTCGCTGATCGCGTCATCGCTGATCAGTTGCAGCGCGCGATCGTAGTCCAGGTTATGCACGACCCAGAGTTGCGGCCATACTTCGACGAACGGCATCTCGCCCATGATCGAGCCCAGGTGCTGGTTACGGATTTCACAGGCGATGCCTTCGCTCTGCAGAATATTCTTCCAGTGATTGACGGTGATCAGCGACTCCGAGGAGTTGAGTTTTTTCATCGCCCGGGGCGGCTAGCCGCGTAGTGATTCCAGGTACGCCGCCGGATCTGCGTTTTTCTCCAGCACCTCGACCAGCGCCGAACCGACGATCGCGCCGGCCGCGTGCTTGCCGACGTTGGCAACGTCAGCCGCCGCGCGAATACCGAAGCCCGCGCATACCGGCAATTCCGACATAGCCGCAACCTTGTCGAGATAGGCAGCAAGACCGCTCGGCAATCCGGCATCACCGCCCGTAATGCCGGTGATCGTGACCGCGTAGACGAATCCCCTGGACGCTTTCGCCAGCATCGACAGGCGCTCGTCGGGCGTGGCCGGCGTGACCAGCTGGATGAGGCCAAGGCCTTCGGCCTCCAGTGCCACGCGCAGGTCAGCGCTCTCTTCGAACGGCAGGTCCGGCACGATAAAACCGCAGACGCCTGCAGACGCCGCACGGCGCGCAAGTTTCTCGTAACCGAACGCGAGCAGCGGATTCAGATACGACATCATGACCAGCGGTGCTTCGATCTCACCGGCTGCGTCGAGCTGCTCGAATATCCACTTCAGGTTGACGCCTTTTTGCAGCGCGATGAAACTCGAACGCTGAATTGTCATGCCGTCGGCCATCGGATCGGAAAACGGTATTCCAAGTTCGACCACATCACCAAACGCGGCAATCGCCCGCAGCGTGTCGATGAAATCCGCGGGCTCCGGATAGCCGGCCGTGATGAACGGCACGAGTGCCGTGCGGCCATTCTTGTTCGCGGCCCGTATCGCCGCGGTCAGGCGCTCATGTGCTTGCATGTGTTCGCGGCCTCGCCGGATATTTGGTCAAGGTTGGCATGTCCTTGTCACCACGACCGGAGTTGCCGATCAGGATACGTTTGCCCGGGTTGCTCTGCGACCACTTGCGCGCATAGGCGTACGCGTGGGCCGTTTCGAGCGCCGTCAGAATGCCCTCGGCGGCGCACAGTTCCTCGAGAGCTTCGAGCGCTTCGTCGTCGCGCGCCGATACATATTTGACGCGGCCGGTCGCCTGCAACATGGCGTGCTCCGGACCAACGCCCGAGTAATCGAGGCCGGCCGAGATCGAATGCGTTTCCTGCACCTGGCCGTCCTCATTTTGCAGGATGATCGTGTAGGCGCCCTGCAACACACCCGGTGTGCCCGTCGCGAGTGTCGCCGCATTCTCGCCGAGGCCATCGCCCGTGCCACCGGCTTCGACGCCAATCAGTTCGATGTCGTCGCCAAGCAATGGATAAAAGAGTCCGATCGCGTTCGAGCCGCCGCCAACGCAGGCGAACGCCGCGTGCGGCAAGGCACCGGCCTGGTCCAGCATCTGTTGTCGCGCCTCCTCGCCAATCACCTTCTGTAACTCGCGCACGAGGTAAGGATAGGGATGCGCACCGACCGCGGAACCGAGCAGGTAGTAAATGCCGGTCGGATCCGTAACCCACTCGCGCAAAGCCTCATCGATCGCCGCGCGCAGGGTCTTGTCACCGGATTCAACAGCGATGACTTCGGCACCGAGCCGGCGCATGCGATCGACGTTCGGTGCCTGCCGTTCGATATCCACAGCGCCCATGTAAACGGAGCACGGCAGGCCGACCCGGGCGCAGGCTGCGGCCGCCGCGACGCCATGCTGCCCGGCACCCGTTTCCGCGATGACACGATTCGCGCCAAGCCGCTTGGCCAGGATAGCCTGGCCGATGGCATTATTGACCTTGTGCGCACCCGTGTGTGCCAGGTCCTCGCGTTTGAGCCAGACCTCGGTTCCCCACAGCGTGCTGAGCCGCGGCGCAAGAGTCAACGCTGTTGGTCGCCCGACCCACTCGCGCAGTTCACGTCGAAACTCTTTCTGGAAACTCGCCTCGTGCAGATGATCGCGCACACCCTGTTCCAGCCGCTCGAAAGCAGGCACGAGTGTTTCCGGCACGTAGCGACCGCCAAACGCGCCGAAGCGACCGCGCTCGTCAGGTAGTTCACCATTGATGGGGGCCTGTAACAGGTCCTTCATAGTTCTTTCTCCGCTGCGCGTACTGCGCTGATAAAATGTCTGATTAGGTCGTGATCCTTGTAACCGGGCAATGACTCTACGCCGCTGGACACGTCGACGCCCCAGGGTCGAACCGTCTGCACGGCCAGGCGCACATTGTCTTCGGCCAGCCCACCGGCCAGGATCATGCGGCCACGCCGTGCAATCTCTGCTGCGCGTGACCAATCAACTTTCCTGCCGCTGCCGCTCTGCGCGCCTTCGTATATGTACAGACCGGTAGTCGCAATTTCGGCCGCACCCTCACGAAATACGGGCCAGCACTCTATGTTTTCGGGAATCTGCAGCGCGCCGAAATCTTCGGCATCGGTCTGTATGACATCGGGCGCGAACTCCTCAATGACACGCTGGCACAGGTCGTTGCCGGGATGGCGCATGACAGCCACGCGCCGTACCTGTGGCGCCACATTCTCCACCGCCAGTTTCGCCTGCGCCGGCGTCACCTGCCGAACGGAATTCGTAAAGACGAAACCAACGGCGTTCGCGCCCGCGGCGACGGCCGCTACAACATCGGCAGCACTGCGCAGGCCGCAAATCTTGATGAATGTGTTCATGCCGCAATCCTCGCGCTGCCCGCGGCACGCATATCGGCCACCAGCGCGGCCGGATCGTCACTGCGCATCAGGGCCGTGCCAACCAGCGCGAGCTGATAGCCCAGCGCCGCAACAGCGGCCGCGTCATCCGCCGAGTGCAAACCACTTTCTGCAACGCACCTCGCGTCCGGCAGTGCCGTCGCCAGTTGTGCGAGTCGTGTTGCATCGACCTCGAGTGTGCGTAAATTGCGCGTGTTGACGCCGACGAGCAGCTGTCCTCGCTCCGCCTGTTCCTGGTAGCGCGGCAGCTCGAGCAATTTTGCAACACGCGCCAGCTCCGTCGCATCGAAAGTCTCGAGCAATACAAACATGCCGTGTTCGAAAGCACAGTCGAGCATCGCGCCGAGTTTCGCATCGCGGAGCATGGTCGCGATCAGCAACACGCCACTCGCTCCGACGCTGCGTGCTTCGAGAACCTGCACGAGCTCGACGAGAAAATCCTTGCGCATGACGGGTGTGTCCGGCACGGCCGCGACGACGTCGGCGAGATGCTGCATCGATCCGGCGAAGCGGCTGGGCTCCGTCAATACGGAGATGGCCGCCGCACCACCTTTCGCGTAACGCTGGGCCTGCACACCGCGTTCGTTCTGCGGTGTAGCGAGATCACCTTCCGCCGGCGAGCGATCCTTGATCTCCGCGATGACGTCAAAGCGACCGAGTCTGAGCGGCAGTGGTGCTGGCGCGCCCGCAACCCGAATATCGGCCAATGCGGCCGCTCGTTCGGCACTTGAGGCAGCCATGCTTTGCAGGAAATCGCTCATGCGGTCGCGAAATGCTTTCGCAGTCGCTCGAGAAACGCGGCCGCGTTGCCGTTATCGATTGCCGCCGCCGCAAGCTCGACACCGTGGCGCGCATCCCTGGCCGTGCCCTGCACTTCAAGTACCAGGGACGTACCGAGCAGCAACGCGTCGCGATGCGCACCCTGATCTTCGCCTTTGAACACGCGCGTCAGTTCGCGTGCGTTATGTGCTGCGTCGCCTCCGGCGAGGTCGGCCGCCGTACAACGTTTCAGACCGTAATCTTCCGGCGTCCGCGTCGTCTCCGTGACCATGCCCGGCCGCACGTCGAGCAATGTGAATTTGCCCACCGGTGTGGCCTCGTCCCAGCCCGGCTCGCCGTGCACGACAAATGCGCGTTCGATGTGCATGCCGGCCAGCGCATCGGCCATCAGGCGTGCGGCGGGCAGGCTCCACGCACCGATCAACTGAAACGGCGGCGCAGCCGGATTGGTCAGCGGCCCGAGCATGTTGAATACGGTGCGCACTGACATCGCCGTGCGTACCGGCATGATCGCTTTCATCGCCGGGTGATAGGCCGGCGCGAACAGGAACGTGAACTGCGTTGCTTCGAGACACGCGACGGCCTGCGTCGCATCGAGCGGCAGCGGCATGCCGAGGCACTCAAGCATGTCGGCGCTGCCTGACTTGCTCGATATCGAACGGTTGCCGTGCTTGACCACGCGCGCACCCGCCGCGGCTGCGAGCAGGCCCGTTCCGGTCGAAAGATTCAGGCTGCCGGAACCGTCACCGCCCGTACCCACCGTATCCACGGTCGGTGCGCCGGCCGGAATCGCCGGGTGCAGCGCAAGCTCGCGCATGGCGGTCGCAAAACCACGGATCTCGTCGGCAGTTTCACCCTTGGCGCGCAGTCCGGCAAGAAACGCACCCGCCATCGCCGGCGGCATGTCGCCCGCGGCGAGCTTATGCATCAACGCATGCGCCTGCTGCTCGGTCAGCGAGCTGCCGCTGAGCAATGCATCGAGCTCGGCGCTGAATTCGGTGGTCATGCCTGCAGCCGCAGAAAATTGGCCATCAGTTGCGGGCCGTGGGGGGTGAGCACGCTCTCGGGATGAAACTGCACGCCCTCGATCGGCAGCTCGCGATGACGCGCGCCCATGATCTCGCCACGCTCGGTTTGCGCGCTGATCTCGAGCGCGGCCGGAAACGATTCGTGCTCGGCACAGAGCGAATGATATCGACCGACCTCGAACGGCTGCGGCAGGCCGGCAAAAATGGTCTTGCTGTCGTGCGTTGCCATCGACGTCTTGCCGTGCATGAGACGCTCGGCGCATACGACCTTGCCGCCGAAGTGTGTCACAAGGCACTGGTGGCCGAGGCAGACACCCAGGATCGGAATCGAATCGGCAAACGCGGCGATCATGGCGATCGAGACGCCCGCATCTTCGGGCCGGCCGGGCCCCGGCGAGATGACGAGATGTGTCGGTTTGATCGTGCGTGCTTCAGAAACGGTGATCTTGTCGTTGCGATGCACGATGACGTCCGCGCCCAGTGCTGCAAACGCCTGCACCAGGTTGTAGGTGAAGGAGTCGTAGTTGTCGATCAGCAGCATGCGCACTACAGACCCTCCCCGGCCATTTCGAGTGCGCGGCGCAGGATCGCGCTCTTCGCCAGCACTTCGCGATATTCATTCTCAGGTACCGAGTCGGCGACGATGCCGGCGCCGGCCTGGTAGCTGTATTCGTCGCCCGAGAACACCAGCGTGCGAATCGTAATGGCCTGGTCCATGTCGCCGCTCAAACCGAAATAACCCGCAGTGCCCGCATACAGACCACGTCCTACCGTCTCCATTTCCTCGATGATTTCCATTGCCCGGACTTTCGGCGCACCGACCAGCGTGCCGGCAGGAAAACTCGCGGCGAACAGGTCGAACTGGTCGTAGCCGTTCGCGAGTTTGCCCTGCACGCCACTGACGATGTGCATGACGTGGCTGTAGCGTTCGATCGCGCGGTACGGTTCGACGTGCACCGAACCGGCCGCTGCAACCCGCCCGAGAT
Source organism: Pseudomonadota bacterium (assembly GCA_027618995.1). Classification (GTDB taxonomy): domain Bacteria; phylum Pseudomonadota; class Gammaproteobacteria; order Steroidobacterales; family Woeseiaceae; genus UBA1847. The sequence goes on along the minus strand of JAQCGO010000019.1, from coordinate 25,659 downwards.
CGTTGCGCGCGAGGTCAACGAGCATGACGTGCTCGGCGGCTTCCTTCGGATCGGCCAGCAGGGCAGCTGCGTTAGCCGTGTCCTGCTCCGTGTTGGCACCGCGCGGCAAAGTGCCCGCGATCGGTCGCAGCGATGCCTTGTCGCCGCTCAGTTTGACCAGCGCCTCGGGCGACGAGCCCACGACTTTCAGATCCCCGAACTCGAGAAAAAACATGTAGGGCGACGGGTTCAACAAACGCAATGCGCGGTAGACCTCGAACGGCGCGACATTCGAGCGGCCGCGAAACAGCACTGACAAGACAATCTGGTAGATGTCGCCGGACGCGATGTATTCCTGGCAGGCGGCCACCCGCTTGCAAAACTCCTGTTCCGAGAAACTCGCCTCGGGTGCCGACGTCGTCGACTTGCCGTTGCCGGCCGGAACAGCGCCACGCAACAGGCGGATCACGTCGCTGCGTAGCGCCTTGCGCTCTGCCTCGGGGCCGTCGTGCAGCAACGCGACGCGACGCGTCAGGTGATCGAAGACGAGCAACGATGCCGGCGCCACGAATGCAGCGTCGGGGATACGGCCTTGCGCTACCGTGTCGCGCGGCAGCTTTTCAAACAGTCGCACGACATCGTAGCCGGAGACACCGACCAGGCCGCCGGCAAACGGCAATCCGGCAACCTCGGGTCCGGGCCGCGGCGCCGCGGCCAGCGCTGCACGCAGTGCGTCCAGATACTGCTGTTGATCGAGTGGCCGCGCTTGCGTGGCACCGTTAATGTGCAGGCCGTCCGTGTCCATGCGCACTTCGAGTGCGTCGCCGAAACCGAGGAATGAATAGCGCGCAAGACGCTCACCGCCCTCGACGCTCTCGAGCAGAAAGCGCGGCCGCAATGCGCCAAGTTTCAGATACGCCGAGACGGGCGTATCCAGATCGGCCGCAATGTCGAATGGTGCCTGCATTTCAGTCTCTTTCTCTTGCACGCAAAAAAAAAGCCCACCCCCACGATGGTGGAGATGGGCCCTGGTATTTGTACTCAGCTACAGGTCAGCCAGCCGCCCTCTCCTTGTAAGGCTGCCAGGACCAGTCATTGTGCTGCCGAGCAATCATGGGCCGAGTATCCCCGCGGGTCCCCTTACAGGTCAACGGTTACGGCTGAAACCCAACCAGCCAAATCGCATCAGAGCTTGTACATCATCGGCAGGAGCAGCGAGAAACCCAGCCACATGATGATGGTCAGCTGTATGCCCACGCGCAGGAAGTCGCTCGCCTTGTAGCCTCCTGCGCTCATGATGAGCAGGTTGGTCTGGTAGCCGAAGGGTGTTGCAAAGCTCATGTTGGCACCGAACAGCACGGCCAGGACGAATGGCTCCGGGCTGACGCCCAGTTGCGCCGCGATGCTGATGCCGATCGGCGCACCAATAACGGCGGCCGCGTTGTTTGACACAATCTGGGTCATGATCGCCATCAGCAACAGGAAGGCACTCAGTATCATCGGCGTCGGCCAGCCCGAGGCCGCATCGACGAAACTGAACGCGATATAAGTCGCCATGCCCGTACCAACGAGCGCTTTACCCAATGCCAGTGCGGCAACGATGATCATGACGACCGGGATCGACAGCGCGCTACTCGCATCACTCCAGCTCAGGCTGCCCGTCGCGATCATCAGGCCGAGCCCGAGTACAGCCGCGACTGAAATCGGCAGGATGCCCAGCGCTGCAGTCAGGATCACGAGACCCATGATCGTCAGCGCACGCTTGGCGTGGTGCGTGTGCGGCAAATCCGTTGTGCCGTCGAGCACGAGCATTGAGCCGCTGTCTTTCAGCGTGTTGATCGCCTCGCGTGAGCCCTGCACCAGCAACACGTCGCCGGCGCGCAGCCGGATCATATTCAGGTCACCGGTTACCTGCGAGCTCGGTGCACGCGCGCGGTGCAAAGCCAGCGGCATCAATCCGTAGCTGGCGCTGAAGCGGGCCGAAGCCAGGCTGCGTAAATGCAGCGGTGAGCCACGCGTGACGACAACCTCGGCGAGCTGCTGGCCCTCGGCGCGCAACGGCGTGTCCTCGTTGATCGGGTGCTCTAGATCGGACTCATTGAACAGCGTCGCGCCGAGGATCTGCTCATAGTGCTTGAGGTTTTCGGGCGAGTCCTTGACGAACAGCCGGTCGCCGGGCAGCAGCTTCACAGACGGCAACTTGGCAAGAAACAGCGATTCACCACGCTGGATCTTGTCAATGCGCATGCCTTCGGCTTTGGCCAGCACCTCCGACAGCGTCATGCCGTCCGCCGCGCCGTCTTCCTTGATATGCAGCTGTGCACTGAACACGCGCGGTGAGGTGTCGGCCATCGGCGGCGTACGATCCGGAATCAGGCGCGGAGCGACCAGCCAGAGGAACAGAATTGCGACGCCACCGACCATGGCAACCGGCAATGTCCACTCGAACATGGAATATTGATGTTCCGGGTTCAGGTCCTGCGCGATACCGATGACGAGCAGGTTGGTTGAAGTGCCGATCGTGGTCGACATGCCGCCCACGATCGTCGCGAAACCCATCGGCATCATGACGCCGGCCACCGGAAACTTGGAGCGCAGCGATGCACCAACGAGGATAGGCATCAGCAACACGACTATCGGCGTGTTGTTCATGAAGGCACTGAGGCCAGCACACGCAGCCAGCGTAACCAGCAATGCCAGCACCGGCCGCGTGGACCAGGCGTGGCCGACGACATTCGCGAGCGGCTGCAACGCACCCGTGGTCTCGAGAGCTTTGCCAACGATCATCAATGCACAGACGGTGACCAGCGCCTCATTGCCAAAGCCCGCAAAAAAATCGACCGGACCCAGCCTGGCTCCAGTTGCCGGCTCGTACGGGAAAACCGTGAAACCGAGCACCAGGATAATCAGGATCGCGAGCGACGATGATTCCAGTGGAATCTGGTCACGTGTGAAGAGATACAAAGCGATGACAGTCAGAATCAAAACTGCGATTCCGTGCGCATCAGGAGTGATCGGCTGCAACAGGTGTCCTCGTTATTGCTGACCGGCACCGTATCCTAGTTCATATTTGCTCCGCAAACAGTTTCCGCGCGCCTTTCTGTTCGAGAACGGCCCACACACGGTGATGGAAGTATGTGAATTTGTTGACATTCCATCCCTGCAAGCAGGGCGGCCGCGGAAACGCACAGACATCCGCGTACTCGAGCAACGGCAACAGGTCGGAGTAACGACTGTCAGCAGCGCGTCGCGTTGGGAAAACATCCCAGGGTGAAATCGCGAGCAGGTTGCGATGCCGTGTAGCAACAAATTGCAACGCCTTCTGCCAGCGCGCGTGCCAGTCCGGGCCATGCTCGGCGTCGACCATTTCAAGTGACGGCACGGGTTCGATCAGGGCTGCGAGTTGCCGCGAATAGTCGTGCACGACGCTGCGTACGTCGTGCAGAATGTTGCCGAGCTCCTGCAACGCCTGGAAGCAGCCGGGATCGAGCCCGCGTAACAGCGCAAGATCGCCGATGCCCGTGATTGAAATGGCCAGGCGGCGATTCAACCACGAGTCGTGGCGCATTGCGGCAGTCGGCCAGCTCACCTGATCGTGCAGCACTTCGCCGCGTTCAATGCAGGCACGCAGCGCTGCGTGCAGCGCAAACGTATCGAGCTCGCCAACCGTGTTCGCGAAGTCGGTGAGATCGATGCGCATCGGTATCCACGCCGTGCCCGTCGGCACCTGCAGTCCTGACGGCGGCAGGATGCCGAATGCATTTTCGGACGGCAGCAGCGGGCACGGCGACGAGACCATGGGCGCGAGCGCCATGCGCACCTGGCCAGCGTTACGCAAATGCCAGCATTGCAACCAGAACTTGTCCTGTTGCCGGCGCACACCCGCGTCGGTGGCCGGCGGCGTCAGCGCGCTGCCAAGCAGCAGAAAAACCGGTCCCGGGCCGAGTGCCTCGCAACGCCGGAGCCATACCTGTTGCGGCTGCAGCGTCGTGGCATCGATGGCGATCGAGAGGCTTGCCGGGTCGGCCCGTGCTGCCTCAAGGGCCGACTGCAACAGTGCGCAGATTCTGCCAAACACAGTCTCGGCCAGGGCGCTGTCGCCAAGCTGTTCCACCGTGATTGCGAGCGGCAGGCGCTGCACGAGCACGTCGAACACCTGCTCGCGCACACGCTCGGTAGCGGCGCTGCTGGCCAGTGTCTCTGTCGCGTGCACCTTGAACGTCGCGCCTGCCGGGGATTCTGCTTGCATCGGCGCAGTTTCGACGCTGCGGGCCGACGCCGCAGCTCATCAATCTGGGCAGCCCGACGAGTTTTTGCTATTGTCGCCCGACCTGAACGGACCCCGCCGATGCCAAGCTTTGACGTAATTAGTGATTTCGATTCGCATGAGGCGCAGAACGGCATTGACCAGGCCAACCGCGAGGTCAACACGCGCTTTGACTTCAAGGGCACCGACTCAAAATTCGAACTCGAGGGTGAGGCCATTACGCTGACCTCGCAGTCGGAGTTCCAGCTACAACAGATGCGCGACATCCTGCACCAGAAACTCGCCAAGCGCGGCATCGACCTCGCCTGCCTCGAGGAACAGACACCGGAAACGGTCGGCAAGGGCAAGCGCCAGAGCATCACTTTGCGGCGTGGCATCGATAGTGACCTCGCGAAGAAACTCGTCAAGCAGATCAAGACCAGCAAGCTCAAGGTGCAGGCCGCCATCCAGGGCGACAAACTGCGTATCAGCGGCAAGCAACGTGACGACCTGCAGGCCGCAATTGCCTTCCTGAAAGAGACACACACGGGCCTGCCGTTGCAGTACGAAAATTTTCGCGACTAGAAACCTGAAGCAACGCCAATCATGAATAGCGGGATACACAAATCCTTGCGCCGCCAGGACATTACGTTTGAGGACAAGGACCAGGCGCTGCGCGACGACGTGCGGACCCTCGGCGCCATGGTTGGCGCCCTGATTCGCGACCAGGGCGGTGAGGAGCTGTTCGAGTTCGTCGAGAACGCGCGGCAACGCTCGATCCGCCGGCGCGAGGAAAATGAACGGCCCGGCGAAGATCTTGCGGCGCTGGTCCGGGGCCTGGACCCAAAGATGGCGCTGCAGGTCATCCGCAGTTTCTCGACTTATTTTCAAATGGCGAACACGGCGGAGAAGGTGCACCGCATACGCCGGCGGCGCGAGTACCTGCAGGAAGAAGGCCACTATCAGCCCGGCGGCTTTGAAGACACGCTGGTCAAGCTAAAGGCAGCCGGCTTCGCGGCGCATGACCTGCAGACACTGCTCGACACGCTGCACATCGAACCTGTCTTTACGGCGCATCCGACCGAGCCGACGCGACGTACGATGTTGCGCAAGGAGCAGAACATCGTCAAAAGCCTGGTTGAGCTGCTCAATCCAACCATGACGTCGCAGGAAAAAAACGTCGCTTACGAAAACATCCGGCTGCTGATCACGACCGGCTGGCAGACCGACGAACACCCGTCGGAGCAGATGACTGTCGCCGATGAACTCGAGCACGTGTTGTTCTTTCTGACTGACGTCCTGTACCGGGCGATGCCGCCGTTTTACGAAGACATGGAAAATGCCGTCGCGCGTACTTACGGCGACGAAGGCGCCGAGATCAGGATCCCGTTGCTGGTCCACTTCGCATCCTGGGTTGGCGGTGACATGGACGGCAACCCGAACGTCAACGCCAAGACCATACGCGGCACCCTTGCCCGGCAGCGCTCGCTGATTCTTGACCTCTATCACACCGAGTGCGCATCGCTCGCATCAAAGCTGAGCCAGGCCAAACAGAACGTTGCCGTCGATGCAGCCATCAACGACCGCGTCGAGCAATATCGCATCGTATTTCCACAGGCGTTTCACAATGTTCCTGCGCGGCATCGCGATATGCCCTACCGCGTGCTGTTGCGGCTCGTGCAGCAGCGCCTTCAGTCGACCTATGACGATGATGTTTACCCCTACGAAAAAGTTGCGCAGTTCCGTGGCGACATTCAGCTGATCGCAGACAGCCTCACACGTAACAAAGGTGAACACGCGGGGCTGTTTGCGATACGCCGCCTGTTACGTCGAGTCGACACGTTCGGCTTTCACCTTGCCACGCTCGATGTGCGGCAGGATGCCGACGTGCATCGCATGGTGGTGGCCGAGTGCCTCGACATCGACGACTGGCTCGAATGGAGTATCAAGGACCGCACTGCACGTATCCTGGAAGCTCTGGAAAGTCGCGAGAGCGCGCCGGATGTTCTGAGCACGCAGGCGCGCAAGACGCTGGCCGTGTTCCAGGCCATTGCGTCCTGTCGCCGGCGCTACGGCCGCGCCGCAATCGGTCCATTTATTGTCAGCATGACGCGGGGTGCGGATGATATTTTTGCGGTGCTGTTGCTCGCGCACTGGGGCGGGTTGCACACGAAACAGGGCGATGTGCCGCTCGATGTGGTGCCACTGCTCGAAACAGTTGACGATCTGGAACACGGGCCCGACATCCTGAACGCGATGTTCGAAACCGATCTGTACAAAACACATCTCGCGCGACGCAACCAGAGCCAGATGGTCATGATCGGCTACTCCGACAGCAACAAGGACAGTGGCCTCGCCGCCGCGCGCTGGGCATTGCAGAACGCCCAGGTAACGCTGGTGGAGGCGGTTGCGGCACACGGCATCAAGCTGACTTTGTTCCATGGCCGCGGCGGCACGATCAGCCGCGGTGGCAGCAAGACCCATGTCGCCGTGCTTGGCGCCCCGCCCGGCACCGTCAACGGTCATCTGCGGGTCACCGAGCAGGGCGAAATAATCAATGAAAAGTACGGGCTGCGTGGCATCGCACTACGCACGCTTGAGCAGGTGACCGGGTCGGTCGCGCTGGCGACGGCCCTGCCTACACACCGCGGCAATGACATGCCCGAGTGGCACAAGATGATGGACGTTATCGCTGCGACCAGCCGCGAAGCATATCGCAAGCTGGTCTATCGAAACCCAGACTTCTACAGTTATTTTCGCGACGCGACGCCTATCGACCTTATTGAACGCATGCGCATCGGCTCACGACCGTCGGCACGCCGCGATCAATCCGGCATCGCTGATCTGCGCGCGATCCCGTGGGTGTTTGCCTGGACCCAGGCACGCTGTGTCCTGCCGGGCTGGTACGGCATCGGCTCAGGGCTGCAGCGCGCGGTCGAGGAATTCGGCGAAGAGCCGATTCGCGAGATGCTGCTCGAGTGGTACTTCATGCGTGCACTGACCGCCGATGCGGAGATGGTGCTGGCGAAAGCCGATCTCGCCATCGCGAAGTTGTACTCCGAGCTCGCCGGCGATGCGCACGCGGAGTTCTTTCCGATCATCGAACGCGAGTTCGAGTTAACGCAGCACCTGATCCTCGAATTCTCAGGGCACACTACATTGCTCGAGGGCGATGCCACGTTGCAGCGCGCGATCATGTTGCGCAACCCGTACGTCGACCCGATGAGCCTGATGCAGATCGACCTGCTGGCACGCTGGCGCGCATCGGGGCGGCAGGATCCGGATTTGTTCGCGGCGTTGCTCGCGAGTGTCAACGGCATCGCACAGGGATTGCAGAACACCGGCTAACCTTGGGGGCCATGCCCGCGACTTGTGGGAGGGGGCCATGCCCGCGACAGTTCGCCCGCATGGCGGCCTCCCATAGTGGCCTCCTGTAGGAGGCCGCCATGCGGGCGAATTCAAGAATCTATAAAACTCGTAAACTCGCTCAGCGGCTTGCGCTCGATGTTGGGCACTCGCGCATCGGCCGCAGGATAGCCGGTCACAAGTAACAGAAAGGGCCTTTCGCTGTCCGGCCGGCCCAGTATTTCGTTGAGAAACTTCATCGGGCTCGGCGTGTGCGTGAGACAAACGAGTCCCGCGTGGTGCAGGGCCGTGATCAGAATCCCGGTCGCGAGGCCGGTCGACTCGGTCGGATAGTAATGTTTGACCTTGCGACCGTCGGCGAGCATGCCGTATTTCTGCAGGAATACCGCGATCAGGTACGGCGCTGTCTCAAGGAACGGCTTCTTTGAATCCATACCGAGAGGCTCGAGTGCCGCCAGCCATTCGGGCGACGCGCGATGCTCGTAGAACTCACGCTCTTCGGCTTCGGCCGCGACCCGAATCCTGCGCTTGGTGTCGGCGCCGCTGACTACAACAAAATGCCAGGGCTGCAGGTTCGCGCCACTCGGCGCCGTGCCCGCCGCCTGCAGCGCGGCTTCGATGATGTCGCGCGGTACCGGTCGGTCTGAGAAATCGCGTACCATTCACCTCCGATTCACATCCGCATAGAACGCAGCGAGGCGCTCGCGCATCACCGCCAGCGGATACTCTTCATAATCAGGTAAGCCGATTGTCGGATAGTCAGTCAATATTGTTACTCAGCTTGCGTAGCACGGTGTACTCATTCGTTACGCTTTCGGATATGGCACGACCGCGCATCGAAATGCCGGCCTCGTGCACTGAATTCGGGTCGCCCGTCAACAACGGGTGCCAGTCCGGCAGGTCCTGCTGGTTCGCAAGGCGCCGATAGGCGCAACTGTCGGGCAGCCAGTTGAATTGCTCCGGCCGTTCTACTGACAGCAGGAGGCATTCGGCCACGCGTTTGGCACGATTCGCATAGTCGGTACACCGACAGGTATTGACGTCAAGCAGCCGGCACGCAATGTCGGTGTAAAAAACCTCGCCCGTATCCTCGTCCTCGAGCTTGTGCATGCAGCATAAGGCGCAGCCATCGCAGAGCCCCTCCCACTCGGCCTTGTTCATTTCGGCCAGCGATTTGCGTTTCCAGTATTGATCCTTCATCGTCACGCACTGTGTGTCAGGGGACGCAAAATATCAATGAAAGCCGTATTTCTCGACTATGCGACCATGGGGCCCGGTCTCGACCTTGCCCCACTGCGGAGCCTGTTCTCCTCGCTCGAATTGTTCGATGACACGCGCCCTGCCGATATTGCAACGCGCATCGACGGTGTCGAGTTCGTATTCACGAACAAGATTCGCCTCTGCGATGAACTGCTGCGCGCTGCAAGCGGGCTGCGCTACATCGGCCTGACGGCCACCGGTACCGACAACATCGATCTCGTCACCGCAGAAAGACATGGCATCGCCGTCGCCAATATTCGCGGCTACTGCACACAATCGGTGGTCGAGCATGTCATCGGTTCGTTACTGATGCTGACGCACAGCCTTGATCGTTATAGCCGCTCAGCACGCGCTGGCGACTGGCAGCGTGCGACGAATTTTTGCATGTTGGCCTACCCGATCCGGGAACTGACCGGCATGACGCTCGGTATCTTCGGCAACGGAGCACTTGGCCGGGGCGTGGCGCGGGCCGCTGCGGCATTGGGCATGAATGTGCTGGTCGCGGCGCGCCCGGGGGAGGAAAAGCCCGCCGCCGGTCGCGTGGCCTTTACCGGCATGCTGCAGCGCTCCGATGTCATTTCGCTGCACTGCCCGTTAACCGACGCGACCCGCGGGCTGTTCAATGCGAGCACCATCGCGCAGATGAAACCCGGCGCTATTCTTATTAATACAGCGCGTGGTGCGCTCGTCGATTCGAACGCGCTGGTCGATGCACTGCGCTCCGGCCATTTGTTCGGCGCGGCAATTGATGTGTTGGCGCAAGAACCGCCCGTAGCCAGCGACCCTCTGCTGGCTTACCAGGGCGAGAACCTGGTCCTTACGCCGCATATTGCCTGGGGCACAAATCGGGCGCGGCAGAATGCCATTGATGAGCTGGCCGCCAATGCCGCGGCGTTTTTGCAGGGGCAAAGTCGCAACCGCGTGGTCTAGTCGCCGGCATGGCCGCCTCCCACAACCAGGTCCCTGCATAGCCTTCCACATTCAAATCGCCGGCATGGCCGCCTCCCACAACCAGATCCCTTTCATTGATTGCCGTGCTCGTCGCAGCAATCGCGGTGTCCGGCTGCTCGTCGCAGGCCAAACTGCGTTCGGACTATGACGACAGCATCGACTTTTCACAGTACCGGACCTACAACTACTACGACACGTCCAAGCGGTACGACACCGAATACCAGAACCTGTTTACGTAGTACGTCAAGCGAGCCATCGATATCGAAATGCAAGCGCGCGGCTATACAATGTCCGAGACGCCCGACCTGCTCGTCAACTTCAACGTAAAAGTCGCCGACAAGACCAAGGTGACGACCTCGCCGTCGTCGAGTATGCATGGCGGTTACTACGGTTATCGCGGCGGTTTTTACAGCCCCTGGGCTGGCTACGGCTACGGCACCGAGACCCATGTGTCGCAGTATACCGAGGGTACCTTCAACATCGACCTGGTCGACCCAAAGCTTAAGCGGCTGGTCTGGGAGTGCGTTGGCGTAGGCAGAATTACCGACGACAAGCTTGAGAATATCGAGTCCAACGTCAATGCCGGCGTGCCACGATTCTTCGCGCTATACCCGTTCGTCGCCGGTGACGGTACGCCAGGGAGTGCGAAGAAATAACGTGCGACTCGCGCGCCTCCTCTGTGTTGTCGTACTGGCATCGGTGTCTCGTACGGCGATGACGTGGAAAAAGTGGAAAAGATCCTTGCCGAGATTGTGGCGGCGCACCCGTCAGTGCTTTCCGACCCGGAGCCGGTCATCAGACTGCACGAGCTTGCAGATTCATCGGTGAATTTTGTCGTTCGACCCTGGGTCCGGACGGACGACTACTGGGAAACCTACTGGGACCTTATGCGCGCCGTGAAAATGCGCTTCGATGCCGAGGGTATTACGATCCCGTTCCCGCAGCGCCAGATTCACTCCGCGTAGAAACCTCGAGCTGCGGAAAGCGATCGCCGAGCGCTTCTTTTCCTTCCGCTGCGGTTTCGTCGCAGGCATCGTCTGATCGCGACATACGATCCCAGGCGGCACGCGCAAGAATGGACAGCCCGCCGGTGGCGACGGCCACACCGCCCGATACCAGCAATCCCTTTTCATCGACCGCGAGGCGCGGCGCGGCCATCGTACCGACGATTTTCAGGTAGGGATTGAGAATCTCGCCCGCGCTGATCGTGATCCCCTTCTTCGGCGTGGTGCGAATATTCATTTCGATCTTTTCGGTTTTCAGGTCGATGACCGAAGTCGAAAACACGCGAATCTTGTCTGTGCTGAGCAGGGAACTCGGTGCGCTCTTAACAACTCCATTCACGACTTCCAGCGGGATGACAATACATTCGAAATTCGTATACGCCTCGGCCTTGTGAAACGGATTAATCGCGCCAAGGATCTGGTCAACCACGTCGCCGAACAGCCGGCGCATGAATTCATCGCCGGCCTTCCGCCCGCCGCGCGTATTGGCGAATACGACACCATTCGCATTGCCCAGTATCGTGCGCAGGTCATTTCCCGTCGAACTGAGACTGACATCAACGTCGGCCTGCATGCCGAGGTCCTGATTGGCGCTTGCCACGCCCGGCGCAAAATCCCGTGCCACCAACTCCAGCGTAGCGCTGCCTGAGCCGTCGCCAGGCGCGAGGCGCGCGCGCCCGACCAGGGCACCGGATTTTGCCTGCAGCCCAAGCTCAGTCACATCCAGTACACCGTCGCGCAGGCTGCCACGCAGCCTGACATCACGTAGCCGTAGCTGCTCCTTTTGCAGCACCGCGACGTCGATCTCGATTTCGGCGTTGAGTTTCGCTATCGCCGGAAACGGCAGGTCGACATCCGGAATCAGCCGGCCATCCTTTGTGGCACTCGCTGCTGCCTGCACCTGATCGCTTTCTTCGAGCCATGGCGCAATGACAACCGAGTCCGAATCGATGTCGACCGACAACTCCGGTATCGCGCCGGCCTGGTAGCGGATGTTCGCATTGACAGCGTTCGATCCCAGCGACGCGACCATGTCGTTGATTTCCAGTACGCCGGGGTGGCCGCGGACTCGCGCGCGCAACACCAGCGGCTGTTCGATCGGGCGCAGACCGTCCAGGGTCCCCAGCGCGGCCACATTCGGAATGTTGAGATGCAGGTCAAACTGTGTTGCCGAACTATCACCGTTCAGATCGAGGTCGCCGCTTGCGGTCAGCGTCGCCGCGCCGATACCGACGTCCAGTTCGCGAATCGCCCAGTCCGTGCCGCGACGCTCGCCTTGCAGATCAATAGAGAACGGCGCTGCATCGGCGGCGAAGCGCTGTGCACCGCGCAGAATGCTCCGCACGTCGGGCCCTTTCGCGTGCAGCTCAAAATTGGCCCAGCGCCGCGACGCCGGCAGGCCAAACGCATAATCCAGGTCAACGTCACCGCCGGCGCGGTGCAACTGCACGTCCTTGAGGTCAATCATGTCGGACCTGAATTCGATTCGGCCGCCGAGGTCGTAAGGTCCCGGCATGGTCGCAATATCGCCGATATGATCGGCGAGTTCCTCAAAGGCCGGACCGGTCGCCGAAAAATCAAAGTGGCTGCCAACGATGCCTTTTTTCGCAACCAGCAGCCCGTCCACTTTGATTGCTGAGGTACCAACGCTCCCGCTGACGCCCCCGAAGTGATAACCGTCGCGCAACATCTGCGATCGTCCACCAAGCTGGTACGGCTGTGCGGGCACATAGTCGGTCGCGATGAATGCCGCCACCAGCGCCGCCAGGTCTGCGCCCGCCACTTCGAATCGCAGGTCGGAACCGAGGGCGCCCTTGACCGACTTGATGAGGCCATCCGCACGGATGACCGCTTGCCGGATTGTTGCCTGCAGCGATTTCCGGATCCGGACACCCTCCGCGCTATATTCGATACTACCTTCAATTTCGACGGGCTCGTCGGGGAGGTGTTTGACGCCGTAAGCGCCGGCCGTGGTCCGCAGGCTGTCGCTGGCGATACGAAAATTCAGGCTGGTACCGAAGTACTCGGGTGGCTGGCCGAGACTGCCATTGGCCTGCATGCGCAGCACCGAGGAATGCAGGTCGAGATTGGCGATTTCGACACCACCATCGTCCACGTCGATGGTAAACCCCAGCGAGAAAGCGCCGGTCGCCGCTCCGGGAAGATTGAATACTTCACGAAAGTGCTCGATATTGGGACCATCGATCTGCAGTTTTACGGCGCTGTTATCTATGGCCGGAAAATCCGGTAGCTGAACCGACAATCCGAACCTGGCTTCGCCGAACAGCATGTCGGCTTTTTCGATGACCAGCGATCGCCCGTTGCGCCGCGCGTCGATGTTGACCATGAACGGCGACTCTTGGGTCTGGCGCATGCCGAGTGCTGCAAGAATCGGCCGAATGTCGTCGCCGGCGGCGAACAAGTCGACATCCATTTCCTCGAGGTCCTGCAGATCGGAGAAGCGGCCGCTCGCCTCGATCGTCACGCGGCCGAGCTGTCCTCGCACATCCAGTACCAGCGCTTGCTGGTTTTCCGCCAGCAACGAGCCGGACAGATCGATGGCGCCGCTGCCCTCTTCGGCAACACCGAGTACCCCGAGCAGGTCATTGATATCGGGTGCCGTCGCCGTGAACCGCAGTTCTGGCCGATACGGACGCAGCAGGTCGTCAATATGGCCATCGCCACTGAACTCAAAGGTATCGAGGCGCCCATCGAGATCGAAGCGCACATCTTTTTGTTCCAGCAACGCGGCCCATGTACCAACTTCGCCGTTCAATTCTGCCTGTCGGCCATTGATAGTGCCGTTGAAGGCAAACTCGAGGAAGTCATCATCGCGGCGCTGCTGGCTTAAATGTTCGATCGTGAGGTCGATAGCTTGCTCGCGTCGCGGCGAGCTGTAGACGATCTACACCCGGTCGACGTCGATTTGCGCGAACAGAATTCCTTTCTTGTCAGCGCCCGGGTCTACCGCCGCTACCTCACCCTCCTTCGGCCAAACCCAGTTGCGGTCACCGCTCTCCGACTCGATCAGCGAGAGTTTTGCGTCATCGAGGTCTATGAGATCCACAAGCAGTGGACCGCTGAATATGGAGCCCAGGTCAAAGCGCACCTCGAGGCGTCCGACGGATAGCATCTCCGGCTGTTCCGCCCACGCCGGGTTGCCGATGTGCACATCTTCGACAACGATCGAGCTTTGCCGCGCCAGGTTGATCTGCAGGTCACCCTTAATCGAGATCTGTCGGCCGGTTTTTTCGCTCGCCCAGCGCTCAATCTGTGGTTTGAAGTGGCCGAGTTCGGTCGTCAACAACCAGCTGATTGCGATCACGATCAGCGCCGGGACACACAGCCCCGACCAGAGCGCGATGCGGCGCCGCCTGCTCATGCGGCTCGCAGTACTTCGACCGGTGGCGAATTGATCGCGCTGCGGGCCGCCAGATATCCGCTGGCACAGACCACCGACACACCGGCAACGATGCCCGCAACACACAACAGTGGATTAAAAACATAGGGCAGCTCGAACAGCTGCACAGCGACGATGGCTGCGAGGATCGAGGCGCCCGCCGATGCGAGTACGCCGGCCGCGAGCCCAAGCGCTGCAAATTCCGCCATAACACCGGCAAGCACCGTGCGCTTGCGCGCTCCGAGTGCACGCAGCATGGCGCTCTCGAAGCGGCGCTCATCAATAGTCGACTGCACCGCGGCAAACAACACGGCTATGCCAGCGGCCAGCGTGAACGCGAAAACGGCCTGCACCGCAAGACTCGCCTTGTCGATGATGCTGCGCACCTGCTGCAGTATGGCATCAATATCAATCACCGAGATACTTGGGTGAGTTCGCACCAGCGAAAACAGCGTCGATTGCTGCTCATCGCCGAGGCGCAACGCGGCAATGTAAGTTGTCGGCATCTTGTCCAGCGCGCCGGGCGACAACACCATGAAGAAGTTGGGCTGAAACGAGTCCCAGTTGACGCGGCGGATACTTGCAATCGTCAGCTCGACCTCCTGGCCCGCGACCATGAACACGAGCTTGTCGCCGAGCATCAGACCGGTCCTCAGTGCTGCTTCTTCCTCGACCGACACCAGCGGCGCCCCGGTATAGTCTTCGGGCCACCATTCTCCGGCGACAATTTCATTGCTGGGCGCAAGTGTCGCGGCGAAGGACAGGTTGGCTTCGCGGTTCGCCATCCACTCGCCGTCCGGATCCGGATACTTGCGCGTCTTGACGTCCTCGCCATTAATGGTCGTCATGCGCGCCCGTACTAGCGGCACGAAATCGGGTCTCGCAATACCGCCGGCGGCAAAGATCGACGCTACCGAATCGAGCTCGTGCGGCTGCACGTTGATCATGAAGTGATTCGGCGCATTCTCGCCGATCGTCTGGCGCCAGCCCTGCAGGAGATCCGTGCGCACGATAGTCAGCAACAACAGCATCGTCAGGCCCAGCCCGAACGCGACCACCTGCACCGCGCTGGCACGACCGCGCCGTGCCACATTCGCAAGTCCGTAGCGCCACGCGACACCGACACCGCTGCGAAATCGCCCCAGCATCGCGACCATGAGCCGTCCCAGCAGGTAAAGTGCGGCCGCAATAATAATGATCCCGGAGAGCAGGATCAGCAACATGCGCGCATCACCGACGGCGCGATAAACGAGCGCCGCAACGGCGAGCAATGCGAGGCCTCCGACCAGCAGCCGCGACGGTGCGGGTGGCATCATGTCGTGGCGCAGCACACGCAAGGGCGGCGTATGTTTGAGCTGCAGCAAGGACGGCAGGGCGAAGCCGGCCAGCAGGACCAGCGCGCTGCCGCTGGCAAGCACGATCGGCATTGCGCCGGCGTCCGGCAAATCGGCGGCAAGGATGTCGGCCAGCAGCCACGCGACGGCCTCCTCCGCGGCGAAGCCCACGACACTGCCCATCACCACACCGAGCACCCCCAGCAACATCAATTGCGTAACTGCGGCTCGAATAACGAATTGTTGTGTCGCGCCGAGACTTTTCATCAGCGCCACAGTATCGAGGCGCCGCTGGGCGAAGCGCCGCGCCGACATCGACACGGCGACGGCACTGAGCAACAGGCTTACGACCGCCGTGAGTGACAGGAAGCGTTGCGCACGATCTGCCGCGTTGTACGCCTGTTCGCTACTCTCCTCGCGATCGGATGTGCGGATGGCATCGGGCAGGTCTTCCTCTATATCAGCGTAGAAAGCATTGACGTCCTCATCGTCACCGGCAACGAGCAACGCATAATGCACGCGGCTGCCGTCGCCGATCAGTTTCGTCTCCGCAACGTCGGCGATGTTCATCAGTATGGATGGCGCAAGCGAAGCGAATCCCATCGATTGATCCGGTCGATAGGTCAGCACTGCCGTTACCCGCAACCCGGCTTCACCGACCTGCAGCAGATCGCCGACGTCGGCATTGACGCGCGTGAGAAAGGCACCGTCGGCCCAGACTTCACCGCGGCGCGGCGTGTCGTTTACGGCACGTTGCTCGCCGAACAGGGTATCCGCAACACGCACGGAACCGCGTAACGGATAGTTGTCGCCGACCGCGTTGATGGTCGCGAGTGCGCTTTGTTCGCCGGCGTAGATGACGCTGGGGAAAACCTGGGTTTCTGCCGTGCGCAGGTCGTAACTCGCAGCGAGTTCCCGCCACGTATCGGGCACCGGTTCCTGCGAACGCAGCTGCAGATCCGCAGCCAGCACCTCATTGGCCTGACGCGCGACCGCTTTGCCAATACGATCGGTCAGGAAGCCAACAGCAGTAAGCACTCCGACGGCCAACGCAACTGCCGCCAGCAAGACGATGACCTCGCCGGAACGTGCCTCCCGGCCAAAGCTGCGCAACGCGAACGCAATCGCATTCATCGCGCGACCTTGCTGTCGCTCACCAGCAAACCGGCATCCAGCTGGATGACGCGATCACAGCGCCCGGCCAGTGCCTGGTCGTGGGTGACGAGCACCAGTGTCGTCGCCGAATTGTGATTCAGCTCGAACATCAGGCTCATGATGTTCTCGCCGGTGCGACTATCCAGATTGCCGGTCGGCTCATCGGCGAACAGCACGGCGGGTTCCGTTGCAAAGGCGCGCGCGAGGGCCACGCGTTGCTTTTCGCCGCCCGACAATTGCGCCGGATAGTGCCGCCAGCGCTCCTGCAGGCCCACTTGTTCAATAATCCTGTGCGCTGCGGCACGCGCGTCATTCACGCCCGCGAGTTCGAGCGGCAGCATGACATTCTCGAGGGCATTCAACGAAGGGACCAGGTGAAAAGATTGAAAAACAAAACCGACGCTCTCGGCACGAACGATCGCCCGCCCATCCTCGTCGAGTTCACCAAGATCTTTACCATTCAGTACAACGTGTCCGCTGCTCGGCAAGTCCAGCCCGGCGAGGATGGCCAGCAATGTGGACTTGCCAGCGCCGGATGGTCCGACGATTGCGACCGACTCGCCCTTGTCGATGGCAAAACTTAGCTCGGAAAGAATAGTCAGAGGACCCTCAGGACTGCTAACCTGCTTGCTGATACCGCGCGCTTCGAGGACGGCTGCACCGTTGATTGAATTGCTATCCATGCGTCTGATTATTGCCTTTTCTCTGCTGCTGGCGGGTGGCCAGTCGGCAGCGAGCGATGCGCCAACCGTGCTGGTTTTCGGCGACAGCCTGAGTGCCGGTTATGGTATTGATGTTGACCAGTCCTGGGCCACGTTGTTGCAGGCCAGGCTTAAGCAGCTAGGGTACGAACATCGCGTGATTAACGCCAGCATCGGCGGCGACACGACCGAGAGCGGCGCCGCCAGAATTTCCCAGGCGATCGATACCTTTGCGCCGGCCCTGATCATTCTCGAACTCGGCGGCAACGACGGCCTTCGTGGTATCCCACCCGGCACAATGCGGGCCAACCTGTACGAGATTATCAAGACCAGCACGGACTCAGGCGCCGCCGTCGTCTTGCTGGGCATCCGGATTCCGCCGAATTACGGGCAGCGCTACATCGCTGAATTTGAAGACGTTTTTCGGCAGCTTGCCAGCGAACTGAATGTTCCCTGGATAGAGTTTTTCCTGCAGGGTGTGGCCCTCAATGCAGAACTGATGCAGGACGATGGCATACACCCGAATGCTGTTGCACAGCCGATCCTGCTGGACAATGCCTGGCCCATCATCAGCAGTGCGCTGGCGAATCAAGGAGGCTAAGTGGAAAAACTCCGGCTCAAGTCGTACCCGAAAGGCATGCCGGCGGAATTGCCACCACCTGAGTCTCGCTCTCTGCGCGAGATGGTTGAGCGCACATTTGCAAAACATGCTGATCGCGCGGCCTACACGAACATGGGTACAACGATCAGCTATGGCGATCTTGATCGTTTGTCGATGCAGTTCGCCTGTTATCTGCAGCAAACACTCGGACTGACGCGCGGCGAACGCGTAGCCATCATGCTGCCGAATATCCTGCAGTACCCGGTCGCTTTATGCGGAATATTTCGCGCCGGCTGTGTCGTCGTCAATGTCAATCCCATGTATACCGGCCGGGAGCTCGAACACCAGCTAAAGGACTCGGGTGCCAGGTGCATCATTATCCTCGAGAACTTTGCGCACACGCTGGCCGACGTCATCGAACATACGCCGGTGCGCCACACGCTCGTCACCGCGATCGGCGATTTTCTAAGTTTCCCGAAAGGCCTGCTGACGAATTTCGTGTTACGGCACGTCAAGCGCACAGTCCCAAAGTATTCTTTGCCAAATAGCATCAACTTCAAGGCCGCGTTGCAGATCGGCGCCATGCAGAAGCTGCAGCTGGTAGATCTTGGCTTCGCCGACATCGCATTTCTGCAATATACGGGCGGCACCACCGGAGTTTCGAAAGGCGCCATGCTCAGTCATCGCAACATGGTGTGCAATGTTGAACAAACAATACTCTGGCAGGCCGGCGCGTATACCGACGTTGGTGCTATCGTTGCGATTACGGCGCTGCCGCTGTACCACATCTTTTCACTGCAGGGGAATTGCCTGACCCTGATGGCCCAGGGTGGCCATAATGTCCTGATCACGAATCCGCGCGATTTCGAAGCGTTTGCGAAAGAGATGGCGCGCTATCCGTTCAACCTGTTCACGGGCGTCAATACGATGTTTGCGGCGCTGATGAACACCGCTAACTTCGCGAAGATCGATTTCAGTGCGCTACGGGTCTGTGTGGGCGGTGGCATGGCGGTGCAACCCGCCATCGCGAAGGAATGGCGCAAGCGCACGGGCTCACCGATTCTGCAGGGCTATGGACTGACGGAAACCTCGCCTGCTGCGATCGTTAATCCGATTGGCGAGGAGTTCTCGGGATCCATCGGGATTCCGTTGTCGTCGACCAGCGTGAGCATTCGTGACGACGACAGCAAGGAACTCGCCCTGGGCGAGATTGGTGAGATCTGTATCAAGGGGCCGCAAGTCATGGAAGGTTACTGGCATCGGTCGGACGAGACTGCCAAGGTCATGTTGCCGGGCGGCTGGCTGCGTACCGGCGACATAGGACGTATTGATGAGCGCGGCTACGTGTTCATTGAAGATCGCAAGAAAGACATGATCATCGTCTCGGGCTTTAATGTGTATCCGAACGAAGTCGAAAATGTCGTCGTCGAGATGGAGGGCATTCTTGAAGCCGCCGCCATTGCGGTGCCCGACGAACACTCGGGCGAGGTGATCAAGGTGTTCGCGGTACGCAAGAACAACAGTGTCAGCGAGCAGGACGTGCTCGACCATTGCCGCGCGAATCTGACCAACTACAAGCGACCCAAATCGGTTGAGTTTCGCGACTCGCTGCCGAAAACGAACGTTGGCAAAATCCTGCGTCGCGCCTTACGCGAGTCCTGAGGGTCAGCCTTGCTGAGGCGTATCCCGACAGGCGTTTGGATACTCGGTATCGTCAGCCTGTTGATGGATGTCTCGTCGGAGCTCATCCACAGCCTGTTGCCGGTGTTCCTGGTTTCGGTCCTTGGCGCCAGCGCCCTTGCGGTTGGCCTGCTCGAAGGTACGGCGGAAGCGACCGCGCAGATCGTCAAGTTATTTTCCGGTTCCCTGAGCGACTACCTCGGCAAGCGCAAACCATTGGCCGTTGCGGGCTATGCGCTCGGCGCGCTCAGCAAACCCTTGTTCGCTATCGCCACGAGTTTCGGCATGGTCTTTGCGGCGCGGTTCGCAGATCGCGTTGGCAAGGGATTGCGCGCCGCGCGATGCGCTCGTGGCCGATCTGACGTCGACAGATACGCACGGCGCGGCCTACGGCTTGCGCCAATCGCTCGACACGATCGGTGCGTTCGTTGGCCCACTGCTGGCCGTCGGCCTGATGCTGCTCTGGGCCAACGACTTTCGCGCGGTTTTCTGGGTAGCGGTGATACCGGCCGTGCTTGCTGTGCTGCTGTTGCTGGTCGGCGTACACGAACCGCCGCAACGGCCAGCCGCCAGGCGCAGCAACCCGATGCACTGGCTCCAGCTGCAGCGCCTGCAACCCGCCTATTGGTGGATCGTCGCGATTGGCGTTGTGTTTACGCTGGCGCGATTCAGCGAGGCATTCCTCGTTCTGCGCGCACAGCATAACGGCTTGCCGCTGGCGTGGATTCCGCTGGTGCTGGTCGCGATGAATATTGTTTATGCGCTGTCTGCCTACCCCTTCGGCAGCTTGTCGGATCGCATCAGCCACACGCGTTTTCTGGCGCTGGGCCTGGTCGTCCTGATCGTCGCCGACCTGCTGCTGGCCTGGGCCCAATCGTGGGGCCTGGTGTTCGCCGGCGTCGCGCTGTGGGGTTTGCACATGGGTATGACGCAGGGGCTGCTCGCAACGATGGTCGCGGCGACGGCGCCCGCCGATCTGCGCGCTACCGCCTTCGGCCTTTTCAGTATGCTCTGCGGCCTCGCGATGTTGCTCGCCAGCGTGCTGGCCGGCCTGCTCTGGGATCGGCTCGGCGCATCGTCGACGTTTTTCGCCGGCGCGATCTTCTGCGGGCTTGCACTGACAGTTATCGCAGCGCGCCCTGCTATCGATGGTACGGCGGACTTAACTCGTGCACCGCGTCGATGAGTACGCCGAGATGCGCGGGGTCGATGTCGGGTGTGATGCCGTGGCCCAGGTTGAAGACGTGGCCCGGGCCATTGCCATAGCTCGCGAGCACCTCGGCAACGCCCTGGCGTATCACCTCGGGTGACTCGCGCAGCGTTGCCGGATCCAGATTGCCCTGCAGAGCGACCTTGTCCTCGACGTAACCGCGCGCGGTGGCGAGATCGGTGGTCCAGTCCACGCCCAGCGCGTCACAGCCAGTCTCCGCCATATTGGCGAGTTGGGCGCCGGCACCCTTCGTGAACAGGATCACGGGCACGCGTCGGCCATCCTGTTCGCGAGTCAGTCCGTCGACAATCTGTTGCATGGCGGCCAGCGAATAGCGGCGATAATCGTCGCCCTCGAGCGCTCCGCCCCAGGTGTCGAATACCATTACTGCCTGTGCGCCGGCGTCAATTTGTGCGTTCAGGTAGTCGGTGGTCGTGCGCGCGACCGTGTCGAGCAGACTGAGCAGGGCCTCCGGATTTTCCGCGGCCAGTCCCTTGATCGTCGCGAAATCACGGCTTGAACGTCCTTCAACCATGTAGGTCGCAACCGTCCACGGGCTGCCCGCAAAACCGATCAGCGGCACACTGCCGTTCAATTCGCGCCGTATCGTGCGTACGGCTTCGAAGACATAAGCTAACGACCGCTCGACATCCGGCCGTTTCAGACGACGAATGTCAGCGGTCTTGCGGACCGGACGCTTGAATCGCGGTCCTTCGCCCGCGGCAAAATACAGGCCGAGGCCCATGGCGTCCGGTACCGTGAGGATGTCGGAAAACAGGATTGCCGCGTCGAGTTTGTAGCGCCGCAGCGGTTGCATGGTGACCTCGCAGGCAAGCTCCGGATTCGAACAGACGCTCATGAAATCGCCGGCCTGTTCGCGAACCTGGCGGTACTCGGGCAGGTAGCGACCGGCCTGGCGCATGATCCAGACCGGGGTTCGGTCAACCGGTTCGCGCAGTAAGGCGCGGAGCAACAGGTCGTTTTTGAGCTGCGCCATCGCGATATCTACCGCGCCGCCATCTGGCTGGCGATGGTTGCCTGGATCGCTTCGGCCGCGGCGCGCGGATCAGCCGCATCGCGAATCGGACGGCCGACGACGATGTAGTCGGCACCGTTGGCGAACGCGGACTCGACGGTGACTACACGCTTCTGGTCAGTCGCCGGCATGGCCGCCTCCCACTGGCCGCTCCCTGGCATGGCCGCCTCCCAGGTGTCGTTCGCCGGTTTGTTGTCGACAGGTCGAATACCCGGGGTGATGACGAGCAACTTCGAATCGACCTCGGCGCGCAGCTTCGCCACTTCGAGACCGGACGAAATGACTCCATCACAGCCGGCTTGCAACGCGCGCCGCGCGCGCGAGATAACAAGTTCTTCGATATCACAGGCGAAGCCCAGGTCATCCAGGTCGCCGCGATCGAGGCTCGTCAATACTGTAACGCCGAGCACCTTGAGCGAGTCGCCCTTGTTGGCCGCGGCAGCTTCCATGATGGACTGGTTGCCATGCACGGTGACGAAACTTGCACCGCGGTCCTTGAGTTGCCTGACGGCTGATCCGACTGTTGCCGGAATGTCGAAAAACTTGAGGTCGCAAAACACTTTCTTGTCGCGCTCGAGCAGCCACTCCAGCAACTCGAAGTATCCGCCGGTCATCATGAGCTCGAGCCCGATCTTGTAGAACGTCACAGCGTCGTCGAGTTCTGTGGCAAGCTCACGGGCACGCGCGCAGTCAGGGACGTCCAGTGCGAATATCAAGCGGTCTTGGTCGGCAATATTCTTGGTTGTCACGCGTCGTTCTCTCGTTGGCGGCGCATTCTAACAGCCCGTAATGCGCTCGTGTTCGGCAATTGCGTAGCGATCGGTCATGCCGGCGATATAGTCAGCCACTACGCGCGCCCGGCCCGTGGCGTCCATTAGCCCGGCGCGCATCGAGAATTCGCTTGGCATCCTTTGAATATCGCCGATGTAAGTCGCGAACAATTCGCGCACGATGGTTTTTGCCTGTTGGGTCATCACAAGCTTCTTTTCATGTGAGTAAAGATGCTTGTTCAGGAAGCGCTTGAGTGACACATGCTGTTCATATACTTCGGCAGAAAGGACGACCAGTTCGCGCGCTGCCCTGCGCACATCCTCGATCGATTGCGGCCCTGCGGCCAGGAGATTTTTCCGCGTGTTCTCGATCAGGTCCGTGACCACGGTATCGATCATGCGCCGCATGATTTCGTAGATCAGCCGCCGGTCCTCGAGTGCCGGATACCGTGCGCGCACTTTTTCATATTGCTGGCCGAACAACGGCTGTTCGCGGAGTTGTTCGATGCTCAGGAGCCCGGCGCGAAAACCATCATCCACATCATGATTGTTGTAGGCGATGGCGTCTGCGATGTTGGCGAGCTGCCCTTCCAGGCCTGGCTGCATGCGTTGCAGAAAACGCTCGCCGACATCACCCAGCTCGCGAGCATTTTTCACCGAACAGTGCTTCAGTATGCCCTCGCGCGTTTCGAACATCAGATTCAGACCCGGAAAATCCGCGTACTTTGCTTCGAGCTCGTCAACCACGCGCAAGGACTGCAGGTTGTGCTCGAAGCCGCCAAAATCGCGCATGCAGACGTTCAGCTCATCCTGCCCGGCATGGCCGAACGGCGTATGGCCAAGGTCGTGCGCAAGGCAGATCGCTTCGGTCAGTGGTTCATTGAGGTCCAGGGCGACCGCGACTGTACGTGCAATCTGCGCCACCTCGAGCGAGTGCGTCATCCGCGTGCGATACAGGTCGCCTTCGTGATTGACGAACACCTGGGTCTTGTACACCAGGCGTCGAAAGGCCGTGGAGTGCACGATTCGATCCCGATCGCGCTGGTACTCGCCACGAAAACGTGGCGGGGATTCGGCGTGGCGCCTGCCACGACTGTGCTGCTCATCGGCGGCGTAAGGTGCCAGCAGAGCCGCAGCCATCAGTCCGCCGCCTCAAGCACCTGTTGTAACTTGCGTACGTCATAGTCAGCGGTGACAAAAGCCTCGCCCAGAGCCTTCAGCAGCACGAAGCGGAGCTGTTTGTGCAGTACTTTTTTGTCCATTCCCATCGCATCGAGCATCTTGCTCGCACCGATGCGTGGCGGCGTGGTCGGTAGTCCGGCCTTTTGCAGCAAGGCCGCAAGCCTTGCGGCGTCATCGCCTGGGATGTCACTAAGCGCGGCAGCCATAACCATGCCCGCGGCGACTGCCTCGCCATGCAACCATTCGCCGTAGCCCAGACAGTGTTCGATCGCGTGGCCGAAGGTGTGGCCAAAATTCAGCAGTGCGCGCCGTGCGCCCTCGCGCTCATCCTCGGCAACGATCTCTGCCTTGAGTTCGCAGGAGCGCTGAATTGCGTGTGCCAGCGCAGCCGCATCGCCCGCGAGCAGCGCGTCGATGTTGGCTTCGAGCCAGGCAAAAAATCCGCGGTCTGCGATCGCCCCATACTTGATGACTTCGGCCAGACCGGCTTTCAGTTCTCGCTCCGGAAGTGTTGCGAGGGTTTGCGTATCGATCAGCACGACGCCCGGTTGATAGAAAGCACCGATCAAATTCTTGCCGCGCGGATGATTGACGCCGGTTTTGCCGCCAACGGAGGAGTCCACCTGCGCCAGCAGCGTTGTCGGCACCTGCACGAAACCGACACCACGCATATAGCTTGCGGCGGCAAAGCCCGCGATATCCCCAACGACGCCACCACCAAGGGCTATGACGGTCGTGTCGCGATTCGCGCCAATGTCGACCAGCTTATCGAGCAACATGTGTAGTGTGTCGGTCGTTTTGTACGCCTCACCGTCGGGCAGCTCGATGGCCGCTATGCTCTTGCCGACAAGATTGGCTTTCAGTTTCTCGAGGTACAGCGGCGCTACAGTCTCATTGCTGACAATCAGGCAGTCACTGCCGATGACATACGGCCGCAGATCAAATGCGCCGCCCAGCAGCCCTGCCCCGATGACGATCGGGTAGCTGCGAAAGCCAAGTTCGACGTTGATGGTTCGGATTGACGACATGCCCGCTAGAGTACCGCAAAGAAATTGTGGGAGGGGGCCATGTCCGCGATAAAAATCGCCCGCATGGCGGCCTCCCACTGTTTCGCCACCTGCAGATCAGTCTCCTGTCGAAGCTGCCCTACATTTTTTCCAGGATCTCGTCGGCGACGGCTTTGACTTTGCGCCCGTCCGTTGCAACGACCATATCGGCGATCTCGCGATACAGGGGATCCCGCACATTCATCAGCTGTTCGAGGATTTCGCGGCTGTCGCCGTTCGCCAGCATCGGCCGTTCACGACCTCGCAACGTTCGCCTGACCTGCTGTTCCACGGATGTATAAAGATAGACGACAAAACCTCTCGCACCCAGGTAGCTACGACTCTGTGCGTCCATGATTGCGCCGCCACCGGTTGCAAGCACAATGCCTTCCTTGCCGGACAGGTCGTCAATGGCTTTGGCTTCGCGTTTGCGAAAACCCGCCTCGCCCTCTTTCTCGAATATGAACGGTATATCAACGCCGGTGCGTGCTTCTATTTCGTCGTCGCTATCGAAAAACGTCATGTGGAGCGCTTGTGCCAACTGCCGCCCGACAGCCGATTTTCCCGCTCCCATCGGGCCGATCAGAAACACATTTTGCAGTTGATTCATCGCCGCCCGGTGTTGGGTAGAAAGAAAAGGGACAGTTACCTTCGGCAACTGTCCCTGGTTGTTGATTTGCACGCAATACTGACCCGGGATTTGCACTGAAAACTGACCCACCCGGTTGAGCCGATTAT
>JAQCGO010000056.1 GCA_027618995.1 Pseudomonadota bacterium | reverse complement strand
ACATTTATCGTCCTGATCCGCATGTTTCGCGGCCGCGTCGGCGCCGTAAAATCGGGCGCCGTAACCGCGGGCTTCTACAAGACCTACCAGGAGGGCAGCGAGCCCCGTGAGACCGCGCAGCTGTCACGCCAGTTCGTGAACCTGTTTGAGTCGCCGGTCTTGTTTTATGCCGCCTGCGTGGTGTGCATGCTCATCGGCCGGAACGCGACCATCCTGCTCGCGCTGGCCTGGTTGTATGTTACGCTCAGAATCGCGCACGCGATCATTCACACGGGTAAGAACAAGCTGCAGCCACGTATCGCCGCGTACTTCAGCAGCTGGCTCGTTCTGCTGGGCATGTGGGGCACACTGGTTTTCGGCGTCGCCACCGGCTAACGCTATTCGCTCGACTCGTCATTTTTATTCAGATGCTGCCTGAACTCCTGGGCGGACGGGTAAATAGGAGGGACCGCTAGAAAAATATTTGAGATTATGTCGCGTTCGGGTAAACCGAATCGTTCCTGCGTACACAAACCTTACAGACCCGTCGGGAAGCAAGGCGATGTTCAAGATGAGAATGTTCAAACGGATGTGGGCGACAATGGCTATTACGCTGTTGTTGTCATCCTGTGGCGGCAGTGGCGGTGGAAACGGTGGCGGCGAACCGCCGGCACCACCGACCGTTGCCGAACCGCCGGCACCACCGACCGTTGCCGAACCGCCGGCACCACCGACCGTTGCCGAATTGAAAGGCGCCTCGCGGCTTGCGGCTCAGGCGACATTTGGCATGGACTTCGCGGGCATTGAATCCATCGCCCGGCAAGGCCATGAGGACTGGATTGATAGTCAGTTCACTGTGCCGGTTTCGGATCACCTGCGGATTGTGGCGGACATCGTGCGTCGCAGGGATGCTGGTGAGTTTGCAGCGTTTGAAGAATCCGACGAGTACCTGATTTTTGCCCGCCGTCTCGCCTGGTGGCATCAAACCGTCACGGGTGATGACGCTTTGCGGCAACGTGTCGCTTTCGCCCTGAGTGAAATTTTCGTCGTCTCCGATTCGGTAGATATATTGATTGTTCATCCGGATGCACTCAGCGGCTATTACGATATGTTGCTGTCCAATGCGTTCGGCAACTTTCGCGCTCTGTTGCGCGATGTGTCGCTGCACCCGGCGATGGGCATCTACCTGAGTCATATTAATAATCGTCGCTCGGACCCGATCAACAACATTTTCCCGGACGAGAACTACGCACGCGAGGTCATGCAGTTGTTTTCAATCGGGCTGTTTGAGCTGAATATCGACGGCTCACTGCAGCTGGATATCGACGGTGACCCGATTCCGACCTACTCGAATGAAGAGATTCGCGAATTCGCGAAAATTTTCACCGGCTTTTCCTACGGCGGACCCGGCGCATTCTTTGGCAAGGACTATTCACCAAACTTCTCGGCACCCATGCAAATGTTCGATGCCGAGCACGAGCCGGGCAACAAAACGCTACTGAACGGTACGGTCGTGCCGGCCGGGCAGACGGGCATGCAGGACTTTGATGCTGCGATCGACAACCTGTTCAATCATCCCAATGTCGGACCGTTCATTGGCAAGCAGCTCATTCAGCGGCTGGTGACCTCCAACCCATCGCCCGCCTATATAGAAAGAGTCGCGCGAGCATATAACGGCGACACGACTAGCATCCGGGGCGACATGCGGGCTGTGATCAAGGCGGTCCTGCTGGACCCTGAGGCGACGGCTGCACCGGGAACACTGGCCGACTTCGGCAAGCTGCGTGAGCCGGTCGTACGCTATGCGTCCATCTTGCGGCAGTTTGGCGCAAACAGCCCCGATGACTTCATCGCCGTGGTCGGCCACTTCCTGCAGTACGTCGGTAGACAGCACCCGCTATCAGCGCCCAGTGTCTTCAATTTCTTCCTGCCAGCGCATTCGCCGGCTGGAGAGATCGCTGACGCGGGTCTCGTTGCACCGGAGTTTCAAATTACGACAAGCAACTCGATTATCGGCATCTCCAACATCATCGACTTCGTCATCCTGGGCGACTATGTCTCGGATTCGCCGGAGGGTTTCGAGCCGGTTTCTCTCGACTACCAGGAATACGAAGAGCTTGCGCCGAACATCGCCGCGCTGGTTGACCGACTGGACATCGTATTGACAGCCGGAACACTCGACCCGGCAACACGATCAGCAATCCAGAACGTAATTACCGATATTGATGACATGAATATACGCGCCCGAATCGCCATCTACATGTTGCTGCTTTCATCTGACTACGCCGTGCGGCGGTAAGGAGACTACCCATGATGACACGACGCGGTTTCTTATCTCACAGTTGCTCACTGGGCATCGCATCAGCCACCGTCGCATCGACGATGCTGCAACTCGGTCTCTCGCGGACAGCGGCGGCCCAGTCGGCGCCCGGTTACAAGGCACTGGTCTGCATACTGCTCGCTGGCGGCAATGATTCTTACAACATGCTGGTGCCGACGGATAATGATCAGTACGGTGAATACAACAGCATTCGCGCCGATATTGCATTGCCGCGAAACGAGCTGCTGGCCCTGCCCGGCACGACCGCCAACGGTCGTAGTTATGGCGTGCACCCCGGCATGCCGGAGCTGCAGTCGCTGTTCGCCAATGGCGATGCAGCGATGATTGCCAATGTCGGCACGCTGCTTGAAGCATTCGATGCAGCGGCCGTGCAAGCGGGCATAGCGAAATTGCCGCTGGGCTTGTACTCACACGCCGACCAGATCGCGCAGTGGCAGACCGCTGTACCGAACGGTCGTATCGCACAGGGCTGGGGCGGCCGTATCGCCGACCTGATGCAGGACGTTAATCTGGCAAACGGCGTATCGATGAACATCTCGCTATCTGGCTCAAACATTTTTCAGAGCGGCAACCAGGTGGGTGAGTACAGCATTGAAGCGGCCGGCAACGGTGCGCCCAGGCTGAACGCCTACAACGATGGCACCGAATTTGGCGCATTCAAAAAGCGCATGGTTGACGAGCTGCTCAACGTCCAGCAGCAACATATTTTCCGTCGTGAGTATTCACGCCGGTTGCGTCGCGCAATCGACGCACACGCGGTATTTGTCGATGCGATACAGACATCGCCGAACCTGGGCACCGAGTTTTCGCCGCACTATTTTTCACAGGCACTCAGACAGATCGCACGCGTAATAGGCGCTCGCGATGCATTGGGTGCAACACGCCAGACTTTCTTTGTCACGGTCGGCGGTTGGGACCATCACGATGACGTGCTCGACAACCAGGCGAACATGCTACCGGCGGTGAGCCAGGGTTTGCAGGAATTTCGTGATGCGCTTGTGGAGCTCGGCGTGTTCAATGAGGTGACAACGTTCACTACGTCGGATTTTGGCCGCACACTGACCTCCAATGGTAAGGGTTCCGATCATGGCTGGGGTGGTCACCATATTGTTATGGGCGGCTTGGTTAACGGCGGCAGCATCTACGGCGACTACCCGATTCTGTCTGCCTCGAACCCGTTGGACGTTGGACGAGGTGTCTATGCCCCGACAACATCGGTGGACGAGTACTTTGCGGAGCTGGCGCGCTGGTTTGGCGTGCCGGCTTCGGAGCTCGATCAGGTGTTGCCGAACGTTCGCAACTTCTATTCACCGGAGAGCGGCCAGCCGCCGATGGGCTTTCTGTAAGTCTGATGGCGCCCAATGAGCTTGAGTGGGACGTCCAATGTTGAACTGGTCCGGCAATTCAGGTCAGGCGATGCTGGCGCCTTCGATGAGATCGTCACGCGCTTCCAGGATCGAGTGTTCCGGCTTGCATGCGTCTGGCTGTACGACAAGCAGGCGGCGGCCGACGTCACCCAGGAGGTTTTCGTCCGGGGCTACAAGGGTCTCAGGTCGTTCCACTTCCGGTCATCTCCGTTTACCTGGCTATATCGAACGACGAAGAACGTCTGCCACGAGTTCAATCGGGTGCGCAGGTCAGAACCGCTTGACGAGGAACCGCAGGACCCGTCATCCGCACAAGAGCGTGATGTCGCGAGTTTCGAAAGCGCGCGGCAGGTGCGCGAGCTGGTTGCAGATTTGCCGGAACGGCAGCGCGAGGTTGTGATGTTGAGAATATTTGAAGACATGTCGGTGACGGAAACCGCGCTGTCGATGGGTTGCCGCGAAGGAACGGTCAAGGCGTTGTTACACAAGGCGACCGAGAAGCTAAGAACCAAAATGCAACAGGCAGGAATTGAAGATGAGTGATGAGCTGGACAGGCTAAAACGTAGCTACCAGGCGATCAGTGCGCCGCCACATCTCGCAACGCGTATCAAAGCCAGTGTTGCAGACACGAATGCCCGAACCGGGTTCTGGATGCCGGCTGCAGTCGCTTGCACAGCGATCCTTGCATTACTCTGAGTACTGCCCTTCACGACACAGGTTGGCAACGACGAGACAGCCAGACCAATCAAACCGTCCTTATCAGCACTGGCCTCCTTAATACCCGCGAAACCTTCGGTATCGACACCCAACTTGTCGCAGCTGCGTAGCGTCAGCGTGCCATCGATGCCGACCAAACTAAAACTTGCAACCCCACCGAAGTCGCAAACAAAACAACAAATTGAAAATGAAACTCTCAAGGAGAACGACAATGCGTACATTTAGGAAGATCGCGATCAGCGTTACCGCTGTGGCGTTGGTCGCCATCGCGCCAGGTGCCAAGGCCCAGGAGACGGAGGACCTGGAACTGATGCAAACCTTTCTGGCAATCATGACGGACTATTTCGAGATCATCGACTCCACCCACGGGGTTGCATCGAATCCGGAGAAAGCCGCGATCATGCAGATGCAAAAGATCCAGGAGGTTTACGAGCAGCGTGGTGAGAAGGCGCATTCAACGGAGGTGCTGAAACAGGTGCTTGAGGACAGTCATAATCCGACCATCCGGAATGCGGCCTACATGATGCTGGGCGACACGCTTAAAGACACGGGTCGCGCGGACGAGGCATTGCAACTGCTGCACCAGGGTCTGGCAGAGAATATCACCGCCGCCGAGTAATCGGCCGGCGTTGGCCGGCCAAGCAACAGGCACCGGCTGCGTTAAACGGAGAAAGCAGGGATGCTCAATGACCAGAAAGGTCTGAGATAAATAGGGGCTTTTTCCGCAAAATCATACTGTTACCAGCAGTATTAACACTGGCGCGATGCGGCAGCATCCCGGCCTTACCCACCTAATAGCAACGGTGCAATCCCGAGCGCTCAGGATCTGGAATCAATGATTCAGGTAACTGTTGTTGATCTGCATTGGATTTTGAGCTAAATACTGCCATTTCTTACATCGAATATTGAGTAGTCTTTGTATCTCTCGCTTGCCGTTCAAATCACAGGCCGTTGAACCATGAAAATCCGACTAACGTTGGTCGTCTTTCCGCTGTTGTTTCTGCTGCTTTCATCGGTCGTCCCGGCGC
This sequence comes from Pseudomonadota bacterium, assembly GCA_027618995.1. Classification (GTDB taxonomy): domain Bacteria; phylum Pseudomonadota; class Gammaproteobacteria; order Steroidobacterales; family Woeseiaceae; genus UBA1847. The sequence continues at coordinate 2,907 of JAQCGO010000056.1, read as the reverse complement.
AACCGAAGGGTGAAAAAAGACTGATATCCATCGATGACCAGGCCCGCTTTCGGTTTGTCGGATCGCCCGAATTCAGCCCCGACGGGAAAAAACTGGCGTATACCGTGACCACATCGAATTACGCGAAGAATGAGTCAACGACTCGCATCTGGCTGCAATCCCCTGTCGGTGTGGAGCCTGTGCCTCTGACCGCGGATGGCGTTTCATCGTCAGAACCGCAATTCAGTAATGACGGCAAGACCCTGTACTTCCTGTCTGCCCGCAACGAGCAGGAAACTCAGCTGTGGAAACTGGACCTGGTTCTGGGTGGTGAAGCCCGGCAATTGACCGAACTCGAACGCGGGGTCGACCAGATCAACTTTTCTTCGGATGAAACAAAAATGCTGGTGGTTCTGAAGGATGAAGATAAGTCGGAGCCACTGGTCGAAGGCAGTAACCCTTGGGTGATTGATCGGCTGGATTTCAAAAAAGATGCGCCCGGAACCTACCTGGATCGGTTGCGTAATCACGTCTACATCTACGACCTCAATTCAAAAGAACTGGTTCAGATCACCTCGGGTGATTTCGATGACTCCGGCCCGGTCTGGTCGCCGGATGACAGCCAGGTGGCGTTTACGACTTTTCGCAAAGAGGGTGACACCTACGACAGCGACATCTGGTTGGTGGATGCCAGTGCCGAATCCACTCCACGTCAGCTGACCACCAGCAAAGGTGCGGACTACGCCCCTTCCTGGCATCCCGGCGGTGAGTGGATCGTGATCACTTCGGCCGACGGCGAAATCGAACCCAACTATGCGGTCAATCACCTGGCTCGAGTGAACGTCGAGACCGGTGAGCACCAGTGGCTCAGCCGCGAACTGGATCGCAATGTCTCATCCAAAGAGATCGCGAGAGACGGCTCTGCCGTTTATTTCATGCTCGAGGACAGTGGAGAGCAGCCGGTGGTGAGAATGAACTGGTCCGATGGTCAGTTCGAGCGAGTGTTGGACGGGCCACGCGTAGCAGGAAGTTATGCGCCAGCTCCGGACGGTCATTTTGTGGTGGTGTTCAATACGTCCATGGTGCCGGATGAAATGTACCTGGTCGACGGCAGTGAACCTCGTCGCATCACCGGCGTGAACGCGGAGCTGTTGGGCGAACTGAAGCTGGGAGCCACCGAAGAATTCCACTACGAGGCGCCAGACGGCTGGGACATCGAGGGCTGGGTCACTCTGCCGCCCGATTTTGAGAAGGGCAAGCGATATCCGGCTGTGCTGAACATTCATGGGGGACCGGTCAGCCAGTACACGCTGGGTTTTTCACCTAGCGCGCAAATGCTCGCCGCCCAAGGTTACGTGGTCATTCATACCAATCCGCGGGGATCATCCGGATACGGCCAGGAATTCACGTTGGGCCTGTATCAGGGCTGGGGTGAATACGACTACCAGGACGTGCTGGCTGGTGTTGACCATGTCATTGAGATGGGTTATGCCGACCCGGAACGTCTCGGCATGGGCGGTTATTCCTACGGTGGTATTCTGACCAATTACCTGCTGGGGCAGACCGACCGCTTCAAAGCAGCCGTCAGCGGAGCCGGATCAGGCCATTACCTGGCCAGCTATGGACATGATTTTTACCGGCTCTCGTATGAAACAGAATTGGGGCTGCCGTGGGAATCCCGCGAACTGTGGGAGCGGCTTTCGCCATTCAATTACATTCACAAGGCCACCACGCCGACACTGTTCTATGGCGGTGAGAAAGACTGGAACGTGCCGATCCAGGGCTCCGAGCAATTGTACCAAGTGATGAAGCGGATTGGGGTTGATACACTGCTGGTGGTATATCCAGACGAGCATCATGGTGACTGGTCGTTCGCCAATGAAAAGGATGCTTTTCTGAGAACAGTGGCCTGGTACGACAAGTTTCTGAAAGACTGAGCGAACGGGGATAAGAGCCAATTAGCAAAGGTTTATCGACATGATCCCCATAAAGATTAATATCGCGGTCGTAAAACGAATGACGGGGGGACTTTGCAGCGTACTCCTGCTCGGCATGTCCGCAGTCGTGGCCGCAGCCCCGCCGCAGGTGGACCTGGTGTTGCTGAATGCCTCCATTGAAACCATGGAACCGTCACTGCCACGCGCCGAAGCAATGGCGGTTAGCGGTGACCGAATCACGGCGCTAGGCAGCAACTCCGAGATAAAAGCTCTGGCCGGTCCGGGCACCCGCGTACTGGATGCGGGCGGCAAGCTCGTGGTACCTGGATTCATCGAGGGGCATGGCCATTTCATGGCGCTTGGCGAATCGCTGGTTACGCTCGACCTGCGCGGGGCACGCGACTGGGATGCGATTGTCACCCAGGTGCGCGAGGCCGTGGCAGGCGCGGCGCAGGGTGAGTGGATTCTCGGCCGCGGCTGGCACCAGGAGAAGTGGTCGTCGGTGCCGCGCGATAACATCGACGGTCTGCCGCTGAATGCGTCACTCAATGCTGTGGCACCACACAACCCCGTGCTGCTCGAGCACGCAAGCGGCAGCGGCTTCATGGCCAATGCCGCGGCGCTTGCGCTGGCCGGCATTGATGACATGAGCGCCGATCCGCCAGGCGGCAAGATTGGACGCGATGCCGCGGGAGTGGCCACCGGCTGGCTCGTGGATCGCGCGGCTGACCCCGTAATCGAAGCGCATGCGCGCGCTGCGAGCACGCGCGACCCGGCAGAACAGCGTGCCATCTATCGTGAATGGGTACTTGGCGCCGGGCGCGAGGCGCTCGAGAACGGTATCACGAGTTTTCAGGATGCCGGCACACCCTTCGCCACCATCGATTTTTTCCGCGAGCTTGCGGATGCCGGTGAACTCTCGGTAAGGATGTACGTAATGGTCGGCTACGAGTCGAACCAGGACCTTGCCACCAGCCTGGCCAGGTACCGC
>JAQCGO010000004.1 GCA_027618995.1 Pseudomonadota bacterium | reverse complement strand
AACGCGAGAAGTCAATTGCACTCCGACTTGCATACGTGCGGCTTTCTTGAAGCCCATTGTTGATTTGCATGCTCGTTTGACCCACATTTTGCAACCTGGAAATGACCCTCATCAAGCAATGCGAATATCTGTGTTTTCAAATATCTAGGTAGCCGTATGTGGGTCAATTTTCGATGCAAGAAATGACCGTTTTTGGATCAAATTTCGGTGCAAATCAACACCCAGTATCAATATCGCTAATGTCGGACCGAGCCAGAGAAAGACGAACGACCGAAGCTCACTGACAATAAACTGTTTTTTGCGATCAATACGAATCAAATTGACTGCATCACGAAAAAGAAAATACTCTGGTTCGAGCGTATCGGTTTCGCAATTTTTATCTGGCTCAGGAATGAGGTATACCAGGTCTTCCAGCGCGACAAGTTCTTCGAGGACCGAAATCGTCGTTGGCTTATCGGGAAAATCTCTGTCGGTTTCTTGCTCGTTCCAACAAATGGTGCGTCTCAGAAACGTACGCAGCCAATACTGCTCGGCATCCACCAGATTTGACCATAGCTCATACTGCTCTTCCCGAGATCCGCTAAGGTCGGAGGCAATCTCGTTGGTAGAAGGACCGGCATAGCCCGAAACATTTTGGGCAGTATTCCAGCCAATCAGTAGGCCGTAGAGCACGGCCGACACCACCCATATCCTAAGCCATCCGTACACTGGACTCTTTGCCTTGGGTTAAGCGATCAATGACTATTATATCTCTAGCGCCTGAATGGCCGCAAATGGCCGGAAGCAGCAGTTCACCAGGTTTGAGCTACAATGACGGCTACTGACCCATAGCAGTCGTTGAAAACGTCATGCCTGTTGACCAGGAAATAAGAGCCCTCGAGTACTTTGCAGGAAAGACCGCGAACGCATGCTCGCCGGCGACCAGCACATTGCCGACGATCCCGGGGTCATTCGCGAACTGTAATCACCATTGGGCGGAGGAACTGAGATTGTGCAAAAGCGAATGGAAGACAAGCAGGCGACGGGTCGTGACGAACTTCGCCATGCGTAGCATCCTCAAGGGTCTGTTGCTGGTTTCTCTACTCTCCTCCTGCGGGTCGGAGCCCCCGGCCGAGCGGGTGTCCGGAATCGACCCCATCCTCGTATCGCGTAGCGACTATGCGGATCGGCTCGAAGGCTTTTGGCTCGGCGAAAGCATCGCGAACTGGACCGGAATCATCACGGAGTTGGACAAGATCGGCGGCGACGGACCGGCCGGGGACTTCTACACCCGCGAGGACTGGGGAGCGCCCGACCAGTCGAATATTTATGTCGTCGGCACGATCGCCCCGTCGACCACTATTGACTGGGTGTTCATAGACGAAGACAGCGTGTGGGGCTCCGATGACGACACCGACATCGAATACATCTACCAGCACCTCATGCTCACCCATCAGACCAGCCTCCTTACAGGCGAGCAGATTCGCGATGGCTGGCTGCGCCACATTTATTCTGATGACGACACTCCGTTCCGAAATACCCGAGGCGAACCCGAAAACTACCTGTGGGTATCGAACCAGGCCGCGTTCGACCTGATGCAGGAAGGCGTCGTTCCGCCGGCTACGAGCAACCCGGACGTCAACCCGTATTACGAAATGATCGATGCGCAGCTAACCACGGAGATATTCGGCCTTTACGCGCCCGGCAGGCCCGATGTCGCGCTTCGGCTGGCACACCTGCCAATACGCACAACGGCGCGTGGCGAGGCGGCACAGGCCGCCGAGTTCTACGTGGTCATGCATTCCCTCGCAGCCGTCGCCGATCCGGACCTGCCGATGAAGCAACGCACGGAAAGTCTCGCTTCCCAGGCCCGTGCGCGTCTTCCCGAGGACTCCTACATTGCATCGATGTACGACTTCGTCGAAAGTCGTTACCGGGCAGGCGTACCCTGGGAACAAGCGCGAGACGAGGTGTATCAGCGCTACCAGGTCGAGCAACAAGACGGCTATGACATCCCGACCCGCCACCCGGAGTGTTACGGCTGTTTCGCCGCCGGGATTAACTTCGCCGCCAGCATCGTGAGTCTCCTCTACGGAGAAGGCGACTACGAGGAAACGGTAAAGATTGCCGTGCTGGCGGGCTGGGATTCCGACAACCCCGCCGCCACCTGGGGCGGCCTGCTGGGATTCATGCTGGGCAAGGACGAACTCGAGCGGCTGTTCGACCGGCGTTTTTCCGACCGCTTTAATATCCACCGCACGCGGAAAGGATTCCCGGCGCCTGACGGAATTGATACGTTCGGCAACATGGCGCAGGGCGGAATCCGGATCGTCGATCGGGTCGTAGTCGACGAGATGGGCGGGACGATTGCAGACGACGGCGGGATCTGGCGGATTCCGGTCCTGGAAAAGTGACAAGCCAAAGCCGGGGGATTTGGAATATCCGGGACAGTGTACTTATCTGATCGCTGACTCAACCGGTCCGACGTAAAAATAAGAAAACTGTCCCCGGAACGCCGCGACACGCTGTTGTCCGGATGCGCCCCTAAAAACAGTCAAGCGGCTCCTAATGGCCGTTCTGCGACGAACGCCAGGAAACGAACTGGGTGACTGCTTGTTGATTTGCACCGAAATTTGAGCCAAAAATGGCCGTTTCTTGCATCGAAAATTGACCCACCTTCTGCTCCCTAGATATTTGCAAAGGCTGCTCTTCGCTATGCTTGGGACGGGTCATTTCCAGGTTGCAAAAGGTGGGTCAATCCGGCGTGCAAATCAACACCTTCATTGCTGATCACGTCGGCTTCAGCCGGTGTGGACTGCCGAACTCCGGATCGTCGCTGATACGTGACGCAACCGTCCCCGACGGTGGTTCGTACCAGCCAGGATCGCGGAAGTCATTGCGCGCCAGGTTGTCGCGGACCTTGACGATGGTAAACATGCCGCCCATCTCGATATTTCCGTACGGGCCCTTGCCGGTCATCATCGCGAGCGTGTTTCTCGGCCCGCTGTTATGGCCCATGTCGACGTGGTCCTGGTGCTCGGCCATTCCGAACTCACCCATCGCCACGTAGCCCGGCAGGATTTTCCTGATCTCGTTGTCGATACCTCGCTGGTCGACGCCCAGCGGGTTCGGAACGTCGTGACCCATCGCATTCATCGTGTGATGCGCCATGTGGCAATGAAAAGCCCAATCGCCCGGCACCGCGATGAATTCGATGTCTCGAATCTGGCCGACGCCGACGATCTCGGTCACTTCCGACCGCCACTGAGATTGCGGCCAGCGCCCGCCGTCGGATCCGGTCACCCAATACTGCACACCGTGCATATGTATCGGGTGATTCCACATCGACAGATTCGCAACTCGTACCCGCACGCGCTCACCGCTACTCGCAACCAGCGCATCAATGGCCGGGAAGACTTTGCTGTTAAAAGTCCACAAATCGAAGTCCTGCATAATCGCCGGATCCGGCCGGTAGGTGCCCGGATGCAGCGCCCAGTTGTGCAGCAGGAAGCAGTAATCCCGATCCACAGGAACCGATTCACCGTTCTTTGGGTGAATGACAATCATACCCATCATTCCAACGGCCAATTGCGTCACCTCATCGGCATGCGGATGATACATGTGGCTGCCGTGCTGTCTTAGCGTGAACTCGTACGCGTATGTCTCACCCGGTTGTATGTGCGGTTGGTTCAGACCGCCCACTCCGTCCATACCGCTCGGTAACAGCAAGCCGTGCCAGTGAATGCTCGTGTGCTCTTGCAGATTGTTGGTAACCAGGATGCGAACGCGGTCTCCTTCGACCGCTTCAATCGTCGGCCCTGGTGTGCTGCCGTTGTAGCCCCAGCATTTGGCACGGCTTCCGGGTGCAAACTCGTGATCCACTTCCTCGGCCACGAGGTGAAACTCCTTCACGCCGTTCTTCATCGTGGAAGGCAGCGTCCAGCCGTTAAGCGTTCTCACCGGTCGATATAATGAATTGTTTCCCGCCGTTGGAGCTCGTGGCGCGTCCTCGGCGTTGACTCCGCTGGTAACCGTACCCAGGGCAGTCGCGACGGCGCCGGCGCCTGTATAGTTCAAAAAATCGCGTCGTGAAGTCATTGTGCACCTCCATGATTGTGCTCACCCGACTGCGGCTGCACGAACTGGTCTACGTCAATAAGCTCGCTGCCGATGCTGGCAGTACTCGGCAAGGATGCGCCGACCGCCAGGGCCAGGTCTGCACGAGCAACCCAGTAGTCCCCGATTGCCTCGAGATAGCCCTGATACGCGTCGTATTCGTCCTGCTTCAACGTGATCAGTTCGAAAATGCCTATGAGCATGAAGTTCACTTCTTCCTGCGCGCGAGCAACTGCTTCGACTCGCTGCGGTATCAGTGTCGTTTGATATTCTTTTATTCTCGCTCGCATGTTTTCCAGCGCCGCACTCGCCAGTCGTACGCTGTTATCCACGTCGATCGTGGCGCGACGAACTTCGCTGATCGCGATCTGGAGCTCCGCATCGGCTCGCAGCACGGCGTCGCGGTGCTGATCAAAGATCGGCACCTCCCAGTCGACGGTGGGGCCGGTAAGGCGCGAGCCGTCGGTGTCGCGCTCGCGTTCGGCACCGACGTCGAGTTCGCCGAGCCATCGCGTCCAATTCACAACGCCGAGGCGGTCCGCCAGGACATCTGCGTTCGTGCGTGCGGCGGCGAGATCGAGTCTCGACTCCATGGCCAGCGCCAGCAAAGTGTCAAGGTCGTCTTCATCCGTTACGGGGAGCCGCAGCGCCGCCGGTGCGATCCAGGGCGCGCCAACCGACAGCCCGAGCACGTCGGCCAGTTCGGTTCTTGCAGCGAACGCCGCATTTGCCGCCTCCAGCGCGTTCAGTTTTGCCTCGGACGCGGCCGCGCGCTCCATCGCCAGTTCGCGCGGCGCGAGATTACCAGCGTCGAAGAATCGCTGTGCCAGTCGCGCCGACAACTTGCCGGCATTTGCAATCTGGTCACGCAACGCGGCGACCTGCTGCGCACCGACGTATTCGTAGTAGGCCTTTTCGGCAGCCGCCGCGACGCCGAGCACGTCTGACCCGACCTGCTGCTTCATCGCGGCAAACACGCCGAGAGACAGGCGCTTGCGTGCGGGTAGCGTAATCAGGTCAGTAAACGAGACCGCCAGGCCATACGTCACCTGGTCCTGCGCTCCGGCAGCATCTGTATCGAGAAACGCACCGCTCAGGGTCGGGTTCCTGATGCGGCCAGCTTCGTATACGTCGGCGGCACCGAAACCGAGGCTTGCATAACTGGCCTGGAGTTCCGGATTGTTGATGAGAGCAATGCGGACGGCACTCTCTGCCGATAAGGGGGCTGACGTCAGAGTCTCGAGCAGGTTGCCTGTGTTCTCCTCGACAGTCTGACCGCGCGCCGCTACCAGTTCATTGACCTCGCCTTGGCCCAGGTCCGCTGGAAAACTCGAACAGCCGCCAAGCAGCACGACCGCAATCAATGCCGACAAGTGATGGAGGCGTCGGATGTGGCAGATGGCAACTGCGGCGACGAGACTGAGGAGATCTTTCATGGCGATTCTCTGAGAGTTAAACAGCGAACGAACCGCCACACCCGGAGGGCGGCGGATTAACTATGCAGAGAGGATTGGCGGTCGGTAGGGTGCGTGTTCTGGCTCGTCTCTGTCGCTCGCGAGATGTTTGCTGTGATTCATTGCCTGGTGAGGTGCATGGGCGCTTGCTTCTGCAGAAGCGGATGCATCGCCAAGCGCCGCATCCATTTCGCACATGGCCCCTGCCCCGGTCCACGCAGACAATACGAGGACAATGGCGAACAGGCTGGCAACAGATTTTCGCCCTCTGATCATTGGTCTAAGGCTAGCTGTTTCGATGGCGTAGTACAAATTGCCTAGCTAGAATGCCAATCTTGGCTAAGAAAACCCGCAGGGGCGTGAAACATCTCGCGCGTTGAAAAATGGTTGACCATCGTCCTGCTGTGTCTGTCCGGCAGTTTCATTTATTGGATGCCCTATTTTTCCGAGATCTACTACGTCCCGATGCAACGTGCATTCGGGTTTTCCAACACCCAGATCGGCATGCTTGGCAGCACTTTTGGCCTGGTCTCACTGCTGAGCTATGTGCCCGGAGGCTGGCTGGCCGATCGTTACCCCCCGCGACTACTTTTGAGCACGGCGCTAGCGACCTCCGGCATCGGCGGATTCTTATTCGCTGGGTTTCCGTCTTTCGAAGCCTGTCTTCTGCTGCACGGGCTATGGGGAGCGTCGACCAGCCTGATCTTCTGGTCCGCGATGATAAAAGCCACGCGCAATTGGGGCGGGCAGCGCGAACAAGGCCGAGCTTTCGGCTTCCTCGAAGGGGGGCGGAGTCTTTCAGACGCATCCTTCGGTGCGTTACTTCTGTTTTTATTCGCATGGCAAGGCGCCGATACCGGGGCACTGTCCAATACCATTAAACTGAAATCATCGGCCCTCATCGTGATGGCAGTACTGATCTGGATAGTCATGCGGGATCCGCCGGCTACCCAGCCTGATACGCGGTTAACTGGTTCGGAGTTTTCCTGGGCCAAGGTGCGCCTGGTTCTGAAAATGCCTTTGCTCTGGCTGTTGAGCCTCGTGATCCTGGCCGCTAACTGGGGCATGTGGGGAACTATCTATTTCACCCCGTACGCGACAACGATTTACGAACTGGGTGATGTCTGGGGTGGAGCCCTTGCTAACGGCAAATATTATTTGGCGGCTCTTGCCGCGATTTCTGCCGGCTTTATCGCCGATCGAATCGGTACTGCAAAAGCGGTGATCGGCCTGTTCATTCTCACCGCTTCGAGTTTCCTGCTGTTCGCTGCGGTGCCCGGCGCGCCGGGCTTGTTACCCCTGTTGCTGATCAATTCCGTGGTAGTTGTTACGGCAATTTATGCATTGCGCGGAATTTACTTCGCGTTGATGGAGCAGGGAAACGTGCCCATAGCCCTGACCGGAACGGCGGTGGGCATGGTCTCGGTCATTGGATACACACCCGATACGATCGCGCCACTGGTCTCAGGCCTGGTACTCGACGCCTGGCCGGGTGCAGCGGGGTTCCAGATTCTGTTCCTGCTCATTGGAATCATTTGCCTTCTGGGTTTGTTCGCATCAGTCATCATTTACCGCAAGCTGCAGGCTGGAAACGAGCTAAAGATTTGCAGCAAGAGTCAAGTGACAGACTCGGCTGACCAGAGCAAATGAGGTCGGAGCAAAAACCAGACTGTGAATGCCGACGCACAGCGGCAGCGCGCGCCGGCGCATTTGCAAGTATGGCGGTAATTTTTCTGGTTTTTCCGCATGCCCTCGGCGCGCAGATGGTCGACGCGAGTGGCAAGCGTATCGACATTTTCATGATCGACGAGGCACCGGTACTTGATGGCGTGCTCGATGATGATGCCTGGGCGTTTGCGACGCCGATTACAGACTTGCACCAGGTTGATCCCGAAGAATTTGCCGATCCGACCGAAAAGACCAGTTTCCTCGTCGTATACACCCCGGACGCACTGTACGTTGCTGCAATATTTCACGACCGCGAACCGGACAAGATCGGCGCACAAATCCTGAGGCAGGGCGACTGGTCATGGGGTGAAGACAGTGTCACCGTCATGGTCGACCCCATGAATCAGGGACGACGCGGCTATCTATTCGACCTAATGGCTAACAGTGTGCGCAACCAGGCCGTGTTCGAAAACGTCACGACAGCGAACTGGAACTGGCGAGGTATCTGGCGCGGCGAGACCCGGTTTACCGATGACGGCTGGATCGCCGAGGTCGAGATACCGTTCAAAACACTGTCGTTTGATCCGAAGAACGATGTCTGGGGCCTGAACGTCACACGTTTTATCGGCCGCAAGGGCGAGCTGATCGGCTGGACGTCGAAGAATCGCACTACGAACCCCGCATCGTTCGGCGAGGTCGGCGGCATGTCCGGCGCGCAGAAAGGGGCAGGACTGGATGTCGTACCTTCTGCCAACTTGCGACAGTCAAAGGACTACGAAACCGGTGACAAGGAAGACTCGTTTGAGCCGGCCCTCGACGTCTTTTACAAGGTCACGCCGTCACTAACCGGTTCGCTGACGATCAATACCGATTTTTCCGGTACCGGCGTCGACGAACGGCAAATCAACCTTACGCGGTTCGGGCTGTTCTTTCCCGAGCGGCGCATGTTTTTTCTCCAGGATACGGACATATTCGAATTCGGCGGTATTGGCGGACAAAACGAGGACGATCCAACCACCATTTCCCGTGCCGAAAGAGAGAGCGGCCGGCCGTTTTTCTCGCGTCGAATCGGCCTTAGCGAATCGGGCGAAACCATCGATATCGACTATGGCGGCAAGCTGACTGGCCGCGCAGGTGGCTGGGACATTGGTGTCCTTGGAATTCGGCAGGACGAGTTCGAATCGCTGGACCCAAGCAATTTGTTCGTGGCGCGCCTGTCGAAAAACGTCCTCGGTGAATCCGGTGTCGGAGCGGTCTTCACCAAGGGAGATCCCGCTTCGAACGTCGACAACTCGGTCGCTGGCGTGGACTTTCGCTACCTGAATACCAGGCTGTCCAACGGCGGAGTGATTGAGGGAGCCGCCTGGTATCAGCAAAGCGACACAGAGGGCATCGAGGGTGATGATTCGGCGTATGGGGTCAGTATTGACATGCCGAACGCGGAAGGATTCAGGGCAGGGATCGCGTACAAGCAAATCGAGGAAAACTTCTACCCCGCACTTGGCTTCGTCAACCGAGTTGATGTCAGCGACCTGAGCGGGGACACCGGCTACACATGGTACCCGGATGGCGGTACCGTTCGCTCTGTATTCAGCGGTGTCGATTTTCAGCGCATCGAGACTCTCGATGGGGAACTGCAGACGCAGGCAATTACATTTCGCACCGTTGAGCTGCAGAACAACAATAGCGACTTCATCGGGCTGCACTACGCTCTCTATGACGAAAACATCGATACTCCGTTCGAAATTTCAGAGGGCATCGAGATACCGGTTGGCGAGTATTCCTTCGACCAGTACTGCGTCATCATCGAAACAGGGCAACACAGGAAACTGTATGTTGAGACCTATTACTGCGGTGGAGAGTTCTTCGACGGCGACATAACGAATCCGGGCATCGCAATGACCTGGCGCCCAAGCCGTCATTTCGCGATGGCCCTCGGCTACGACGTTTCAGACGTGCAACTGCCACAGGGAGAATTTACGACGCGTCTGTCATCTCTGAGTGCCAATATCGCGTTTACCAACACCTGGTCCCTGGAAAACTTGGTGCAATACGACAATGTGAGCGAAACGATAGGCTTGAACAGCATTCTACGCTGGATGCCGCTCGCCGGACGCGAGGTCCTGCTCATCGTCAACAGGGAGCTTTTGGATTACACACAGGATAACGACTTCGAGACCGTAACCGGCGATGTTACGTTCAAATTCAGCTATACGTTTCGTTTCTAACAACGGCCTTTCCTGTAATATTGTCAAGCCGGTCGGCGGCAGCAATTTTCAATCGCAACGCTGGAGCCAAATTTGAGTATCGGAACTAAATACACGCTGCTGTTTGCAAGCCTTGTTGCCCTCGCGGTTACCAGCCTGGCGGTCACGGCACAAGAGACCATCTTCGGGCCCGGCGATCCGGTCCCCAAAGATGTTTCGCTGTTTGACCCGAAGAGACCCGTAGACACCGAGCTGCATTCCAATGTACCGGACGGTTTTGCGGTCGCCGCTGTTGGCGACCTGATAATCTCACGCCCGCTTTCGCAATACGCAAACAGACTGCCCAACTTCAAGGCAGTGCTGGATATCTTCAGTCGCTCGGACGCCACCTACGGAAATCTCGAAACGACGATTTTTGATCCACGATCGTTTACCGGCTCACCCTATTCGTTTGACGGCGACTGGACCGTGTCTGCCCTGCCTGAGGTCGCCCATGACCTCAAGGCAATGGGCTTTACTCTCGTCTCACGCGCCAATAATCATGCGCAGGATTGGGGCCTCGAAGGCATGCGGGAAACCAGCAAATGGCTGGACGCAGCCGGCATTCATCACGCCGGCGTCGGCGAGACGCACGGACTTGCGCGGGCGCCACAATACTATGAGAGCTCAAGAGGCAGAGTCGCACTGGTATCGTTGGCGTCCACATTTCGACCGACCAGCGAATCACTACCGGCGGCCGGCGCCTCACCAGGGCGCCCAGGCTTAAGCGGATTGCACTTGACCGAAGTGGTCAATGTGCCGGAATCGGCCATCGAGCCGCTGGGTCGTGTTCAGTGCGCGCTATTCGGCGATTTCTGCGACGCAGCGCCTGCCGAAGGCGAGCTCTTTGGCACGCAGTACCAGCAGGCCGAAGTCTATTCGCACGAGCACGTGATGGATCCGGACGACCTCGCGGAGATCTATCGCAGCATTCGTTCGGCGCAGCAAAACGCTGACTTTGTCATAGTTTCCATTCATGCGCATGAGTGCTCGCAGGATTGTGACGACGAGGCCGCTCCATACGGCCCTGCGAATTTCCTGAAGCAACTGGCTCGTGATGCAATTGATTCCGGTGCCGACATGTTTGTGACCACTGGCAACCACAATCTCGGCCCGATAGAAATATACAAGTCACCCGCGCGCGGTTATCGGCCGATTTTTTATGGACTCGGCAATTTCTTCTGGAGCGATGTCCAGGAACTGTTACCGCATGATCTTTTTCAGGGCAATAAAGATACGCTTGCGAAGTACTGGGAGCATCCGGAACGGGTCACCGAGGCCGATTTGTCGGCACCGTTGAATGCAGAGTCTTATGCGAACACGTTTACTTTTCAGAGCGTGATCGCCGACGTGCGCTTCGAGAAGAATCAGCTGGCACAAGTTCTTTTGTATCCGATCGAATTGGGATACGGCCGGCCACTCACGGAAAGTGGCCTGCCACAACTGGTGAGCGACAAACCTGCCGCGGATGACATCTTCCGTCAGATAACGGAGCAGACGGAGCGCTTCGGTTTGCCGGAGTTGAATATGCGTATTGCGAAAGGCGCGGCGGTAATAGCGCCTTAAGGTACTGACAACTATTCCCATTAATTGCATGAGACTCCAATGGCGATCAAACAAATCAAATCCGTAGCAGCTATCCCCACTGCGAAACTGGATGACTGGGGCCCCGTTGCGCTGCCTGTTTCAGAGCAGGTATCACACCTTTACGGCCTGATTATTAATGAGCATGAAGATGGCTCGGAGGCCGGCATCTGGGAATGCACCCCGGGTACCTGGACGCGGCAAATCATGGATGCGGAGATCAGTTCGTTCGTCAAAGGGCACGCCCTGTTTCACCCGGAGGATGGCGAAACGATAAGCATCAGCGCCGGCGATACCGTGTATTTTGATGAGAACAGCAAAGGCGTTTGGGAAGTGAAGCAAACCGTTCGGAAGGCCTACCTGACTTTCAAACGTTGGTAGAAAATGAGTACTGATTTCGACGCCATTGTGATCGGCGCAGGCCATAACGGCCTGACCGCGGCAGGCTATCTCGGTAAAGCCGGCCTGCGAACCCTCGTACTGGAGCGCCGCCACGTTGTCGGTGGTGCCGCAGTCACGGAAGAGTTTTATCCCGGTTACCGAAACTCGATAGCCTCCTACGTCGTGAGCTTGTTACGTCCTGAGGTTATTCGTGACCTGGAACTGCATAAGCACGGCTACGAACTTATTCACCTCAAAGGTGGCCTCGACATCTGCCGGGAAGATCACCTTTACCTGACGGGAGACGAAGCCAACGACCGCGCTGAAATCGGACGGTTTTCCGGCCGTGACTACGACGCAATCAAGAGATTCAATGCGATGCTGGAGGAAGCGGGAACAGTAATCCGCAATCAATGGTTACGAGAGCCTCCATCACTGAACGGCGGTATTGTGGATTTATTGGGCATGCTCAAGGCCGGCCGAGACATGCGCGGCTTGTCTGTGGACCTAAGGCATCGCTTGCTGCAGATGTTCACCAGTAGTGCCGCGGACATCATTGATCGCTGGTTCGAGAGCCCGATGGTGCATTCGATGTATGCCTCGCACTGCGTGTCCGGCAATTTCGCAAGCCTTTATCATCCCGGCTCGGCGATTCCGTTTTTTCATCATGCACTTGGGGAATTCGACGGTGAAAGAGGGTGTTGGGGTCTTGCCAGGGGTGGCATGGGCCGGATAACGCAGGCAATGGCGTCTTTTGCGCGATCGCAAGGCGTCGACATTCGTACAGACGCCGGCGTAGAAAAAATTGTTGTGGAGAACGGACGAGCCAGGGGCGTGCGGCTTTGTAGTGGCGAAGAAATCTCGGCGCGAGCCATACTTTCCAATGCCGATCCCAAGCGAACCTTTCTGCAGCTCGTTGACAAGGAACATCTGCCGGCGACATTTGTGGACGACATCAGTCATCTGCGCATGGGTCACGCCTCACTGCGGATGAATCTGGCCCTAAACGGCCTGCCTGAGCTTCGCGATTACCCCGGAGCAGGGATACGTCCCCAGCACCAGTGTTCCATAGTCATATACCCGCCCATGGATGTGATGGAGAAGAATTACCATTCGGCCAAAGCAGGCCGTTTGCCGGAAGAACCCCGTCTCGATATCGTGATTCCCTCGACCTTGGACGATAGCCTGGCTCCGGATGGGCATCATGTCATGAGCATTTTGTGCAAGTACTATCCTTACAAGCTTGCAGACAACCAGCAGTGGGACGATATTCGGGACCGTGTTGGCGACGACATCATCGACTACCTCGCCCGCTACATGCCCAATATCAAATCGCTGATCGTGGGGCGACAAGTTCTGACACCGCTCGATCTCGAGCGTGTTTTTGGCCTGACCGAAGGAGATATTTTTCACGGGCGTCACGACCTGGACCAGATATTCAGCCTCCGCCCACACCCGAGCGCTGCCAAATATCGAACGCCGTTGAAGGGACTTTACCTGTGCGGTTCCGGATCACATCCTGGCGGCGCGGTCAGTGGCGCGCCAGGTCATAACGGCGCCATGCGGGTGATCAAGGATTTGCGGAAAAGACGTTAATCCGTCCCAGCCATCTCCGTATAGTCGATATCGAAGCCGAATGCCCTGGGATCGGTGAAAGCCATCGCCTCGGGCGTTTTGTACAGCGCCGGTGCCGGGATGCCGATCACGCCGATACGCAGTCCGTAGCGCAATCGTTCGGACGTAATCGGCAGCAGCGTTTCGCGATCGACGACACAGATAAGATCCGGTACCGTTGCGATGCACTGACCGTTCACGATGGCGATCAGGTATTCGTTCTGCACCTTGATGGTCATCTGCTGACTATCGTCGAAACTGGCGATCACGAATTCACCGACGTCGTAACCACCAACCATTTCCCGGTGCAGGTCGATCACCTTGCCTTCGAAGAGATTGACGGGCGCGCCGTAGCCGGCGTCGACCAGCAAAGGACCGGTCGCTTCCAGTAAGCCGGCGAAATCTTTCGAGCGGCGCACCACGCGGCCCAGCTCCACCGACAAACTGACCGTGTTCCTGATAGCGTAGTTCCTGACGTCCCTGCCGGTCATGGTGTGGTCGGCCGCGGTGCATTGGCCACCCATTGCCAGGCTGACCTGGCGCAAGATGCGTTCCGCGGTGGTCGAGTCGTCGGTGGTGATGACGGCACCATTGCCGAATTCGTCGACTGCGGCCATCGGCGTTGCCGAAATGCCGTAGATGCTGAAAGTCTCCATCTGCGTGGCCGGGTAGGCGCGGCCCATGCCGTCGGCATCGACGACCGGCAAGCCCATGTGGAGGCCGGTGAGCAGCGGCACCAGGCCGTTGCCGCCGCCGATTTCAGCGGCGATCAGCGCGTCGCACTTGATCCCTAGATATTCCTCCAGCTTGCGGACGGCGTAGACGCCTTCGAAGCCGTTCGGGAGTTTCTCTGAGCCGATCATCGGCGCGCCGACGCCGCCCATGGACATGATCGTGGCGTCGTCATCGAGGTCGTCCGGATCGATCAGCTGCACCGGGCCTTTTTCCGCAATGGCCGCATGCAGAGCCAGTTGACAGAGATACGGGTCGCCGCCGCCGCCCGTCGAGATGAAGGCGGTGCCGAGCGCGAGGTCGTCGAGATTGTCCCTGTCGATTTTCATTGAACGTTTCATGATGCAATCCGCAGGTCGCCAACCGCTTTAGCCCTCAGCCTGACACTGTCGTCGGCCATGTAAGCGAGCCGCGTTTCCTCGATGCTGATGATTTGCACGGTCTCCTTGATGGCGCCCATGGAGATCGCCTTTTCGCAGGCCAGTTGCCTGACCCGCTCGTGCGCCTTGCGGCGATCTTCGCCGCTGCGTGAATAAATAAGCTCGGCTTCTCCACCGACCTGGGCGAGTGCAGCGCCGACCGCATTGGCCACGGCACTTTTCGGCGGCTTAATGACCACGGAGATGCCGGGAAGGTCGTCCGGCACCAGGAAGGCGCCGCCGCCGACCACGATCAGTGGCAGCGCGTCCGCACTCGTCTTCACCTGGTCGATGGCCTCGGCAAGCATGGTGCGGATGGTCGCAAGCGCCGTCTTCACCACACGCTCTTCGATCCGAACCAGGGAAGGGTCGCCGAACTTTGCGAGCCCCGCCGCGATGCCGATGTCCGAAGTCGTCATTACCCCACCGCCGAATGCCAAGCCCTGGGTCACGAGGTCATGACCCACCGAGTCCGGCCCGATGCGTGCGCCGCCATCGCGCACCAGGCTGCCGCCGCCGAGGCCGATCGACAACACGTCGGGCATGCGCAAATTGGTCCTGACGCCGCCGATCTCCACTTCGGCGCCCGAGGGCCGTGGGAAGCCGTCGCTCAACATGCCGATGTCGGTCGTCGTTCCGCCAACGTCGGCGACGATCGCGTCCCTGACCCCGGACAGGCAGAGCGCACCGCGCATCGAGTTAGTGGGCCCAGAGGAGAACGACATCACCGGGTAGTGTCGCGCGGTGCTGGCATCCATCAGGGTGCCATCGTTCTGGCTGATGAAGACTGGCGCGGCGATACCGACCTTTCGCACTGCCGCTTCCAGCGCGGTAACCACGTGACTGGCCAAGGGCAAGAGCGCGACGTTGAGGATGGCGGCGTTCTCGCGGTCCAGCAGACCGAGGCCGCCGATTTCATGAGAGCAGGTGATGCCCGCATCCGGAATCGCCTTGCGAATCGCCGCGGCAAGGCGCTCTTCATGAGCGGGCGTCAATGGAGAAAACGGGCTGGTGATGGCGACCTGCTTTACTTTTTCTTCCTGCAACTTTGCCACCAGCGCGGCTATTTCCCGCTCGTCCATGGAGCAGAATTCACGGCCGTCGTATTCGATCCCACCATGCAGAAATTGATAACCGCCGTTTATCGCGGCCGCGAGATCGCGTGGCCAGCCGGATAGCGGCGGCACTGCCGAGCCGCCGGGAAGGCTGATCCTTGCGGCGAGGGTTCGCTGCAATCCGCGCCGCGCCACGACGGCGTTCGTGAACTGCGTCGTGCCGATCATCACGCACTCGATGGCCGCCGCCTTGCAGTCCGACTGCCGCAATACTTCGGCGAGTGCTTCGACGATGCCGCCGATGATATCCGGAGTCGTCAGAGCTTTGTGGCTGCCGATAATCTCACTGCCCGTCATGATGACCGCATCGGTATGCGTGCCACCGACGTCGATGCCCAGCCTCATTTAAGCGTCGACCTTTTCAGGGAATACTCGATCGTCCAAAACAGCAGTGAGGTGACCAGCAGCGAATCAATGGCCGCCGTGCCCGTCAATGTGAACCACCCCTTGCCGGCTGCGACGGCGACACCGATGCCGGCGATCCATGCCACAAAGGCGGGCACGGAGAAGGCACGCTCGACTTCGGTATTGCCGCTCAGGTAGAGGTCGCGACGAAAACAAAAGAAGTCGACGATGTAGATACCAGCGACCGGCGTAAAAAGTACACCGAGGGAAAATACGAAATCTACGAATCGATCCAGGATACCGGCCAACGCCAGGGCGGTGCCGAGCATGCCGGATGCGACCGCGATATGCCATTCACGCAGGTTGCGGAATACGGCATTGATACTCAGCGAACAGCCGTACAGGTTCATCGCGTTGGTAATCCAGCTCGAGAACAGCACGAAGACGAAGGCAGCAGCGCCCATGCCGAGCGCAATCATCACCGGCAACAGGTCGCTTTCGCCAGACCAGAGCCCCGTCATCGCGGCGACCACGTATATAAAGGAGCCTGCGATAAAGAAAGGAATCGCAGCGGCGATGGCCGAGTCGGCGAAGGTTTTGCCATAGCGTGTCAGGTCCGGCTGGCAGACGGCGCCGACGATCCAGCCGCCAATGACCGCCGACACGGCATCGCCGATCGTGATACCTCCAGCCGGCTCGACCTGCAGCAGTTCGGCAAAGCTGGTGCCAGTCAGCATGATCTGCACCAGCCAAAGGAGCACCAGTAGTTGCACCGGTACGAGCAGCACCGACAGGAACTTCAGCGACCGGAAGCCACGCATGGCGCCTGCCGTCATCAACACACCGCCGGCCACGATGAACATCCATTCAGGCAAGGCGATGCCGGTGAGGGCAGTCCACAGCTCGGCTGCGGCCTGCGCGAACAGCGATGCCATGACGCCGAACCAGCCGAGCAGCGAAACGGCCATGCACAAATTCACGATATTTGAGCCACGCGAGCCGAACGCGTAGCGAATGATCATGTACGAACTCATGCGCACTTTGACCCCGACATAGCCAGTGATCCCGGCGATCAATGCGAGCACAATGCCGCCCGCAACGAACGCGACCGTGCTCCTCGTGAGCCCGAGGTTCGCACCCAACTCGACGCCGAGGACCAGGCCCGACAGGGACAGCGCCAGGCCGCAGTTGATCAACGCAATGCGATAACCGTTTACCCGGATATGAGGCGGGACGGGCGAGGTTGCGTAGCCTTCGAAGAGATCCGGTTTGGTTTTGCTGGTCACGGTGTTTGCTGAGGGGATTGGAGGATGGAGTAAAGAGGACGATAGTTCAGGCAGGTCAATAAAGGAACCTCAAATATTGTGGGTGCGAGTTGAAATTGAATCCCATTCTTGGAAAATTTATTGCAAGTCAGCTTTAAGGCGACCTATCCTCCGGCTGGTACACTAGGGGTCTATAAAATGAGAAAGCCGCAGCGCATCGCCCGGACCGTTTTCGCCACACACAGCATGAATAAAACCTACGGCGTGTACCATATCGGTGAAGTCCAGGCTCGCTCCTGAATCGTCGCCGGGAAGGCAGCAGGCGGCTCTATTCCGAGCGCCTTCGCATCGTAGGTTGACCACCGTGGAGTCGGAATTTCAAGCACCCGCAAATAATAGAATGCGTTCTCGGTGACATCGAAATCCGGATCCGTCCAAACCGTTCTCAACTCAGCACTGCCGATCGTGTTGGTGTATGAGGCATTCGCGATATTGACGGTGTTGCCTACTGGGGGCAGTTTGCCGTCAGCGTCTGGCTGTCGATCGCCTGACCACCCAACGTCATAAATTTTCTCGTAGCAACGTGAGCAGGGTGTCAGCGCGATGATTGCAGCCGGGGTACCGGTGATCGTCGGCACAGGGGCGCAAAACACGGCAGGCGCAGTGCGACTGACAAGGCACGCGAGAGAAAGTGGTGCTGCAGGACTGATGGTTATCCCACGCGTGCTCTCCCGGACCACCTCAGAGGCCGCTCAGCGCACCCACTTCGCCGCGGTTTTGGCGGCAGCAGGCAACCTTCCCGCGGTGATTTACAACAGCCCCTACTACGGTTTTGAAACAAGAACAGACTTGTTTTTCGATCTTCGCCGCGAACACAGCAACCTGGTCGGCTTCAAGGAATTTGGCGGTGCGAAAGGCCTCAGTTACGCAGCAAAACATATTACCGGTACCGACCCGGAGCTAATCCTGATGGTCGGTGTTGATACGCAGGTCGTGCATGGCTACGTGAATTGTGCAGCTCAAGGGGCTATCACCGGTGTCGGTAACGCATTGCCGCGAGAGGTCCTGCGCCTGATTAACTTATGCGAGCTTGCCGCCGCCGGCGATAGTGACGCCTTGCGACTGGCCACCGAACTTGAAGCAGCATTGATGACTTTGTCAAAATTGGATGAAGGCCCGGATCTCGTACTTTTCTACAAGCGGCTGATGGTGCTGGAAGGTAATTTGGAATACACACATAACATCAACCAGAGTGATGCTTTAACTGCAGAACAAGAGGCATTCCTGGACGATGAATGGCGGCGTTTTCGTTCGTGGTGGGCCGACTGGCCCGGCGCCGATCCAAAATCCGTTCCTGTGGCGAACCGCGAAAAATCGAAATAGCGTGATTACGAATAGCACAACTCCACTTTTCGAACTAAGTTAAGTTGTCGGTACCTCGCTGAGGTACGAGAAATAAATGCTCGATGACTCGGCAATCCAGTCCGCCAGGTAGGTCGCAAGGCTGCGATCAACGTAGACCTCCAATACTTGCGGGGCAGTAGCGACGATTACGACTGCTACCTGCGCCAGTTTCGTTCTGCAACAACGATTGGTCGGAAACTTTGTGGGCCGCAGGTCGACACCGGTGCCGGTAGCCAGGATTTGTCGTGCTGCAGGGCCGGTGAGGCGAAACACAGCAAGCCCTGCCGAGTAGTCGACCGCGTTGTGCGTAATGCCGACGAGTGTCTTTTTGCACGAATCGACAATTACATCCGGCGCCATCGTATCGCTGACGAGCAACCAGCGATCCGGACCGAGCCACAAACTTTGCGGATCACTGCCGGACGCCTGCAAGGATCCGGCCAGTTGCAAACGTTGGCGCGCAGGATCGAGCGAGCTCCTGAAGATCTTGAGGGAAACGATCGAGCGATTCTCGATTCGCTCAGCCACGCATGCGCTCCCCGCGGGGATCGTAGAAGCAGGCATCGACGATCCGCCCGGTTGTCAACCGCCCCTCATCGTACAAGGTGATTGTCTCTCCCTGACGTTCGAAACCGCGCTCGAGCAGCGCCAGCCCGATGGTCTTGCCCAGTGTCGGACTAAGGCATGCCGAGGTGACAAACCCCTCGCTGCGCTGCGTTACGCCATGTCCGGTCACGATGTGCGCACCGGCAGAAACGGTCGCATCTTTATCGTTCGTTTCGAACCCGATCAATTGCCGGCGATCGCCGCGTTTGTCTTCGGCGCGTTGCAAAGACCGTACACCGATGAAATCGCCCTGCTTGCTCGCAACGATTTTGCGGAATCCGGCGTCAAACGGATTGCTCGTCGTGTCCGTATCACCGCCGACATGCAGGAAGCCTTTTTCCAGACGCAGGATCATGAGGCTCTCCACACCGAAGAGACCGATACTGTGCACCTGGCCCGCCGCCCAGACGCGCTCGAAGTAAGCGGTCGCACAATTGGCGGGCACACTCAGCTCGTAACTCATCTCGCCCGTGAAACTCACGCGCTGAATTCGGTACGGAGTGCCGTCATCAAACACGCCGCTCGCAAAACTCATGTGCGGAAACTGCTTGGTCGATAGCTCGATCATGCCGGGCAAGGTACGCAACACGTCGCGTGATTTCGGTCCCGCCACCGTCACGACGGCCCACTGCGAAGTCACGGGGCTAATGACGAGATCCATGCCAGGCCACTCGCCCTGATGCCATTCCTCGAGCCAGCCGGCGATCCCGTCGGCATTACCCGAGGTCGTGTTGATCAGGAAATGGTCGTCGGCGAGGCGGATGAAAACGCCGTCGTCCAGCATAATGCCGTTCTCATTCAGCATGAGACCGTAGCGAACTTTGCCCTGCTTCAGGTTCGGCACGGTGTTGACGTAGATGCGATTCAGAAATTCGGCCGCGTCGGGCCCTTTGACCTCGATCTTGCCGAGCGATGATGCGTCGAAGAGCCCGACGGATTCACGAACCAGCAAGGTCTCCCGGCGAATGCACGCCGCGCGATCCTTGCCATACCAGGCAGGGCGATCCCAGCCGCCGGAGTCCTCAAACTCGGCGCCCTTCGCCGCATGCCAGTCGTGCGCTGGCAAACGCTTCGCCGCTGTATAGAACGCGCCGCGTCGAACACCGGCAATCGTGCCCATCGTTACCGGCATGAACATCGGGCGGAACGTCGTCGTACCTACTTCGCCAAGGCTTCGCCCGGTCAAGTCACCCAGCAGGGTCAAGGTATTCAGGTTACTCGTCTTGCCCTGGTCGGCCGCCATCCCGGTCGTCGTGTAACGCTTGACGTGCTCGACCGAGCGCAGGTTTTCGCGGCACGCGAGTTCGATATCCGATGCGGTTACGTCGTGCAGAAAGTCGACCCACTGGCAGCTGGTTTTCGCCGCGGAGGGTTTACGCGGCCCTATATGGTAAGTGCGCGCTGTCGCGAACTCGCCGTTTGCAGCACCGGTTACTGTAACTTCCTGCCGGCATTCCCGCGGCAGGAAACAGGCCAGCTGTTCGTCGTAACGCAGCCGGCCGCCGGCTTGCGAATACAAATGAACCGTCGGGCTCATACCGCCGGAGACCGCGATCGCATCGCACTCGATCGTCCGCGACCGCCCCTCTCTGTCACGATACTGCAACTTTCGAACGCCGTTCGATCCGCTTGCAGCGATCGGGGCGGCTCCCGGATACACATCGATGCCATGCTGCCGCGCCTGATCGGCAAGTGCATCGTCAATACTGTCGCGGCTATCGATAATCGCGGCAACCTCCATACCCGATTCGGGCAATGCCGCTACCGACTGCCAGGCGAGGTCATTATTGACGACGGCGACGATGCGCCCGCCGCAACGCACGCTGTAGCGATTCGCGTATTGCCGCATCGCGCCCGCCAGCATGATTCCGGGCAGGTCGTTGTTGCCAAACATGATCGGCTGCTCGATGGCGCCGGTCGCGAGCACGACGCGGCCTGCACGCACTTTCCAGAATATTTCTATCGGATCATCGCGACGGTAAGCAGCGACACGATCATGAATCGTCACGACATTGCAGTCGTAGTAGCCGGCAACGGTCGCCAGCGTCAGGATTTTGACATTGTCGGCGCCGCGCAATTCCGCAAGCGTCCCGGCAAGCCAGGCGGCTGGCGGCTGTCCATCGATCTCGCTCAAGTCATGCAGCAGCGAGCTACCGGGCTCGTTGTCCTGCTCGACCAGCATCACGTCGTCGCCAGCGCGGGCCGCCTGCAACGCGGCACTGAGCCCCGCCGGGCCGGCGCCCACGACCAGCACATCGCAGTGCGCATTCATGTGGCAAAAGCGGGCATGGCTCATGCTGTCCGGCAATCGACCCAGCCCGGCGCTGCGACGAATCGCCCATTCGAAGGCATGCCAGTCGGGCCATTTGAATATCTTGTTGTAGAAACCTGCAGGCCAGAGCGAGCGCGTATAGTCGAAAACGCGCAGCAGATCAAAGCCCAAAGACGGAAAACAGTTTTGCGATTCCGCACGCAGGCCGTCGACGAGCGGCATTTGCGTCGAGCGCACGATCGGCTGCAAACCGGTACCGTAGTCGACCGCCAGAATCCCGCCCGATTCTTCCACGCCGGCCGAGACGATGCCGCGCGGCCGATGAAACTTGAAACTGCGACTGACAATTCGCACGCCGTTGGCGAGCAGGGCCGACGCGAGCGTATCACCGCTGTAACCCTGCATGGCCTTGCCATTGAACACAAAGCCGAGCGGCTTCGACCGGTCGATGCGACCGCCCTGCTCATTGCGAAACGCCTGCTTCATCGATATCGCTCGGGCGCCGGCTCGCCCATGCGGTAGACGGCGTGGATTTCGTGCGTCAGCGTATCGCGCGCCACGTTGAACCATTGCCCGCAACCGAAGACGTGGCACCAGCGCTCGAGAATCACGCCTTTCGGATTGTCGTGATTGAACAAGTAGTCGGCCCATACGGCGTCACTGACTTCCGAGCCTGGTCGTTCGATGTGTGCGTCTCCACCACAGCGAAATTCGACTTCGTCACGGGTACCGCAATGCGGACAGGCAATCCGCAGCATCAGTGCGCCACTCCGGAGGCCGCGCCCTCATCGATGAGCGCGCCGCGCTCGAAACGATCAAGGTCAAAGTCTTTAATAAGCGGATGCGGCGCATCATTGGCAATCGTATAGGCCATAGTGTCGCCGCCCGCGGGTATCGCCTTGTAGCCGCCCGTACCCCAGCCGCCGCTCATGTACAGGTTGCGGAGCGGTGTTGCGCCCATGATCGGCATCGTATCCGGTGTGATGTCAGTAATGCCGGCCCACTGTCGCATTAACCGCAGGGAACTGAACGCGGGTAAGAGCTCGAGCACTGCGGCGACGTTTTCTTCGACGACCGGAATGCCGCCCCGCTGCGCATAGCTTGTGTAGGCTGGCTCGCCACCGCCAAATGTGAAATATGAAGTGCTTGGACGAATCGTAGCCACAAAAAGATCCTACGGGGGCGCCGACGAGTTGTTTGTGCCGATGGCACGCGAGGCACGCCAGCTTGGGGCAGACGCACTCATTAACCTGCAAGCCAGCCAGAGATTCAAAGGCCCGTTACCTTGGCGCATAACGAGCCCAACGGGCGATGGACAGGCCGTTAAAGTCCTTCCAGATTCACCAAAGATCGATTGTCTGTACATGGGCGGCAGACTCTTGGGCCCTGATGGTGCTGAGATAAGGACTGCGACACGAGAAGTTGTTTCGGAAGAAGTCGCTCTGCGGGTTGAAAGCACCAAGGCTGAGATTGATGCCGACCTGACGGCTGGAAAGGACCCTGCTCCGAGAATGGACCTGTACCGAGAACTGCTTAAACTGGATGATCTTCGCAAGCAAGGGATTCTTACTGACGCCGAATTTGAGGCGGAGAAAAAGAAGTTACTCGATAAGAACTAACAATCTTTCTCAGTTTCGTTCCAGCGGGAGTGTTAGAAATTCTGTGTCAATCCTTTGATCAGTCACGCGACGATTTCCAACAATACACAGTGAGGGACGGAGAGATGCGCTACGCAATGGTTATGCCTGTTGTACTTTTTTTGCTGGTTATTTTTCCATTTGACGATTCACATGGGGACGCGCACGCCTATGAATGCATCGTCTTGACCGAGCAAGATCTGGGCGACGATGGGCATCTGCGAATGTCAAAGCTGGCGGCATACAAAGGTAAAGCGTTTCATGTAGATCGCGCGTCAGGGACAATCTTAGGGCCGGTATGGAGCAACTCGGGTCATTGGCAGAAGACTGTGTTGGGAAACGGTGAATATTTGGACAGCTTTAAGGTGCTTTCTGTATCCCAGGCCAACCTGGCCACTTACCTTGTAATCAGGGAGTTTGCGGATGGCAGAATTAAGCCTTTCGTTTTTGTAATTGGCGATATGGTGTTGACCGGCACATGTGAATAGGTCATTGCCTGGTTGCGTCAAATGGGCAAGTACCGCGAAGGAGAGATGGTTTCTCGCGCAAATTACTACCCATACTGCTACCCAAAGCACAAAGGGCTACACCGGGACCAGAACGGAGCGGTTGTAGTGCACTTCTTCGCAACAAGTTTGTTGAACCCCAGGGGACCTGGATACTTAGATTCGGCGCGATTTCAGCACGGGATATTAACTAACCGTTGCCTAAGTTTGATTTCTCAGTGACTTAGGCAGCGATAAGTTATTGATAAATATGGTACTCCCTAGGGGATTCGAACCCCTGTTACCGCCGTGAGAGGGCAGCGTCCTAACCACTAGACGAAGGGAGCATAGCGGCCTGCCCATATCGGCAGGGGGTGGTACTATACGGCCGCATTTTCACAATTCCAAGCGGTGACCATTGAAAAAAACCGGGACTGAGAAGCCCATCGCACCCAAGATTATTCCCCGCCCTGCGCACAACGTCTCCCGGGACGACATCTCCAAGAGCGCACTCAAGGTGCTATATCGGCTGCATAACTCCGGATACCAGGCATTCCTGGTAGGCGGCTGTGTGCGCGATGCCTTGCTGGGGCTGCATCCCAAGGACTTCGACGTGGCCACCAACGCCACTCCGGACCAGATTCGAGCGTTGTTCGAAAACTGTCGCCTGATCGGCCGACGTTTTCGTCTGGCCCATGTGCGCTTCGGCCGCGAGATCATCGAGACCGCCACCTTCCGTGCCGCCGCGATTCACGAGGCCGACGATGTCGCCCACGACACCGAAGGCCGGATCCTGCGCGATAACGTCTACGGCACCATCGAGGAAGACGTCTGGCGACGCGATTTCACCTGCAACGCGCTCTATTACAACATCGCTGACTTCAGCATATGGGACTACACCGACGGCGTCGCTGATGTCGAGGGCCGACGCCTCGTGCTGATTGGCGACGCCGACCTGCGTCTGCGCGAAGATCCGGTGCGCATGCTGCGCGCCGTGCGCTTCGCGGCCAAACTCGGCTTCACGATTGACCCCACCGTCGTTCAGTCTATGCACAAACACGCCGGGCTGATCAGCAACGTCCCGGCGGCGCGCCTGTTCGATGAATTCCTGAAGATGTTCGAGACTGGCTTTGCCGAACGCACTTTTGACCTGTTGTGCGAACACAAACTGTTTGCGGAATTATTTCCAGCGACCGACGAGGAAATGAATCGCGACCCGGCGTTCATGAAGTTCGTCCGAGCTGCCTTGCAAAGCACCGATGCGCGTGTCGCCGCAAACAAACCGGTTGCGCCGATGTTCCTGCTGGGCGTATTTTTCTGGGCGCCGACCGTCCGGCTCGCCGCAATTCGGGGCAGGGAAGAGCAATTATCCGAATCCCAGGCGATCAGCCTGGCCTCCTACGAACTCATGCAACAACAGCAACGGCGCATCTCGATTCCGAAGCGATTCACGATTCCGATGCGTGAAATGCTTGCCTTGCAGCCGCGCTTCGAGACGCGGCACGGCAAACGCGGCCGGAGTTTCCTCGAGCACAAGCGGTTTCGAGCCGCCTACGACTTCATGCTGTTGCAAAGCGAAGTCGGCCTCGTCGACAAGGAGGTGGCAGATTTCTGGACGACCGTGCAGACGCAATCGGCGGATGCGCGCGCGAAAAGCTTTGAGATCGGCGGTCCAGGGTCCGGGGCAGGTAAGAAGCGCAAACGTCGACGGCGGCGTAACAAGGGTGGACCTGCCGCCGGCTCCTCATGAGCAAGCGCCCACGGGATCCGGTGCAGTCCTGCATCGGCATCGGCAGCAATCTCAACAACCCGCGCCAGCAAGTCATGGCCGCGATCGAACGCCTCGACGAGCTGCCGGGCTGCCAGGTGTTGCGACGTTCGTCACTGTACCGGTCCGCGCCCTTCGGACCCGTCAAACAGGACGATTTCATCAACGCCGTGGTCGTCCTCGAAACCACGGTTCCGGCCGACAGCCTGCTGGCCCGCCTCAAGGAAATGGAGCGGATCCAGGGCCGGGTTGCGAGCGCCGAGCGTTGGGGGCCGCGCGTCATCGACCTCGATATTCTTCTATATGGCAACGAGACCATAGAACTGCCGGGGCTGACCATTCCCCACCCGGACATAGCATTAAGAAATTTTGTATTGTTGCCGCTGCGGGAAATAGCCCCGGATCTCGTCATTCCCGGTCTTGGGCCGGTCAACACCATTGTCGTTGATGAGTTGGTACCGGCGATTCGACGCATCAATGAAGCGGATAATGTTTAAGAAATGTCAGTCATTGAATTAGCAAACCGGCAATCTGCACCGCGTTTCATCGCGGTGGAGGGTCCGATTGGAGCGGGCAAGACCAGCCTTGCCAGGCGATTGGCGCAGAGCCTGTCGGCGGAACTGATCCTCGAAGAGGTTGCCGAGAACCCGTTTCTTGAGCGCTTTTACCAGGACGGCGCGTCGGCGGCATTACCGGCCCAGATGTTTTTCCTGTTCTCGCGTGCGCGGCAGATCGAAGGGCTGCGACAGTCCGACCTGTTCGCGAATGTCCGCGTGTCAGACTACCTGTTCGGCAAGGACAAACTGTTCGCTGAGCTGAATCTTTCCAGCGATGAACTGGCGCTGTATCGCCAGGTGGTCGAGTCGCTCAAAATAGAGGCGCCGGTGCCGGATCTCGTGATCTATTTGCAGGCGTCCGTTGATTCCCTGCTGCATCGCATTGCGCGCCGAGGCATCGGCTACGAACGCGCCATCAATCGACGCTATCTCGAACGACTGACCGACGCCTATGCGCGTTTCTTTCACGACTACGACGACGGCCCGTTGCTCATCGTCAATGCGTCGCAGATCGATCCGGTCAATAACGATGCTGACTATGAACAACTGTTCCGGCAGATCGAGAAGATCAGCGGCGGGCGTCACTTCTATAACCCGGTTGCTGCGTCCTTAGCCTGAGACGGCGCTTTGCTCGTGCTGCTCGAGCGCCCAGCGCGTGTGCTCGGCGACCTCGGGCAGTGTGGAGGCCAGGCGCGACGTCAAGGCCGCAATAATTTCCGGCGTGCTCCTGGCGTTGCCCAACGCCACCGCGATATTGCGCAGCCACATGGCGTAGCCAATGCGGCGAATCGCGCTGCCCGCGGTTTTTTCCAGCCAGGTTGCTTCGCTCCAGAGGAATAATTCGACGAGGTCGATATCGTCGAGGCCATGCCGCGGTGCGAACTCGCCCTCGGCGGTCGGCTTGGCGAACTTGTTCCACGGGCAAAAGATCTGGCAATCGTCGCAGCCGTAGATACGGTTGCCGATCGCCTTGCGAAACTCGACCGGAATCGCGCTGCGTAGTTCGATCGTGAGGTACGAGATGCAACGCCGTGCGTCGAGCTCGTAGGGCGCGACGATCGCCTGTGTCGGGCAGACGTCGATGCAGGCGTGGCAGGTACCGCAGTGCGACTCGCTGGCCGTATCGACCGGCAAAGGCAGATCCGTGTACAACTCGCCAAGAAAAAACCACGATCCCGCTTTGTCGTGAATGATATTAGTGTGTTTGCCGATCCAGCCGATGCCGGCCTTTTGCGCGAGTGCTTTCTCCAGCACGGGCGCGCTGTCCACAAACGCGCGGTAGCCAAAGGTGCCGATTTTCTGCTCGATTTTTTTCGCCAGCGTTGCAAGCCGACTGCGCAACACTTTGTGATAGTCGCGTCCGAGCGCATAACGAGACACATAGGCTCGTGAATCATGGTCGAGCAGCTCGGCCGCTTTGGCCTGATCTTCGGGCAGGTAGTCCATGCGTACCGAAATAACGCGCAGCGTGCCGGGTACAAGTTCTTCAGGACGACTGCGTTTGCTGCCGTGTCGCTGCATGTAGTCCATATCGCCGTGCCGGCCGTCCTCAAGCCACGTCTGCAGCCGCGCTTCAGCGGTAGCGAGGTCGACATCACTGATGCCGAGTTGCTGAAAGCCAAGCTCCAGTCCCCAGCGGATGATGTCTGCCTTCAGTGAATGCAGTTCAGCGGTTGTATGTATATGTGGCAATGCAGTTTCCTCGTCGAGCATCAGTATAATCGCCGCGATGAATCCTCTGCCGAATGAAGTCTATTCAGTTGCGACCGTGCGCGAGATCGATAGCAATGTCATTGCCGATGGCGGCATCGCGGGATTCACGCTGATGACCCGCGCAGCCGCCGCCGCCGTGTTGGCGGCGGGAGAGCATTTTCCGCTGGCTCGGCGCTGGCAGGTTGTCTGTGGCGCCGGTAACAACGCCGGCGATGGCTACGTCGTGGCACGGCTCGCGGCGTCGGAAGGCATTGAGGTCAGTGTCCTCGCACTGGCAGATCCGCTGTTGCTGGTTGGCGATGCGGCGCTCGCCTGGTATGAATTCGCGAGCTGGGGCGGGGAGGTCAGCGCGTGGTCCGGCAGCGTCGATGCGACGGAGGGGCTGATTGTTGATGCGCTGCTGGGCAGCGGCCTGATGCGTGATGTGCAGGGCGATTTTGCCGCGGCCGTCGACGCGATCAATGCATCGTCGGTTCCGGTCATGGCTCTCGACATACCTACCGGCTTGCATGGCGACAGCGGCGCGGTGCTTGGCACGGCCATACGCGCCGACCTTACGGTGACGTTTGTCGGCCTGAAACAGGGGTTGTTCCTGGGCGACGCCAGGGAATATTGCGGCGCCCTGTGCTTTTCCGATCTCGACATCCCGCCGGCGTACTACGCCAATCGCCCGGCGGAGTACCGGCGAATTGATCCGGCCCAGGTCGAGGGCCTGTTGCCGCGGCGTCGTCGCGCCGCGCACAAAGGAAACTTCGGCCATGTCCTGATCGTTGGCGGCGGGCGCGGCATGCCCGGCGCCGCGCTGCTGGCGGGCGAAGGTGCGCTGCGCGCCGGGGCGGGGCGGGTCAGTATTGCGACCGATCCCTCGCATGCGGCCGAAATAGTTAAGGATCGTCCCGAACTCATGGTGCATGGCATCAAAAACGCCGCCGATCTGCGCCCCTTGATGCAACAGGCCGACGTGGTTGCCGTGGGTCCCGGACTCGGCCGTTCGGACTGGGCCGCTGACATCATGGATTTACTGCAAGCCGACGGTCGGCCCGCGGTCTGGGACGCAGATGCGTTGAATTGGCTTGCATCTTCGCCAAACGTGACTCCATCGCGCGTGATCACGCCACATCCGGGTGAGGCGGCAACCTTGCTCGGCCAGTCAACAGCCGACATCCAGGCGGATCGTCGAATGGCTCTGCGGGCACTCCAGCGCAAGTTCGGCGGTGTCGCCGTCCTCAAAGGCGCAGGTACTTTGGTGTCCGGCGCTGATGGCGTGCCCTGGCTGTGCACGGCCGGCAATCCGGGCATGGCAGCGCCCGGCATGGGCGACGTGCTGACCGGCATCATCGCGGGGCTCATGGCCCAGGGACTCTCGTTGCAGGACGCAGCTAACGCGGGAGTCGATCTGCACGCCCGCGCCGGTGATCGAGCGGCGGCTGGCGGAGAACGCGGGCTCATCGCGTCGGACCTGCTGGCGGAAATCCGCGCGCTGGTGAATGCGTGAGGCTGTATCTGGGCGATGAGGCCGCGACTCAGGCGCTCGCACGGCGACTCAAAGCCGCGCTGCCCGCCGAACTCGAGGGCTGGACGATCCTGCTCGAAGGCGAGTTGGGCGCCGGCAAGTCGACGTTTGCCCGTGCCCTGATCCATGCACTGGGTCATGCGGGGCCGGTGCCGAGCCCTACGTATACCCTCGTTGAACCGTACACCCTGGGCTCGGGGTCTATATATCATATTGATTTATATAGAGTGTCGTCAGAAGATGAGCTTGAGTTCCTGGGCTGGGGCGAACTGGATGACGGGCTGCGGCTCGTGGAATGGCCGGATCGGGCGCCGGGCCTGGCTGATGTTGCCGATTTACGCATCAGGCTGGCCTATGAGGGCGACGGGCGCGCGGCTGAATTCTTCGGCCTGAGTCAAAAGGGTCGTGAGCTGCTCGCGCGGGTGGACTTTTCCCCGCTCTAGCTCATACATTAACTATGTGACTTATCTCTATAATATCGAAAGAAAAATATTGGATTTTCAGAGCAACGTCGTATACTGACCGGACATAATCACGACGACCGGGATTGCAGACCCTCGATGCACTTTTGCCGCCTGAAACTGATGCCATTGCTGCTCCTGCTCCTGCTCCTGTTTGGGGCGGCTGTCGAGGCTGCGACGACGGTGGAAAACATTCGCGTCTGGTCCGAGGGCGGGAAAACGCGGGTCGTGCTCGATCTCAGCGCACCGGTCACTCACAGCATTTTTACCCTGCGCGGGCCGGACAGGCTCGTCATCGATCTCAAAGACGGGCGACTTGCGCATACGCTGAACTCGATGCCGGGTGGCGTTGGTGCCGTGAAGAGTATTCGCAGTGGCGCGCGCGCCGACGGCCAGCTACGCATCGTGCTGGACATCACTGAAGATGTGCGCTCGCGGAGTTTCGCAGCAGGACCGAATCCGCAATTCGGCGATCGCCTCGTGATCGACCTGGAAAGCAGTGGCAACCTGCAGACCGTGCGGCGCGCGTCCGAAGCCTACAAACCTGGTCGCGATATTGTCGTTGCCGTTGACGCCGGACACGGTGGTCATGATCCGGGTGCCATCGGCCCGGGCAAGACCCGAGAGAAGGATGTGGCTCTGGCTGTGTCGCGCGAGCTGGCGGCGCGCATCAATGCGGAACCGGGCATGAAAGCCGTGTTGGTACGTAACGCCGACTATTACGTCGACCATCGCCGGCGCATGGATATCGCGCACCAGGCCGGTGCCGACCTGTTTGTGTCCGTCCACGCGGACGCGGTTAAGGATCGCCGTGCGAGCGGCGCGACCGTGTACGCATTGTCGTTGAAGGGTGCCAGTGACGAGGAAGCGCGCTTATTGGCCGAGCGCGAAAACAGATCAGTGCAGATCGGCGGCGTCTCACTCGACGACAAGGACAAGGTATTGGCGTCAGTCTTGCTCGACCTGTCGCAGAACGCCGCGCTCAGTGCGAGCCTGGATGTTGGTTCGAAAGTCATCGGCGAGCTGTCACACGTCGTCAAGGTTCGGCGTACGAGCGTGCAGCAGGCTGGATTGCTGGTCCTGAAGTCGCCTGACATGCCATCAATCCTGGTTGAGACCGCCTATATTTCCAATCCGACCGAGGAACAACTGCTCAAGGACAAGCGCTATCAGGCTAAACTCGCGACCGCCATCCTCGGCGGCATTCGCAATTATTTCTACACGAATCCACCGCCCGAAACGCAAATCGCCATGGACATGCGTCGCGTCCCGACGGGCGAGGTACGACACAAGATTGCGCGCGGCGACACGATCTCCGATCTGGCCGAGCGTTATAACGTCAGCCCGGGCGCGATACGGACAGCGAACAAGCTTAGTAACGACAACATCCATGTCGGCCAGGTCCTCGCAATCCCGGTTTTCTCCGGCAGCTAAAAAAACGGCAACAAGACTTTTGCCTGCCGTTTTGAAAAAATGGCCGGCCAATCATTCGCCCTGCGGTCTCCTGCGTGCCGATACAGCAATTACCGAATCACCTGATTAACCAGATCGCGGCCGGCGAGGTCGTCGAGCGGCCTGCATCTGTCGTCAAGGAACTGGTAGAGAACAGTCTGGATGCCGGTGCCACGAGCGTCCAGATCGACATCGTTGCGGGTGGGCAGAAACTGATTCGCATTCGTGACACCGGCACCGGTATAGCAAAGGACGAGCTGGCGCTGGCGTTGTCGCGGCACGCAACCAGCAAGATCAGCTGCCTGGAGGATCTCGAGTCGGTCGTGTCACTGGGCTTTCGCGGTGAAGCTCTACCCAGCATAGCCTCAGTCGCCAGGCTGACGCTTTGTTCGCGCGTGCCTGGTGCCGATAGCGCATGGCAGATTGAAATCGACGACGGCAAGCTCGGTGCCGCGCGGCCCGCGGCGCACCCGGTGGGTACAACCGTCGAGGTGCACGACCTTTTCTACAACACACCGGCGCGGCGCCGCTTTCTGAAAACCGAGCGTACGGAATTCGAGCACATTGATAAGTGGCTCAAGCGGCTGGCATTGTCGCGACCCGACGTGGCGTTTCTCGTTAACCACAATCGGCGCACCGTCCTGCAATTGCCGGCCGCCGCAACGGAGCCGGAACGGCTGGCAAGAGTCGGAAAGATTCTGGGTGCACCGTTCGCCGACAATGCAGTTCATATTGCCAGGGAAACGGACGGCATCGCGCTATCGGGCTGGCTCGGCTTGCCAACGTTCAATCGCAGCCAGCCCGACATGCAGTTCTGGTTCGTCAATGGCCGCAGCATCAGCGACAAGACGTTGTCGCATGCAGCGCGCCACGCCTATCGCGATGTATTGTTTCATGGCCGTTACCCTGCGTATGTACTCAGCCTGACGCTGGATCCCGCGACGGTGGATGCGAATGCGCATCCGGCGAAACACGAGGTGCGATTTCGTGATGGACGGCGTGTGCACGGCGTCGTGTCGCAGGCGGTGGAGTTTGCTTTACGCGAAACCCGGCCGGGCGGCCATGTGCAACCGCCCGCATCGTTGGCGGGGCATACAGCGCATACGCACGGCGCATTCGAGCAAAGTGCGATGCGACTGCCCGAAGTGCGCGAAACACTGGCAGCGTATCAATCGATGGCGGCGAGCATGCTGTCGTCGAAGCCGGCGACCATGCCGACACTGGGATTTGCCATTGCACAAATCGCCGGCACTTACGTGCTGGCGGAGAACAAGGACGGACTTATCGTCGTCGATATGCACGCGGCGCACGAGCGCATCCTGTACGAAAAGCTGAAAGCGGACTTCGACGACAATGCCGTGGTTCGACAGCCATTGCTGGTGCCCGTGACCGTGGCGGTTGCGGCAAGTGAAGCCGACCTGGTTGCCGATGCGGCGAGTGTGTTTGAGAAGGTTGGTCTCGTCGTCGATCGTGCCGGGCCAACCAGTCTGGTTGTGCGCGAAGTGCCCGCGCTGCTACGTGACACAGATATCGAAGCACTGCTGCGCGATGTGCTGTCCGACTTGACCGAAGCAGGACAAAGCAATCGCATCAAAGACACGATGGACGAGTTTTTGGCAACGATGGCCTGCCATCACTCGGTGCGTGCGAATCGCTTGCTGTCGATCGATGAGATGAATGCGCTGCTGCGGGAAATGGAAGTCACCAAGCGAGCTGATCAATGCAATCACGGTCGACCAACATGGACTTCGATCAGCATGGCCGACCTGGATCGCATGTTCATGCGCGGCCGCTAGACTATCGCTGTGAATAATTTCGCAGTTTGCCTGATGGGCACGACGGCGGCCGGCAAGACGGACGTTGCCATCGAACTTTGTCAGCACTTCCCGTTCGATATCGTCAGCGTCGATTCGGCGCTCGTCTATCGCGGCATGGATATCGGTACGGCGAAACCTGACGCGGCGACGCTGCGTCGAACTCCGCACCGACTCATTGATATTCGCGATCCCGAAGAACGTTATTCCGCGGGCGACTTCGTGCGTGATGCGCGCCGTGAAATGGCTTCGATCTTTGCTGCAGGACGATGGCCGCTTCTGGTGGGTGGCACGATGTTGTATTTCCGCGCGCTGACACGCGGTCTCGCGAAATTGCCGCAGGGCGATGCAAACGTGCGTGCCGCGATCGACGCCGATGCGCTCGAGCACGGCTGGCCCGCTGTTCATGCCCGACTGCGTGAGGTGGATCCGGCCGCAGCCAAACGTATCAATCCGAACGACAGTCAGCGTATTCAGCGTGCATTGGAAGTGTTTGAGATCAGTGGCCGCTCATTGACCGACTGGCAGGACGACGTTGAGCCGAAACAGGGCGGCAGCGGCATCGAGTTTGTCAAAATCGCGTTGCAGATTCCGCAGCGGCAGGTGCTGCATGACCGGATCGAAAAGCGACTGGATACAATGTTTCGCAACGGCTTTGTCGATGAAGTGGCTGGACTCATGCAACGGCCGGCGTTGACCCCGGAACTGCCGTCGATGCGCGCGGTCGGATATAGACAAGTCTGGGCGCATCTGACGGGCCAATATGCACTCGAAGAGGCGCAGTACAGGGCGCTGGTGGCGACCCGGCAGCTGGCCAAGCGGCAGATTACGTGGCTTCGAAGCGAAACCGAATTATTCTCGTGTGACCCCCTTGAAGCGGCGTGTGTTGACACGATATCGGCGTTTCTGGAAGCATTGCCGCGGATAAATACCAGTAGTGATTAATGCCTGTGTTAATATTTTCGCACGCTTAAGCGCGACTCACGAATGGGCACCGGCGCCACCGGTAGTGAGCCGTAAAAACCTCAAAACAATAAGGAGACCCAATCATGGCTAAAGGGCAGTCACTACAGGATCCGTTCCTGAATATCCTGCGAAAAGAAAAGGTTCCGGTTTCGATTTATCTCGTCAACGGCATCAAATTGCAGGGTCAGGTGGACTCATTTGACCAATTCGTTGTGTTGTTGAAAAACAGCGTCAACCAGATGGTCTATAAGCATGCGATTTCAACCGTCGTGCCTTCGCGCAATGTTCGGCTGCCTTTGCCGGACGACGAAGAGAGGATAGGGGAAGAGTAATCCTTGTTTGAGAGACCGCAAAGCGGCGAACGTGCAATTCTCGTCCATGCCGGCATAGCCGGCGCACCCGAAACAGCGGAACGCGAAGAGTTTGTCGAGCTGGCATGCTCGGCTGGGGCTGTTATTGTCGGCGAGATTGTCAGCGGCCGACAACGTCCCGACCCGCGTACCTTTATCGGCAAGGGCAAGCTCGAGGAATTACGCCAGTCGGTCATCGCGAACGGCGCCGAGCTGGTTATTTTGGCCGCATCGCTGAAGCCGAGCCAGGAACGTAATCTTGAAGGCGATCTCAAGTGCCGCTTAATCGACCGTGCTGGCCTGATTCTCGATATTTTTGCCTTGCGTGCGCGCACTTCCGAAGGCCTGTTGCAAGTCGAACTCGCACAGTTGAAGCACATGTCGACGCGACTCGTTCGTGGATGGACTCACCTCGAGCGCCAGAAAGGCGGTATCGGCCTGCGCGGTCCGGGCGAAACGCAGCTCGAGTCTGACCGGCGCATGCTTAATAACCGCATACGGCAGCTGATGTCACGGCTTGACGAGGTCGACGCACGCCGTGCCATGAACCGGCAAAACCGGGTACGCGCCGAGGTCCCGACCGTTGCCCTGGTCGGCTATACGAACGCTGGCAAATCGACCTTGTTCAATGCGCTGACGGATGCCGGTGTCTATGTCAAAGACCAGTTGTTTGCAACGCTGGACCCGACCTTCCGGCAACTGGAATTGCCAGATAGCCGCGAAGTAGTGCTGGCAGACACGGTCGGATTCATTCGCGATCTGCCGCACGAGCTCATCGCCGCATTTCGTTCGACGCTGCAGGAAACCTGCGAAGCGGACCTGATCCTGCACATCATTGATGCGAGTGACATGCATCGCTGGCAACGGATTCGGCAGGTCAATGCGGTGCTGAAACAGCTCGACGCCGACAAAGTGCCGCAGATACGCGTCTACAATAAGATAGACAAACTGGATGGCGGGTATCGAGATGCTGCAAATCGTCCCGGCGACGGTCGCTCGGTGCGCATCTCGTCGGTGACGGGCGAAGGATTGCCGGCTTTGCTGCAGGCCATCGTCATGCGCCTGCCACGCAAGGAGCAGCAGGGTGTGCTCCACCTGCTGCCGGCGCAGGGCCGGCAAAGGGCAAAACTTTTCGCAATGGGCGCTGTCCTCAGGGAGGAAGCGTGCGAAGATGGCGGCTGGAATATTGAATTGCGCATGGGCGAGAGGGACCTGCAACGGTTTTTGCTGCAGGAAAACCTCGGCAACAGTTTTTTGGAACCGGTACCGGCATCGGTAGCGGCTATTGATAATTAAGAAGCAGACGAATATGGCCTGGAACGACTCTGGAAATGGTAAGAATCCCTGGCAACGGAACGGCGACGGGCCGACCGACCTGGATCAGATAGTGCAAAACTGGCAACGACGACTCGGCAAGATCTTTGGCGGTGTTGGCGGCGGTGCGCGTCGCGGCAATAGCGGTGGCGGCGGGATGGTACTTGCAATCCTGTTGCTGATCGCTTGGGCCTTTACGGGGCTGTATCGTATCGACCAGGCTGAGCGTGGCGTCGTGCAGCGCTTTGGCTCCTATACGATGACGACCCTGCCGGGCCTGCGCTGGCACTATCCGTTCCCGATCGAGACCGTCGACGTTGTGAATATCGAGGAAGTGAAAGATTCCAAGTTTCGCACCGAAATGCTGACCTCGGACGAGGCGTACTTGTATATCGACATGACCGTGCAGTATCGGCGCACGGATCCCGTCAAGTATTTGTTCGCAGTCGAGGATCCGGAAACGATCCTTGGCGACGTGACCGAAAGTGCATTACGTGGCGTGGTGGGTACCAGTACGCTGGAATTGTTGATTGGCGAGCGGCGTGAACAGATCCCGGCGCGGACCATGGGCGAGGTGCAGCAGACGCTGGAGTCGTACGGCGCCGGCATCACGGTAACCTCCATTAACCTCGAGAAAGTCGACTACCCGCCATCGGTGCAGGAAGCGGTCGATGACACGCAGAAAGCGCTGAACGATGCGCGCCGCTACCAGCTCGAGGCGCAAACCTTTGCCAACGATATCGTGCCGCGTGCCCGAGGTTCGGCGCAGCGCGTACTTCAGGACGCAGAAGCCTATCGTGACAAAATCATCGCCGACGCTGAAGGACAGTCGCAGCGTTTCCTGGCACTGTTGGCTGAATACAAGCGTGCGCCACGGGTCACGCGTGATCGTCTCTACCTCGAAGCAATCGAAGAGGTCTATGGCAACTCGAACAAGATCATCATCGATTCGGAAGGCAGCGGTAACCTGCTGTACCTGCCGATCGACCAGCTAATCAATAATTCGTCGAGTCGGGCCGCTGGCTCCGAAACCGGTCGCTCGGCGACCGCGCCGGTCACAACGGATACGCAATCAGAGGCGGATACCAGCCGCGAACGGAGGGAGCGCGAATGAACAGCGGACGTTTCGTAGTTGTTATTATTCTGGGCCTGGGCTTGCTGGTCTTCGGCCTTACGGCCTTTACCGTGAACGAGCGCGAACTGGCGATCAAGCTGCAGGTCGGCAAAGTGGTCACAGCGAATTACGAACCGGGCATCCATTTCAAGATTCCGGTTTACCAGACGGTGCGCAAATTCCCGGCTCGCATCCTCAAGATCGACGACGACCCGCAGCGCGTGTTCACGCTCGAACGCACGGGTATGCAGGTCGACTTCTTCGTGCAATGGCGCATCGTGGATGAGGTTGCCTTCTATACCTCGACCGGTGGCTCATTGTTCATGGCGGTAGACCGCCTGCGCGAAATCGTACGCAACTCCGTGGTCACGGAGTTCGGCAAACGCACGGTCCAACAGGCGATCTCGGTAGAGCGTGAGGCGCTGATGCGCGACATGCTGGCGACGGCGGCGACAACGGCGCAGGGGCTCGGCATTGAGCTCGTCGATTTTCGGGTCAAGCAGGTCGAGTTCGTCGAAGAGGCGCGTAACTCTGTGTACAACCGCATGCGAGAAGAGCGCGCCCGTGTGGCGGCCGAAACGCGTGCGCAAGGCCGTGAACATGAGTCGCTGATCCGTTCAACGGCGGAAAAGGATCGTACGATTATCCTCGCCGACGCCAATAAGCAGGGGCAGATCATTCGCGGTGAGGGCGATGCCAAAGCGGCGCAAATATATGCCGACGCCTACAACCAGGATCCCGAGTTCTATGCGTTTTATCGCAGCATCGATGCGTATCAAAATTCCATGGGCAAAAGCGGCGATATCCTGGTACTCGATCCGAACAGCGATTTCTTCCGCTACCTGAATAACGCGGACGGCACTCGGTAACAGGCGCGGACCAGGCCACGTGTTTTGGACGGAGATTTTTACGGCTGTGGCGTTGCTGCTGGTGATCGAAGGCATGTTGCCATTCAGCCGCCCGGATCGATACAAACAACTGGTGGCACAAATTGCGCAGCTCAGTGACAATCAGCTGCGGAATTTTGGGCTGGTCGCGATGATTGCCGGGCTATTGATGCTGTTTATCGTCCGAAGCTGACGAGCTGGCAAATCATGGGAAAAAACGTAGTTGTCATCGGTACCCAGTGGGGTGACGAGGGTAAGGGAAAAATTGTTGACTTGCTGACCGACCGAGCCGCGGCCGTGGTGCGCTTTCAGGGTGGGCACAACGCCGGCCATACGCTGGTCATCGACGGCAAGAAAACCGTGCTGCACCTGATTCCGTCCGGAATACTGCGTGATCGCGTCAATTGCCTGATTGGTAACGGCGTCGTGGTCTCGCTGGAAGCACTGATAAAAGAGTGCAACGCGCTGGTCGCGAGCGGCGTGCCCGTGGATCAGCGTCTCCGGATCAGCCCCGGCTGTCCGTTGATCCTGCCGTCGCACGCGGCCCTGGACCTGGCACGGGAGAAGGCACGCGGCTCGGCCGCGATTGGCACGACCGGCCGCGGCATCGGGCCCGCCTATGAAGACAAGGTTTCGCGCCGTGCGCTCAGGATTTCCGATTTATTTATGCGCGAAAAATTCGCGGCGAAGCTCGGCGAGGTGCTCGACTACCACAATTTCCTGCTGAAGCATTACTTTCGGACCGAGACGGTCGATTTCGCGAAAACGCTGGAAGACGCGTTGCAGGCTGCGGAGATTGTTGCGCCGATCACGGTCGACGTAACGCAAGTCCTCAAAGACCACATGGATGCCGGTGAAAGCGTCCTGTTCGAAGGCGCGCAGGGGACCTTTCTTGATATCGATCACGGCACTTATCCGTTCGTCACCTCTTCGAATACCGTCGCCGCCGCCGCGAGTACCGGCACCGGCATCGGGCCGCGCAACCTCGACTATATCCTCGGCATCGTCAAGGCCTATACGACGCGCGTCGGCGCCGGGCCGTTCCCCACCGAGTTGTTCGACTATCAGGGTGCACATCTGGCACGCGTCGGCGCCGAATTCGGCTCGACCACGGGCCGCCCGCGGCGCTGCGGCTGGTTTGATGCTGTAGCGTTACGACGATCGATCATCAACAGCAGCGTTTCCGGGCTGTGCGTAACCAAGCTGGATGTACTCGATGA
The DNA here is from genome assembly GCA_027618995.1 of Pseudomonadota bacterium. Taxonomy (GTDB): domain Bacteria; phylum Pseudomonadota; class Gammaproteobacteria; order Steroidobacterales; family Woeseiaceae; genus UBA1847. Next base: position 89,587 of record JAQCGO010000004.1, on the reverse strand, counting down.
ACTCGAAACGATTCAGATCTGTGTGGGCTACGAAATAGACGGCGAAGCGATTCCTGGATTGCCTGTCGTCGTCGATCGCTTTGCGGAATGCACGCCCGTGTACGAAGAGTGGCCGGGCTGGCAGGCGTCGACAGTCGGCGTTACGAAACACGCGGACCTGCCTTCGAACGCGCGAGACTATCTCGCCCGCATCGAAGAACTCGCGGGCGTGCCGATCGATATTATTTCCACCGGCCCGGATCGCGAGCAAACCATTATCAAACAGCATCCTTTCGAATAGTGTCGGCTACGACGCCGTTAGGTCGCAATCTGGTATTCAAGGCGGGGCCAGCTGCGCTCGCGTCGGTGCGCCGCGATGGATTTGCAGCCGAGCGCATCGGAACGCTGGTCGGTGCGTCGGGCGGCGCCAAGTGGCTGGTTCTCAGCCAGTTGGATCGATACGTGCTCAGCAATATCGTGCCGAAGCTGGTTGGTCCGGTTCATTTGCTGGGCTCATCGATCGGCGCCTGGCGCTTCACCTGTTACGCGCAGGCCGATCCGGTTGCCGCCATCGATCGCTTTGAACAGGCCTATATCAGCCAGAGTTACAGCGACCACCCGGACATTCACGAAATCAGCGCCAAGACACGTGAGATCCTGGAAATCGTCATGCCGGGCGGCGCGGCCGCCGAGATATTGTCGCACCCGGTGTTTCGTACCCACATCATGACCGTGCGTGCGCGCCATATCGCCGCATCAGAAAACCGCCTGCTTCTGGCCAGCGCGCTGGTTGCAGCGGCCGCGCTGAATGCCGTCAGTCGCCGGACATTGGGCTGGTTTTTTGAACGTGCCTTGTTTTTCGATGCACGTGATCTGCCGCCATTTTTTGATGTCAGCGGCTTTCCGCTGCAAAAAGTAAGAATTCGTGAGAGCAATATTGCCGACGTGATCGTTGCGACCGGTGCGATTCCACTCGTGCTGTCCGGAGTGCGCAATATTGAGGGAGCGGATCCCGGTATGTATCGCGATGGTGGCGTCATCGACTATCACCTCGATCTGCCACACAGCGACGGCGACAGGCTGAGCTTGTTCCTGCATTTTTTTGATCAGATAGTGCCGGGGTGGTTCGACAAGAACCTGTCCTGGCGCAGCCCGACGCCACAGAATGTCGAGCGCACGATTCTCATCAGTCCATCGGCTGAGTTCGTCGCGCGCCTGCCGCGAGCAAAAATTCCGGACCGAACGGATTTTACGAGCTATACACCACTCGAACGAATTCGGGCATGGCAGGACGTGGTTTCGGCCTGCACGGCGCTGGTCGATGAATTGCATGAGGTGATCGAGACCGATCAGTTGGCGGCTCGCCTGCTGCCGTTGTAGTTATTTCTGCCGGGTACCGTGCGAGGTGAGCAACTTGTACAGGGCGTCGACGTCTTCGTTCAGCAGGAAGTCAGACTGATCCTTCCAGCCGCTCAGCATGGGGAGATTTCTTTCGTTAACGAGCAGGTGTTCTTCGCTGCCCTGAGTATCAATGTCCCAGCCGGGAACCGCGATCACCGAACGTATCCAGACGCGATGATCCAGCAGCCGACGAAACTCCCGTTCGAGGCCCGCAATCCTGGCATTGGTCGCGACCAGCGAACGCGTCTTGCCGCCAGTCGCAACAACCACCAAAGGGCGCCAAGGAGTAGCAGAATAAATGCCAGCGCCATCAGATTCATCGCTTGCCATCCCTTATCAGAAAGTTCTCGGTGCCCGTACTTTAGGCGGCTTGGTACGGATTAGCACGTCATCATTGCGAAATCATTACCAATGCCGATTGGTCATGGAATCAATATACCGATTCGGGCAGGATACGACGATGGGCAATGACGGCAAACTGATGGACATGCTGACGGGCTACGCGGCGGCGCACCGGCATCCCTTCAATATATTCGTGCACATGATCGGTATCCCGACCATCATGCTTGGTGTGCTGATTCCCCTGACCTGGGTCAGCGCTGGCAGCGGCAGTGCCACGATCAACCTTGCTCATATACTGATACTCGGCTTTTTTCTTTTCTACATGACGCTCGACCGGCTGTTTGCCGTTGTGTTCCTGATACTGGCCTTGTTGTTATCCGAACTCGCGGGCACTATCGGCTCCCAGCCTGTGGCGATTTCCGGCACGATTGCGGCGATCGCATTCTTCGGCGGCTATATAGCGCAGTTTGTCGGCCACGCCGTCGAAAAGTCGATGCCCGTGTTGATCAGGCACCCGATCCAGGCGAATCTGGCGGCGCCGTTTTTCACCGTGGTCGAGCTGTTCAAATTCGCGGGCCTTCGCGAAGACCTGTTTAATGACCTGCAACGGCGAGTTGAGCTGCTGCGAGACCAGTGACGAAGACCCACATTCCAGTCGTCGATATATCGGACGCCCCGGCTGCCGTGGGTGCGATCGAGAGTGCCTGCCACGACATTGGCTTCATGTACCTGACCGGACACGGCATCGCCACTTCAACCGTCGACCGCATGCGCGCCGCAGTCATTGCGTACTTCGCATTGCCTGTCGACATCAAGATCGGTGACCGAATCCTCCGTGACAACTATCGCGGTTATATTCCTGCAGGTTTTTTCAGTGCCAACAGCGGTGCGGTGCTTGCAGATCTGTACGAGGGTTACAAACTGCATTATGAGGCTCCGGCCAGGGACGCCATCTGTGCCGACTGCGATCTGTACGGCCCGAATCGCTGGCCAAAGGGCTCGCCGGAGCTTAAATCCGCGGTGCTCGATTACTGGCGCGAATGTGATCGGGTGGCGAACGTGTTGCTGGCCTCGGTTGCTGACATTCTCGGCATCGAACGAGAATCGTTTTTGCGCCTGTTCGAAAAGCCATTGACCAACATGACGCTGTTGCATTATCCGCCGCAGGCCCCGGACGCGCGCGGCTTTGGCATTCATCCGCACAAGGATACCGATGTCCTGACGATACTGGCGCCGGATCCGGTCGGGGGGCTGTTTGTCCGGAGTCGCGATCAGCAGGAGTGGATAGAAGCGGCTCCACCTCGCGACGCGCTGATCGTGAACATAGGCGACCTGCTGGAGCTGTGGTCAGGCGGCTATTTCGTTTCTACGCCGCACAAGGTCGTGAACAACCGCGGTGCGGAGCGCTACAGTTTCCCGTATTTTGTTGTACCTCGATACGATACCGTGGTGACGCCGCTGCGGGCACCCCAATCAGGCTTTCATCGATCGATCGTTCATGTCGGCGACGTTTCCCGTGAGGTTTGGCGGACCAATTGGCCGGACGCAACGCCCGTCGACTCGAATTTCGACCTTGGCACTCTCGCTGACTGATTCGTATTCGTGCGCATGATCGGTACAATGCCAGCTTTGCCAAGGTCCCGTTCCTGATGCGTCGTATCCTGCTTATCGCCCTGGTTGTCGTCTTACTTGCTGCCGTCTCGGTTACCCTGTACCGCGCTCCCGGGAACGTGGAACTCAATGTGGCAGTGGGCCCGACGGCGATACCGCGCGGCAATGCCACTTCCGCCGGCGACATTACGGTCAGCAACGAATTTTTCGCCGTTGCGTTCGCCGTTGAGACGGCGCCGCCCTGGGGTGTTGCGCGCGGCGGTATCGTCGACATTGCGATCGTGCGCGATGGTGAGACCGGTTATGACTTTGCCTCACTCGCGGACTTCATGCCGAATCGATGGTCGAGCTGGCCAACCAGCTATCAGCAGGTCAGTGTCGAAAAAGAAACGCCGCAGGAAGTCATCATCAAGACGGTACGTGACTGGGGCGACGTCAGGCTCGAAACCCGCTTCAGCTTTGCGGACGGTAGCCGCAGGATCCATCTGCTGACGCGCATGACGAATGAGGGTGAAGACCCGATCGAAGGCATTTTTTCCGGCTATGTCGTCTGGCCCGAAGGCGGGTCGCTGTTCGGTGTCCCGGGTCTGAACGGTGTCGACAGCAGCTCGGAGGAAAACGCGTTGGCCGACTGGTCTGCGTCGTACGACGAGCACTGGGCGCTGGGTCTGCACGCGCCGTTTTCCGAACTCGTCGACGATAACGGACGCGACCGATATCTGCAGCATGACCTGCAACCCGAAGAGAGCCGTGAGTTCGAGGCCTGGTTGCAGATCGAGGACGACGGTTCGCTCGCGCCATTCGTGCAAACGCAGATCGAGTTCGAAGACCTGCCCTCCGGGCGGGTGTCGGGGCGCGTCACGGGTAGTGACGGGACGTCGATTGACCGACCCGCCGTCGTCGCCGTCAAGGACGGCTCGCCCTATGCCTGGACTATTGGCAGGAGCGGCGCTTATGAATTCAATCTGCCGACCGGTGACTACGCCATTTACGCAACGGCGCCCGGTTACGCTGCCGGCGCATCGCACGATTTGACGGTAGAGAAGGGCAGCGATACTGAGTTGAATTTCGACAACGTCCCACCACCTGGTGCGGTCCACTTTCTCGTTGCCAATAAAGACAACGACCAGGCGCTCGACGCAAGAATCGATATCCGAAGCGGTTACAAATCGCTGATCGACTTTTTCGGCAGAAACACGTTGTTCACGGAACTGCAGCCCGTGGGTGAAGTAACCGCGGTCATGCCGCCCGGTGAGTACGTATTCCAGGTATCCGTTGCGGGCGGGTTTACGTCCGTTCCAGAGGTCGTCGCGGTGACTGTTGAACCCGGCAAGACTGCTGTGCTCGGGGTCGAAATCGGGGTGTTGGCCAAACCGCGGGAGCAGGGCTGGTACAACGCCGATCTGCATCATCACTCGGACGTGCTGGACGGTTTCACTGAGGCCGAATACGTGTTGCGTTCCGAACTCGCGGCCGGTGTTGACCTCACCTTCCTCAGTGATCACGACTCGGTTGTGAATAATCATGAAATGCACGTGCTATCGGCCGAGCGCGGTATGCAGTTTATGCCCGGCACAGAAATGTCGCCGTCCTGGGCACATTTCAATGCCTTCCCACTGGACGATGGCAAAACCATCGATATCGACACGGGTCAGTCGTCGGTACAGGAAATATTCGCGGAAGCAAGACGAATGGGAGCGGACCTCGTCGCGGCCAATCATCCCTATAACGGCTATGGTTATTTTGCGAGCCTGGATGATGGAGCGGTGCCCGGCGGCTACGATCCCGGGTTCGACCTTGTGGAAATCATCGGTGGCGGCCATGAAGGCAACGTTCGAACACTTGAACGTGTGTGGCAGATGTGGAATGACGGCAAGCGGGCGTACTTTAGCGGTGGTTCGGATGCGCACGATGTCTGGCTCGAGACGTCAGGATCCGTACGGACGTACGTCTATGTCGATGGCGAGCTCACGGTTGATACCTTCGTCGCGTCACTGAAGGCCGGGCACGCGTATGCAAGCCAGGGCCCGCTGGTTTACCCGGAAATACTGTTCGGTAGCGATGTCAACCATGCGCGAGGCACTGAACTGTCGCTGGCGTACACAGTACACGCCGTTTCGGGATTGCGTTCGGTACGGCTCATCGAGCACAGCACCGAGATTCAGTCCATGTCATTCGAGCAACCGAAGGAACCTGTCGCGGTGGATTTTATCGTGAGCCCCGGTGCCGATACCTGGTACAGCCTAATCATAGAAGACATGCAGGGCAGGTTTGCCTATACCAACCCGGTCTGGGTTACCGTCAGCGAATAGCGAGGCAACGTTGTGGCACTGATTCTGACAATTGCGATGGCCGTCACCACCTTGACGTCCTTGTTGCTTCTCAGCCGTTGGGGCAACGTGCGCTGCACGGGCCCGATGCCGGTGTCATTTTTTACATTCTTTGCGATTCTGTTTACCTCGGGACTCGATGTCGGTCTTATCATGTTCCCGCTGGTTGATTTTGAGTTGTACGTGCGTGAAGCGGAGTATGGTTTTGCCAACCCGCTGGCGTTCGAATTCGGCTTCTGGGGCTTCCTGGTCTGGGCGTTTTATTTTCTGACCACGTTCTACTTCTGTATCGTTGAGCCCAAGCTCAAGCTGTTTCAAATTCCGGCGATCAGGTTTACAAACAACATCGTCATCATTGGAACCTGTGCCTTCACTGCATTCCTGTTGCTGCTTTATCTCCCCGGCTATATTTTTGGCATCGGCCCGGTGTTCCGCTACGGCCTGGTCGCGGCCGTGATTCTGTTCGCGGTCCTGTCGAGTACCGATATCAAGTACGTGAAAATTCTCAGCGTGACCTCGACCTTGATATTTTTTGCACTGATCGCCGGAGCCTGGCTCGTGTCGGGCATGGGGCTTTCCGGGCTGTTCAGCACCATGGGCCAGATCAGCGAATATTTTACGAATCTGCATCGTTTCTTAACGCCGATATCCGATTATCACCAGTTTTACCTGTACTGGTGGTTCGCCTGGAGCATCATGATCGGGCAATTCGTCGCACGTTTTGTCGGGGGCATCAAAGCCTGGCAATTGCTCGCAGCACTCCTGATCGTGCCGTCCATCCCGATCGCGATCTGGTTTTCCGTTCTTTACTATTACTTCAGCGGCGCTTTGCAGGTGGGGCCGGTGTTGCGTTTCTCCATGGTGGTCGTCGGCGTCATATTCGTCATCAACTCGCTGGATTCCCTGATTCGGCTTTACACCACCAACCTGGACGCAACGCCAGAACGCTTCGGTCGGATGCGCTATATTCTGGGTAACTGGCTGATGCTGTCGGTGTTGGTTATTCTGTACCAGTTCACGCCATTAAAAATCGAATGGATTGGTCTCATCGTCGTGGCGATTTACACCGCCGTATACTGGCTCGTTTTTCGGCGGCGTCATCAACTATCGGAAGCGACCTCCTGATGCCAGCAGCGCACGTCAAGTACAGTGGCAGCACGACCCTGCCAACGCAGCAGAACTACATTGGCGGTCGCTACGTGAACAATCAAAGCGGCGCCACGTTCGTTACGTGCCATCCGGGTAACGACCAGGCGATCTGCGAGGTCGAGACGGCGGGCGAGGCCGAGGTGAACGCGGCGGTCGCCGCGGCAAAAGCGGCTTTCGAAGGATGGTCAGCAACCCGGGCCGTCGAGCGCGGCAATATTCTGCGGCGCGCCGCAAAATTACTGCGTGAGCGCAATGATGAGATCGCTGCGCTTGAAACCCTGGACACGGGAAAACCCATCGCCGAAACCGTGGTGGTCGATGTTGCGACGGGCGCCGATGTCATCGAGTACTTTGCGGGCGTTGCGCAGACCATTCACGGCCAGCATATCGACCTGCCTCCGGCGGCGTTTGCAATGATCAGGCGGGAGCCGCTAGGCGTCGTTGCGGGCATCGGTGCCTGGAACTACCCGATACAGATCGCCATGTGGAAGTCGGGCCCGGCGCTCGCCTGCGGTAATACCATGGTGTTCAAGCCGGCCGAACAGACGCCGCTGACCGCGTTAAAACTGGCGGAGATCTACACTGAGGCGGGTATGCCGCCCGGCGTGTTCAATGTCGTGCAGGGCGCCGCGGCTACGGGTAAGGCGCTGATCTCGCATACCGACGTCGCCAAGGTAACGCTGACCGGATCGGTAGAGACCGGCAAGGTTGTCATGGCGAGCGCTGCGAGCGACCTGAAAAAGGTAACGCTGGAACTCGGCGGCAAATCACCCATCCTTATTTTTGACGATGCCAGTCTCGACAACGCGTTGAATGCGGCGTTGGTGGCGAATTTTTATTCTACCGGCCAGGTCTGTTCCAACGGCACGCGGGTGTTTGTGCAGGACGGTATCTACGACACTTTTGTGGATCGACTGGCGGAACGCGCGAAAGCCATCCGCGTAGGCGATCCGTTCGACCCGCAGACGCAGATGGGTCCGTTGGTATCGCGCGAGCACTACGATAAGGTTTGTCGCTACATGGCAATCGCGAAAAAAAGTAAAGCACGCCATGTCTGCGGCGGCGAGATCATTAGCAAAGGCCCGCTCGCCAAAGGTCTGTACGTAACTCCCGCGATCTTTGCCGACTGCAGCGACGACATGGAGTTTGTGCGTGAGGAAGTGTTTGGTCCGCTGATGTCGGTGCTGTCCTTCAAGGATGAGGACGAGGCGATCGCGCGTGCCAATGCCACGCATTTCGGACTCGCCGGAGCTGTCTTCACGCGCGACTTTGCACGCGCGCATCGCGTTGCGACCCTGCTGCAGGCGGGTATCGTCTGGATCAACGATTACAACATCACACCGCCCGAGGTGCCTTTCGGCGGTTACAAGCAGTCGGGCGTCGGGCGCGAAAATGGTTTGCAGGCGATCGAACACTACACCCAGGTGAAGACCATCTATGCCAACCTGGGCGACGTCGCGGCGACGTACTGATGGAGCAGACATCATCGGAAGTATTGGGTTCGCTGAAAGAGGCGACCAAACGCACGGCAGTGTTAATCGATATCGATCCGGCACTCGCGGCGGAACAGGCCGAGGAAATTCTCAAGGCGATTCCGAACCACCCTCCGGCCATGTTCCTACTGGCCATGGCGAAGCGCCGCTCCGGTAATCCGCAAGCAGCGCTCGCAGTACTTGAGCCGCTGTTGAACGCACAACCCAAGTGGGCTGCCGCCAATTTTGAATATGGCGCGGCGCTCAGCGCTGTTGGCCGTGGTGACGAGGCCATCGCGGCGCTGTTAAAAGCCGTGAAATACCAGCCGGAGCATCCTGAAGCCTGGCGAGTTCTCGCTGACCATCTCATGGCCACAGGCGACACGGAGGCTGGCGACGCCGCCTATTCACGCCATGTCAAATGCTCAACGCGTGATCCGGTGTTGCGTGAGGCCGCCACGGCAATGATCAGGGACGACGTCGCAACGGCAGAACGAGTTCTGAAGAAACACCTGATGCGGAAACCGACCGATGTTTCTGCGATACGAATGCTGGCCGAAGTCGCTATTCGTTGCGGTCGCGAGAGAAAAGCGGAGAGCCTGTTGCTGCGCTGCCTGGAACTCGCGCCGAGTTTCACCGCGGCCCGTTATAACTACGCGCTGTTGCTGCAGCGCGGTGACGAATCGCCGAAGGCGCTGGTCGAGATCAGACAATGCCTCGAGGCTGAGCCCGAAAGGCCGAATTTTCGTAACTTGTACGCCGTCATATTAAGTCGTGTTGGCGAATTCGAGCGTGCCAGTGAGATCTACGCGCGACTGCTGGCGGAATATCCTGACAATGCCAGGGTCTGGCTCAGCTATGGGCATGTCCTGAAGACCGAAGGTCGCCAGGATGAGTGCGTTCAGGCCTACCGCAAAAGCATCGAGCTTGATCCGCATCTTGGTGAAGCGTACTGGAGCATCGCGAATCTCAAGACATTTCGTTTTGGGCAGGACGATCTGGCAGAAATGGAGCGGCAGATCGCCGACCCGAAGCTCAGCGACAAGAGTCGCTGGCACTTCCATTTCGCATTAGGCAAGGCGTTTGAAGATGCCGGCGATTACGAACGATCCTTCCGGCACTACGCCAATGGCAATAGCTTTTACCTGGCCAGTCATTCCTACAACGCAGATTCTTTTTCCTCGCGTGTCGAGCGCCTGAAGCAAGGATTCAGTCGTGAGTTTTTCGAGCAGCGCAGGGGAATGGGCTGCAAGTCAGCGGATCCAATTTTCATTGTCGGCATGCCGCGCGCCGGATCGACCCTGCTCGAGCAAATCCTTGCCTGTCATTCAGCGATCGAGGGGACGTCCGAGCTGCCGGACATGATTACGCTGGCCTACAGTCTGCGTGAGGAGGCAAGGGAAGATCCGGGCGGGGTGCCGGTTTATGCGACCGTACTGGCGAGCAAGACGCCCGCAGAATTACAGTCGATCGGTGAGCAATATCTCGAGAGAACGCGCATACATCGCAAGACGGACCGGCCATTTTTCATCGACAAGATGCCCAATAATTTTCTCAATATCGGCATCATCCAGGCTGTGTTGCCCAATGCGAAGATTATTGACGCGCGTCGGCATCCGCTGGGCTGCTGTTTTTCCAACTTCAAACAGTTCTACGCCCGGGGCCAGAATTTCAGCTACAGCCTCGAAGACATCGGCCGCTACTACCGGGACTACGTCGGCCTGATGGCGCATATCGACGAGGTTTTGCCGGGGCGGATTCACCGCGTTTTCTACGAGGATACGGTGGCGGATACGGAAACCGTGGTGCGCAATATGCTCGACTACTGCGGCCTCGAATTTGAGCCAGGCTGCCTGAGATTTTTTGAAAGCGATCGGCCTGTGCGCACGGCCAGTTCGGAACAGGTTCGCCAGCCCATTTTTAGCGAAGGTACTGAACAATGGCGGCACTTTGAGGAGTGGTTGGGCCCGCTCAAAGAGGCACTGGGCGATGTTCTGGATGCTTATCCTGCGCTACCTCAAGACCCCTGAGACTACAGAGCCTGAAAACTGACTGGATTCCTGACATAAAGCTTTGTCGCGGAAAAACAACAAGCTGTCGCGACGGGACTAGACGTAGTCTCAATTTCCGTTGTAGTCTTGCGTAGGTCAGAAGTTTGGCCTTGTTGTAATTTTGATAATAACTGGAGAACGGCAAATGCAAGTTTCTCAACCAAAGAGCTCACGCTATTGCTCGCGCACCCCGGTGTCAGCAGGCATCGTACTGGCGCTGGCCAGTCCGGCACTTCTCGCGCAGGACGAATTGCGCATCGAGGAGGTCATCGTCACGGCACAAAAGCGCACTGAAAACCTCCAGGACGTTCCGATCAGTATCCAGGCGCTGGGCAACCAGGCGATTGAAGAACTGAATCTGAATAATTTCCTCGAATACGTGCAGATGCTGCCCAGTGTGGCCAGCACTCCATCGTTGGTTGCAGGCTCGAGTTTTAACCTCGTTTACATGCGCGGTATTGCGACTGCAGGCGATGGCCAGGCGACGACGTCGCAACCCAGTGTCGGCATGTACCTGGACGAGCTGTCGATGACGACCATCCAGGGCAACATTGACGTCCACATGTACGACGTCGCTCGCGTCGAGGCGCTCGCGGGACCGCAGGGCACCTTGTACGGTGCGAGTTCACAGGCCGGAACGATCCGTATTATCACGAACAAGCCGGATGCGAGCGCATTCTCCTCCAGCGTCAGCGCCAGCGCGAATAGTGTTGACCAAGGCGGCACGGGTTTTTCCGTCGAAGGTCACGTGAATGTGCCGATTGGGGATAATTCGGCCATTCGCCTCGTTGGCTGGCATCGAGACGATGCCGGCTGGATCGATAACGTGCTCGGCAGCCGGACGCATGAGGGCGTTCTTGCTGATCCGTCCGATGACATCACCCTGACAAATGATGAATTCGCTGAGAATGACTACAATACGCTGGTCACCACCGGCGCGCGCGCCGCGCTGCAAATCGATCTGAACGATACCTGGACGGTATCGCCGACAGTGATGTATCAAAAATCCGAGACGCAGGGTGCCTGGGGCGATGATCTGCAGGACGAAATCAATAGTGGCAAGTACGCCGTTACCCACTTCTCGGATGAGTTTTTCGATGACGAGTGGTCCATGATCGGCCTGACTGTTGAAGGCAAGATCGGTAACTTTGATGTCGTCTATTCGGGTTCTTACCTGGATCGCGAAGTGCAGGGCCAGCAGGACTACACCGATTATGCTTACTGGTATGACGTTTACGGAACCAGCGGCTACTATGCGGACCTGCATTTCACCGATACCGGTGCCGGTGACCGGACGATACCGAACCAGTTTGCCGACCCGGCGGACTGCCCGGATTACGCAAACGACCCAGGCGACTGTACTTTTGACCCTGCGGATGTTGGCGCCCGTGCTATGAATGGCGTGTACTTCACGAACGACGACGGGTACTCCAAGGAAAACCATGAGTTGCGGATCAGTACCGATCCGAGCAAGCGCGTTCGAGGCCTGATCGGCGTTTTCTGGCAGGAACAATTTCACGACTTCGAGCAGCACTGGACGGCGCCGGGTGCGGTCGCAACGATAATGGAGATGAATGGGGGTGGGGATCCGCGCTTCGAGGACACGGTGTACCTCAACAGCATGTTTCGTACGGACACGGATACCGCGTATTTTGGTAGTGTCAGTTTCGACCTGACCGAGGACCTGGAGCTGACCCTCGGTGCCCGATTCTTCGAACCTGAAGTGCACGTTCAAGGCTTTTTCGGCTTCGGTTCTGGATTTCAGGGGATCTGGGGTACTGACGGCGAGTCGCAGTGCGATGCGGATGCGAGCCGCGTGGGCACGCCCCAGGAAGAAGAATGGGATGTGGGAGCTACCGCGGCTTTCAATGGCCAGACGGACTGGAGAGGCAAGCCCTGCATGAACGTCGACAAGCGGCAATCTGAAAGGGGCAGCGTGGGCCGGGTCAACCTGTCCTGGAACGTTTCCGATGACAATATGCTGTATTTCACCTGGTCGGAAGGTTACCGGCCTGGCGGCATCCAGCGCAGACCGACCCTTGGTACCTACCTGTCGGACTTCCTGACCAATACTGAAATAGGCTGGAAAACCCAGTGGCTGGATAATCGGCTGCAGCTCAACGGAGCGTTATTCACCCAGGACTGGGACGATATCCAGATCGGTCTGACCGGCGAGAATGCCATCACGCTGGTGGACAACGGGCCATCCGCCTCAGTTGACGGACTGGAGGTCGACCTGCTCTGGCTGGCAACGGACAACCTGAGACTCTCCGCTTCCGCGGCCTTCTACGATTCCCAGCTCGAGGATGACTACTGTTGCTACGATGACGGCCCGGATTTGACGCCCGGAACCCCGGATGACACGCCACTGGCGCCTGCGGGGACCAGGCTTCCGATAACGGCTGACTTCAAGGGCAACGCTGTCGCGCGTTACCACTTTCTCGCAGGCAGTCTCGATGCTTATGTGCAGGGAGCGGTGGTATACGAGGGTGATCGGGATTCCGACCTGAACCAGTACACGAATGTCATTACAGGCACACTTGACTCGTACACGACGCTCGACTTGAGCGCCGGATTCGGCAAGAACGACTGGGCGGTGGATTTTTTCATCTCGAACGCGACGGGCGAGGATACGCCGATTGCCTTCGCGCAGCAGTGCGTTCCGGAAACCTGCGGCGGCCAAACCTACGGTCTGAGAATTCGGCCGATGACGATTTCTGCGAGGTTCACCAAGGACTTCAACTGATCGTTTAGTTGATAGAAAGAAAAAGGCCCCCAATTGGGGCCTTTTTTTATGCCGGCAAATCATAGTGAATTGACACGACGAGCAGGGTCTTGGAATTTCCGCCGGATTGCAGATTAACCTCATCGTCCACACGCTTGCCGCGCAATGCCATCGCCAGCGGTGAATCCATGCTAATGGCTGATGTTTTCGCGTCGGTTTCGTCCGGTCCGACGATGCGGTAGTTGTGCGTGTTTCCCGAATCGTCACGGACTTCGACAATGGCTCCGAAGTAGATAGCATCGCCCTTTGGTTTATCCCGCACGACATTCAGAACGGGCAGACGTTTTTGCAGATAACGAATGCGCCGGTCGAGTCCACCCAGTTCTTTCTTGCGGTAGATGTACTCGGCGTTTTCCGATCGGTCGCCCTCGGCGGCAGCGGCGGCAAGCGCCTGCACGACATCGCGGCGTCGTATCCAGATTTCTTCAAGCTCCTTCTGCAGAGCCTCGAACCCCGCTGGCGTGATGTAGGGCGACGATGCCGGTGGCGGCGGGCGCCAGCGTCCCACTCGATTACTCCTCAGGCTCGAGATGTTCGAGCAGCAGACCGCGAGCCGAGTATTGCGGAAATCCTTTCCAGTAGGTATGCGCGTCGGTCGGCTGATCTTCCGCTATCGAGAATACGCCGTCCTGGGAGTCGGGCAGCAGCTCAAGATACGCCAGGCGATCCTCGCGACCTTTCAGATGCAGGTCAAAAAATGCCGTGGCGAAATGCATCATTACATTGCTGGAGCGGGTCGAGTCCCAGACGGCGTCCGTGTAGTGCGAGGCGCCGGTTTGATCCTTGCTGTGCAAAAATTCGATCGGTAACGGAATCGGTGCAATGGCGTTGTGGCCGGCGTTGATGAAGGTCAGCAGATAGCGATCACTTTGCCTGACGTTCTCAAACAGGGCTCGAGTCCCGAGTTCGTAACCCGCCGTTTCGTCCAGGCTTCCGGCCAAAAAAAACATCGGAATATCAATGCTATGCAAATCATTCTTCTCCCAGATTCGATCTTCCATTCCCCACGGGGCCACGGCGAAGCCGGCTTTGATTCTCGGGTCCAGGTGCTGCCTGTAGTTCGGGTTGCTTCCCGCATGGCGTATCGCCAGATCGTGGTTTGGTGCCGTTTCGTGAGTAACGAGATAGTCGCTGTAGCCGCCGCCCAGGTTAACGATCAGGCCATAGCCGCCCATGGAGTAACCGACGATGGCGGTGTTATCGGTATCCACGACGCCGTACAGGAAACCGTCGGCGGCTTTCGATAGGCCGGCCATCTGATCCAGCACAAACAGCTGATCCAGCGGACGGTTATAGAGTGTGCTCCAGAACGCCTGCTGGTCCTCGTAGGTGCTGTCGCGGTGATCGATGGAGGCGACGACGTAGCCCTTGCTCGCGAGGTTTTCACCCATGTGGCTCATCAGGTAGCGGTTGCCCGGGTAACCGTGCGAAATGATGACGAGCGGCATTGCACCCGCGCTGCTCATGGCTGCGGCATCACGCACAGCGCGGCCCTGGAGGCTCGCAGTGATAGCGGGGTTTCGCGTGGTGGACGCATAGACTTCGCCTGGTTGTTGCCCGTTGGCGAGCGTCGCCGGATACCAGACTTCGACGATCAGGCTGCGATCGTAGTAGATCGTTTCGCCGCTCTCGGTGGAACGCAGGATGTCCGGACGATGCGGGTCAGTGAGCTCCAGTGTGCGTACACCGATATCATAATCACCGAAGTGCGCAAGCTCGGGTGCATCGTGGCGAATGACATCAATGCGATTGCTTTGCGCCATTACGCCGCTTGAGGTCACGGCCAGCAGCATGATCAGAAGTAATCTTGTCATTCGGGAAGTATATCCAAGTTCATTGCAATCGTTTGCCGGACATCAGCGAATCATAGTAAGTTGTGCACGTGGCGATTAGATTGAACAAGCGAGTCCTTATCCTGGTCCTGGTCATTGCTTTGACGGCAATAACGTTCTGGAGTGGATCGCGCTATCCGTCGCTCGACGAAAAAGCGATCATGGGCGGGTCTGCTGCGCTTGAGGACCCATTGTCATTTGAGGCGTCCATACAAATTCAGCCCGGCGACGGTGCCGCAAAGCGAATTGGCTATACAACAATTAACTGGATCGAGACCAATCTTGAGGGCATGGCATTCGGCTTGATGATCGGTGCGTGCCTGTTAACGCTGGTCGGTCTTATAGCGACTCGCGGACACCGAAACGGCGTTGTCAACACGTTGCTGGGTGTGGCGGTCGGCGCACCGCTCGGAGTGTGCGTAAACTGCGCTGCTCCGGTGGCGAAGGGCATGCATGACGGTGGCGCCCGGCTTGAGACCACGCTGGCGACCATGTTCAGTTCACCGACATTGAATGTCATCGTTCTGAGCATGCTGTTTGCACTATTTCCGCCATACCTGATAGCCGTCAAGCTCTCGTTGACGCTCTTGTTCATCCTCGTCCTGGTGCCGCTGTTGTCGCGCTTCGTTTTTAGCAGGGAGCGGGCACCGACGTACGACGACGCCGTCTGCGCGGTCCAACCGTCCGTGCCGGCGCCTCCGAATGAAAGCTGGCCAGGGGCCGCTCGTACAGTGGCGTCGATCTTGTTGCGCAATATCGGCTATATCGTTGTTCGAACGGTTCCCCTGATGCTGCTCGCGGGTCTGCTAGGGGCGGTTGTGGTGCACCTCGTGCCGATATCCAGCCTGTTAGAACATGAGCCAACTATTTTTTCGGTGGGTGCTGTAGCGCTGATTGGGATTTTTTTGCCCGTGCCGATAGCGTTTGATCTGGTTCTGGTTGCGGTACTGGTTTCCGCCGGTGCGCCAATGATTTATTCGATGACCCTGCTATTTACGCTCGGAATCTTCAGTGTCTACCCGTTCTTCATCGTATGGAATTCAATTTCACCACGCGTTGCTGTGGTAGTGACTGCCGTGCTCGTGCTGCTGGGGATCGTCGGCGGTTTCATTGCGGATGAGATTCACCAGGCTGACATTCGGGACATGCTGGAATATCTGAATCAGGAACTTTAGATGACGATGAGATTTCGGTACCGGAAACCCCAGTCCGGACTGCGGATACTATTCACGAGTGTCATCGGCCTGTTGGTTTTGGCCGCCGAGTCCGGTGGTCAGACTGCGCCAACAAAGGATCCGCATGGCAACCTCGTCTCCCTTAGTGCGACGGTATTTCAACCACGCGCGGGAACGGAAGACGTGCCCGTTACCCGCTACGACGGCAGTTTATTCGGCCTGCATCAGGCCAATCTGTTCAGCCCGCGCGACTTTTATCCGCCGTTTTTTAACGGTGGTGGAATATCGTCTGGCGACATAAACAGAGACGGTTGGCCGGACATACTGTCGGCAAACGGCCGGCTGATCACTATTTTCATTAATCAGAACGGTCAGCGTTTTGTACCATTGGAAATCGATGTCACGGGGCAGGACGACACAGCGATATTCAACGCTGTCCTGGTCGATCTCGATAACGATGGCTGGCTGGACATATTCGGCACGACCTACTTGCAGGGCAACTTCTACCTGCTGAGCGATAAGGGCGCATTCTCATCAGCCGGATTGCGGCAACCGCCGCGTGGCAAATCCGTGCTGAGCGCGGCTGTGGCTTTCGGCGATGTCGATCGCGATGGTGATCTGGACGCTGTCATCGGCAACTGGTTTGCCGGCGCAAGCAAGAAGCAGCCGCCGCCCCACGCGCAGAACGAGCTTTGGATCAATGAAGGCGATCATTTTTCAATAACGCCGCTGGTCGAACTGATAGGGGAGACGCTGAGCACCTTATTGTCGGACTGGAGTGGAGACGGTTGGCTCGATCTGATTGTCGGTAACGATTTCGACGAACCGGATCACTTCTATCGTGGTGACGGTAAAGGTGGTTTCGAACTAATCGAAAGAGGCGAGGGCCTGATTCCGTATTCGACGAATACGACGATGAGTATCGATACTGCCGACTTCGACAATGACCTCGATCTCGATATATTCATCGATCAGATAACGGCTCGTGCCACCGGGCCTTCCGCCAGAATACAAATGCTGCCGCTGGAGCATTACTGCGATGATATTCAGGTGCAGGAAGTTCGCGACCGTTGTGTCGTCAATATGGCGACGCGGCAGGGCTTTTTCTACGGATCCAATCATAAACCATCGAATGTTCGCAACTGTAGCGAGGTGGCCGACGAACTGGATCGGCGATCCTGTGTCGGGATGCAGGTCATGATGTCCGCTCACCGCATGCAGGATCGCGGTTTGTGTGGCTCAATCCCGGATACTGAAACCCGTGCTCATGCCTTGTGCATTAATTTTTTCGAAGAGGTACCGCCGCATGACCCGGACATGCTGGAACAGGCGATTCCGCAGCGCATGAACGAAAATGTCTTCCTGGCCTGGGATGCAGGCAATAAGCGCTTCACGGATGAGTCGAAACGACTTGGTGTGGGCTTCACTGGCTGGAGCTGGAACGCGCGCTTTGCCGATGTCGACAACGATGAGTGGCAGGATATATATGTTGCTGCCGGCTCGTGGTTTCGGGCAACTCCCTCGGGAACGACAGCAAATTTCTTTTTTCACAACGAGGGCGGCAAGCGCTTCAGTGACCAGACCGACGCCTTTGGCCTACAAAATTTCATGATAGTCAGCGCCTATACGACGCTGGACTTCGACCGCGATGGCGACCTGGATTTTGTCACCAACTCGGTCAACGGACCGCTTTGGCTATTGCGAAACAATACGCAGAAAGGCAACAGTATTGTTTTTCGACTGCGCGACGAAGTCGGCAATCGGGACGGGATTGGCACAAAGTTCACCGTTCATTATGGAAGTGGCGGAGAGCGGCATCAAATGCGTGAGCTAAAGGCCAGCGGCGGCTATATATCGTTCGACGAACCATTGGTTCACTTCGGTCTGGGACAGTATGACCGCATCGAACGAATGGAAATAAGTTGGTCAACCGGCGGAAAGACGGAAATTCCCGGGCCTTTTGCGGCGGGCCACAGTTATCAACTGCAAAGATCGAGGCCCGACCAATCTAATTGATCTCGATCTCGAGCAGCTCGAGAACGTCAGGCGAACCGTGACAACGATCTTGTAGCGTAGTTTCACAGGATGGTGCCCAGAAGAGGACTTGAACCTCCACTACCTTTCGATAACCAGCACCTGAAGCTACGTATCCCGTGGGCAATCCCGCCCATACTGCGGGAAAACAATCGGTTAACAACGGGTGGGCAGTAACCATGTGATAACTGTGGGGATAGTGGCCATACCGAAAGTCGTACCGGTTTGACCCTAAATCTCTGCCGGTCGTATTTACCGTCAGTACAAATCGGTCGACATTATGCCGCCATCGACCACCAGGTTGTGGCCTGTGATGAAGCGGGAAGCTGCGGTGCATAGAAACAAGCACGCGTCCGCCACATCACTCGCCTGACCCAAGACCCCAAGCGGTGCATTCTCTTTCCAACGCGCAACCCCTTCCGGCCAGTCCTGCGGTAGTCGATCGCTATCAATCAGCCCCGGTGAGACTGCATTAACGCGAATGCCGTGCCGGGCAAGTTCTTTCGCCATTGAACGCGTCATCATGACCATCGCAGCTTTGCTGCTGTTGTAATGGCTATGGTTATCGCCGGGGCACAACGCAGATATCGATGCGACATTCACGATTGTCCCGCCGTCTGCCGCTTTCATAGCATTCGCCGTAAATTTCGAACAGTTGAAAGCTGTATCGACGTTTGCCGAGAACATCTCATTCCAATCCTTAAGCGACATTTCCAGGAATGGCTTGCTCGGGAAAACACCCGCGTTGTTTACCAGGACATCGATCGACTTGTATTTGTGGTTGATTTGGTCAATAAACACCTTGGTAGCGGACTCATCTTCCAGGCGGGCGCCCAGCGCTATGGCTTCACCATTTGCAGCACGAATTTCGTCGACAACGGCGTTTGCACCAGCCTCATTGCTTCGATAGTGGACGACTGTCATCGCACCGGCCTCGGCCAGACGCAGTGCGATTCCGGCGCCTATGCCTTGCGAGGCGCCCGTGACCACGGCGACTTTGTCACGCAGGCTGAGCAGATCCGCTACGCTTGGCGTAATCACCTTGATGACCTAAAGTCACATGGCGACTCTGCAAGAAAACGGGCGGTGCACAGGAGTAAAGCAAGTACGGTAAATTTTGACTTCACTATGACAGTCCTTTTTGAGCACATTAATAATCGAAAATAACTACAATGACCAACAGCCTGAGTGTATTCTCTTACGTATGCGTTGGCCTTGGCAATCCATTCATTCACCTTTTGCCAAACTGAACGCTCTGATGCAAAACAGCGTTGATTTGTTTTATACGCCGATTATCCGTTTTGGCTATAACATTTTTAACAGTTACGACATTACAATGATTTCTGCCATGGCTTCTTTTGCAATTGGTTGTCTTTTGGATTCAAGATCGGGTGGGATATAGACTTGCAGCAAACTGGGGCCATCAATGAAAAAAGAAAAACGTAACAATCTTCGCTTTGATAGTAAGACAGCCTATATTCCGCCGGATGAAGCGACCAAAGCTGTAACGCCGCCGATCGTGATGGCGTCCAGTTTTCAATACGATAGCGATATCTTTCAGCGTATTCTTGACGGTGAACGCAAGGCCGTAAATATTTATGGCCGATGCGGTAATCCCAACGAATATCAGTTTGAAGATCAAATGATGGTCATTGAAGGAGCGGATGCCTGTCTTGCTACGGCATCCGGTATGGCGGCAATCTCAGTAACGCTTCTTGGCCTTCTCAAAAGTGGTGATCACATCGTTTGCGACTGGACCACGTATAGCTCAACTCATGAGATGCTTGATCACCGATTAACGGATTACAATATCGAAACCACCTTTGTTGATACGGCGGATATGGCGGCGATCGAGGCTGCAATCCGTCCTAATACCAAAGTGATTTATTTTGAAACCATCGCCAACCCGTCCATGAAAGTGGCGCCTATCGCGCCTATTGTGAAGATCGCACATGACCGGGGAATTGTTGTTGTGTGTGATAATACATTTGCCTCCCCTTATGTAATGAGACCGCTGGATGTTGGCGTGGATATTGTGGTGGAAAGCGCAACAAAATTTATCGGCGGCCATAGTGATGTGATTGGTGGGGCAATATGCATGAAATCGGAATTGCTTCCGGATGATTTTCTCGAGCAAATTCGCTGGAATACCATGGTAAAACTGGGCGCACCACTTGCGCCGTTTAGTGCCTGGATGCTGGGGCGCGGTATCCAAACTCTCAGTGTCAGGCTGGAAAGAGCCTGTCGCTCTGCGGCTACCCTTGCTGCTTATTTTGAAAACCATCCCTCAGTGAAGCAGGTATGGTACCCAGGCCTTGAAAGTCATCCTCAACATCATATTGCCAAAGAACAGATGCCCAAGTTTGGGGGTATGCTCACTTTTGAAGTTGAAGACGGTGATGAAGCGCTTAAGGTGCTTGATAATCTTGAGCTTAGCTGCTTCTCCGCCAGTCTTGGCGGGGTCAGAACAACCACGCAAATTCCGGCATTAATGGCATTTCTTGATATTCCAATTGAGCAGCGACTTGAAATGGGAATCCGGGACGGAATGATCAGAGTGTCTACAGGGCTTGAAGACGTAAAAGATTTGATCGCTGATTTTGATGCGGCGCTTGCCCTTTTGTAGGAAGTAAAATTTATGCATTTAAAAAGGAGCCTTGGTTTTTGGGATGTTTTTGCCATTGCACTTGGTCAGGTAATTGGCTCAGGAGTTTTGGTGCTTATCGGTATCGGGATTGGTTTTACCGCCTATGCTGTACCCTTTGCCATTGTTCTGTCGGCAATATTTTCTATCATCAAACAACTGCCCGTAGTTTTTATGGGCTCGGCAATGCCCGCGACTGGCGGGCTTTATGTCTATTGCAAACGTGTTCTAGGGCCAAAGGCTGGCTTTTTCTTTCTCGCGCTTTTGATGGTCACTTACTTTCTTATTGCTTTATTCGCATTAGGTTTTGCTGAATATGCACTCGCCTTATTGCCGGATTTAAACGCGAAATATGTTGCACTCGGTGTTTTGCTTGCTTTTTATATTGTAAATCTGTTGGGGATTCGACAGGCTTCTGCAATTCAGAAAGTCATGATTGTCTTTCTTCTTTGTGGGCTATCCTCGCTCATTTTCTTTGGAATTTTAGAGGTGGATTACACCAACTTTACTGATCAGGAAAAACTGTTTCCCGACGGTTGGTACGGTTTTGGAATGGCTTGTGTTCTGATGTCTTTTGCCACCGGGGGTGCTTATTATGTCTCCGAGCTTGGCGGTGAAATGAAGAATCCACATCACGATCTGCCCCGCGCGATTATTTACAGCACGCTTGTTGCGGCCTTTTTCATAGCAACCGTGTCGGTTGTCGCAGTCGGTATATTGCCAGTTGAACAAACAGCAGGAAAGACATTAACTGAAGTCGCAAGAGTGATATTGCCGCCGTCTCTCTATGCTGCTTTTGTAGTTAGCGCGGCACTTTTCGCATTCGCAACCAGTATTAATTCGACATTTTCCTGGGCGACAAAATCAGTGATTATTGCGTGTGAAGACGGCTGGCTGCCCAAAAGGCTGGCTGTTGTTAACAAAAGATTCAATACGCCACACATTATGCTCACTTTACTTCTGATCGTTGCATCAATACCGATACTCGCCGGTAAAGATATGCGATACATAATTATGCTGGGTAGTGGACTTGTGTTTATTTACGATATCGTTCCATTACTTGCCGCATTTTATTTTGCCAAGAAATTACCTGACGTATTTGCAAATGCGCACTTCCGAATGTCTGAGAGAGCGTTAAAAAAGATAAGTGTGATTGGCATTCTGATATTGTTAGTTCAAGCAAACCTTGCCTTTTCCGATATCGATAATACGGGCAGAATGATGATAGTCGGTTACATAATTACGGTAATTGTATATATTCAAAAGAGATCAAAGATTATGGGGATTGGTGTTAAAGATGAGTAATCTTAGTTAGTAAATCTTTGATCGGTATTACGTCGGCATGCCGGACAGACTTGACGAAACGGAAGCCCATAGGGAGAAAGAATGACAAACTTGACGAGACGCCAGATTTTGATCGGCGGAGGCGCATTCGCTGCCAGCGGCCTGATTCCTGCCATACCGAGGACGCCACTAACGCCCCAAATGAGATTGATGAGCAATGCGCTGGCGGCGGACATTCCGCGGCCAGACTACATGATTCGACTCATGGCCAATGAGAATCCGTACGGTCCGTCGCGGGTCGCCCTCAAAGCAGTTCACGCAAACCTGTATCTTCTCAATCGCTACAGCGGCGATGATCAACCGCTCGTCAAAGTTTTGGCGGACATTAATGGCGTATCCACAGATAACGTCGTTGTTGGTACCGGTTCGAGCGAAATTTTGAGAATTGCCGGAATGATCGCGGCCAGCAACAATGGCTCAATCGTATGTGCCGACCCAACCTACCAGAGCCTGCTGGAACATGCACAAAGGCACGGAGCCGAAATAATACGGGTACCGGTCAACGAAAGTCTGAACTTCGATCTCGATGCGATGCGCGCAGCGGTCCGCAACGATACGGACATGGTCTACCTGGTTAACCCGAACAACCCGATTCCATCCGTGCTGAACAAGGATGCGATGCGTAATTTTGTTTTGGAAATGTCCAAAGAACGCCTGGTTTTTGTCGACGAGGCATACCACGAATTCGTCGACAATCCCGACTACGAATCGATGATGGGGCTAGTCGCTGCAGGGCACAACAACATCATTGTAGCCAGAACGGCTTCGAAGATTCATGGCCTGGCCGGGATGCGCATCGGATTCGGCTTTGCTCATCCGGAACTCGCAGAGAAAATGCGCGGAATGAAGACCGGTGAAACTCACGCACTTGCCATCGAGGCAGCTTATGCAAGTTATCTCGATCCGGAGTTTCCAAAGTTTGTGATTCGGAAGAACAAAGAGTCACGAGCCATCGTTGAAAACATGTGCGAAGAGCTCGAACTTCGATATGTAAAATCGAACGCAAACTTTGCATTCATACAGACCGGCATGGAAAACGCAAAGTATCAGGAACAGATGCAGGAGTATGGAATTCTGACGGGTCGGGATTTTCCGCCGTATCACTCGTCATGGTCAAGAATCAGCATGTCCAAACCTGAAGAAATGGAATACTACGTGCAGATTCACAAGCGGCTGTTCGGATAGTTTATATTTTCGGACTATCCTTTGTGGCGTTCAGTTAATACTGCTCCATCGTGACATCGATGAGATTTAATATGCAGAAAACAAAAAAGGTGCCGGCCATCGAGGCGATTGATCTCGGCGCTTTTCTCTGCGGGACACTGATAGAACAAGCGGCCATTGCGGCACGTGTTGATGATATCTGTAGAAGCACTGGCTTCCTGATTATCGAGAATCACGGAGTGCCCGAAAAAGTCATCGAGAATGCGTGGGTTCAGACGACAGGCTTCTTCGATTTACCGCTTGAAGAAAAACTCACGGCCAAATCTTCCGACCCGAAGTGCCCACGTGGCTACTTCCCGATGGCATCGGAGGCGTTGGCAAAATCGATGGGCGTCGATACGCCACCTGACGTCAAGGAAAGTTTCGGTATCGGACCATTACTGGCGCCGCCGATCGATTTGACCTCCGCCGAATATGAATTTCATTTTGGCGAAAACCTTTGGCCCGCAGCGCTTCCCAAGTTGGAAATCGCATTGGCGACTTATTTCAATGAGATGACGGAGCTGGCCGGAAAGGTATTGAGGTTATTCGCTGCGGCGCTCGATATGCCGCATGATTATTTCAAGAAATTTCACACGCATCCGATGAACGCGCTTCGTTGCCTAAACTATCCGGGCTTCGACAAACCCCTATTGCCAACGCAAAGAAGCGCCGGCGAACACACCGACTACGGCAGTATTACGATTTTGAAGTCTGACCCCACCGTACCCGGACTTGAACTTAAACTGGCGGCAGGAAGTTGGGTAAAGGCACCGCTTGTCGATGATGCTTTCATTATAAATATTGGTGACATGTTGGCGCGTTGGACCAATGATCGATGGGTATCAACATTGCACCGCGTCGTCCAATCTAGCAATCTGAAAAGCGACGCGATCCGACGACAATCAATGGCGTATTTTCATAATACGAATTTCGACTCAGAGATCGAATGTATTCCGTCGTGTTTGGAATCTGGAGGGGAACCCAGGTATGAAAAAGTTTTGGCAGGCCCCTATCTGCGGAATCATTTTAGTTCAGCCTTTGGCTCAACATCCTAAACCCGAACCTGTACGCAGGTTTCTTTAACTGGCGCTTCGATTGGTTCTCTCCGACAAGCGATTGCCCATTGTGATGCCGAACTCGGTGATTATCTGTTCGTAAAAGCAACCAAACCCACAATTACTTTTGTTCATTTGGACGAGGCTATTTTGAAAAGCGCCGCGACCCCTCTAATTCGATTGGCGCTGATTCTTGGTTGTAAAAAACCGATCGATGATGACGATGCAATCCAAAGGATCTCAAGTGTCTTAGGTATCAAGAAGGTTTCGGTCAATGAGAGTCGAATGGCAGCACGCAGGTTATTACAGGCGCGCGGCGAGACCGATTTGGCTGAGTTGATTGCACCACCAACGTTGTCCGTCGATGACTACATATCCAATATGGGCGAACTCTTCAGTCGCTAGTGGCCGCAGCGACCTAATTGTAAATGCAGGGGCAGCATCCAATTCAATTTCGAACTAACAAATTTGTAATATCTGATTGGTGCCCAGGAGAGGACTTGAACCTCCACTACCTTACGATAACCAGCACCTGAAGCTGGCGCGTCTACCAATTCCGCCACCTGGGCATTTCACAAACCAATCAGATATCAAACAAACCTATCAAACCGCAGATACGACAAAATCGATACCAGTCGCATTACCCTTGGCCGACCACTCCTTGTAACCGCGTGATTCTTCGGTAGATAATCATCACGAGTCACTTAGGCCCACTAGCACCTGAAGCTGGCGCGTCTACCAATTCCGCCATCTGGGCAATTTGCGTTGTTCGGGCCAGAACCGCGTACAATCCCAGCACCCGCAAGGCAGCGCACTCTACTGAAACCGGGTGGGGCAGTCAATTAGAGCAACCCGCAGAGGCTACATCGTTTGGCAAATAGGAAAAGCAAAAAAACCACCGGGCCGGTCGCTGCAGCCAATACCAGGGCCAAGTCCGAGAACAGGGTCAAACCCAAGGCCAAAACCGGGACCAAGGCCAAATCAAAGTCAAAGGATTACCGGCATCCGATTCCGGACCGCACTGCCTTGCTCGGCTACCTTGAAACGGCCGGGTGGCCGGTCAATGCCGATCAGATGCTGGCCGATCTCGACCTCAAAGGTCAGCGCATGCGTGACCTTCTGGTCGAGCGCCTGTACAAGATGGTTCACGCCGGGCAGGTGATCGAGAATCGCGGCGGTGAATTCTGCCTGATGGCCAAGCTGGATCTGCTGGCCGGTGTAGTCAGCGGCCATCGCGATGGCTTCGGCTTCGTGGTTAGAGACGATGGTGGCGACGATGTTTACCTGTCGGCGCGCGAAATGCGTTCGGTCTTCGACGGTGACCGTGTCGCGATCAAAATCATTGGCGAGGACCGGCGCGGCAAGCCCGAGGGCAAGCTAGTCGAGGTTCTCAAGCGCGGTGTCCGCGAGATTGCCGGCCAGTTTATTCGTGAACGCGGCATCGGACTCGTGATTCCTGACAACGCCAGGATCGCGCATCGCATCCTGATCGCGTCCGGCGAATCGAATAAAGCTCGCCCCGGACAGATCGTCGTTGCCGAGATCCTCGTTTACCCATCTCAGGTTGAGCAGGCAACCGGGCGCATCGTCCGCATCATCGGCGATCCCAAGCAAAAAGGTATTGCGACCGATATCGCCATCCAGTCGCACTCAATCCCGACAGAGTGGCCGAAAGCCGTGCGCGACGAGATCAAGAGCTTTGGTGTGGACGTGCCGTCGGCCGCGAAAAAGGATCGCCTGGACCTGCGCGGCGTCGATCTGCTCACGATTGACGGCGAAGATGCGCGGGATTTTGACGATGCAGTTTTTTGCGAACGCAGCGGCGACGGTTGGCGCTTGCTGGTTGCTATCGCCGATGTGGCGCACTACGTGCAGGTCGGATCGGCCGTGGACAAGCAGGCGATCCTTCGCGGTACCTCGGTGTATTTTCCGGACCGTGTGGTACCGATGCTGCCCGAGGTTTTGTCCAACGGCCTGTGTTCGCTGAATCCGAAAGTCGACCGGCTATGCATGGTGTGCGATATGCGCGTCGGCCGTGACGGCCAGGTGACGCGCGCAAAGTTTGCCGAGGCCGTGATGCGCTCGTCGGCGCGGCTGACCTATACCCAGGTCGGTGATTTTCTCGAAGGCAAATCGGACTCATCCGTGCCGCGGGCCCTGCAGCCCGTGATTAACGAGTTGCATGCGCTGTATAAGGTGTTTGCGACTGTGCGGCAACGTCGCGGTGCCATTGAACTTGATCTGCCGCAGACCAAGTTCGAACTCGGCGAGGATGGCTCCATCGTCGGAATCAAGGTCGAAGCCCGTAACGATGCGCATCGACTGATCGAGGAGTGCATGATTGCGGCCAACGTGCAGGCCGCGAAATTTCTGAGCAAGAACAAGATACCTGGCTTGTACCGTGTGCATCCGAAGCCCGATGTCGATCGCTTCGACGAGTTGCGCCTGTATCTGCTCTCGCTGGGACTGAAGGTGCCGCATCCGAAGCATGTCGTGCCGCGCCAGTTCAATGATTTGCTCGCGCAGGTCAAGGGCCGGCCCGACAGCGCGGCCATATCGATGGCGATGTTGCGTTCCCTGACACACGCTGAGTACACACCGCAGAACATTGGTCACTTTGGCCTCGCGTTGGACGCCTATGCGCATTTCACCTCGCCGATACGGCGTTACCCCGACCTGCTCGTGCATCGGGCAATACGGCACATAGTCCGCGGCGGCAAGCCGGGGCGTTATTCCTATGGTGCCGGTGAAATGGAACGCCTCGGAACTATCACGTCAGCCCACGAGCGGCGTGCCGAGGAGGCAACGCGCGATGTGGAAGCCTGGCTGAAATGTGAGTACATGGAGAATCATGTTGGCGAAGAATTTGCCGGCGTGATCACCGGCGTTACAAATTTCGGCTTGTTTGTACAGATCACGGAATTGCAGATCGACGGATTGGTGCACGTGACCAGTCTTGCAAACGACTACTACCATTACGAGTCGGGTTCGCAGCGCCTGATTGGCGAACGTACGCGCAAAGCCTTTTCGTTAGGCGAGGCAATGCGAGTGCGCGTACATCGCGTGGATCTCGACACCCGGCGCATCGACTTTCGGCCCGTGGCTGCGGAAGGTGCACGGAACTCGCGATGAGCAAGGCAAACTACGTCACTGGATTACGCGCGGTGGAACAGTTGCTGGCGAACAAGTCATCGGCGGTACAGCGCATCTTTGCCGAGTATCAGTCAACCAATCCCCGCGTCGAAGCGCTCATCAGCGAAGCAAACAACCGCGGGATCGAGATTCAACCGGCAAACCGGGCGCGCCTGCAGCAAATTAGTCGCGAATCGCGCCACCAGGGCATCGTCGCCGAAGTGCGTCGTAGCACATTGCTCGATGAGGCCAGCCTCCGCACCCTGGTCGAGGAACGGCTCGGCGATTCGGCGGCACCGTTGTTGCTCTTGATGCTCGACGGTGTGCAGGACCCGCACAATCTCGGCGCCTGCCTGAGAACGGCTGACGCGGCAGGGGTCGATGCGGTGATCGTGCCGCGCCACGGGGCGGCATCGCTAGGCCCGACAGTCAGCAAGGTTGCGGCGGGCGCTGCCGAACACATGTCATTCGCCCAGGTTGGCAATTTGGGGCGTGTACTAGCCTGGCTCGCGGATTACGGAGTCGCCATCGTCGGCACCACCGACAAGGCCACACAGTCGCTCTACGACACGGATCTGGACCGACCCCTGGTTCTGGTCATGGGCCAGGAGGGCAGTGGTCTTGGCAAGGGAATCATGGCCCGTTGCGATACGCTGGTCAGCCTGCCGATGGCGGGCGCCGTATCGAGCCTGAATGTCTCTGTCGCAGCCGGAATTTGCCTCTACGAGATCGTCCGCCAACGGCGCCCCCGGCTTGCGTCCCCGGGTAGTAACGGGTAGGATGCGCGTCCCCGTCCTATACCGGGGCGGTCTTCGGACCGTAACCTCTTGCCACACCGGATAGCCGGGTGGCTGTAATCTGAAGGGGTGCTTTGTCGGA
Source organism: Pseudomonadota bacterium (assembly GCA_027618995.1). Classification (GTDB taxonomy): domain Bacteria; phylum Pseudomonadota; class Gammaproteobacteria; order Steroidobacterales; family Woeseiaceae; genus UBA1847. Next base: position 61,166 of record JAQCGO010000004.1, on the reverse strand, counting down.
ATGGCGAAGCAGCCGGCCGGATTTCAACCGAAAGGGAGCACAATGAGACACTACGAAATCGTGTTTCTGGTCCATCCTGACCAGAGCGAACAGGTTCCAGCCATGGTAGCAAAATACCAGGGCATGGTGACCGGGACCGGCGGTGCCATTCACCGTACGGAAGACTGGGGTCGCCGTCAGCTGGCCCATCCGATCCACAAGGTTCACAAAGCCCACTATGTTCTGATGAATGTGGAGTGCGGTCGTGATGCTCTGGACGAAATCAAGGCTGCGTTCAAGTTCAATGACGCCGTGCTGCGTAACCTCATTATTGTGCGCGATCGGGCCGATACTGAAGCGTCGCTGATGGCTGTCGCCGTAGCTGAAGAAAAGGCTAAAGAGCGCGATGCGCAGGATCGGCGTGACGCCAAGGCGGCCGCCGAAGCCACGATGCGTTCCGACGACAATAACAACAATGTCGACGAAGACGATTATCCGGGCGATGCAGCGGATGACGCTGACAACGACGAGTCCGACGACGATACGGCCGAGATTGCCGTTGAAAAGAGCGCCTGAGGAGCAGAATCATGAGTCGATATTCACGCCGGCGTAAGTATTGCCGTTTTACAGCCGAAAACATTACAGAGATTGATTACAAGGATCTCAACCTGCTCAAGGCCTACATCACTGAGACCGGCAAGATTGTTCCGAGTCGCATTACGGGCACCAAGGCGATTTACCAGAGGCAGCTGCAATCCGCCGTGAAACGTGCGCGGTTCCTGGCATTATTGCCATATACCGATCGGCACTAGCCCGCAAAGGCTGAGGTTAATGCCGTCGGTGGCAGCATGGCTGCTCGCCCGGCCACTAAACGCAGGTCTTGCTTTGGCAATGACCATGCTGATGCCTGGGCTGGCAACGATCAGCGGAGCAATCCTTGTGTTGCTCGTGGTGCAACAGGATTTTCGGAGAGTGTTGCTCACGACAGCATTGGCCGGGATTGTTTTGCTGGTCGTCAGCGCGGCATCGGGGGCACCCCCGGTTCTGGCGCTGGTCGGGATCGCGACCTTCTGGTTACCGATTTTGCTGTTGGCCAGGGTATTGCGAGGCACGCGGTCACTGACACTGGCGTTACAAACGTCTGTGATTGTCGCCATCGTTGGGACTTGTGCGTTTTATGTACTAAGTAGTGATCCTGTCGCATTTTGGCAGGGAGTAATTGGGTCAAATCCGGTCTTGCAAAGCCTGCCTTTGCCAGATTGGCAAACAACGCTTGATATGAGCCCCATTCAGTTCGCGGGCGTGATGACAACGTTGTTTGCAATCGGGTTTTGGTTTGGCCTCGCTTGTGTGATCTTGCTCGGCTACTGGCTGATTCGGCAGGTGCCGGGGAACAGCGCTGAGTTTGGCCGTTTTTGTGAATTGAATTTTGGTTACGTTATCGCATCGCTGCTGGCGGTGACATCGGCCGCCGGTTTTGCGTTTGACGTTATATGGATACAGAGCATCGCAGTGGTGATTTTCGCGGTGTTCTGGTTACAGGGCGCGGCCATGGTGCACTGGTTGCATGCGAGCGGGTTCGTGCCGTTCGCGGTTGTGATCGCCGCGTATGTGCTGACACTGGTGCTGTTTGAGTACCTGTTTCCGGCGCTGGCAGTTTTGGGTTACACGGATGCGTGGTTTCGCTATCGAAACCGCGTGACGAAACAACACTAAGTGAAGGATTAGAAATGAACGTCATCCTCTTGGACAAAGTCGCGAATCTCGGCAACATCGGCGATCTCGTTAAGGTAAAGCCCGGTTATGGGCGTAACTTCCTGATTCCTCAGGGTAAAGCGGCCCTGGCAACGCCAAAGAACATGCGCGAAATCGACGCACGTCGTGCGGAGCTTGAGAAAGCTGCTGCGGCGGAGCTCAAAGCAGCCCAGGCACGCGCCGCGACAATGAAAGATCTGGAAATCGTCATTACGGCAAATGCCGGCACCGAAGAAAAGCTGTTTGGTTCCGTTGGTCCGATCGATATCGTTGACGCGTTAAAGGCTGTGCAAGTTGAGGTCGAACGCGGCGAGATTCGCATGGCCGACGGTCCGATCCATGACCTGGGCGAGTATGAAATTGGCGTGCATTTGCACTCCGATGTCAACGCGACCATCAAGGTACGAATCGTCGCTGCCGAATAACGTCGGGAACGTGCTATAAATGTGACCAGTCGAATCTGGTTGGAGCTGGCCTGAATGGTACGTGCGTTCGATGATGGGGTACCCGCCGGAGGCGCCGAACAGCGCCTTAGGGTACCGCCTCACTCCATCGAAGCCGAGCAATCACTGATCGGCGGCCTCATGCTCGATCACAAATCCTGGGACAAGGTCGCTGACGTCGTGACGGCAAGCGACTTTTATCGCAAGGACCACCGTCTGATATTCGCGGCGATCGCGAGTCTGGCCGAAAGTGCCAATCCCAGCGACGTAGTCACTGTTTCGGAGCACCTGGACAACCGCGGTGAGCTCGAAGCGGCCGGTGGCCTTGAGTATCTGGCGACGCTAGCCAATGAAACACCCGGTGCAGCCAATGCTCGCTCGTACGCAAGAATCCTGCGTGAGCGATCGATGTTGCGCTCTTTGATTTCGGCCGGTAACGAAATCAGCGGCGCTGCATTTTCTACCGATGGGCGCAGCGCAGCCGATATTGTTGATGAAGCGGAACGGCTCGTATTTGAGATCGCTGAGTCGGGCGCGCGCGGCAAGTCCGGCTTCAAGGCGCTCAAGGAGATTCTTCCCGCCGCCGTCGATCGCATCGATTTGCTGCATCAGTCGGATGGCGACATCACCGGCATTTCGACCGGATTCACCGAGTTCGATAAATTAACCGCGGGTCTGCAACCTGGCGATTTAATCATCATCGCTGGCCGGCCATCGATGGGCAAAACAACGTTGGCGATCAATATTGCCGAGAACGCGGCGATTGGCTCGAAGATTCCAACAGCTATCTACTCGATGGAAATGCCGTCGCAGCAGCTGGCGTTCCGCATGATTTCTTCGCTTGGCCGCGTGGACCAGTCGCATTTGCGAACCGGCCGGTTCCCGGACGAAGACTGGTCGCGAATCAACACGGCCGTGCAGTTGATGTCCGATGCGCCCATTTTCATCGACGATTCGGCCGGCTTGTCACCAACGGAAATCCGTGCGCGTGCGCGACGCCTGCAACGTGAACACGGTCTGGGGCTGATCGTTATCGACTATCTGCAGCTGATGACTGTGCCGGGCAATAAGGAAAATCGCGCCACCGAGATTTCGGAAATTTCGCGCTCGTTGAAGTCACTGGCGAGGGAACTGTCAGTACCTGTGATCGCATTGTCGCAGCTGAATCGAAGCGTCGAGCAGCGTACCGACAAGCGGCCGGTCATGTCGGATTTGCGCGAATCGGGTGCCATCGAACAGGATGCCGACCTGATCGTTTTTATCTATCGCGAGGAAGTCTACAACCAGGACACGCCACGCAAGGGGATTGCTGACATCGCAATTGCCAAGCAACGTAATGGCCCGATTGGTAGTTTCCCGTTGACCTTTGTCGGCCGCTACACCAAGTTCGAGAACTGGGTGCCGAACAGCTATGCGGACGAGGCCTATCCGTGAGTTTTGGCGCACGAGCACTTATCCGGCTCGGTGCTCTGAAACATAACCTCGGTGTCATTCGCAGTACTTGTCCTGATGCCAGGCTCATGGCCGTCGTCAAAGCCAATGCCTACGGTCATGGTTTGCTCGCGGTTGCCCAGAGCCTGCCCGATGTTGATGCATTTGCGGTAGCGCGCCTGCCTGAGGCGTTGCTGCTACGCGACGCCGGCATCAGCAAACCGATTGTGCTGCTGGCCGGAGTGCTGGCAGAAGATGAGCTGGCTGCGGCTATCGAACACGGTTTTGAGATTGTCGCGCATTGTCACGAGCAGATCGCGTTGCTTGAGGCGTGCAAAACCGGGAAGGCCGTCGTGTGGCTCAAGTTTGATAGCGGCATGAACCGGCTGGGTTTTGATCCCGATGAGTCGGCAACGCTGATTCCACGCCTGAAGAAATGTCCAGCCGTTGCCGAGTTGCGCCTGATGAGTCATCTGGCCAGTGCGGACGAGCGAGCGAATCCTGGAACGCAGGTGCAGCTGGACCGGTTCCGCAGGCTTGCTGCCGGTTTTGACGGTGAGATCAGTATCGCGAACTCACCGGCCGCGCTGGGCTGGCCGGGCCTGGCCGGCAGGAACTGGGTCAGGACGGGGATTGCCTTGTATGGCGTCTCGCCATTCGAAGGCCAAACCGGGTCGCAACTCGGGCTGAAGCCGGTGATGCAGTTCGAAGCCCGACTGATCGCGGTCAAGCCGCTGCGGAAGGGCGCAAGAGTTGGCTATAAAGGCCGTTACACCGCAGCGGCAGACAGCACGCTTGGCATTATCTCCGCGGGTTACGGCGATGGCTATATGCGGCAGTTCCGGAATGGTACGCCGGTGCTCATCAATGGTCGTCGGGTCGGGTTAATTGGCCATGTTTCGATGGACATGATCGCTGTTGACCTGGGTCAGGGTGGCAGCGATCGGGTCGGTGACGTGGCGACGCTGTGGGGGCCGCATCTGCCGGTCGAAGAAGTTGCGCCCTGGGCGGGCGCCATACCCTACGAACTGATCTGCGGCGTCATGAATCGCGAGGCCCCAGAAATCGTCGATTAGGACTTGAAGAACCCCATCTTGACGCCGGCCAGTTGCACCACATCGTTATCGCTCAGCTTTCGCGCCTGCGGGCCGATCGCCTGACCGTTTACAAGCGGGTAGTCGCCTTCCTTCGCGGATTCAACATGCACAATGTAATAACCCTCGGCACGTCGCGTAATGGCCGCAACCTGAACGCCCGGTCGCCCGCGAGTTTCGGCGGCTCTGTCATGATGATGCGTCTCACCTTGCCGTTTTGCAGCACGTTGACGACGTTGCCATAAGTGTTGATCAACGACTCTGGGTCGGCTTTGGCAGGATCGATGCTGACTATGAAGGCGTTGCCGAGCGGCTGGCGGGGCAGGTGCGATGCGAGGTTGTCATATAACAGGCGATCGGCAGCCACGAACCACTGTGCCAGTGGACCGTAGACGAGTAGCAGAAGTACGCTGGCAAAACTCAGCGCAATCAGCCGGTTATGCTTTTGCCTTTTATCTGGAGTCAACGCGATCAGTTTCCCTTTATGACGCCGAAAGTATAGGAAAGGGTTTGATTTCTTTATGAGATAGGGTTGGCATTTTTATGTAATAAGGGACGCTGGAAGCTTTGCTATCATTGGCTTCAGCCACTTCGCGCAATGTGACGCAGAGCAACGTATTGCAGCGCGCCGCTAGTGGTCATTTTCATTAAACCCTTGCAAAACAGAGCATTACGTATGGCGAAGGCACGAACGGCCTATGTTTGCACCGAGTGCGGCGCGCATAGCGTCAAATGGGCGGGCCAATGCCCGGACTGCGCATCCTGGAACACCCTGTCCCGCACCACGATTTCATCGCCGACCAGTAAGGCGGTGAGCGGGGCCGCGCCGGTGACCATCGAGTCTCTGCCGGGTGACCTGGAGCATCGCAACAGCACCGGCTTTGACGAGTTCGATCGGGTGCTTGGCGGTGGTTTGGTTCCGGGGGCCGTGGTGCTGCTTGGCGGTGATCCGGGCGTCGGCAAGTCGACACTGTTGCAGCAGGTTTCGTCCCACCTTGCCGCGGAATTGCCGGTCTTGTATGCGACCGGCGAAGAATCCCTGCGCCAGGTCGGGCAACGCTCACATCGACTCGGCCTCGCCAGTGCCGACATACAACTGCTCGCCGATACCTCGATTGAAAATATTTTGCAGCAGGCGAGCGCGTGTGCGGCGAAAGTGCTGGTGATTGATTCGGTACAAACGATGGTAACCACGGATTTGCCATCCGCGCCAGGTTCTGTCGCGCAGTTGCGCCAATGTGTCGGGCGCCTTGTACAGTTTGCGAAACAGACGGAGGTTTCCGTTTTCGTGATAGGTCACGTGACCAAGGAAGGCACAATCGCGGGTCCGCGTGTTGTGGAGCACATGGTTGATACCGTGCTGTACGTGGAGAACGATTTATCGAGTCGATTCACGTTGATTCGATCGGTGAAGAACCGGTTCGGCGCCAGCGGTGAGATGGGTGTGTTTGCAATGACGGAGAACGGCTTTAAACAAGTCAGCAATCCGTCAGCAATATTCCTGTCACGGGAGAGTATTTCAGAGCCAGGCAGCATTGTGTCCGTCGCCTGGGAAGGTAGCCGGGCGTTGCTGGTCGAGATTCAGGCGCTCGTTGCCGATGGCAATGGATCCTATCCAAAACGTCTTGCGACAGGCGTGGATCAGAATCGACTGGCGCTACTTCTCGCAGTGCTGCAGCGCCACGGAGATCTGGAGCTGACCGCGGAAGATGTATTCGTCAATGTAGTTGGCGGCCTGCGGATTTCGGAAACCGCCGTCGACCTGCCCGCACTGCTTGCGATCGTTTCCAGTTTTCGCAATCGTCCATGTCGCGATCGTCTCGTGAGTTTTGGTGAGATTGGCCTTGCCGGCGAGATTCGACCCGTGCGCTTTGGCAGCGAAAGAATTCTGGCCGCTGCAAAACAGGGATTTACCCATGCCATTGTTGCCGAGGGAAATGTGCCGCGTAAAATTCCTGACGGCATCAAGGTGAGTGGTGTGCGTCGAGTCAGTGAGGCACTGGACGCAGCGTTCTAGTCGCCTTTAGCGGTGTCCGTTTCGCGTGGCCCGATGCGAACTCTGCGGATCCGATTGCCATCGGCTTCCACAATATTAATCGGGTAGCCCGCGATCTTGAGGCTGGTGTCGGGTTCCGGAATGGTTTCCAACATTTCGAGAATCAGGCCGTTCATTGTCTTCGGCCCGTCCGTGGGCAAATGCCAGTGCTGTTCCCGATTGATTTCGCGAATATTGGCAGTGCCATCAACCAGGAATGTTCCGTTGCCCTCGTCAATAATATCGTCGCCAGCACCGTCTGGGTCCGTAGCGAATTCGCCGACGATTTCCTCGAGGATGTCTTCAAGCGTGATGATGCCCTGGATGTCACCGTACTCGTCAACTACCAGTGCGATGCGTTGCCGGCGACGCTGAAACTGGATCAGCTGCACGCTTAATGGAGTTCCTTCGGGTACGAAGTATGGTTCATCAAGCAACTCGCGCAGAGTGTCCTTGTCGAGCTTGCTTTGCGTGAGGCTGGCGAGTCGGCGCATATGCAGTATGCCGATGACGTGATCGATATCGTCCTGGTAAACCAGCAATCGAGTGTGCTGGCTGCTGGCGACGATTTTGGCGATCTCCGCCTCATCGTCGTCGAGATCGATGCCGACGATTTCGTTGTGCGGCACCATGACGTCGTCGACAGTGACGTGTTCAAGGTCGAGAATGCTAAGCAACATTTTCTGGTAGCGCCCGGCAATTCTGCCGCCGGCCTCGTGGACCAGTGTGCGTAGTTCTTCACGAGTGAGCGCCTGCAATTCGGTCTCGCGAGTACGCACGCCGAATAAAAACAAAACGGCGCTGGCGGCCACGTTCGTCAACCAGACGATGGGGTAAACAATTTTGAGTAACGGGTAGTAAATCAATGCAGCCGGGTACGCAATTCGTTCCGGGTGCAATGCGGCCAATGTTTTCGGCGCCGCCTCGGCAAAAATCAGAATGAACATCGTGACAATGAAGGTCCCGATCGCAACGCCCGCCTGTCCGGCTACGTCCATGGCCACGAGGGCGACAATGGATGCAGTGACTGTGTTGACCAGATTGTTGCCGAGCAGGATCAGCCCGATCACTCGTTCCGGGCGTTTCAACAGGCGTTCGGCCAGAATAGCGCCACGATGGCCCTGGCGAGCCTTGTGGCGCAACTGATAGCGGTTGAGGCTCATGAGCGCCGTTTCCGAGCCGGAAAAAAATGCGGAAAGCAGCAGCAGTGCGACAATCAGCCCGATCAGGCTTGCCAGCGATATGTCATCGCCCAATAGCAGGGCACCCCCAATGCAATATTAACCGGCCCAGTTGAGCAGGACGTCAGGGGGCTGTCAAGAAAGCCTGCCGCGAGAACTGACTTCGAACCTAGCCCCAACTGCGTCCCAGGATCTGTTCGAGAACGAAGCGGCTGCCGAAATAAGCGAGGAACAGAAATACAAAGCCCCACAGGTACAGGTAAACGGCACGTTTACCGCGCCACCCGGCGAATTGCCGGCCGGCGACGAGAATGCCGAACAGTGCGAGCGCCAAAAGTGACAACGCCGTTTTGTGTACGAGATGCTGCGCGAACAGGTTATCGACGAAAGCGAAACCCGAAACGACCGATAACAACAATACGACAAACCCGCTGGTCGTAACGCCAAACAACATCTTTTCGGTGGTCTCGAGCGGAGCAAACAGGTGATTGGCGGCTGAGAGTTGTCCGCTGCGCAAGCGACTATCCTGGATCAACGCATACATTGCGACAATGGCGCCGACCGTGAGCAGCCCATAGGCAAACATGGAAATGAGAATGTGGGCCTGAATCTGCCAGCTTGATTCCACCGTCGCTGCCGTAGCTGATGGAAACGTAGTCGCAAGTGAGGCGAGAGCGGCCAGTGCCAGTAATCCGGCCGACATGCCGCGTAACGAGGATTCAATGGTGCCAAGCAGGCCGATCAATGCCAGTTGCCATCCAATTAATGAAATGGCGCCGGCCATCGTCAGGCGCAAACCATCGTCAGCAAAAATTTCCTGCGCGAGCAGTTGTCCGTGCAACAACAGTGCAACGGCGGCGAGAATCGTAGCCGCACTTAGCAATGGCCGCGATCGTGCAGCATATGCTGGTAGCCGGTGCAAGGTGAAAGCCACGACCGCCAACAGGTACAGCAAAAGAATTGTGATCTGAGACACGGAAACCAGCTGGTGCATAACCTACCGTTTGGAAGAGGGAATTATCCCCTAATTGGCGAGCCTCAATAGTACCCCAACCCAATGCGTATACGAATTTTAGGTTGCAGCGGGGGCATCGGCGCGGGATCACGCACATCAGCCATGCTCATCGACAACGATGTTCTGATCGACGCGGGAACCGGGATTGGTGACCTCGAATTAGCCGATCTGGACTCAATCCGGCATGTTTTCCTGACGCATGCACACCTGGACCATATCGCGGGATTGCCCATGCTCGTCGATCGAGTTTTCGACGAGAACTTCACCGTTCCGCTCACAGTGTACGCGCTCGAAGAGACCCTGCGCGCGATTCAGGAACATCTGTTCAACGGTGTCATCTGGCCGGACTTCGCGAAATTGCCGACACCGGAAAGGCCGATGCTGCGCTACCGGGTCTGCAGCCCCGGGGACACGATTCGGATCGATCATCGCGATTTCTACGCCGTTGATGTAATGCACAGTGTGCCGTCGCTCGGCTACACCGTGCGAAATTCCGGCGGTGCTTTCGCGGTCAGCGGAGACACGAAGAGTAATGAAACCCTGTAGCCGGTATTGAATGCCTGCGATGACCTGCGGGTACTCGTCATTGAAGTTTCGTTCCCGGATGAAATGGAGCGACTGGCAAGCGAGTCCGGTCATTACTGTCCCCGCACTTTGACGCGTGACCTTAAACGACTGCGGCACAACCCGGAAATCTGGCTGACCGGCATGAAACCGGGGGAAGAGGCGGAGATTCTTCGGCAGGTGACCGAGGCCGCACCCGATCGAAACATACAAATGCTGTCGCGAGGCAAGGTCCTTACAGTTTAGAATCGGTGCATGTTTGACAATCTCAGTCGGCGCCTGAGCGACGCCGCGCGCAATCTTTCCGGCCAGGGCCGAATAACCGAAAGCAATATCAAGGACACCCTGCGTCAGGTGCGTCTGGCCTTGCTTGAGGCGGACGTTGCGCTGCCGGTCGTCAAGACGTTTCTCGAGCGCATTCGCGAACGTGCCATCGGCGAGGAAGTCGGCAAAAGCCTTACGCCCGGGCAGGCACTGGTCAAAATAATTCACGGTGAACTCGTTGCCCTGCTTGGCGCAGCGCATACGCCAATCGATCTGCGTGCCCAACCTCCCGTTGTGCTGCTGCTGGCTGGCTTGCAAGGTGCGGGTAAAACGACGACAGCGGCGAAGCTCGCAAAACGCCTTATCGAGCAGGACAAAAAACGCGTCATGCTGGTGAGCGTGGACGTCTATCGGCCCGCCGCAATTCTGCAGCTGGAAACGCTGGCCAACGAGGTCGGCGCGCTGCATTGCGCCAGCAGTACCGACGACGATCCGGTTGCAATCGTCGACCGTGCCCTTGATGCGGCGCGGCGCTCGTATGCCGATGTGCTGATTATCGATACGGCAGGGCGACTGCACCTTGACGAGGAAATGATGCAGGAGGTGACAGCGGTGCACGCACGTTCTGGTGCCCGTGAAACATTGTTCGTTGTCGACAGCATGGCGGGTCAGGATGCGGTCAATGCCGCAACCGCCTTCGATAACAGCCTGCCGCTGACGGGCATTATCCTGACCAAGGTTGATGGCGACGCGAAGGGTGGTGTGGCGTTATCGGTACGGGAGGTCACGGGTAAGCAGATTCGATTCCTCGGCGTCGGGGAAAAAATCGCGGCCTTGGAGGTGTTTCATCCGGAGCGTATGGCCTCGCGAATCCTTGGTATGGGCGACGTGCTTTCGCTGGTCGAGGAAATTGAAAGCAAGGTTGATAAAGACAAGGCCGAAAAACTTGCACGCAAGGTCCGGAAGGGTCACGGTTTCGATATGAGCGATCTGCGTGACCAGTTGCAACAGATGTCGCAAATGGGTGGCATCGGAGCGATGCTGGAAAAACTACCCATGGCTGGCAGGATCGACCCTGCGGCGCTGCGTCAGGGGGTCGATGAACGAGCTCTGAAGCGGCAAATAGCGCTGATCAACGCCATGACGCCGGCTGAAAGGCGCTTTCCAAAGGTGATCAACGGGTCACGGCGAAAACGCATAGCTGCTGGTTCCGGGCTGCAGGTGCAGGACGTGAACCGACTCTTGAAACAGTTCACGCAGATGGAAAAAATGATGAAAAAAGTGGCTCGCGGCGGACTGAAAAGCATGCTGCGTGGCATGCCCACAGGCAAAATCCCGCCAGGGCTGCGTTAGACGTGGCTAAGGTACCGAAAAACTTAAGGTTTCTGGGCCTAAAAACGCTTCACATTTAAATTGAAGTCGGTACAATGCGCGCTACTCGGGCTGGCCCCGGGGTCGGGCATGTCTGCCTGCAATGGATTCAATAAACGGAAATGTAATGGTTAGTATTCGACTGTCGCGCGCTGGTGCGAAAAAACAACCCTTTTATCACGTCGTTATCACCGACAGCCGCAATCGTCGGGATGGCCGGTATATCGAGCGAATAGGCTACTTCAATCCGGTCGGAAAAGACCATGAAGTGAACCTGCTCATCGATATCGATCGTGTTGATCACTGGATTGGGCAGGGTGCCCAGCCGTCCGAGCGTGTCGCATCGCTGCTGAAGGTGCACCGCAAGGCTAAGGCCGCCAGCTGATCGAAGAGCTGCAACAGCCGGTACGGTTGGGCCGGATTACCGGTCTGTTCGGAGTCAAAGGCTGGGTCAAAGTGTATTCGTACACAGAACCACGAGAAGCGATCCTTGATTACAACGGCCACTTCCTAAACCGGGGCGATGGCTGGCGACGAATCGAGGTAGCGGAGGGCCAGAAACACGGTAAAGGGGTCATCCTTCGATTCGACGGGGTCGCGGATCGTGATCAGGCAGCGGCACTGATCGATTGCGAGATTGCGGTTGCGAGAGATGTTTTGCCAGCCGCCGGAAACGGAGTTTACTACTGGGCAGACCTTGAGGGTTTAAGGGTTGTTCATCGGGACGGGACCGACCTGGGTCGGGTTGCGTATTTGCTGGAAACCGGCTCCAACGATGTGCTGGTTACGAGCGGTAAGCCAGAGCGGCTGATACCGTTCATTTTGGGCGAAGTAGTACTTGATGTGGATCTCGCCAACGGGGTGATCCGCGTTGAGTGGGAATTGGACTGACGGGATGCAGATTGCTGTCGTAAGTCTGTTCCCGGAGATGATCGGACAAGTCGCTGAGTACGGGGTTGTCGGGCGTGCGAAAGAGCGGGGGTTACTCGCTCTGCACTGTGAGAATCCGCGAGATTATGCGGTGGACGCACATCGGACCGTGGACGACCGACCGTACGGTGGCGGACCGGGCATGGTCCTGAAATATGAACCGGCCGCAAGGGCGATTCAGGCAGCGAGGCGGGCATTGCCCGAGGGCAGTCCGGTGGTTTGTCTGTCGCCTCAAGGCGCGGCTTTCGACCAGGCGGCCGCACGGCGTTTTGCTGCATTGCCGGGGTTGGTGTTGCTGGCAGGCAGGTATGAAGGCATCGATGAGCGTTTGATTGAAAGCGAAGTCGATGAAGAATTGTCGCTCGGTGACTTTGTGCTGTCGGGCGGAGAGATCGCGGCAATGGCCGTGATCGACGCAGTAGCCCGGCTGTTGCCGGGTGTGTTGGGTGACGAGGAGTCAGCCGCACAGGACTCGTTCATGCAGGGTTTGCTGGATCACCCGCATTACACGCGTCCAGAGGGTATTGCGGGGCTGAACGTCCCGGCTGTACTGCTCTCCGGCGACCATGCGCGTATTGCGCGATGGCGCCAGAAACAGGCATTGGGACGCAGCTATATGCGGCGTCCGGATTTGGTTCAGAAGTTGAAATTGAGCAAAGAGCAGCGCGCGTTGCTCGATGAGTTTTTGAAAGAGCAGGGTCAGGTGTAGAATGCCGGGCCGCGCCACAGGTACCGGCCGGGAGCCGATGGGTAGAGAGTCATGAGCAAAATTATCGAAGCGATCGAAAGCGAACAGATGGGCAAACAGATTCCGGAGTTTTCTGCGGGAGACACTGTCGTTGTCCAGGTCAAGGTTACAGAAGGTACACGCGAGCGCCTGCAGGCGTTCGAGGGTGTCGTCATTGCGAAGCGCAATCGTGGCCTCAATTCCTCCTTCACGGTCCGCAAGATTTCGCACGGCGAAGGTGTCGAACGCGTATTCCAGACTTATAGCCCGGTCGTTGCCTCGGTAGAGGTCAAGCGGCGCGGCAATGTACGTCGGGCCAAGCTCTACTATCTTCGAGGCCTTACTGGTAAGGCCTCGAGAATTAAGGAAAAAATCTAGATCCCTAGCCGTTTTTTGTTTCATGGAAGCGCGCCGCCTGCGGACCTGCGGTGGCGCTTCCGGCGCACAAGCATCAGGTAACAATCAGCAGGTAATCACGGCGGCGACGGCGCCCGGCGTTAGGATTTCTACTCATCGCGCAGGAGATGGGCATGAAAAAGGCGATCGTCGTAGTGGTGCTGATTGTTGCGAACCCCTTGCTGGTTGGCTGCTCGCATTTCGTCTCAAAAGCAGCCGATTCCTTCGGCAACAACCAGACCGGCGCAATTCTCAACCAGGATGATCCGGCGTTGGTCCGCGCCGGCATGCCGTCATACATACTATTGCTCGACAGCTTCCTGCAGGGTGAGGAGGACAATCCAGCTATCCTTTCTGCGGCTGCGACGATGTATGCGTCTTACGGCAGCGTTTTTGCGGATGACCCGGCACGCGCGAAACGGCTTACCCGGCGCGCCCGGGAATACCCGGGTCAGGCGATGTGCATGACCCTCGCCGCATCCTGTAACTGGCGCGGCCTCCCTTACGATGCGTTCGTGGCCAGCTTGCAACAGGTCAATTCAAAACAGGCGGATCAGTTGTATGCTTACGGCTTCGCCTTTCTCGCGGCGATGGAACTTGGATACCTGACACCACCCGTAGGCCTGAATCTGTTTATTTCGAGCTACCGATTCGAGAAACCGATTATGCACGTGTATTCCGCGACGTTTTCGTTCCTCATGATTCTGCTGATATCTGTTATTCTCATCACTTTCTGGCCGAGTTTGTCGCTGTGCTTGGTTCCCGCTTCCTGAGACCTTAAGGAAGATCGGATATCGCGTGAGCCTGGTTCGCTTGCAGGACCGCGTTGGCATGGGATATGAGGTCTTTGCAGAATTTACTGTATCTACTAACAAGGGTGAGGAAATGAGCACGAGGAATCCGTTCATGCGTCTGCTGGCGGCGATCTGGTCAGGCCTGGACGGCATCCGCAAAATTTTGCATTTGCTGTTGCTGCTGGTTATTTTTTTGTTGTTTTTTGGTTTGGCCGCGGATGAACCCGTCGTAATGCCAACCGGCGCCGCGCTGATCATCGAACCGTACGGAGTACTGGTAGAGCAACTCGAAGGCGATCCGTACGACCGCGCGATCGCGGCTCTGCTGGGTGACGGCAAACCGCAAACGACGGTGCAGGATATTGTCGACGCCTTCGCCTATGCCAGCAACGATGATCGCATCGAAGTCGTATTCCTTGATCTGAATGGCCTGGTGGGTGCGGGCCTGAGCAAGCTGCAGCAAATAGCGGACGCCATGGTTGCATTCAGAGCCTCCGGCAAGATGATTGTGGCCAGTGCGGATTTCATGGGCCAGCAAGGCTATTTTCTCGCTGCTCATGCCGACGAGATCTACCTGCATCCGAATGGCGGTGTAATGTTTCTTGGCTATGGACGATTCGGCAGCTATTACAAAGATGCCATCGATCTGTTGCGCATCGATTGGAACGTGTTCCGGGTGGGCACCCACAAGTCATTCGTCGAACCCTACACACGAACCGACATGTCGAAGGAGGATCGGGCAGCCACAGAGCGACTGGTCAATGGCATGTGGCAAATGTATCGCGACGATGTCGTGGCGGCACGCGGTCTGGAAGAAGGTTCGATTGATCATTTTGCCGTGAATCTTATCGACTACGTCAGTCGTGCGGGTGGTGACGTCGCAATCGCTGCGCGTGATTTTGGATTGGTTGATGATCTGTTGACCAGGACCGAAATGCAGCAGCGCATGATCGATTACGTCGGCGAAGACGAAAATTACCCCGGTCTGTTCAATGCGACGAACATGTACGACTACCTGCAGCAGATGCGTTTTCTGGATGTTGGTGACGCGCAGGAACAGAACGTTGCCATCATCGTTGCCTCTGGTGACATCCTGTTTGGCGAGCAAGCACCAGGCGTCATCGGGGCGGATTCCACTGCAGCTTTGCTGCAGCAGGCACGCGGAGATGATTCGGTCAGCGCCGTGGTCCTGCGCGTCGATAGCCCCGGCGGCAGTTCCTTCGCGGCCGAGGTGATTGCCGATGAGGTGCTGGCATTGCGCCAGGCCGGGAAACCGGTGGTGGCTTCCATGAGCAGTGTTGCGGCCTCAGGAGGCTATGCAATCTCAATGCATGCGGACAGGGTTTATGCGAGTTCGTCGACCATCACGGGATCGATCGGTGTATTCGGCATGTTCCCGACGTATCAGCGCAGCATCGAAACGATCGGCATCACGACGGACGGTGTCGGTACGACGCCGTGGTCCGGACAGTTTCGTCCGGATCGCGAAATGAGCGAACAGACCAAGCAGTTGTTTCAACTGTTTATTGAAGATACCTACGACGACTTCATCAGCGACGTCGCTGCGGGCCGCGGGCTTGAGAAAAGTGCCGTCGACGCCATTGGGCAAGGCCAGGTCTGGACAGGCGTCGAAGCGCTTGAGAATGGTTTGGTGGATGAGCTGGGCGGCATCGACGACGCCATCAGCGCGGCGGCCGCATTGGCCGGGCTCGATGAAGGAGAGTACGGAACGGTCGTGATCGAGCCGGAACTATCGCCATCGGAACAGATGATCGTGGATTTTCTGGGCGTTGCTGCGAGCGCGGGTTTCGATCTGTCGCGCTGGGTCCGGACGCCGGACTTCATCAACCGCATCGCACAACGTATCGACGAAACAGCCGGCGGCTTGTTGCGTTTCAATGACCCGAACGGTATCTACAGGCACTGTTTGTGTGATCTGCATTAAGCGTTCGGGCCGGTTCTGCACGTGCGGTATCGCGGCAAGAAGCTGATGAAAACCATTGCTGAAATCAATGCGACCGGTTACGGATTGACCATGGGTCTGCACACGCGTATTGATTCGCGCGCACGCAAGGTCGCGGTGCTATCCGGGGCCGGCAATATCTACATCAATCGCAACATGATTGGTGCCGTCGTCGGGGTCCAGCCATTCGGTGGGCGCGGCTCTCCGGTACCGGGCCCAAGGCAGGCGGGCCGTATTACCTGCCCAGGTTTGGTACGGAGTACACCGTGAGTAACAACATTTTGGCGGTCGGCGGCAACGCGACGCTGTTGTCGCTGGAGTCAAACTGACATGTCGTCCCTCAGCATTTTTGACATTTTCAAGGTTGGTATCGGGCCGTCGAGCTCGCATACGGGTGGTCCCATGGCAGCGGCCTACGCGTTTTCAGAACAGGTGAAGCCGGTCGCGCGGCGCGTCGCTCATGTGCAGGTCACGTTGTTCGGTTCCCTGGCCTTTACGGGTAAGGGTCACGGCACCGATACGGCGATCGTCCTCGGACTGATGGGCTACCTGCCAGCGACGATTGACCCTGATGCGGTAGAAACCCTGCTGCGCAAAGTCCACGCGGACAAGCAGCTGAGCATGCCGGCTGTCGGGGTGATCGATTTTGATCCCCAGTCAGACCTGCTGTTTAACTATGACGTTGAGTTGCCGCGACACACCAATGGCATGCGCTTTGTTGCCAGCGATGCCGCCGGGGTGGAGCTCCTGAACGAAGAATATTATTCGCTTGGCGGCGGCTTCATTGCCCACGGCGAGGATCCGGAGCCGTCATCGCAGGCCGGTTCGGCCAAATTTGCGTTCAACAATGCCGAGACATTGCTGGCCGCGGCGGAAAGTGCTGGTCTCAGCATCGCCGAGTTGGTACTGCAAAACGAGCAACAGTGGCGAAGTGCAGCAGACGTGACACGGCGGATGGATGCGATCTGGTCTGCGATGCAGTTCTGCATTGAACGTGGTTTAAAAACCGACGGCGTCTTGCCGGGCAAGATGGCCGTGTTGCGACGCGCGGCAAAATTACGCCGAACGCTGGAGGCACGTACCGTGCCCATGCCGCTCGATGCTCTGGACTGGGTCAATGCCTTTGCCATCGCCGTCAACGAGGAAAATGCGGCCGGTGGGCGCGTTGTTACGTCGCCGACCAATGGCGCTGCAGGGATCATTCCTGCCGTCATGATGTATTACCAGCGCTTCGTGCCGGACGCTTCACAGGCCGGCGTGCACCGTTTCCTGCTGACCGCGGGAGCGATCGGCATTCTGTACAAGATAAATGCCTCAATTTCGGGCGCCGAAATGGGTTGCCAGGGCGAAGTCGGTGTGGCCTGTTCGATGGCCGCAGCGGGTTTGGTTGCCGCCCTTGGTGGGTCCAACGATCACGTCGAGGAGGCCGCCGAAATCGGCATGGAACACAATCTGGGCCTGACCTGTGATCCGGTAGGCGGTATGGTGCAGATTCCCTGTATCGAACGAAACGCCATGGGTGCTGTTAAGGCGATCAATGCGGCGCGACTTGCAATGTTCGGCGATGGTACGCACAAGGTGACGCTGGACCATGTCATTGCCACCATGCGCCAGACGGGTCTGGACATGATGTCGATTTACAAGGAAACCTCGAAGGGCGGTTTAGCCGTCAACGTCCCGGAGTGCTAAGTTGCCCCTTCCCACCGGATTACTTGTGCTTGGGAAAATCGTAAGTGAGGAGCTCCATCGCCGGGCGCGTGTGCAGATTCCAGTCGGGGTGATCGAACTGCACGGCGACAACGCCGGCCGTGGGCAGGTTGCTGGTCAGGCCCGGCACCAGATAGTTGGCAAATGTGGTGAGTCCCGGATTGTGACCGACCAGGAGCAGGTTATTGAATTCGGCATCCTGGGCGACCAGCACATCGAGAATTTCGTCGAGCGAAGCCATGTAGAGGCCGTCTTCGCGCTGCAGAAACTCGATCGGGTAGCCGATTTCCTGGGCCAGGATCCGCGCCGTTGACCATGCTCGAACCGCGGGGCTGCTGATAATCAGCAATGGTCGAATACCCGCTGCTACGAGCCGTTTGCCCATTTGCGGTGCGTCCTGTTCGCCGCGCTCGTTCAGTGGCCGTTCTCTGTCGCCGAGCGTGCTGTTCTCCCAGCTTGATTTCGCGTGTCGGACCAGGGTCAGGATCTTCATACGGGGCTCGCCTACATTAATCCGGTTTGTAGCCGTGCCTCATCGGACATCATGGACTGATTCCACGGCGGATCAAAAACCAGTTCTACAGCGACATCGGCAACTGTAGGAATTACGGCGATCTTTTCCTGTGCATCCTGCACCAGTACTTCACCCATGCCGCAACCCGGTGCCGTCAGTGTCATCGCGACGCTGATGGAGCGTTGACCGTTGCCCAGTGGCTTGACCTCACAACGATAAACCAACCCCAGGTCGACAATGTTGACCGGTATCTCCGGGTCATAACAGGTTTTCAGTTGTTGCCAGATTACCGCCTCAATATCGGCATCGGAAGGGTTCTCCGGCACGGCCGGCGGCGGCACCGGTTCCTTGCCCAGCGCGTCGGCGTCGGCGCCGGCAATGCGAAACAGGTTGCCTTCCACGTAAACGGTGAAGCTGCCGCCTAGTGACTGCGTGATGAATCCCGCAGTGCTGGCACGCAGCAACAACTCTTCACCCGCAGGGATAATGACCGCTTTGACATCGCGTTCTAGCGCAAAAGCTTCGTTGGTGTGACCAAACATCCTCGATTTACTCCGTTGTGGCGGGTGTTGCGCTGTTGCGAATAGCGGAATTCATAGCATGCCAGGCCAGCGTCGCGCACTTCACGCGCGCCGGGAATTCATGCACGCCGAAGAGTGCCTTGAGTTTGCCGAGCTGTGCGGATTCGGCGTCGCCGCTGTCGCCGGTCCTCAGCTGCTCGGTCAGGGTGGACGAAACCTCGAGAGCCGCCGGCACCTGCATGCCAATAATGGTATCGGTCAATAGCGATGCCGACGCCACCGAAATGGCGCAACCGGAGCCTTCAAACGAGGCCTCGGTTATGCGCTGATCACCATCCAGTTGCAAAAACAGCTGGAGCCGGTCGCCGCAGAGCGGGTTGATGCCTCGCGCCATGTGTGTTGCAGCGTGCAGCTTGCCAAAGTGGCGCGGGCTGCGCGCGTGATCGAGAATTAATTCGCGATACAGATCGCGCAATTCGTCGTTGTCGCGATTGATGGTCGTAGTCATGAAAATATCTGCTTCGCCTGTAGCAACGCAGCCACCAGGCGATCAATATCATCGCGGTTGTTATACAGGCTAAGCGATGCGCGTGCAGTCCCGGGCAATCCAAAACGCTGCATGACCGGCATGGCGCAGTGATGGCCGGTGCGGATCGCGATGCCCTGATGATCGAGAATCGTGCCGAGGTCATGCGGGTGGATATCGTCGAGCATGAACGACTGGACGCTGGCCTTTTGTGCTGCCGTGCCTATGAGGCGAATGCCGGGGATCTTTTGCAGCTCGTCCATCAGGTAAGCAAGCAGCTCCTGCTCGTGTCGCTGCACCTCGTGCATGCCAATCGATTGCAGGTAATCAACCGCCGCACCGAGACCGACGACCCCGGAAATATTGGGTGTGCCGGCTTCAAACTTGTACGGCAATTCATTGTAGGTCGTACCGCTGAAAGAGACTTCAAGAATCATGTCGCCACCACCCTGATAGGGCGGCATGGCATCGAGCAGGAATTCGCGGCCGTAGAGAACGCCGACGCCGGTCGGTCCCAGCATCTTGTGGCCGGAGAACGCGTAGAAGTCGCAGTCGAGATCCTGTACGTCGATGGCCATATGCGGCACACCCTGTGCCCCGTCCAGCAGCACCGGGACGTCTTTTTGCCGCGCGAGCGAAATAATGTCCTTGACCGGATTAATGCTGCCCAGCGCATTCGAGACGTGCGCGAGCGCAATGAATCGTACGCTGTCATCGAGCATCGTGGTCAACGCCTGCATGTCGAGCTGGCCTGCATTATCGATCGGCACGACGCAGAGCACAGCACCGGTCTGTTCGCACAGCAATTGCCACGGCACGATATTGGAGTGGTGCTCGAGGTGCGATATCAGCACGCTGTCGCCTGCGCGCAGTAACGGGCGGCAGTAACTCTGTGCGACCAGGTTTATTGACTCGGTGGTACCGCTCGTCAATACAATTTCACTGCGGCTGGCCGCGTTGACGAAGGCCCGAATCTTGTCGCGCGCTCCCTCATAGGCGTCCGTTGCCCGATGACTCAGCGTATGGACGCCACGATGTACGTTGGCATGATCCTGTCGCTGGTAGTTGGCTATTGTGTCGATCACTGCGGCTGGCATTTGCGATGATGCGGCGCTGTCGAGGTAGACGAGCGGATGGCCATTGACCATCTGTTGCAAAGCTGGGAAGTCGGCGCGACGGTTTTCGATCGTGCTACTGGGTCGCCTGCCGGGTTGCGCTTGCATCACTTTGCATCTCCAACGATCAGGGCGGCGACCCGTTCTGCAACTTTTTCGCTGATGGTCTGGCGGATTGCCGGCAACGGGGAGCGCACAACGATTTTCTCTGCAAAAGCACGCATCAGCAGGCACCGCGCCGCTGCCTCGTCGAGCCCGCGCGTTCTGAGGTAGAACAAAGCACCCTGATCGAGTTCACCAATGGTGGTGCCGTGGCTGGCTTTGACGTCATCGGCATAGATTTCGAGTTCCGGCTTGGCGTCAATTTCCGCTGCGGCGGACAACAACAGGTTGTGATTCGCCTGCCTGGCATTCGTGCCGTCGGCGCCGCGATGCACAACGGCTTTGCCGTTCCAGACGCAACGTGCCGCATCGGCAGCGATGCCGCGATATTCCTGCTCTGAATGTGTCGGTCCAACCAGGTGGTCGACCCGGGTGTGGTTATCGACATGCTGCTCGCGACCCGCTAGATACAAACCGGAGAATGACGTCGCGGATCCTCGACCCACCAGCTTGATGTCGAGGTCGTTGCGAACCAGGTTGCCACCGAGATCGAACGCCGCGTGTTGCAGGCGGCTGTCCGCGCCCAGTGTCGCGGTCAGTCGACCCGTCTGGTCGTGGCCTGCCTGTCGATCCTGAACCCGCACGTAGTTGCAGCGCGCGCCGTCGGCCAACCGAAGCTCGATGACGGTGTTGGCATAGTGCGCGGCATCACCGGTTGAAGAATGGTATTCAATAAAGTCTGCAGCGCTGCCACCCTCGAGCTCGATCACGATTCGAGCCTGGCTGACGCCAACATCGGCAGCCGCATGATCAATAAATAACAGTCCCACCGTGCCCGCATGCTCGATATTGGCGGGGATACGAATGGCAAGGCCATCCTGCAGGAGTGCGACGTTGAGTCCGGACAGCGGGGCGTCACATTCGAGCGCCTTGTCGCTCGCCGACAGCAAATCGATACGCACGTCGCTTTGTGCGAATTTCGCGATCGACCGGGCGTCGACCATGCCGTTGCGGATTACCAGCCAGCTGGCCGCAAACTGGTCGGTGATTGCCGCAACGGCCGCATCAGCGACAGGCATCGTCGTAGCGCCAGCGGCCAGCCATCGATTACTGACATCCACAATTCGCGTGAGATCGGTGTACTTCCAATCCTCGTGAGTCGCGGTCGGCAAGCCATCCGCATCGAGTCGCGTCAGGGCTGCCAGGCGTGCGGCCGCGAGGCCATTGTCCGGCAGTTGCTGTACCGCAGTACGCACGGCGTCAATTGAAAGCAGGGGCTTCATGCGTTCGCAGCCTCGCGCAGCCAGTCGTAACCCTTTTCCTCCAATTCCGGCGCCAGCGATTTGTCGCCGGAACGCACAATCCGCCCGTCTGACAGCACGTGCACAAAATCCGGCTCGATGTAGTCCAGCAAGCGCTGGTAATGGGTCACGAGAATGATGGCGCGATCCGGTCCGCGTAAGGCATTGACGCCGTTTGCAACGGCCCGCAAGGCGTCGATATCGAGGCCCGAATCGGTCTCATCAAGCACCGCAAGGCGCGGCTCGAGTATTGCCATTTGCAGGATCTCGTTGCGCTTCTTTTCGCCACCGGAAAACCCTTCGTTGACACCGCGATTGAGAAACTTCGGGTCCATGTCGAGCATGGCCATTTTTTCCTTCGCCAGCTTCAGAAATTCAAACGCGTCGATTTCGCTCAGCCCCGCATGCTTGCGGCGGGCGTTGAACGCCGCCTTGAGCAGGTAGGCATTGTTGACGCCGGGAATTTCGACCGGGTACTGGAAGCCGAGAAAAATGCCGCGTCGCGCTCGCTCTTCGGGTTCGAGCGCCAACAGGTCCTGGCCGTCGAAAAGTAGCGATCCGCTGTTGACCACATACGCGTCATTGCCGGCGACCACCTGCGCCAAGGTGCTCTTGCCAGAACCGTTCGGTCCCATGATTGCGTGTACTTCGCCCGCCCGGACGCAGAGTGACAGGCCGCGCAGAATCTCGCTGCCGCCAATGGATGCATTCAGATTTTTGATTTCAAGCATTTTTCGTCCCTTATCCCACGGCGCCTTCAAGGCTGACATTCAACAGGTTTTGTGCCTCGACGGCGAATTCCATCGGCAACTCCTTGAAGACTTCCTTGCAAAATCCATTCACGATCATGTTGACCGCATCTTCCTCCGCAATGCCGCGTTGCCGGCAATAGAACAACTGGTCGGCCGATATTTTCGAAGTCGTTGCTTCATGCTCGATTCTCGCGCTGGGGTTTTTGATCTCCATGTACGGAAACGTATGCGCACCACAATCCTTGCCGATCAGCAAGGAATCACATTGGGTATGGTTGCGCGCGCCGGCTGCCTGGGGCATGACCCGTACCAGGCCGCGATAGGCATTTTGTGCATGCCCGGCCGAAATGCCTTTGGACACGATCGTGCTGCTCGTATTGCGGCCGATGTGAATCATCTTCGTGCCGGTGTCGGCTTGTTGGTAATTGTTCGCTACCGCCACGGAATAGAATTCGCCCACGGAGTTGTCGCCGCGCAAAATGCAACTCGGGTATTTCCAGGTTATTGCCGAGCCGGTTTCTACCTGCGTCCAGGAAATTTTCGAATTCGCACCGCGGCAGTCACCGCGCTTGGTGACGAAATTGTAGATTCCGCCAACGCCATTCTCATCGCCCGGGTACCAGTTCTGCACGGTGGAGTACTTGATCCGGGCATTCTTCAGTGCGACGAGTTCCACGACGGCAGCGTGCAGCTGATTTTCGTCGCGCATGGGAGCCGTGCAGCCCTCGAGGTAACTGACATGACTGTCTTCATCCGCGATGATCAGGGTGCGTTCGAACTGCCCTGTATTCGCGGCATTAATCCGGAAATACGTCGACAGTTCCATCGGGCAACGCACGCCTTTCGGGATGTAGACAAAGGAACCGTCACTGAATACGGCTGAATTCAGGGTCGCAAAGAAATTATCGCGCTGCGGAACAACACTTCCCAGATACTTTTGCACCAACTCCGGGTGCTTTTGCACGGCCTCGGAAAACGGGCAGAAAATCACGCCGGCTTCGGCCAGCTTTGCCTTGAAGGTCGTGGCTACCGAAACGCTGTCAAATACCGCATCGACTGCAACGCCGGCGAGCCGGGCGCGTTCGTGCAGCGGGATACCGAGTTTGTCGTAGGTTTCCAGCAGCTTCGGATCGACTTCGTCCAGGCTTTTGGGCCGGTCGGCATCTGACTTAGGTGCGGAAAAGTAGGAAATGGCGTCATAGTCAATGGCCGGGTAGTGCACATGCGCCCAGGTTGGCTCCTTCAGTTTTCGCCAATGGCGGTAGGCGCGCAGCCGCCATTCGAGCATGAACTCCGGTTCGTTCTTGCGCGCCGATATCGCGCGCACGACGCCTTCGTCGAGCCCCGGCGGCAGACTGTCACTTTCTATGTCGGTGACAAAGCCGTGCCGGTAGCGCCGGTTGACCAGGTTCTCTATGTTGTCCGGATCGGTAGCCACTTCAGGATTTTCCCTCGACGGAGATCGGCAGTCCGGCAAACTCAAAGCGTGGCAGGGGGCGGTTCGCGCGCAACAGATCAAGCAAGCTGACATCATCGAGTGCGTGGCGAATCGCGTTGTTGATACGCCGCCAGGAACTGCCGACGCTGCAAACCGTTTCGTAATCGCAGTTGCTGTGCTCGCCGCTGCATTCCGTGATCGACACGGGGCCCTCGAGCGCGTCAATGACGTCGGCCGCACTGATGGTAGAAGGAGCGCGGCTGAGGCGGTAGCCGCCACTGGCACCGCGGGTTGAAACCACCAGTTTGGCCCGTGCCAGCGACTTGAGCAGCTTGCTGACGGTAGGCAGGGCGATGCCGGTAGCGGTGGCCACATCGGCGGCGCTCACGACAGCATCGGATTTGCTCGCGAGATGTGCGAGCACCACGGTCCCATAGTCGGTCAATTTGCTGATTCTGAGCATCGCGAATCTCCGCGCCACAAGAATAAAGGACTATTTTAGTCCTATTTGTTCACATACGCTAGACCTGTACACTCCTCCCACGATTGAGCAACGGAGCGGTGCCCTGTCTGACTTACTGATAGAAGTTCGCGATCTCGACTTTTCGCGGGGTTCCCGGCGCATATTCAGGAACCTGAATATGACGTTCCACCGTGGTGCAATCACGTCGATCATGGGACCGAGCGGCACCGGCAAGACAACCTTGCTGCGATTGATTGCTCGCCAGTTACACCCGGATCGCGGCCATATTCTGATTGACGGTGTCGACGTCGCCGGCCTGAGTCAGTCCGGCCTGTATGCATTGCGTAAGCGCATTGGCATGTTGTTTCAGAACGGCGCGCTTTTGACGGACCTGAGCGTATTTGAGAACGTGGCTTTTCCCTTGCGCGCACACACCCGCCTTGGCGAACGTCTCATTCGACTGGTCGTGCTCACGAAATTGCACGCGGTCGGCCTGCGCGGTGCCGCCGACCTGATGCCATCAGAGCTGTCGGGCGGCATGGCACGCCGCGTCGCCCTTGCGCGTGCCATCGTCATGGACCCCGATATCCTGATCTACGACGAACCCTTTGTCGGCCTTGACCCGATTTCAATGGGAGTGATCGTGCGGCTGATACGCCGCCTGAATGACACGCTCGGCATATCGAGCATTGTGGTCAGCCATGATCTCAAGGAGATCGCTGCAGTTTCTGATCAGAGTTTTCTGCTTTCGGATGGCGCGGCTGTCGCCTCCGGGAGTCCTGAAGAATTGAAGCAGAACGACACAGAAATGGTCCGGCAATTCATGCACGGTTTGCCGGACGGGCCGGTCGCATTCCATTATGAGGCGCCTGATTATTCGCAGCAGCTGCTGGACCAGGGCACCCCGTGAAATTCCTGCACGATTTGTGGCGCTCGCAGAGCGAATTTGTCCGCACTTTCGGTGCGATGACCTTGTTCTTTTTTCAGCTGTTACGGTATTCGCCTTCGACGTTGGTGCGGCGATTCAGTCTTGTTGTTGCCCAGATTTTTAATGCAGGTGCCTTGTCGATTGTCATTATCATGGTCAGCGGCCTGTTCGTGGGTGGTGTGCTTGGATTACAGGCGTTCGCGAACCTCGAGCGATTCAATGCCGAGGAAGCTACCGGAATTCTCGCCGGATTCGCCCTGGTGAAAGAGATTGGGCCGGTGATTACGGCATTGTTGTTTGCCGGCCGCGCCGGAACGGCACTGACATCGGAAATTGGTCTCATGAAAGCGACTGATCAGCTGTCGGCCATGGAGATGATGGCTGTCAATCCGATGCAACGGGTATTCGTGCCCCGATTTTTGGGCGGCATCATCGCCATGCCGTTATTGACGGCCGTGTTCACGATGGTTGGTCTGCTTGGCGCGCACCTGGTTGCTGTGGAATTGCTCGATGTCGATGTTGGCGCATACTGGCAACAGTTACAGCAGGCCATGGAGCTGGACGATGTTTACGAAGGCATCACCAAGAGCATTGTATTCGGCTTCGTGGCGAGTTTGATTGCAGTATGGGAAGGTTATAATTCAGTTCCAACGCCAGAAGGGGTTGGGCGCGCGACAACGCGGACCGTAGTGTCGACGGCGATTGCGGTGCTCATCCTCGATTTCATGATTACTGCTTATTTACTCTGAGGTAGGACTATGCGACAGAATCGCGCGGTGGAGCTCGGAACCGGCTTGTTCATCTTGCTGGGGATCGGTGCATTATTTTTTCTCACGACTCAAACGACGGGCCGAAATGACTTCACGAACACCGACGTCTATTCGGTGCAGGCTCGCTTTGAGAATGTCGGCAGCCTCAAGAAGCGCGCACCGGTTGCGATGTCCGGCGTCACCATTGGTCGTGTAACTGGGATTGAATTTGATGGTGAAGCGCTTGAGGCGGTGGTTACGATGGTCATCGACAGCCGTTTTAATCATATTCCCGATGACTCCGACGCGAGTATCCTGACGGCTGGTTTGCTCGGTAGTCAGTACGTCGGCCTGCAAGCGGGCGGCTCGGAGTTTTATCTCGAAAATGGCGGTGAGATTTCGTTTACACAATCAGCGATCGTGCTGGAAAACCTTATCGGCAGATTTCTGGTCAAAGGTCGTGCGGATGAATAATTCTGGCGAACAGGAGTTGATGGCTTGAACGGGATCCCCAAAACTGTGGTGTCAGCGGTGTTGCTGTTGTCGGCAGCGCTGGCACAGGCCGCGACGCCACCGGACGAATTCGTCACAGACGCGATTCGCGAGTTGTCCGCGAAGCTGGATGGCCGACAGGACGATCTGGCAAGTGATCCGGAGTCATTGTATGCCCTGATTGAGGGGGTCCTGCTGCCCCGATTTGATCGTCGGCTGGCCGCGCAGCAAGTGCTCGCCAAACACTGGAAGACGGCCAGTGCCGAGCAACAGGATCGTTTCGTCGACGCCTTCTACACAACCCTGCTGCAGCGCTATGCCGACGGTATTCTCGACTTCGAACATGATCGAATTCAGGTATTGCCGTTTCGAGGCGACGTGACGAAAAGAACGGTTGTCGTCAAGACCCGGGTCGACCTGGAAGATGGCAGTAACGTCAGTGTCAATTACACCCTGGTCGGTCACGACGATGGATGGATGATGTTCGATGTCATGATCGAGGGCGTTTCCTATGTACGGAACTTTCGCGCGGAGTTCGATGCGGAGATTCGTGCTACCGGCCTGGAGCAGGTCATTGTCCGTCTTAAATCCGAGGCAAAGAGTGGCAGCGGTGAGTAACTTCGACCTCGTAGATCGCGGTGCAGGCCGTTTCGAACTCAGTGGCGATATGTCGTTCGATACGGCAGAACAAATCCTGCAGGCCAGCGAGAAGCTGTTTCGGCGGCAGGCAAACATCGAGATCGATCTTGGCGCCGTGCAACGAACCGACTCGGCGGGCCTGGCATTGTTGCTGGAATGGACCGGCAGGGCGAATCGGTCAGGATCTGCGATAAGTTTTGTCGCCATCCCGGACAAGGTTCGCGCCATAGCCGAGACCGCTGAAGTTCAGCACTTGCTCGAACGCGGTTATTCCTCGTCGTCGGAGAAATAGATCTCTTCTTCGTCAGGCGGTTCGCCGTCATGGATATTGAACTGCCGGTTCTGCAGATAGGCCTCACGAAACGCGATATACGGGTCCTGCGACTTATTCAATAGTTCTTCAGTCGTGAGCAGGCGCGACCGGGCGTCAATCAGACGCAGTACGTAGAGCTTGTCGCGCGTTCCGGTATCGTCGATCTGCCGCTGCAGGTCGGAAAAGAAGTCTACCGGCAGTGCAGCGGTAGCCAACATTGACCGCGGACCCCATATTGGAATGACAAGGTAGGGACCCTCGGGGAGTCCCCACACGGCAAGCGTTTGCGAAAAGTCCTCGTCGAAGCGTTCCAGGCCGCCGGCCGAGGCAACATCAAACAGG
Organism: Pseudomonadota bacterium; assembly: GCA_027618995.1. Classification (GTDB taxonomy): domain Bacteria; phylum Pseudomonadota; class Gammaproteobacteria; order Steroidobacterales; family Woeseiaceae; genus UBA1847. The sequence continues at coordinate 33,322 of JAQCGO010000004.1, read as the reverse complement.
CCGCCGACGCCCAGTGAGCTATTGAACAGGAATCGGGCAAGTTCACTGAATCCACGTGCCGGCTTGCCTTGCAGGAAATTGTTGACGGACGATCGTGGCGCCGTCAGATTTTCAAAAAAATTGTAAATGCCTTTACGCGCAAAACTCGGAATGACCGTCTTATAGGCTTTGCCGAAAGGCTTGTAGATGATCTTGTCACCGAAGTGATTCACGGCAAACATTGAACGGTTATATTTCTCGAGTGAATCGTTGCTGGCTGCATCGGTTGTCGCGCACGCCGCAAACTGAACGCACAGCGCCAGCAGCGCGGTGCATTGCAGGAATCGCTGCAATCGGTTCCTCTGCGGGCGCTTGCTCATCGGTATCTCAAGTATTATTGCGCGCAGAAGTGGATGCTGGTTGCGCACGCTGCAACTGTTTCAATTGCTCTTCGGACATGTACTCGCGGATAAAGTCGATGCGTGCCTCGAAGCGAATACGCTGTATTTCCTGCAGCTCCGGCAACGCGAGCGCCTGACGCAGGAAGCTGATGCCGCCGATCAGATCGCCGGACATCAGGCGAAATTCGGACATGTAATACAAGGACTCTGCGACATCGCCAGCCTCGTTCGCGGCGCGAGCTATCAGCCGTACCTGTTGCGGTGTCGGTGGGACGTTGTTCAGCAGGTCCAATAGAATCGCGTGCGCCTCTTCTGCTTCGCCGAGCTGCAAGAGTGCCTCGGCATAATGGATCACCAGCGGGACATTGCGAGGGAACAACTCGATTGCGCGGGTAAAAGTATCGCGGCTGGCCGCATAGCTTTCCAGTGCCAGCTGAGTCTGCGCGAGACCGACGTGGTAGGCGATCACCTTCATGTCGTTGCGGCTCAGTTCTTCGAAAATCGTATTCGCTTCGCGATGCTGGCCATTGCGCTGGTAAGCGACGGCTCGCCCGTAGCGCTCAAATTCAGTTTGCTCGGCGTAGTCGCGGCGTTCGAAGTATTCGACGGCCAATTCCGGTGTGTCGTAGCGGTCGACCAGAATGCGCGCACGTGCAATGCCGTAGCTGGCCGAGTCGTCCGTGACCGCGCGCGGGTAATCAGCGGCACGACTTTTCGCCTCCGAGATACGCGCCGTCGTTACCGGGTGCGTACGCAAAAAGTCGGGGAGACGCCGATCCGGCGAAGACGTTTCCTGGCGGGACATGACCTCGAAAAATGAGTCCATCCCATGTGGATCGAAACCAGCCTCTGCCAGCGCGCGAATGCCGATACGGTCCGCCTCGTACTCGTTACTGCGCGTGAAATTGATCTGCTGTTGCGCCGCAGTACCTTGTGCAACGGCGACGCCGGCTTGTACTACGTCGCCGTCGCCACCGGCAGCACCGAGAATCATCGCGCCGAGCATCAGTGCGGTTGACAGCATGCTTTGGCGCGAACTGGCATGCACCGCGCGTGCTATATGGCGCTGCGTGACGTGGGCAACTTCGTGCGCCAACACGCCGGCCAGTTCATCTTCATTTCTCGAGGCCTCTATCAAGCCCGTGTGCACGCCAATAAAGCCACCCGGCAGGGCGAATGCGTTGATACGTGAGTCGTTGACGACGAAAAATGAAAAGCTGTAGTCGCCATCATTCGCCTGAACCGCGATCCGGTGGCCGATTTCGTTGATGTATTCAGCAACCTGCGGGTCTTCGACAATCATGCCGCTGTTGCGAATATCACGCATGATGGCACGACCGATCTGGGCTTCGGTCGACTTTGACAGGATTGCGTCTGCCGGGCTGCCCATATCGGGAAGCTGGATGTCGTCCGCGCTTGCGGCTGCGGCGAGTATTGCGACCGCGACAACAAGGCCGGTACAGGCGCGTTTTAGAATTCTGTTGATCAAGGATTGGGTCTCGAAAGCTCGAACAGTAAGTCCGACCGCTGGTTGGCGATTGGTTCCACATCATACCGGTTATCGCCGCACAAAAGCTGCCTGCCGCGTGCTGGCTTGTGCGCCGATATTACATAAATAATTGAATTAAAAAGAGTTATTGATCAAGCGCCCGGACCGCGTCGTAGACCTCATCGGCGTGCCCCTTGACCTTCACATTACGCCATTCGCAACAACGCGATTCATTGCTGGCCCGCTCATGTCATGCTCCGTTGCGCCCTGTTCAGGACTTCACGGGCTCGATTATCGCGTCAAGATTCAGGCGGTCACACAATTCGAGAAAATCATCGCGCAGGTGGGAAATTGAAACGCTCGATGGAATGTTGACAGCCATCTGGATGGCAAACATCTGAGCCCCGGTGTGGGCCGCGGAGTAACGTCGAGTGGCGACGTCCGCGATTTCAATATCGCGGGCGGCAAAAAACTCCGCCAGGTTGAAAACGATGCCTTGCTGATCGAGGCTCACGACGTCGACCGCATAGGGCATGCGGTCATTGCGAATCGGACGTGCGCCTGTCTTGCGAATCGAAACCGTCAGATTCTGATCCGCGCTGAGCTTGTCGAGAGCGGTCTCGAGCCGGCTCAAGGTGTGCCAGCTGCCTGAGACCAGCATCAGCACGGCGAACTCTGAACCCAGTGTTGTCATGCGGCTTTCTTCGATATTTCCGCCGACTGAAAGAATGACCTTGGTGATATCCTGCACGACACCGGTTCGATCCGTATCAATTACTGATAAAACAATAAGTTGAGACATTTATTGAGACTTTACCTTACTAGAGGAATTTGCCAATCCAAGCTGCCTTGCCAGCACGCTGCATGAACAGTAACATCGCGGCCTTATTCTTGGCGAGGACAACTCGTGTTTACTGGCTCTCTGGTCGCCTTGGTGACGCCGTTTGACGAACATGATCGGGTTGATTATGCCGCTCTTAAGCGTCTGATTGAATTTCATGTGGCCGAGGGCAGCGATGGACTGGTCATCGCAGGAACCACAGGTGAGGCCGCGACCCTGAGCCGAAACGAGCACGTTGAACTGATATTCCGAGCTGTCGAACTGGCCGCCGGGCGCATCCCGGTGGTGGCGGGTACCGGGTCCAATTCAACCGCGCAGACTATCGACCTGTCTCTCGCGGTCGGGGAGGCGGGCATCGACGCCTATTTGCTGGTCGTGCCGTACTACAACAAGCCGACCCAGGAAGGAATGTTGCGACATTTCCAGACCGTTGCCGATGCGGTCAGCAAACCGGTCATGTTGTATAACGTGCCCGGGCGCACAGGCTGCGACATGCTCCCCGCGACGGTTGGCAAAGCGGCGATACATGGCAACATTTTTGGCATCAAGGAAGCGACCGGCAACATCCAGCGGCTCAAGGACATTCAGGGCTGCGTCGACACTGGCTTCAGGTTGTACAGCGGTGATGACTTTACGGTGTTGCAGTTTCTTGAGCAGGGCGGCCACGGCGTAGTAACGGTCAGTGGCAACGTGGTGCCGGCGGCCATGGCCCGGCTTTGTGCGCTGGCCAGAAAGGGTGAGTTCAGCGCGGCGAAAGTTATCGACGATTCGTTGCAACCGCTGAACACGGCATTGTTTATCGAGTCCAATCCGATTCCTGTGAAATGGGCGGTAAGCGAGATGGGACTGATTGCACCGATTCTGCGCTTGCCATTGACTGAATTTCCCGGGCAATATCATGCCCAGATGCGGGCAGCGCTGGCGAATGCCGGTGTATCGCTGGAGGATGCGGCATGACGACACTTTTCCGATGTGCGGCGGGATTATTACTCCTCGCAAGCCTGGCGGCCTGTGGCAAAGACGCGGAAATAACGTGTGACGATGTACAGACCTACCAACTGGCCGTTGCTGGCAAGCGAGTTGAAGTTCCCGCAGAACTGGATCCGCTGGACCCGCTCAAAGAAGTGCCGCTGCCTGCGGCGTCACCGCGCGCTGAAAGACCGGCAGGTTCGCCCTGTATCGATCGTCCGCCCAAAGTGAGTTTAGGTGGCTGACGCCAGGGCCGATTACTGTTCTGCTGACATACATCCGGAGAGGTGGCTGAGTGGCTTAAGGCGCTCGCTTGGAAAGCGAGTGTACGCTTATACCGTACCGGGGGTTCGAATCCCCCCTTCTCCGCCAGTAGCAGCAGGTGCGGCGCGTCTATTCCAGCTGCTGTAAGACGTCGTTCGACAACGTGATGAAAATCTGAAAACTTTCATCAGCCGACAGTTGTTCGGCGACCAGTTGATCGAAGGCGGTACTCTGCAATGCGCGTATTTGCTGTCTGGCCCTCTCGCGATCGGCGGAGCTGGACTCGCGATTGACGGAATCCCGGATTTCAATGATTGCCAAATAAAAGCGATCAATGCGGTTCTTGCGCCTCCGCTTCAGGATTCGAATAACGGCGAGTGTGGCCGATATCAGTGCGATCAAAAGCGTAACGGCAACTTCGGCGACCCCGGAATAGCGTTCATACATCGTGGGCTCGGCCCGTTGCAAGAAATCCTGTGTGCCGGCATGCACGACAATGGTCGACTTGCTGACATCGAAGGTATCGTCAAACTGACCAAACAGGCCGGCACGGCTCGCGGCCAGCGCGGGCCGCAGGCGTCGAATAGCGTTGACGAGGTCGTAAACGACCGAAGGGTCCAAATCGCGGCGTGCGACCAGGATCTTGTCGACGGCGACGGTTACGACGGGTGCAACGTTGGCATCGCCGTATGTGCCGGCCGGGATGACAAACGACAGTAAATTCGGATTCAACAGGGTGGCAGCGTCCACGATCGTGCCGCTGCCGATGTCTGCTGGCGTGCCGAAAGAGAACAGCTTGAAGCCATCCAATTCCGTCCTGTGATGCAACGAGATCGGTCCGATTACAACGACGACGTCGATGTCGTCCGGTCGGGTATCGGCGGTTCGCTCCACATAGGTAAACGCGTCGCGCGGCAGGTGCATGCGCTCGACGATACGTTCCAGCATCAGTCGCGACGCTGAGCCCTCGGGTCCGGCGAAGACGCGCGCCTGATTCAATAGCGTGTACCCGCTGCTTGCATCTCGTCCCTCGCGATAGCCGATATGCAAAACACTGGGATACAGCGGCATTACCGTTGCAATGCCGGCGCGATAGGGCAGGTAATTGGAGACCAGCGCGAGGTCGGCCTCGCCGGCCAGCAGCATATCGAGGGCATCCTCACCCGACTGCTGAGCACTCGTCGTGGTCAGCCGAAACTCGCCGCTTTGCTCGAGCAAATCCGACAGGCTCTGTGAGATCTCCAGGTCCATGGCCGACGACGGCCGACCAGTTTCAGTTGCGCCGGATCCTTGCCACATGCGGCCAGCAGAATAATTGCGGCTAGCAGCCCTGCTCGCGTCGCCGATTGATTTTTCATCACAGTGCCGATGTAATTCCAGAGGAATTTGCGTACTAGAATCGCCCCGATCGAATACCACATCGTCAGAAATAACAACAGGAAACACAATCATGCTAGCGAAAATTCAACCATCTATTTTGCACCTGACTGCGCTTGGACTGACTGCAGTCGCATTGTCCGGATGCGCAACGTCAACACCGACAATCGATACGGGAGCGGAAGCAACTTTTGACGGATTGTATCCGGTGAAGGGCGGACGCATGGATGCAGCGTGGGCCAGGCCTGGCTTTAACATCGAGCCCTATTCGAAAGTCATGCTGGAGGGTGTGGGAATAGAGTATCGCCCGGGCGGTGAAAGTGGCCGCAGTTTTCATACGACAAGGTCGGGCGAATATTTCGAAAAGTAGCGCAGCTGCGTGGCTATGCGCTCAGCGCACATCACGCGTACTACCTGGCCACACGCGGCGCAGCGCGAGCCCTGTATCTCGAGGACAGGATTGGCAGCATTGCGGTCGGTATGGAAGCGGATATTACGGTGCTCGATCTCGCAGCTACGCCCGTTCTCAGCTATCGAATGCAGCACACCAATAACCTTGAGGAAATGCTGTTCGTACTCATGACCCTGGGTGATGACCGAACTTCCTGCGCAACCGATATTGCTGGCGAACTCGTGTATTCGCGTGAATTGCAGATCCGCAGGGAAGTGTTCGTACCGTCATTGCAGATCGAATGAGGCCACGCGCATTGTTTTGCCATCACGTAGCAGCGATAATCGCCGCCGGTCCGCGTCGGCTTCCTCGCGACGGTCAACCGTGAACCCCGTCAGGCCCGGAAGGGAGCAGCGGCAGCGGCGAAGCCGGGTGCCGGGGAGTGGCTGGCGCGGGCCACTCTTCGGGCTTGCTCCGCGCCGCTCGTGCGATACACTGATCCTCTCGAAAGAGGGCCTGCACAGGCCCAATTGACAAAATCTATGAGCTATCTCGTCCTGGCACGCAAATGGCGGCCGAAAGATTTTTCCGACACGGTTGGTCAGGAGCACGTTTTGCGTGCGTTGATGAATGCATTGGAGTCGGGCCGACTGCACCATGCGTACTTGTTTTCCGGCACGCGCGGCGTTGGCAAAACGACGATTGCCCGTGTTCTGGCTAAGGCACTGAACTGCGAAACCGGTATCACGGCTGCGCCATGTGGCGAGTGCAGCGCCTGCCGCGAAATTGACGAAGGTCGATTTGTGGACCTGATCGAAGTGGATGCCGCATCGCGCACCAAAGTCGATGATACCCGTGACCTGCTGGATAACGTGCAGTACGCGCCGGCTCGCGGGCGCTTCAAGGTCTACCTGATTGACGAAGTGCACATGCTCTCAAAGAGTTCGTTCAATGCGCTGCTGAAGACGCTGGAAGAGCCGCCGCCACATGTGAAATTCCTGCTCGCGACCACGGACCCACAGAAGCTGCCAGTTACCGTGCTATCGCGTTGCCTGCAATTCAATCTGACGCGGTTGACGCCGCGGCTGATACAGGATCGGCTGGCGAAAATCTGTAACGCCGAGAACATCGAGTTCGAGGCTGGTGCGTTGGCATTGGTGGCACGCGCGGCGGATGGCAGTTTGCGTGATGCGCTCAGCCTGTTGGATCAGGCGATTGCCTATTGCGGCGGCAAGGTCGAGGAAATCCCGGTGTCGAAGATGCTTGGCACGATCGACCGCAACCATGTTTCGAAACTGATCAGTCTGCTCGCGGCCGATGATCCGCCGGGCATTATTGCTGCGCTTACTGATATTGATGAGCAGTATCCGGACTACTCGCGATTATTGGAAGACCTGGCGCGGGTGTTGCAGCAAATCGCCGTGGCGCAGATCGTTGGCAGTATTGCGACCGAGGACGAAGTGGCGGATGCTGCGCTTGCAGAACTGGTGAACTTGTTGTCGGCTGAAGATGTGCAACTATTCTATCAGATCGCGTTACTCGGGCGACGCGATTTGCATCTCGCGCCCGATCCGCGCAGCGGTGCCGAAATGACCTTGCTGCGAATGCTTGCATTTCGGCCGGCGAGTCCATCAGCCGCGAGTGGTTCGAGCGGCACGACGAAGTCGTCGCGTGCGGTAGCTGCTGAGGTCCCGGTCACGGCTCCCACGCCCAAGGTCGTTCGGGCACAAGCGCCGAGGCCGTCACAGCCCACGGCCGTGGCATGGCGGGACCCGGATTGGGGTGCGCTGATGGCGGAGCTTGCGCTGCCGGGCGCCGCACGTTTGCTCGCGGCAAACTGTGCCTATCTGCGGCGTGACGGAAGTACGATTTTCCTCAGTCTTGATCCGCGCTCTGAGTCACTGCTAACCAAGCCGCGCAAGGCGGCCATGGCTGCGGCGTTGTCGGAGCGCTTCGGCGAGACACTGGCAATTGATATCGCGATGGGTGTGGCGTCAGCGGAGACCCCGGTCCAGATAGGCGTACGGCGTGAGCAGGAGAAATTGGCCGCAGCCCGTGTCGCATTGGAGTCGGATCCCAATGTACAGGCGCTGAAAGACCTGTTCGGTGCGGAGCTGAGGCTGGAAACGATCGAGCTGATCAGCCCGCAAGCCAATGAAGAGCGGAGTAAACAATGAAAGGTGGTATTGGCCAACTCATGAGGCAGGCGCAGCAAATGCAGGCTGAAATGCAAAGGGCGCACGAGGAGATGGCCGCGATGACTGTGTGCGGGGAGGCCGGCGGTGGCATGGTCACGATCATCATGACCTGCAAACACCAGCTGCAAGGTCTTGCCATCGACGATGCGCTGCTCGGTGAAGATAAGGAGATGTTGGAGGATCTGATTATCGCGGCGTTCAATGATGCAATTCGCAAGGTTGAAACCACGGTACAAGAGAAGTACTCCGGCATGACGGCGGGGATGGGATTGCCGCCCGGCCTCAAATTGCCCTTCTAGAGTTCGCATCGTGTCCTATTCGCCACTTCTGGTTCGTTTGATCGATGCGCTGCGTTGCATGCCGGGTATTGGTCGCAAGTCGGCGCAACGAATTGCGTTTCACCTGTTGGAGCGGGATCGTGAAGGAGCTGCCGCCATGTCTGGCGCAATTGCTGATGCCATGGCAGGCATCGGTCACTGTTCTCGCTGCCGCATGTTTTCGGAACACGAGTTGTGTTCAATCTGTGCGGCGAGCGGTCGCGATGCGGGTCAATTATGCATTGTCGAATCACCGGCAGACGTTATGGCGGTCGAGGACGCGACCGGCTTTCGTGGGATGTACTTCGTCCTCATGGGCCATCTGTCGCCACTCGATGGGGTAGGGCCGGAGGAGCTGGGGCTGGCCATGCTTGAACAGAGGATTCGCGACGAAACGATCACGGAGCTGATCATCGCAACGAATCCGACGGTCGAGGGTGATGCTACCGCGCACTACCTTGCGGACATGGCTGCGAGAAACAAGGTTCCGGCATCGCGCATCGCGCACGGCGTGCCCTTGGGTGGTGAGCTCGAGTACGTGGATGGTGGAACGTTGTCACACGCATTTTACGGCCGCAGGCCGGTCGACTAGGGGCGTCGATGGGATCTGCAGATTGCCTGTTTTGCAAAATTCTGGCCGGCGACATTCCGGCCGACATCGTTTATGAGTCCGAGACTGCAATCGCCTTTCGCGACATCAATCCGCAAGCGCCGACGCATGTGCTCATTATTCCCCGCCGGCACATCGCCACGATCAATGCGCTCGATGCGGACGACGCACACCTTGTAGGCGACCTGTTTCTGGCCGCAAAACACATTGCGCGCGAGGAGGGCGTTGCCGAGCGCGGCTACCGGGTCGCCATGAACTGCAATGCCGCCGCGGGGCAAACGGTATTTCATCTGCATCTGCACCTGCTCGGTGGCCGGGATTTGAGCTGGCCACCAGGCTAGGCTCGAGATCTAGAGTTGACGATCGAGCTTTTCGGTCAGCGCCAACAGTCGGCGATAGGACTCGTAGCGCCGCGGATTTATTGCGGAAGATGAGACGCCGTCCTGCACGGCACATCCGGGCTCACGTAAATGTCGACAGTTGGCGAATCGGCAGCTTTGCCCGGTGGCTGCTATCTCGCGAAAGCCGTGCAACACATCGCTGACGTCATTCAGTGCCGGCGCGTAGTCGCGAACGCCAGGGGAGTCTATGACAACGCCGCCGCCCGACAATTCCAGCATCTCGGAATTTACCGTTGTGTGCCGGCCCTCGCTGGTTTTGTCGGAAATTTCCGCGGTGCGAAGCGTTGATGCACCAAGCAATGTGTTGATGATGCTCGATTTTCCAACGCCGGACTGGCCGACAATAATCGCGGTCTGCTGCTGAATCAACGCGCCGATCCGGGCCACGTTTTCCGCCGTCGTCGCACTACATCGCAACGTGTCATAGCCAATCGCCGCATAGTCGGCGAATTCATCATCAGCGTCAGCAAGATCGATCTTGTTGAAAATGACGGCGGCGCGCGCGCCCATATTTTCCGCAGCGCACAGGTAGCGATCGACAATGTACCAGTCTGCTTTCGGCGTTGCCGCGGCGACCACGAGCAGCAGGTCAATATTGGCGGCTAGAACCTTCACAGCGCCACGCATATTGGGACGGCGCAGTTCATTTTTGCGCGGACAAATTTCGGTGATCATCCAGTCGCTTTCGTTCTCCATGGGTTCGGCGAGAACCCGATCGCCGCAGACTACCTTCAGTTGCTTGCCCTTGATGCGCGAGTTGACCGGCTTGCCATCCGGCAGGCGAATTCGCATGCGGCGACTGAACGTTGCGATAACGGTGGCCTGGGTCATTTGCGAAGGGAGGTCTTGGCTCATCAGTTGCGGAGTATGCCGGTATGCATGCAGCCTTGCACCCGCGAGCCATGTAAACTAGTCAGATTGCGGCAGCGACCTGACCAGGGATGAGTATGAGCAACGGCGAGACAACGATTGATCGCTCCGGAAATCTGATCTGGATCGACCTTGAAATGACCGGATTGAATACCAACAGCGACTCGATAATCGAGATCGCAACTATCGTCACCGACAAGAACCTGAATGAACTCGCCGAAGGCCCGGTCGTTGCAATCCGGCAGTCGAAGTTGACGATGGATGCAATGGATGACTGGAATACTCGCCAGCACGGGCAATCCGGCCTGACTGAGCGCGTACTCATGAGTACTGTCGTGGCGGCCGAGGCGGAAAGCGAGATGCTCGAATTTCTTCGCGCGTGGATCGACATTGGCAAATCGCCAATGTGCGGCAATAGTATTTGCCAGGATCGGCGATTCCTCGCTCGCGAAATGCCACAACTCGAGAGTTTTTTTCACTATCGTAATCTGGATGTCAGTACGCTGAAGATTCTCGCGCAACAGTGGGCGCCCGAGGTAGCCAACGGTTTCAACAAGGAAGCGAGTCATCGCGCCTTATCTGATATTCGCGATTCAATCGCGGAACTCAAGTGGTATCGCGAGCGGCTCCTGAATCCGGCGGTACTCGCCGAATGACAACCCTGCATGGCGGCTGCCACTGCGGCAAGGTTCGGTTTGAGGTTGAGGCGGCCGCTGACATTGAAGCGGATCAATGCAACTGCAGCATTTGTCGCATGAGTGGCTACCCGCACCTGATCGTGGCAAAACGCGATTTTCGCCTGCGGAGCGGCGAGGAGCAGCTGCAGACCTATCAGTTCGGCAGCCGCGTCGCGCGACACTACTTTTGTCGCGACTGCGGTATCAAGTCGTTCTATGTGCCTCGATCCCATCCCGATGGCATCAGCGTCAACGTCAACTGTCTTGACCGTGAGGGCGTCAGGTCGTTGCGGGTGGTCCCGTTTGATGGCGAAAACTGGGAACAGAATATTTACAAACTGTCGCCGATAAACGACTGATTTAAATAACGTTTGGCTGGAATGCATGGTAGCCATGGCATATAGTTACGGCAATTCAGCATAGCGTAGATAACGATGGCTTTGAGCAACCGGTTTTTTCTCTGTGGGATTCCCATACTGTTCGTTGGGCTGGTTGCGATGGCCGAGGAGGCGTGGGTCAGTGATCAGTTCGAGGTAATGTTGCGCTCGGGGCCGAGCAGCAGCAATGCGATTGAGCGAATGTTGCCAAGCGGAACGGCAATTGAGCTTCTTGAGAGCGATGCTGAGTCCGGCTATTCGAAGGTACGTACAACGGGTGGCACTGAGGGTTGGGTGCTGAGCCGCTACCTGATGGACGAGCCAAGCGCGCGAGAGCAGCTTGAGCGCCTGTCGAGCCGGCTAAGCAATGCTAATGCCACGGGCAGCAGCCTGTCGTCACAGCTCAACAGCATAAAAAGTGAATACGATGCGGCCACGAGTCGCATTGCGTCACTGGAGCTGGAGAAACGGGCTCTGGAGCAGGATCTGGCTGAAATCAAGCGAACCGCGGCGAATGTCCTGGCTATCGACGGCCAGAACAAGGGCCTGCAGGAACAGGTGGCGACCGCGGAAATTGAGATTGCGATATTGGAGCAGCAGAATCGGGAATTGTCCGAGCGGACCACTCGCTACTGGTTTGTAACCGGGGCAGGGGTCATCCTCGTCGGTATGCTCCTCGGGCTATGGTTGCCCCGTATCAAGTGGCAACGACGTTCGCGCTACGACCGTTTCTAGTTAGTCGCCAGCCTTCTCGCCGGCGAGGAACATCCAGGTTTCTACGACGGTATCCGGATTGAGCGATATGCTTTCGATGCCTTGCTCGAGTAACCAGAGCGCCAGGCCGGGGTGATCGGAAGGCCCCTGGCCGCAAATGCCGACGTACTTGCCGTGCTTCTTGCAGGCAGCAATCGTCATGGACAACAACGCCTTGACGGCGTCATCGCGCTCATCAAATGAATCCGCGATGAGCGCGGAGTCTCGATCCACGCCGAGTGTCAATTGTGTCATGTCATTCGAGCCAATCGACATGCCATCAAAGTGCTCGAGAAACTGGTCCGCCAGCAATGCATTACTGAGTAATTCCGACATCATGATTATCCTGAGGCCGTCCTTGCCACGTTCCAGGCCGTTGGCCGCGAGCGCCGCGATCACGTCGCGTGCCTGGCGTACCGTGCGGACGAAAGGAATCATCAACTCCACATTGCGCAATCCCATATCATTGCGTACCCGTCGAATCGCCGCACACTCCAGTTCGAAGCAAGGGCGAAAACTTTCGGCTACATATCGTGCGGCGCCACGAAAACCCAGCATTGGGTTTTCTTCGTCCAGCTCGTATCGCTCACCGCCGATCAGGTTGGCGTACTCATTCGATTTGAAGTCGGACATGCGAACGATGACGGGATAAGGGGCAAACGCGGCCGCGATGGTACTCACACCCTCGGCCAGTTTGTTCACGAAAAAAGTCACCGGGTCGTCATACCCGGCCATTTGCTCGTTAATTGCCTCACGTGTCGCCTCATCGAGGCTGTCGTAATTCAGCAGCGCCTGGGGGTGGACGCCGATCATGCGATTGATGATGAACTCGAGTCGCGCCAGGCCCACGCCACGATTCGGAATGCTGGCGAAATCGAATGCGCGATCCGGGTTGCCGACATTCATCATGATTTTGACCGGAATGTCGGGCAGCGAGTCCAGCTCGATCTGCGTTTGTTCGAAATTCAACCAACCCTCGTACATGATCCCCTCATCGCCCTCCGCGCAGCTCACCGTGACGTCCTGGCCGTCTTTGATGAGCTCGGTCGCGTTGCCGCAACCGACCACAGCAGGAATCCCCAGCTCACGCGCGATAATCGCCGCATGACAGGTCCGACCACCACGATTTGTGACAATAGCGGCGGCACGCTTCATTACCGGTTCCCAGTCCGGATCGGTCATGTCCGAGACGAGCACGTCGCCTGGCTGTATACGATCCATCTCGCTGACGTCTCGCATTATCCTGGCCGTGCCAAGCACCAATCTTCCGGCCAATACTTCGGCCCGTGCTGATGACCTTGGAGCGTGTCTGCAACGTGAATCGCTGAATCGTTCGGCCACTGCGTGACTGCACCGTTTCCGGTCGGGCCTGCAAAATATACAGTCGCCCATCTGTGCCATCCTTGCCCCATTCGATATCCATCGGGCGCTGGTAGCGCGCCTCGATGGTCATCGCCATTTTTGCCAGCTCGACTATGTCGTCGTCGCTCAACGAAAATACCTGACTTTCACTGGGCTCCACGTCGACGGTATCGACGGTCCGACCGGGTGTCGGATCGCTGCTATACACCATCTTGATGGCTTTGCTGCCAAGATTCTTGCGCAGAATCGGGAATTTGCCGCTTACCAAAGCAGGCTTGTAGACGTAAAACTCATCCGGATTGACCGCGCCCTGTACAACGGTTTCGCCAAGCCCGTAGGAGCTCGTAATAAACACGGCGTCGCGAAAACCGGACTCGGTGTCCAGCGTAAACATGACGCCAGCGGCACCGACGTCACTTCGCACCATGGTTTGTACGCCAACGGACAGTGTGACCTGGCTGTGATCGAAACCCTGATGCACCCGATAGGCAATGGCACGGTCGTTGAACAGCGATGCAAATACCTGGTGCGCTGCCAGAATCAGATTGTCCAGGCCGCGAACATTGAGGAAGGTCTCCTGTTGCCCGGCGAATGACGCGTCAGGAAGGTCTTCGGCAGTCGCGGAGGAGCGTACGGCTACGGCAATGTCGCGCCCGCCGGACATTTCAGCCCAGGCTGGTCAGGTTTCCGATCATCTCACCCAGAGAGGCGTTCTTGCCGCCTACAACCTCTACGTCCTGCATGCCAAGTTCTGCCAGCTTGATAACGTATAATTCGAATCTTAGCTCCCTTGTGTTCCCTCGCTGGACATGGACAATCGAGACCGAACTTACATTAGCAAAATGCCTGTTTCGACCAGCATCTGGAATTCTTACTCATAAATGAACGTACGGTTTACTTTCTCTCGGATCAGACTGGAGTGACTGCGGAGACGCTGGGACACAGTTTGTTGACGCAATTTAACACCGAGCAATTTAGGCAAGTGACTTTGCCATTTATAGATACCGAAGACAAGGTGAAGGCGGCAGTGCAGAAAATCAATGCCGCGGCGGCCGTGGAGGCCAACCGCCCCATCGTTTTCTCAACATTGGTGCAGGATCAGATTCGCGCCATCGTACGTGAAGCCAACGGCTTGCATCTCGATATATTCGACGTGTTTCTGGAGCCCCTGGAAAAGGAGTTGCAGGCCCAGCCATCACATGAGCCGGGGCGAGCCCACGGCATGAGCGACATCAACGCGTACATGAAACGTATCGAAGCAACCAATTTTGCACTGGCGAACGATGACGGTGGTGTAAGCCGCAACTATGACATGGCAGACGTCATTCTGGTTGGCGTTTCGCGATCGGGTAAGACACCAACCTGCCTGTACTTGGCGCTGCAGTACGGAGTTTATGCCGCTAATTATCCGCTGACCGAGGAGGAGCTCGAGTCGGGCACGCTGCCGGATGTTCTTGTGCAGCAGAAACACAAACTGTTCGGCCTGACCATCGCTCCAGTGCGCCTGCAACAAATTCGAAAAGAACGACGGCCACTGGGTAACTATTCGTCAGCGCAACAGGTGCGTTATGAACTGCGCGAAACCGACAAACTTTTCAAGCGCTACGGAATTCCAAGCGTGGATACGACGGAATTTTCGATCGAAGAAATCGCAAGCAGAATACTCGATAGTACCGGTGTTGAGCGTCGAGTACGACCCTGATTTTTGCCAATGCCGCATGCTATATTGGCGGCATCATGATTGATTGCCTACTCGTACCGCAGACCATTGTCAGACCGAATAGCTTCGTCGGTCTGATGTCGCTGTATGAAAGTAACTACCTGCGACTGCTACAACTGATTCCGGAGATTGAACGTCTCGATGGTTGCTTTCGATCGCGGGTCGCCGGTGAGTGCGATCTGTATGTCGAGATTCTTGAGCGTTGCCGCTACACGGTGACTCTATCGCTGACCTATCGGTTTGACACTGAACACGGTGCCGAGGCGAATCCGAACATGGTGGTTAGAATCTACTTTGATGGCGCCCTTGCAGAAGCGATGGGCGAGCACTCGAGCTATCGGCATCACAAGCTTGAACTCGACGCGCGCTGGAAGCGCAATATCATTCTCAACAAGTGGCTCGAGTATCTGGGCGATCAAGGACATCTAATCCTCGAACGATAGAGTGCAAAACTGTCGATTCTGTCAGGGAATCGCAGCCGCCCAATTGTCATTATCGACCCGATTTCCAGTATCCGGGGCCGCATTCGGCGGTTTCCGATTATGTAAAAAAGGATGTCGTGTTGACGGGCTTGACGGCAATATTTCGCGGCGTTGATGAAAGTCAGGACGGTAAGGAGCCGGACAGCGAAAAGCTCCTGAATCTGTACTGGAATCGCGCCGAGCTGAAGAAGGAATTCGCTGAATTGCGGAGCGAAAAGTTTCGCCTGCAAGAACGCCTGAAAGAGGAAGAGGGCGCGACCGCAAGATTTGAACAGAAATTACAACACCTGGAAAACCTTTCGCTTGACCCGGAGTGGGTCTACAGCATTGTCACCTTTTTCCAATTGCGCAGATTGGCGCTAAGTGGTCAATCCAAATTGGCCAAGTTTGCCGAGCAGTTGAAACAACAACGTGAGCGCAAATTACAGAATCAGCTAATCGATACGTGGGACGAGCTGCGCGCGGCAGAAGCAACCCAGTTTGAGCGGCAAATAGGCGAGAATCGCCTTCGACTACAAATGATGGAGGATCGATTGCAGGCGGAGCGCTCCCGGCAGTCGAGCATAGGGCCACTTGCAAGATTGTTTCGGGGCCGATCCGTACAGGCGGTACTCGATGAGCTTGCGGCAGGTATCGACAAAGCACAGGAAGAAGAGCACCGCTTGCTACTCAGGCTCGACGAGATAGAGAATCGTCAACCGCCGGCAACGCAGGGCCTCGATGTCCCGACGAAACGCCTGATCAATTTCATGATCATTTCTTTTGCCCAGCAACTTTACCTCCATTTTCGGGAGGATGGTCTGGCGGAAATGGCCAAGGAATCGGTGGAGAAAAGTATCGGTGCTGTGAATTTCGGCCACAAAGCCGCATGTGAAGAAATATTGGTGCGGATCCAGAAGCGATTGGATTCTCTCGAGAAAGCTACCGAATTCGCGGATGCATTACAGCGCCGTGCAAAACTGATTGGGGAAAGGGCCAAATTTCGAAACGGCGAGGATGCGGTACCGACGTCGGCATCAGTGTCGACCGTTTACGCTATCGATAAGGACGGGCAGGTCAGGACGTTCGAGCAAAACCTGCTCGGGGAAAACTACTGGAATTTGAGCGCTGCGTTAAGCCGCTGAGCCAGCAGGGGTCGGCTATATGTCCATGCGATACATCTGACGCCGGAAGTGCGGCTGATCTTCCTCTCTCACCCCTGGCAAACGCAACACCGTTTCCGGCGGTGAACTTACCGGCACTCCGACGCTGTCGTCGTCTGCATCGCTCGGTTCGGTCCCCTCAGCGAACTCAACATCCTCCGACAGCGCGGGTGAGACAATTTTTTCAGCTGCAATTTCGGAGGGAATCGTCTGTATCCCGGCTGCGGCGTCGGCGAGCCCGTGGTCAACCACGGTAATGTTCAGCGATGGTGACGGCAGCTCCGGATTCGGAAATCTTTCGATTCCTTCTTTACAGTCAGCGTTGATGTCGCTCGATGCGAATGCGGATGAACAGTAAAAGCCGAACAACAAGCCGGTGGCTCGGGCCATGGTGAACTGCGATCGTCCTAGCTGTCTCGTCACGGGCTCTCCCGTAATCTGTGTCAGGTGTTATGGTGGAGCATAACACCAATATGCCTTAGCACAAGCTACTATAAAATCAAGGAGTTACTTGTGCCGTTTGCGCCGGAATGCGTTGTACCTCCCGCATTAAAGCCAAGTCTGTAACAATGCCGGCAGCCTGGTCAAGCTGCACATCGGGTCGCTCATCCTCGTCGAGATCCTCAAGACTTGCGATCGTATCCAGGCCCAGTGCAGTGCGCCGCTCGTTCTCAAGTTTCAGGGTCTTGGCGATGCTCGTTTCACGCTGCTCGCGTCGGGCGTCGATTTTCAAAGAAACCGCTTTTTGTGCCCGGGATTCACGACCGTCTTCGACGAATCCGGTCAGGTATTGATAGTTCGGATCATCCTTGGCACGTTCCGTATGACTTGCGGTCAAGGAATCAATCGTTCCATCGAGTGGGTCGCCGGCGCGAAAGCGGGCGGTTGGAATCGTGTCCCAGGGCAGGGCACTGTCTCGAACGCTCTCACCAATCAGTGCTGCATCGATGGGTGATGGCAGATAGATATCCGGGCTGACGCCTCTGTGTTGTGTACTCTCGCCGGTGACTCGATAGTACTTGCCAATGGTCAATGTCAATTGCCCGTAGCCATCGTCTCCCTCTGGCTGCAGATACTGATCCAGCGAGTACAGGTTTTGTACGGTGCCCTTGCCGAAAGTTTCCTGCCCGATAATGACGCCGCGCTCGTAATCCTGAATTGCGGCGGCGAAAATTTCCGAGGCTGAAGCACTGAAGCGGTTGATCAGTACTGCCAGTGGTCCGTTATACGCAACGCGAGCGACCGGATCCGGATCATCCAGTCGATTGATTCGGCCATTTGAATTCTTCAATTGCACAACCGGACCATTGTCAATAAAGAGGCCTGATAATGCGGTTGCCTCTGTAAGGTGACCGCCGCCATTATTGCGTAAATCAATTACCAGTCCGTCGATGCCGCTTTCTTCCAGCTCGCTGATTAGCCGCTTAACGTCCTTGGTCGTGCTGGTGTAGTCCTCGTCGCCGTTACTGAGGGCGCGATAATCGCGGTAAAAGCTGGGTACCTCAATCACACCAATCGTCCAGTCACGGCCGTCGCGTGGAACTGTCAGTATCTGACTCTTGGCGGCCTGTTCTTCAAGTTTTACCTGGCCGCGAGTCAGATTGATTTCCTTGTCGCTGTGGCCGGGAAGCGCGCCGGCAGGAATGATCTGCAGGCGCACGACGGTATCTGCCTCGCCGCGAATCAGGTCTACGACATCATCGAGACGCCAGCCAATAACATCGGTCATGACGCCGTCAGTTCCCTGGGCAACACCTGTAATCCTGTCCTTGGGTGCCAGGGTCCCGTCGATTGCCGCGGGTCCACCCGGGATAATGTTGACGATCTGGACGTAGTCGTCCTCGGTTTGCAGCGACGCGCCGATACCGAAATAAGACAGGCTCATCTGGATTTGATATTCCGCGGAGTTGCGAGGTGACAGGTAGCTGGAATGCGGGTCGAGTGTGTGTGCAAAAGCGTTCATGAAGGTCTCGAACACATCGTCGTTCTTGATTTGCTCCATGCGCTTCAGGTATTGGTTGTAGCGTTTTTGCAGGACCTCCCGCGATTCTTCCCAGGGCTTGTCCGTTAACGCCAGATTAAGGACATCGTTCTTTACACGCTTGCGCCATAGCTCATCAAGTTCGCCCGTTGTTTTGGCCCATGCGACATCCTCTCGGTCAAACTGATATTCCTCGTCGACTGTCAGGTCGGGTTCTGCCGCGAGCAAATCAAGGGCAAATTCGAATCGCTCGCGCACTCGCGTGCGGTAAGCCGAAAACATATCAAAGACGGGATCCAGCGGCTCGCTGCGAACAAAATCGTCCAACAAATATCGGTATTGCTCGAAAAATTCGATGTCGCTCGCCAGCAGGTACATTCGATTGTGATCGAGCTCATCCAGGAAGTTGTCCATGACTTTCGACGATAGGTCGTCATTCACGGCGATATGGCTGTAATGGGATTTTTGAACAAACGTCGTAACCAGCTCGCCAATGTCTTCGTGGCGCGGTTCCGGTCGCAATGAGTCGCCAGTTGAACCGCTCGCCATAGCGGCAGTCACGGATAATGCCAACATGCCGGCCAACATGGCTACGCGTGCGTAGAAACCTCGGGTCTGAAATACGTTCAATTTTCTCTCCACTGTTGGTCAAGCGGGTTTTTTCGACGGCTTAAGTCGGCTAGGCTAGTGGTCCAGCCGGGATTGATCAAGGGCATACTTTGCATAACTGGCTACAGTTTCGTAATTAAATGGTCCGACTCGGAAACTAATAAATGCGCCCGCTTGCGGTAATCAATGGTGTCGTACTCGGTTCCTGCCTGTCGATCGCCGTCAGTCTCGCGGCCGTAATGTTCGTCTTTCTACTGCTGGGCGCTGATCATCCTCGTTTGCAGGCCGAATTTCGGCCGCTACTTTCGAGTATGTTCATCTTCTTTGGTATGACAGCAATTTCAGGGGCGAGTTTCTATTCGCTGCTTACTAAACGAAGATCGAGCATGAGCTTGCAACTCGCGATGTGGGCGGGACTGTTGGCCACCACCTGGTTTTACGTTTCGTAGAAGAATTCGCGGGCAATCCTGTTTCTAATCGAGAAACCGCGGTTTGTCCGCAACATCACGCTGCAATCGACGATGCATCCTCGATTGCAGGCTGGTTCGGCGTGAATTGAGCCGTTCACGGCGCTCTTTTTGGCTGCCGGCGACGGCATTGGCCTGCTCACTATCGCGAAACACGCAAAAGTCCTGATATGCCTCGATTTCGTGGCGCAATTCGCGAACCACGAGTTCCACCATGATGGCATCGTCGAGAAATCCCAGTCCGGGAATATCGTCCGGAATCAGGTCGTCCGGCTCGGCGAAATAGGCAAGGGCATGTAATACCCGCTTCGAATCAGCATGCGGCAGGCGCCAGTCCAGATCCGAGATCATGCGCATCATCAATTCGAGTTTTTGCAGGCGTTCGGCAATGAATCCAGATTGATTGCTGCCGCCGGTCTTCCGCATCAGTTCGGCAGCGGCCGCGACGATGTCCTCCGGAGATCGGTGTGTGGCCGCATCACACGCAGCGCGCATGATCAATCGAAAGTGCCGCAGATCATCGTCATCCAGCACCAACGATATCCGCAGACTCATCGCAGTTGACCTAATCCTTGCGGAATCGTTTGTCCCAATGCTTCGAGCGATCGAATCTACCGGTGTTGTAGGGGTCGATGCCGAATTCTTCTTCGGTATCGATGGCGTTTTCATCAAGAATGGTCAATGTCTCGTGCGTGCCGGTATCTTCCCGCACGTACCTGCGAATCAGGACATTCTTGCCTGACCCGCGATCCTCGATGTGGTCCTCCGAACCGGAATCAAAATTGATGACTGCGGGTTGCCGCTCCGGAACTGCCGCTACCTGGTCCGCCCGAGGTGTTGCGGCGTGCCGGCCCGTTTGTCGCAGGTAGCTGCCGGATTGCGTGAGGTCCGGGCGCGGCGGCGCTTTCTGTGGTGACAACTTATTGGCCAGCCAGCGGAAAAAACGGGTCATTCTTGGGGTTCCCGCACTCAAATAGACGGATAAATACCGGGATCCACTATAAGTCCTGCTGCACCGAAGCATGCAGCATTGTTAACATAATTTCTACGCAATACACGCTAATGTGTTGCTTGCAAACAAAATAATGTGATCCACGTCACATTTACGCAAGGCCGGGTGGCTTGGTCTTATTTTCGCCCACGGCTGGCCCGACGAGTCGCCAGGCAAGCGCAGTCAGGCGCAGAATCTGCCAAACGAGGTAGGGTGAAAGTACGAGAAACCAGGCGATTGCATCGCCATTGCGAAACCGGCCGCTCACGATACCGAAGAAATCGCCGAATCCTTGCCCGCCATAGGCGCCAAAAACTGCCCCACCGACCACATAGATGGTAATTGGCAACAGGACCAGGCCGACGAGTAGCAGGCTGAGGAACAGAGCGACCTCGCGGAGATAGCGCTGTTTCGGGGATTGTTTGATTAGGCTCACAGAGAGATTCCGGTGGCAGGATTGACTGCATCCTTGCGTACAGAATCGTAAAGATCAAGTGCGGGTTCGGCGCGACAGTTGCCGGCTGCAGAACCTATTCAGTTTGTTGGCTTGCGGCTCGCCGGCGACGATAAATCAGTATGCCCATATGCAGGCATGCGACAGAGAAGAGGGCATAGTGGGGCAACACCCAGACCCAGTGGCCGATGTAAATCGTCGCTGCGAGTGCGCCAATGCCGGCCGCCAGATAGAACCAGGGCAACGCGACATAGAGCAGTTTTGGCAACCAGACTTTTCGGGATAGCAACGAGCCGGTATCGCGTGCTAGTTGCTGTGTGTCACTTAGGACGCCGCTGTGATTCGCTGCGTAGCGGATGCTCAATTGACCTGCGCTCCATGCATATCAGCGAGCAAGTCTAGGGGGCGGTCAGCGTGGTGTCCGTGATTGGCCTCACAAAATACCAATCAGTTGCTTAATTTTCCCGCGTGTCGCGTTTGGCTCGTTCTTCGTAACGAAACTCGGCGGTGCCAACCGATATAACATCGCCATGTTTGAGAAAGTGCTCGGTGATCCGCTTGGCATTGACGAATACGCCGTTTTTGCTGCCCCAGTCGATAACGCGTGTGGCGCCACCCTCGCACACGATCACGGCGTGTCGGCGACTGATGTGTGCTGCATTCAGTTGAATGTCGTTCTGTTCCGTCGGCCGATTGTCAATCGGTCCTTGAACAACGGAAAGCGCACCTCCTGGTCGTCAATTGATCCAATCAAAACCCGCGTAATTTTGTCGCGGTCGGCCCGGCCGTGGTGGTCACCCCGATCGGAATTTCGGTTGTCGCTTTCAACGACCATCCCTTGCATGTCCTCTGTTACATCGAGCCGATTCGACTTCTTGGCGAGCTCGGAAATCAGGCAATTGATAGCCACTTTCTTGGTCTCCAGTTTCTGCCGCGATTCGGACGCCTCACGGCGCAGTTTTCGGTTCTCCTGCTCGAGCTTCTCGATCCGTGACTTGTTGCTCTCCTCATTCGAATTGAGCATGTTTTCAAGCTCGATACGATAGGTGCGAGTCTCAACCAGATCCGAGGCCAATTGCTCGGTGAGTAACTCATGCTGCGAAAGTGTTGACTGCGCTTCGCCCAGTTCGAATCGGACCATTCGAATCTCCTCGGCGTGCGCGGTATGCAGTGCCGCAAGAGTGGCGCTGAGCGTCGCATTCTGCGCATTGAGATCGGAAATAATCAGAGTCTGGGCGGCAATCCTATCGTTTGCCTGCAACAAATCATGCTGTAGCAGGTCGCGCGAGTTATTGTTACTTCTGGCGTCGGCGTCGCGATCCTGCAATTGCTGTCGCAACTGGTCTGCGTAACTTTCGGTACGAATATAGCGTTGCTGAAATTCGCGAACGTCAGCCCCGTTGCTCGACGCTGGACCACTCTGCAAGGCCATCGGTGGGTCACCGGCCGCTGCCGGATCGCTGTCCTGGGCTGTGAGTGATTCCCCCATGTCTTTCAAGTGCTGCTGCAACGAGAGGAATTGCTCGTTGCGTTCGCGAATCTCGAGTCGCAGCGACTTGATCTGCTGGTCGCGATTCTTTATTAGTTCTTGCTTGCGCGTTAGCGAAGTTGTTGCAGTCTCCAGCTCCGTACGCAGCTGACTATTGGCCTCATCGCGTGACCCGGTTTCGGCTTCGAGACCAAGCCGCCTTGCGTCCAGCTTTGCCACTTCGAATTCGAGTCGGTTGATCGTCTCGGCTCGCTCACGCAGATCGAATCGCAAAGCTGAGATGTCCGAATAACCGTCAGGATCAATGTTTTCCCCGTGATGGAATCCGACTGTGTGGGAGGCGGATTCGAGCTCAACGTCCGATTCGGACGCTTGCAATACAATCGCCTCCATCTCGGCGGTCGAGTCATCATCGTCGGTGACTAATTCATTGATGTTTTTCTTATCATTAGCCATTTGCACATACCACCATGAAGGCAGGGTCAGGCAATTGCGGCCAGGGGCGACACCCGGCATTACGTCAAGTCGCAGCGGCGCGATTCAGTCGCACGGTACGGTCCGGCCGGTTGCCCACTGGCGCAATCCCTCGATTTGTTCGCGCATCACTACGGACAGGGGGTGCGTCAGCAACAGCTCGGCAAGTATGAGCTCGGTGGTGAGGGATTTGCCGAGCGCATGTGCCGCGTACAGCGCCGACACTACGGCTTGCTCGATCTCTGAGCCGGAGAACCCGTCGGTCGCGACCGCAATCTCGGCGATATCGAAATTGGCCGGGTCATGGTTACGTCGGCGCAGGTGAATGCGCAGAATTTCAGTGCGATTTGCGGCGTCCGGCAGGTCGACGAAGAATATCTCGTCAAATCGACCTTTGCGGACGAGTTCCGGCAGCAACGCGTCAATATTGTTGGCCGTAGCAACAACAAAAACCTGACTCTGCTTTTCGGCCATCCAAGTGAGAAAGGTTCGGAGGACGCGTTGCGTTGTGCCGGTCTCTCCGCCACGACCGGCGAGGCCTTTTTCGATCTCATCGATCCACAGGACGCATGGAGCCATGACATCGGCAGTGGGCAGTGATTCGCGAAGTTTGCGCTCTGTCTCACCATGATACTTGTCGTAAATTGCTCCGAAGTCGAGCCGCAACAATGGCACGCCAAAAATGCCGGCGGTGGCTTTGGCGGCGAGACTCTTGCCGCAGCCCTGTACACCAAGCAGTACGATTCCCTTGGGTGCATCGAGGTGGGCAACTTTGCTACCACCGACAAATACGGATTTTCATTTACTCAGCCAGTCCTTGAGGCGCGCCATGCCACCGAGGTCGCTAAAGCGAGCTGTGTCGTATTCGAATTGCAAAGCGCCACCGCGGTTCAGTAACTCGTATTTGGCTTGCATTACGTCGGGCAGATCGCTGCTGGAAATGGCCCCGTCGACAAAGATCGCATTGCGCGCAAGCTGTTCCGTATCGGAGTAGGTCAGGCCAGCGAGGTTGCGAATCAGCATCTCGTGCGCCTTGGCATCGGCTTTCACTCGTGATCCCGGATTTTCGGTTACCCATTGATCCGCAACTTTCTTGACGATGTTGCGACGCTCCGCATCTGAAGGTAACGACATATTTAAACGAGCGCTGAACGAGTCCAGTTCGCCAGGCAATTGTACGGTATGACTGATCAGCACGATTTGTCGCGGGATTTCCCGGTAGCGAATGCAAATATCCTTGATCATTCGAACGTGAACCGGGTCTTCCAGAAACGGATGGAAATCGAGCATGACGTAGATTCCCGGTTTCTGGACGGCCCTGATATGTTTCAACACGTCAGTCGGCGCAGAGTTGATGGTCTGCGGCTCGAGGTCAATATCGAGCCGTTGCAGGCCATCGGTCACAGTCCATCGAAACAATGGCATGTAGGACGGGCCGATACCGGCCAGGGAAATGGTTTACAGCATTTCCAGGATGCGAGATTCGTCGCGAGTCTCGATTACGGTGATCGGAGTACGCGAACGCAAGATAACTGCAAGATCGTGCTGGCTGTCCATCGCTCTAGTGGCTTTCCTGATCGCCCGACACGATACTCCGGCAACCCGCCAGCTTATCGATCTCCAAGACGTCCGATTTCGTGTTCGTCAGCTGTTTCGAAATCTGTAGTAGCGAAGCAAGATCGACCGGCTTCTGGTTGCGGTGCAATTGTCGCAACAGATCGTCAAGCGAGAATGCCCCGTCAGTGGCGCCTCGAATTTCCGCGTCGAGCTCTGAAAAGACCACGACGGCCAGCGCCGTTGCGGCACCATTAGACGTGCGTTGGCACAGATTGTCGGCAGACTCTGACCAACGCAATTGATTCTTCCGCGCGATGTTAAACCGTGCCTGCGAAATGCTGCCACTGCGTCGCAGCAATTCAAGCGAATAGTATTCGGCAAGTCCTTCTACGATCCAGTCGTAACCGGCCTTGCTGGTAAGGCGCAGAGTGCTGTGCATAACCTCGTGTAGCAGCGTACTGGTCGCGTTCTCGCTGATTAACGGCCTTTCGGCATGTATGTAAAGTGACTGTGGTGCCGAAAGTCCGCCACGCCACATCGGATCACCTGCGCTGACGATCGTCAGCCTGCGCGGCAGATCCGGTATTACGCGAACAAGCTCGGGCAGGGCCCAGCGCAGTAACGCGAGAATGTCCATTCGACGTACAGCGTGACCGACCGGTGCGGCGATGGAAACGCGGAGTCCGGCGATGGTCTCGTGGCGAATACCGAGTCGGCCCATCACGATCCATCCATCCGGCTGATCGAATCGTCGCTCGACTTTGTTGATCGAAAATGTGCCGCTCCTGTTGAAATATGCTGTGACAACGGACCAGCCGCCCGGCAGTTTGAATTTCAATGTCGTCTTGCCGACTGCGCCACGTACGGCGCGAGTTGTCGCGCGGGGTATGAGATCCTCCGCGCGCATCAGCCCCCAATCGTCTGCAAGCCAGGCATCGTAGCCGTTGCCGTTGCGACGGCTTGCGACGCTCACGGTCCAGCGCAACGTGCCTCCCGTCTTGGGCGGATGCCAGACTATTTCGTTGTCCGCCGTAAGCAGCTCGCCGTCCGCCATGCTCTCGGAGATTCGTGGATCGGTTGGAAAACGCACCTCCCTGAGCAGTCGGCGGGGCTGAATCACGCGCATTTGCACCTCGAGCGTGCCTTCGAGCGGCTGCGGTACAACCGTATAGCTGACCTGGTAAGTGAGCGGCTGGTTGCCCGCGACGGATTCCGTCACCGGCACGTTGCAGCCGGTGCAAATAACAAGAATGGTGGCCGGCAAGCAGCTTGCTTTTGCGATCCAGTTCATAGGAAGATTCGGCGGCAATTATTAGCCTGGTTGTCCGGTGCAAGGGAAGTGTAGCCTGATGATATCCCAGTCAGCGCAGTTAATTCGAAGGGTGGTCTGCATTGCGGCGATTGCGTCCATGGTGGTCGGCTGTGGTTCTCAACCGACGCTGGAGCCGGCGAGTGCTGGTAGCTCGGCGCAAAAAGCAGCGGCCATCGCAATTCAACAGGTAGGCGTACGGTATCGATATGGCGGCGCCTCTCCGAATGGCTTCGATTGCAGTGGACTGATGCAGTACGCATATGCCAACACTGGCAAACACATTCCGCGAACGACGGCGGCGCAGTGGAACGCGATGCGGCCAGTGGCAAACAATGATCTGCGAGTCGGCGATGTTCTGTTTTTCAGGATCGCTGGCAAAATGTCCCACGTTGGAATGTATGTTGGAGGCGGCGAATTCGTGCATGCGCCGTCGACCGGGAATGTCGTGTCGGTTGCTTCACTACGGTCTGACTTCTACCAAGACGCATTTATCAGGGCAGGGCGCCCTGATTGACATTTCAGGCGCTGTCGCCACCGCCATCATTGACGATGAATCGCTGCAGCTGGTCCGCCAGCGTCTTGCACGCCTTTGCCTGAGGCCTGGCAATGAGCGGGATGGGTATGACGATTGCTGGCATGAATGAAGTGCCACTGACGTCGGTCGTTACCGTACCCGCGGCCTCGAGCTCGTTGATATCCCAAACGGCCGCTTCGTAATCGGCCTGGTTTTGCCACCATGCAAAGCCGAAGCAACCGCCGCCGCCGGGGCCTACAGCGCAGGAAAGGCTGCCGCCGCCTGCAACGCGCTCGGTGTCGCCATCGAGCCAGATGATGTAACGGACCTTTTGTTGTGCGATGCGATCGACGACGCCGGGATACTCCATGAGCTTCGGCAAATGCTTGGTTTCAGATGGCGCCGTGCGCGGTTCGAACCAGGGGAACAGCGAATCGACAAATTCGCGGTGTGGGATGACGCGCAAACTGGAAGCCCCGCGCGCAAGTCCTCGTTCAATACACTGGATATACTTTTCTTCCGTTTCATTGCCAAGGTGATAACTCTTGGCCATGACGACAACACCCTCTCCAGCCTCAATGCCAGTGCTGTTGATACGGGCGTCTTCCACGCGCGACGTGATGCATCCGGCAAGCGCCAGAGCGCCAACCACCATGATCGGGTTTCTGAGAATGCGGCTATTCACTGTCACTGGGTGGCTCCTCTTCGGATACGACGGCCGTATTGGCGCGGGCGCGGGCGGCTGCCAGCTGGCCGATACCGGTTGCTTCATCAAGTTTCATAATCATCAGGGCGGCGGCATCGCGTATTGCGAGAATCGCAGCGCGTTGCAGCGCCTGGGTTCCGCTCAGCGAGGATGTCTGGCTCTTGCCGTAGGCACTGACCGGCCAATTGGCTACTTCATCGCCATGCTGGTCATAGACCTTGATTCGGTAGCGGATCCACACTGCGAATGATTCCGTCTTACTTTGGTTCGGCACCGAAAACTCAAATGCCTCGATACTGGGCTCAATCAATGCATCGATCGCCAGATCCTTTGGATCGTCCGTGGCGGACACCAGCGTGACGCGCTCAAACATGAAACCGAAGAGTTGTGTGAACAGGGCGGCGTTCGAACTCCCGAAATCGATTGACCATTGTTCACGGCCGATGATTTCCTCGTCGTGAACGAAATGCTGAAACTCGGCCGGCATCCGCAGGCCAATCGACGCGGGAACTTTGACGATGAGCGGCGTGGGGATCGTCGGCGGATCCAGCCTGACGTTCGAACCGCAGCCAGCCAGCAGGCCGAAAATCAGCATCCCTGACAGCATTATTCGAATGGCGTTATTCAATTCGGATTATCCGGCAAATTCTCGACGATCGATCCCCGTATTCAGAGCACATTGGGGCAACAGAGTTCCGCTACAGGAGGTAAATCCACAAGAGGCTCACTGTAGTGCGGCGCGGACCACAGATCAATAAGCGGCAATCTTATCGCGGCCGCCATTCGAGGGGCGGTTCCTGCATCAGCGCGACCTGTTCGCGCAGGGACAGGATGTGCTCGTCCCAATAACGTTGCCCTGCAAACCACGGGAAAGCGGTTTTGAAGGCCGGGTCATTCCATCGCCGTGCCAGCCAGGCGGCATAATGCATGATGCGCAGGCTGCGTAGCGCCTCAACGAGGTGCAACTCGCGCGCGTCAAATCGTCGAAACTCCTGGTAACCCTCAAGCAGAGCCGACAATTGCGGGGACTGCTCGTCCTGGTTGCCGGAAAGGAACATCCACAAGTCCTGTACGGCAGGGCCGCTTCGCGCATCGTCCAGATCTACAATGTGAATCTGCTCCCTGGCGACTAGCACATTGCCTGGATGAAAATCGGCATGGATGCGAAATTGGCGTACCGCGCCGGCCCGGAACAGACAGGCCTCCACGCCATCGAGAACCTGCTCCACGATAGTTACATAGGCGGCCTCCAGGTCGTAGGGAATGAATTCATTGTCGAGCAGAAAATCGCGGGACTCGGTCCCGTAACTGTCTATGTCGATAGTGGGGCGGTGCGCAAAGGTCTCCAGCTCGCCAACGTTGTGTATCCGTGCGACGAGCCTGCCGAGCTGACGCAGCAGGTCGTAGTCGTCAAGATCAGGTGCCCGGCCGCCACGATAGGGATATACGGCCAAGCGAAAGGGCCCGGCCGTGAGCAGGCTTGAGCCCTGGTGCGGGACTGGTGCCACCACCGGAATTTCGGCATCCGCCAACTGCGTTGCGAAAACGTGTTCCTCGATGATTTCTGCGTTGCTCCACCGAGCGGGCCGGTAAAACTTGGCAACGACGGGAACATTGTCTTCGATGCCGATCTGATACACCCGGTTTTCATAGCTGTTGAGCGCGAGAAATCGACCATCACAGCGGTAACCTATGCCCTCCAGCGTCGCGATAATCTGCTCAGGTTGAAGATTGGCGTAGGCAATTGACGAAGAATCGTCCTGCTCGTGCATGTTAATTTCCGGTGGTGCCATCAGGCTCGGTCAGAGCGCGCATATTGCGGCTCGGCCGAGGTCTAGGCAAGAATCTATTTGCTCGAAGGGTTATAGGGTTACAATTGCTCATGAATCGCTTTTCCGCATTATTTCCTCTGGCTGTCCTGACCATGGCTGCAGCGTGTGATAGCAGTGACAATGTACTTGATATGGCAAAGTTTGAAGCAGAAAACCTTGAATGGCGTACGGCACGCGTTGAGCGTTTGAAAGGGCCGGACGGGTACCTGAATCTTGCCGGCCTTTTCTGGTTGGACGACGGAACCGCGACCATTGGATCGGCGGCGGGCAGCGACATCATATTTCCTGCCTCGGCACCGCCAATCGTCGGTGAATTGCAGGTTTCGGCAGACGGCGTGGTACTGCGGGTCGTTGACGGTGTTGCAGCGTACTCAGACGATCAGCCTGTCAGCACAATTCTGGTTGCAGACGATACAACAGATGATCCGGTAACGATCTCCCACGGCTCGATCGCATGGACGATCATCCGGCGTGATGAACGATTTGCGCTGCGGCTAAGAGATTTCGAACATCCCGCGATCGCCGCATTTCCGCCGATCGAGTACTCCCCGATCAATCCCGACTTGCGCGTTGCGGCAAAATTGCACCTTTTTGCGGCGCCGAAAATTCTCGACGTGGATACGGTTATCGAAGGACTTGGATGGCATCCCGAATCACCGGGCGTAGTGGAATTCGAAATCGACGGGCAAACATTGCAACTCGAGGCCTATGATTCCGGCGATGAGCTATTCTTCGTATTCGCTGACAGCACGACCGGCCGAGAGACTTATCCTGCAGGGCGCTTTCTGTATTCTGACCGGCCGGCCGACGGGGAGGAGACCATCCTCGATTTCAATCGCGCCTACAATCCGCCCTGTGCGTTCAATGATTTCGCCACCTGTCCGGTGGCCTCACCGCAAAACCGTTTGGCCGTCCGCATCGAAGCGGGCGAGAAATATGATCCGCTGGTACATGCAACGCCGAACAGTTCGCACTGATAGAAACCGGGTCGCCCGCTCGTCATAGTTGTTTCAGTAGCAGGGCGACCTCCTTGCGGCCTGCATCGCTGGTCAGAGTTCCGACTTCGCAGAATCCAAGATTCGTGTGGAACCGCATCGACTGCTCATTGGGTGGGCGAATGTTGACTTCACAGGTCATCAGCCTGACGGACGCAGGCATCGCTGCGGCGAAATCGTCATACAGAAGAGCTGCGAGACCGCGACGCCGCGCATGCGCGGCAACAACGATGCGGTCCACGTAGGCGAATTCGGCATATCGATCGCAGAACCAGCGATAGTTCATGCTGCCATAGCTGCTACCCGGCCGTAGTCCGACAAGAAACCCGGCCAGTTGATCGCCATCCCGCGCCACCCTGAAATAACTGGCATGCGCCGCAAACCAACGCAATCGGTCAATATCAATCTCGCCAACATGCGGTACTTCGGATGCGTTCGTGGCGAGTATCGCAGGCAGGTCATGCGGCGTGACGTTGTGAATCTGAAAGGGCATCGCGGCAGTCTAGTAGGCGGAATCGCTGCGGGCAATTTCGCGATGGCCACAAAAAAGCCTTTCACAGGCTTACATTTCCAAATTTTTGCGTATAATGCGCCAACGACGGAACTCGACGCAGATCGAACAGCAACTAACCACCGTTGGCACCGCTACTCTTCTCACCCTGGTATACGGCGTTCCCGATTGTTCATGGAGCGCGGCGTTGTCATGTTTCGTAACTGTTAGAAAGGATGATTTCCACATGGTTAAGGCATTTAGCAGCAAGCTAATACTGATTGCGGGTTTTTCTGTCGCGACGTTGATCGCGTGCGGCGATTCAGACGAAGAATCGAAACAGGCTGGCGAGATCGCGGCAGCGGGCTCATTACTCAACTATGTGCCGGCCGACTCACCGTACGTGTTTGCGAGCCTGGCACCGTTGCCAGATGATGTCCTCGACAAGCTCGAACCGAAAATTAATCGCATCCTAAGCTCCTACCAGATCCTGCTCCAGGAGATGGTCGTAATGGCCGCGCAACCGGCCGATACCGAGAGCGCCAGCGAAGAAGACCAATTGGACCAGCAGAAAGCCGTAGCGATATTGAGTGAGATGTCATCGCTGTTCTCCATCGAAGGCTTGCGTGGAGCAGGCTTCGAGCGCAAATCGAGGTCGATCCTGTACGGCAATGGATTATTGCCGGTAATCCGCCTTGAAGTTTCCAATGGCGCATTGTTCGAGGCAGCGCTGGCGCGCATCGAGGAATCTGCGGGCGAGAAAATGGAACAGATGAGCATTGCGGGCAATCCGGTTCGCTATGTGGATGTCGACCAAGCCAGGATTCTGGTGGCGGTACTTTATAAACAGGTTGTCTTGTCGGTTGCGCCTGTCGATTTCGCCGAACCGCAATTAAGCAGTCTGCTCGGCTTTGCAGCGCCCGCATCGACCATTGCGGCGGCAGGCGTCCTGCAAAAGATTTCCGGTGATTATGGCTACAACGATTTCCTGATCGGCTATCTGGATTTTGCGCGAATTGTCGGTACGTTGACCGGGTATGCCAAAGGCCTGGATGCGGACCTGGTCGCATCGACCATTGATGAGGTTGTCCTGTCAGATGTATGCCATGCGGAAATTCGCGAAATGGCAGGCGTTGCGCCGCGCATGGTCATGGGCTATTCGGACGTCTCTACAGAGCAGTTTGAGTCCCAGGCAGTCATCGAGTTACGCGACGATATCGCGGCGGAATTGAAGACCTTGCCGGCTGCGATTCCAGGGCTGGGTGCTGATGCCGGCGGATTGTTGTCGTTTGGCATGAGCCTGAACGTCGTGGCGGTGCGTCAGTTTGTCGAGGCACGAGTGGATGCCATGGAAAAAGACCCGTTCATGTGTGAACACTTTGCTGATCTGCAAGCGGGTGTCGCGCAGGTACGTGCCGGACTGCAGGAGCCGCCACCGCCAATGGTTAACGACTTCCGCGGTTTTCTCGCGGTCATCGAGAATATCGAAGGCCTGAACATGGCAACCCAGACACCGCCAACATCCGTGGACGGGCGATTCCTGCTGGCCATGAACAATGCCCCGGCGCTGGTTGCGTTAGGCACGATGCTAAGCCCGGATCTGGCCGGTCTGGGTTTGCAACCGGATAGCAAGCCGGTGCTGCTGGATCTGCCACAAGCGCAAATGTTGGGACAAGACCTGTACGTTGCATTGAGCAACGATGCCTTGGCGCTCTCCATTGGCGACGGCGCTGAAGCGGAGCTCGGCGACATGTTGGCTGCCAAAGTGGAGGACAACGGCACGTTCTTCTCGTTCGGCATGGATTCCAGTCGCTACTATGCCTTTGTCGCAGAAGCGATACAGATGCAGGAGCCGAACGATGAGGCGCCGATGTCTCCCGAGTTCCAGAAGGCGATGCAGGAAATCATGCTGGGTTATGCGGATATCTATGAGCACATGTCTGCCCAGGTACGATTCACGGACAAAGGCGTGGTCATTGACAGCGTCGTAACGCTTGGCGACTAGGAGGCGATATGCTGCACCGTGGAATTATTCTGAGCGCGTTGCTCGCATTGTATTTGACGTCCGTAGCGACGGCTGAGGAAAGCATGAGAATTCATGTCGATATCAACGCAGTCACGAGAAGTGACGATTTGCGGCCGGTTGACGGACTGACTTCCGCCGGGCAACCCAACGAACAACAGTTTGAGCTGCTTGCAGAGGCGGGCTACCAGGCTGTCGTTGACTTGCGTGGTGAGAGCGAGGACCGCGGGCTTGATGAAGCGGCCGTACTCGAAAAACTCGGCCTCGATTACATCGTGTTGCCCTTGAGTAGCCCTGACACAATCAGCATGGAAAACGCCCGCTATCTCGACGAGATATTGTCGGACTACGAGGGGCCCGTCCTGGTCCACTGCGGCAGCGGCAATCGCGTTGGTGCATTGCTGGCTCTCCGCGAAAGTTTGCGCGGTGCCAGCGACGAGGATGCCCTGGCGTATGGAAAATCCGCCGGAATGACCGGACTTGAGCCAGTCGTGAGAACGCGCCTTACGGAAGACTAAAACGAGCCGGGGTCCGAGCCCTTTCGGCGGTCAGTTTGTCCTGTAAACGGCGCTGACCGAGCCCAACCTTTTCTGGGGACACATCGCCATCAACCCCGCATTGCATCGCAATCTGCCGTTTTTTTTGCAACAGCATGGTAATCCCGATCCACTAAAAGTGGCGCTCCCGCCTGTTCGTCGCCGACGGCACGTTGAACGACGCCCAATTTCGCGAACCGGCATTGTGTATGACGTCAGCGCCTATGGGACAGAATTAGTTCTGGTTTAAGAGAGTGTTTTTGTTCATCCTA
>JAQCGO010000018.1 GCA_027618995.1 Pseudomonadota bacterium | reverse complement strand
TCCATCGCTTGTTTCAATCGTAAGTTATTGTTTTTAAACCGCTTGTGTTTAAAAATGTTATATTATATCCTTCGCGCCCCGGCGATCCCTATGCAGCAAGATACACAAAAATCCCGTTCCTGGCTCGACGGCATCGCCGTCGCGTTATCGATGTTGTGCCTCGTTCATTGCCTGGCTTTGCCATTGCTCGTGATCGGCCTGCCATTGCTCGCACAGTTTGCCGACTCGCACCTGCATTATCAGCTGCTGATGGTCGTTGTACCACTCAGCGTTGTTGCCTTCGGTATCGGCTACCGGCGGCACCAGAATCCACGCATCCTAGCTGCCAGCGCACTGGGCCTTTCGTTGTTGATCATTGGCGCGACCGTCGCACACACACAACTCGGACTGTTTGCGGACCGCCTTTTTACCATCGCGGGGTCACTGGTGCTCGCGGCTGCACACTGGAAAAACAGTCGCCGCAGTGCCCGCTGCGAGCTGGCCTGAGTCGTCACTCAACGTCAACACTATCCTCCTGCTTTTCCGGCACCGGATCGTAACCCGAGCCACCCCAAGGGTGGCAGCGCCCGATCCGGTTGGCGGCCAGCCAGGTGCCGCGAAAGGCGCCGTGCAGTCGCAATGCATCGAGAGCGTATTGCGAACAACTGGGCCGGTAGCGACAGTTATTGCCAAGCCAAGGCGAGATTGTCAGGCGGTACAACCAGACCAGCCCGAGTAAGGGCCAGGCCAGCAGTCTGCCCGGTGCAGCACGCATCAGGCCTCCTGCAGAGCCTCGGCGGCGAAGCTAAGAATGGCCTTGAGCATTGCCGACAAACCGTTGCTTCGCGTGGCGCTCAGGTGCTGCTCGAGATTGAGCTCGGCTACGAATGCCGGCGGCGTGTCCAGTATGTCCTGTGGTCGTCTGCCGCTATAGATACGCAATAACAGCGCGATCAGGCCGGACACGATGGCAGCGTCACTGATTGCCCGGAAATTCAGCCGGCCGTCGTGCTGCTCAGCGACGAACCACACCTGTGACTGGCAGCCCTTGATCTTGTTTTCCTCGAGCAGCTCGGAGTCCGCCAGCGGCGGCAGCCGTCGGCCGAGATCAATCAGGTACTGGTAGCGGTCCATCCAGTCCTCAAGGAATGCAAACTCTGCAATGACTTCGTCCTGTGCTGCCTGTACCTCGTTAATCACTGCGGTTAGCCACTGCGTTTCCAGGTCGTGCCGTCGGCGCCGTCTTCGATCTGGATACCGGCATCACTCAGCTGATCGCGAAATTTATCCGCTGCCTTGAAGTCCCTGGCGGCGCGTGCCGCATTGCGCAGGGAGATCAGCTCTTCGATGTCGACGGCCGACAACTCGCCCTCGACATCGCCGGCAAACCACTCTTCCGCATCGGACTGCATCACACCCAGCAGCTCGCCCGACGCATACATCGCGGCCGCAAGACTCTGCTTTTCCGCCTCATCGGTGGTTTTGTTCAGTTGCTTTGCGAGCGCGAAGAATTCCTTGAGCGCCTGCGGCGAGTTCAGATCATCCTCGAGCGCCGCAAGCAGGGCAGCCGGTGGTTCGGCCGCCGCCCGCGCAGCAGCGCCAATCTCGATGCCACGCACAGCACCATACAGGCGATCCAGCATGCGCTTCGCGGATGGGATCGTCTCATCGGACCAGTCGAGTGGCTGCTTGTAATGCGCGCTCAGCAATGCGAGACGAATAACCTCGCCCGGAATCGTCTTCAGCATATCGTGCACGAGCAGCACATTGCCAAGCGACTTCGACATCTTCTCGCTATCCATCGACAGGAAGCCATTGTGCAACCAGTAGCGCGCGAACTCGGCACCATCATGTGCGCAGCAGCTTTGCGCCAGCTCGTTCTCGTGATGCGGAAAAATCAGGTCTCGGCCACCGGCGTGAATATCGATGGTGACACCAAGATGCTTTTTCGCCATCGCCGAGCATTCAATGTGCCAGCCCGGGCGACCACGACCCCAGGGCGAATCCCAGCCCGGCAGCTCTGGTGTCGACGGCTTCCATAAAACGAAATCGTGCGCCGCCTTTTTGTACGGTGCGACTTCAACGCGCGCACCCGCAATCATTTCGCGCAAATCACGCTTCGACAATGCACCATACGCGGCATGACTGCCGACATCGAAAAGCACGTGCCCCTCGGCCTCGTAGGCGTGACCCCTGGTGATCAGTGCCTCGATCATCGCGATCATTTCCGGGACATGTTGCGTCGCACGTGGTTCAACATCCGGCGGTTGCACGCCAAGTGCACCCATGTCGTCGTTGTATGCCTTTATGTAGCGCGCCGTAATTTCGTCGATGCTCTTGCCCGTTACCATCGCCGCGGCATTGATCTTGTCATCAACGTCCGTCAGATTGCGGGCGAAAGTCAGCTTGTAGTGCCTGCGTAACAGCCGCGCGAGCAAGTCAAACACAACGGCTGGTCGCGCATTGCCAATATGGGCATAGTTGTAGACGGTCGGCCCACAGAGATACATCGTCACCTCGCCCTCTTTCTGCGGGACAAACGGCACTTTATTGCCTGATCTGGTGTCGTGTAATTGAAGAGTCATGGCACGTGCATGATAGCAATATTGCCGCCGCTGGCTACGCCTTGTATTCTGCCGCCCCGCTATTGATTTTCAGAAGGACATGCCATGTCTGCCGGACCGGTCAAATTCAAGGCCCGCCTGAGTATTGAACAGGTCGAGGAAGGTGACGATCTCGCCCCCAAATTCGACGACCGCGGGCTGATCACTGTTGTCACCACCGATGCGGAATCCGGCGAAATGCTGATGCAGGGCTATATGAATTCTGCCGCACTCGCACTCACGATTTAGACCGGCGAGGCACATTATTTCAGCCGCAACCGTCAGACCCTCTGGCGCAAAGGTGCCACCAGCGGCTTTGTGCAAAAAGTTCGGGAACTGCTGGTCGACGATGATCAGGATTGAATCTGGCTGCGAGTGGACGTTGCCGGAGGCGCAAGTTGTCACGTCGGTTATCGCAGCTGTTTCTATCGCCGCGTGCCGATTGGTGCTGCCGGCGATATCACCCTCGAATGGACCGACACGGAAAAAGTTTTTGACCCGGCTGCGGTTTACGGCGACGCGCCGAATCCGACCAAACTCTAGCGGCTGCCTGGCCTGAGTGTGAAGGTGGGCACTCCGTCCGCATCGATCAGGCCCTGCACGCGCAGCCACGACGCCGCATCGTCTGCATCAGACGCAAACCACAGAGCTGTGTTGCCGAGCCGAAAACTGTAGCCCCAGGCATCCATGTCACGCATCAATCGCTCGCGCCCAACGCCGGGCAAGAAATCCGCCAGCAAGACTTGCAAGTAACAAACTGCCGCCTCTTCGAGGTCGTCACCGCCGGCGTCGCGATTCAGACCCGCGCGCCGCGGCCCGTCGATGCATATCGTATGACTGGTCTCGTGCAGCAGCGAATGTATTGGAGTATCCGGGCAAACGAAGACATCGTATGCGACGATTCCTGCCTCACTGTCACCCCAGAATGAACCGGTGATCGCAGCCGCCGGAGTTTCAATGACCAGAGTCAGGCCAAAGCGCGATAGCAGCCCCGTGATTGCCTGCGCCGGAACGTCGCGGACCTGTAACACGCTGTCGGCAGCGTCGACCAGAGCTTACAGGGCTCCCAGTTGCTTCTGCACGATGCGCACGAGGTCACCGACGATTGCCTCGCGGAGCAAGCCCTCTTCACGCGCCTTGCCCAGGACCGCCGTCTCATCGTAAGTATAGGCGCGCGTTACCGTCAGCAACTGGCGGCTGAGCAGATTCTGGTCGCCGCTATCGACGCTGTACTGAATCGAATAGTAAACCTCGTATTCGGTCGGCACGTTGCGCGCCGACACCGATAGCACACGCTGATCAGTACGATCGAGATGTATGGAGAACACCGCGGTCGCGTCGGCTGGCGTGTCGGCAAACTGCATGCCGTTCTGCTGCAAGGATCGTCGCAACTCACGATAGAAAAGCGTGTACTGGTCATCGGTCGCAATGTAGGTGCGCTCCATACCGGTCGGTACGGTGAACGCACCCTGCATCTGGAAGCCGCAACCCGCCAGCAGCAACAGTAATCCCAGGCAGGATAATTTAGACAACGATACTCACCAGCTTGTTGGGCACGACAATGGTTTTCCTGATACTGCCAGCACTGACGAAGCGCTGCACGTTCGGATCCGACAGTGCTGCAGCGAGCACCGTGTCATCGTCGGTGTCGGCCGGCACAGAAACCATGCCACGCATCTTGCCATTGACCTGCACGGCGATCTTGACGATATCGGCGTGCAGCAGCCTGGCATCCGCTGCCGGCCAGGATTCGTCGATAAGCGCGGTCTCGTGCCCCAGCACCGACCAAAGCTCGTGGCAGATGTGCGGCACCATCGGCGACAGCATCAATACGACCGCTTCCAGTGCCTGCTGCACGACCCGACGCCCGGTTGCACTGGGGTCATCGAAGCGGTTGACCGCGTTGAGCAGCTCCATCGATGCCGCCACCGCGGTATTAAAAGTATAGCGCCGGCCGATATCGTCACTGATTTTGGCAATTGTCTGGTGTGTCTTGCGCAGCAGCGCTTCCTGGTCTGGCGTAAATACATCCGCGCTGCTGGTCTCGGGTCGGCCGGCATCGGCATGTTTCTGGACCGCCACCCAGAAACGCTTGAGGAAACGAAAACTGCCCTGCACGCCGTCATCGGACCACTCCAGCGCCTGTTCCGGCGGCGCTGCGAACATCATGAACAGACGCACGGTGTCCGCACCGTATTTCTCGATGAGTTCCTGCGGGTCGACCGTGTTGCCCTTGTTCTTGGACATCTTGGCGCCGTCCTTCAGTACCATTCCCTGCGTCAGCAGGTTGGTAAACGGTTCGGATACGTTGCTTAAGCCCTGGTCGCGCATTACGCGCTGAAAGAAGCGCGAATACAGCAAGTGCAGAATCGCGTGCTCGATGCCGCCCGTGTACTGATCAACGGGCGTCCAGTAATCGGCGCGTTCGTCGAGCATGCGCTTGTCATTGTCCGGGCAGGCGTAGCGCGCGAAATACCAGGAGGACTCAACAAACGTATCGAACGTATCGGTCTCGCGGCGCGCCGGCTCGCCGCATTGCGGGCAGTCCACGTTAACGAATTCGGGCATGTCCTTGAGCGGTGAACCATGACCTGTGAATGCAACGTCCTCGGGCAAAACCACCGGCAACTGATCTTCGGGCACCGGCACCGCATCACAATCATCGCAATAGATAATCGGAATCGGCGTACCCCAATAGCGTTGTCGCGATACGCCCCAATCACGCAGGCGATAGTTGATCGTGCGTTTGCCACGATTCGCGTTCTCGAAATAATCCGCGATCGCGTTGAATGCCGCATCGAAATCCATGCCGTCGTAGTCGGCGGAATTGACCAGCACGCCATGCTCCAGAAACGGTGCCGCCTCGATATCAAAATCGCTGCCGTCTGCGGGGGCCACCACCTGCACGATCGGCAGGCCATGCTTCCGGGCAAATTCCCAGTCACGAGCGTCATGCCCCGGGACCGCCATGATGGCGCCAGTGCCATAACTCATAAGGACGAAGTTCGCGACCCAGAGCGGTACTTCGACACCCGTCAGCGGGTGAATCGCGCTGAGACCTAATGACATGCCTCTTTTTTCCATGGTCTCGAGCCTGGCTTCAGCCGCGCCGGACTTCTTGCACTCCTCGATAAATGCCGCAAGTTTCGCATTCGTCGCGGCCGCCTTGACGGCCAGCGGATGTTCAGCAGCAACCGCCATGTAAGTCACACCAAACAGGGTGTCCGGCCGCGTCGTGTAGACGGTCAGCGGCTCGCGTTCTCCCGGCACCGCAAACGACAGCTCGAGCCCTACGGAGCGGCCGATCCAGTTGCGTTGCATGGTCTTGACCGATTCCGGCCAGCCCGGCATGCGATCCAGCTCGTCGAGTAACTCATCGGCGTAGGCCGTAATTTTCATGAACCACTGTGGAATTTCGCGCCGCTCGACCAGCGCATCGGAACGCCAACCGCGACCATCAATGACCTGTTCGTTCGCCAATACCGTCTGATCCACAGGATCCCAGTTGACGATTGAATTCTTGCGATAGACGAGGCCTTTCTCGAACATCTTCGTGAACAGCCATTGTTCCCAGCGGTAATACTCGGGCCGACAGGTCATGACCTCGCGAGTCCAGTCGTAGGCATAGCCCAGGCGCCGCATCTGGATGCGCATTTCGTCGATATTCCTGTACGTCCACTGTGCGGGCGGAATGCCGCGCTTGATCGCGGCGTTCTCCGCCGGCAGGCCGAAGGCATCCCAGCCCATCGGCTGCAGCACATGCTTGCCCTGCATGCGCTGATAGCGGGCAATGACGTCGTTGATCGTGAATACACGTACATGTCCCATGTGCAGTTTGCCACTGGGATATGGAAACATTGTCAGGCAATAGAACTTCTCCTTGCCGTCCGTCTCTGCTACCTCAAAGCAATGCGCCTCGTCCCAGAATTGCTGGGCTTTTTTCTCAACGGCTTCGGGGTGGTAGGGAATACTCATAAGTGCTGAATCGGTTGCTGGTCGCGAAAACCACGAAGCCTACATCAAGACGCCCGTGACCGCAGCCAGAACGCTGCCAGGACAAGCAGGCACAAACTGATGACCGGCCAATTGCCGTACCGGGTATAGGGGGTCGAACCGCTGCGTGGCTCTATGTCAGCGGTCATCTGCACAGCTTCGAACTGGGCGCCGGACTGCAGCAGCCGGCCCGTGGCATCGATAAACGCGCTGACGCCGGTATTGGTTGCACGCACCGTAAATCGGCCGGTCTCCAGCGAGCGCATGCGGGCTATTTGCAGGTGCTGGTGCGGCGCGATCGAATCACCGAACCAGCCATCGTTGCTGACATTGATCAACATCGATGCTGCCGGGAGGCCGGCGAGCATCTCCACACCGAAAGAATCCTCGTAACAAATTGCAACTGCCAGTTGGTTGCCATCTGCCAGCGTCAGCAATTCCTGCGTATCGGTGCCCGGCGTAATGTCGCTGAACGGCAGGTTCATCATGCGCAACCACTCGCGTACCGCCGCCGGCACCGGAAAATACTCACCGAAAGGAACCAGGTGCCGCTTGCGGTAGACCTGTCGCGTCGTGTTTTCAATGAGCAGTACGCTGTTGTAAATATTGGCACCACCGTCAGCTAAAAACTCGCGTTCCAGGATGCCGAAAATAATCGCTTGCTGGTTCCTCATTGCGATGCCATGCAACGCCGCTATGTATTGCTCCTCGCGGTCGGTGACCGAAGGAATAGCGACTTCCGGCCACACGACAAGCTGGCTGCCCGTGGCGGATCGCGTCGCCGCACTGTAAAACTCCTTCGTCGGCTCGCGTTCCTCGGGCAACCATTTGCGTTCCTGCCCTACGCCGGCCTGCAACACGGTTGTTCGAATACTGGGCCCACTGACGGTCGTCCATGCAACCTGCGTCAGCGCAGCTCCACCCAACCAGGGCAGCAATAACAAGCCGAGAGCGAACCACCGTTGCCGTCCATGCCGCATTATCGCGACGAGCGCGGCAGCGCTGCTGAAAACGAGCAACATCGAGACACCGTAAACGCCAAGCACCGGCGCCCAACCCGCCAGGGCAGTATCAATCTGCGCATAGCCCAGCGACATCCAGGGAAAACCACTGAACAACCAGCCGCGCAGCCATTCGACCAGCGTCCAGCTAACCGGGGCAATCAGCAGCAGGCGCCAGGGCTGATCCCTGCTGAAACGGTTGATGAGCCATGCGACGCCTCCCAGGTAAGTCGCCATGATCAGCGTCAGGAGAATGACCAGCAACGTGCCGATCCACCAGGCACCCTGTCCGGGTCCGGTGACTGACAGGTAAATCCAGTACGTGCCACAGAGGAACAGGCCCAAACCGAAGCAGAATCCGTGCTGCGCCGCGGCCCTGCCCGGCATGGTCAGGCACACATAGAGGAACGGCAATAACAGCGCCGGTGCCAGTGGCCACAGTCCGGCTGGCTCGAATGAGGCAGTGAACAGGCAGCCGAGC
The DNA here is from genome assembly GCA_027618995.1 of Pseudomonadota bacterium. Classification (GTDB taxonomy): domain Bacteria; phylum Pseudomonadota; class Gammaproteobacteria; order Steroidobacterales; family Woeseiaceae; genus UBA1847. The sequence goes on along the minus strand of JAQCGO010000018.1, from coordinate 37,654 downwards.
CCGAAGAAGAAAACGCGACTCACGCGTTAGCCGACGCGCTGCACCTGGAGCGAATCAACGCGACGCTTGTCAGCTTTGACGATGACGAACTCGAATCCGCCAAACTCGACTTTCTCGCCGCGCCTCGGCAGGCGCCCCAGTGCCTGCATGACAAGTCCGCCGATCGTGTCGTATTCCTCGTCACTGAACTCGCACGCGAAATACTCATTAAATTCTTCGATGCGCGTTAGTGCGCGTACCGCGTAACTCGCCGCACCATTGCGGTCGCCATCCGGGCGAATAAATGCGGCTTCCTCCCGGTCGTGTTCATCGTCGATTTCGCCAACGATTTCTTCGAGCACGTCTTCGATCGTGAGCAGCCCGGCAACGCCACCGTACTCGTCAACGACAATCGCCATATGGTTATGGCTGTCGAGGAACTCCTTGAGCAATGCCTTCAGGCGCTTGGATTCCGGAATGACCACCGCGGGCCGCAGCAGCTCCAGCAACGGCACGCTGCTTGCCTCGTCTTTACCGAAATAGCGCAACAGGTCTTTCGCCAGCAGGACGCCAAGGATCTCGTCACGATCCTCACCAATAACGGGAAACCGCGAATGTCCTGACTCGATGATTACGGCGAGTATGTCGTCAAAATCCTCTTCGATGTCGATGACGACCATCTGTGACCGTGGCACCATGACGTCGCGCACCTGGGTCTCGGAGACCTCGAGCACACCGGTCAGCATGCTCTTCTCTTGCGCGTCGATTGCGACTTCGGATTGGTGGATCAGGTCCTGAATTTCTTCGCGGCTCCAGGGATCACCTTTAACCGCGCGCTTTACTCGCGCGAACAGTCCGGTGTTGCCTGTGCCGCTGGTACTTGGAGATTTGTCACTCATTGAAACTGGATCTGTATGCCGTCGCCGGGCGCCTGATTGTAGCAGCTTGTCACGGCGTGCTGGCGTAAGGATTCGTAATGCCACGCGAGCCCAGGATTGATGCCTCGAGGTGCTCCATTTCTGCGGCATCCTTGTCGCCACCATGGTCGAAGCCCACCAGGTGCAATGCCCCGTGCACCAGCATGTGCGCCCAATGGTCGGCCAACGGCTTGGCCTGACGGACCGCCTCGTCGCGCACGACTGAGGCGCAAATTACGATATCCCCGAGGGTGCGGGACTCGGTCTCTGGCAGGCCCTGGATAGCACCAGCCGGAAAGGACAATACATTGGTGGCACCGTCCTTGTTGCGGTACAGCTGGTTCAGGGTCTGAATTTCGGCCGCGCCGACGATGCGAACGGCGATGTCGATGGCACCCTTCGGCAGCCGGCCGGATTCGCTCACCGCGTGCTGCACCCAGCTCTGTATTTCCTGCTCGGCCGGAATGCCAGCATCGGCGCAGGCAACCTGTACATCAACGTCCATTGCTGTCTGCCTCGTATGCCTCAACAATGCGCCGCACCAGGGGGTGGCGCACGACGTCCTTGGGCGAAAACAGGGTAAAGTTGATGCCCTCGACGCCATCAAGAATACGCATGGCATCTTTGAGACCCGATACCTGCCGCTCAGGAAGGTCGATTTGCGTGATATCGCCGGTAATCACCGCGTGCGAGCCAAAGCCAATGCGCGTCAGGAACATCTTCATCTGCTCGGTGCTCGTGTTCTGCGCTTCGTCCAGAATCACGAAAGATTCGTTCAGCGAGCGCCCGCGCATGAAAGCGAGTGGTGCAACTTCGATAATGTTGCGTTCGATCAATCGCGCCACATGTTCAGAACCAAGCATGTCATACAACGCGTCGTACATTGGCCGCAGATACGGATCCACTTTTTGTGACAGGTCACCGGGCAGGAAGCCGAGCCGCTCACCGGCTTCGACTGCGGGCCGCACGAGCACGATACGCCGCACTTCCTCGTTGCTCAGCGCCTCAATGGCACACGCGACGGCAAGATACGTTTTTCCGGTTCCCGCCGGGCCGATACCGAAGGCCAGATCGTTGCTGCGGATTGCCCTGACGTAAGCGGTCTGATTCACCCCGCGGGGACGAATCGACTTACGCTGTGTCTGAATACTTACTTCGCCACTGCCATCCGCAACAGCTTTCGCCGACACCAGTTCGCCAGCATTCATTTGCGACTCCTGCAACATCATGTGAACTCGCTCCGGATCCAGGCGCTCTTTGTTCGTCATCTCGAACAGGGACAACAGCAGGTCGCCACCCACTTCAGCAGCGCCGGGTGGACCGGTCACGCGAAATCGATTGCCGCGACTCGCAATATCTACATTGAGGCGGCGTTCTATTTGTCGCAAGTGTTCGTCGAATTGGCCGCACAAATTAGCCAGACGGCCATTGTCAGCGGGCTCGAGGACTATGTCTCGAGATATCTGGACGGCATTCAAAGTACGTTAAAGACTACCGCGATGGACACGGCTTGGGAAGCATCGGGAGGAATATTGTCAGGCGACAGCGCGGTTTTCAGCCAGCCGCCCGCGCAATGAATTGGGCATGACCTCGGTTACCACAACGTCCACGAACTGGCCGATGCAGGAACTGTCCGCATCGAAGTTTACATAGCGCATGTTTTCGGTTCTGCCCGAGACCTGGCTGGCGCGTTTCGCCGAGGTCTTTTCGACCAGTACCCGTTGCGTACTGCCAACCATGCTCTGACTGATCGCCTGCGCCTGCTGGTTGATGCGCGCCTGCAGGATGAGCAAGCGCTGCTTCTTGACTTCGATCGGGGTGTCGTCGGCAAACGCCGCCGCAGGTGTGCCAGGGCGCGCGCTGTAAATAAAACTGAACGACTGATCGAAACCGATTTCGGCAACCAGGTTCAGCAACGCTTCAAAGTCGTCGTCCGTTTCACCGGGAAAGCCAACGATGAAATCCGATGCCAGCGAAATATCCGGGCGCACGGCGCGCAGCTTGCGTATTTTCTGCTTGTATTCAAGTACCGTGTGGCCGCGCTTCATTCGTGCAAGCACGCGATCAGAACCATGCTGCACTGGCAGATGCAGGTAGTTGGCCAATTTGGGTACTTCGGCATAGGCCTGAATCAGGCTATCGGTGAATTCCACCGGGTGCGAGGTCGTAAAGCGAATGCGTTCGATGCTGTCGATAGCCGCAACGTAATAGATAAGTGTGGCGAGGTCCGCAACCTGCCCATCGTGCATCGGTCCGCGAAACGCGTTGACGTTCTGGCCCAGTAAATTGATTTCACGCACGCCCTGTGTCGCGAGCTTGGCGCACTCGGCGATGACGTCATCCAGCGGCCGACTGATTTCTTTGCCACGCGTATAGGGTACGACACAGAAACTGCAGTACTTGCTGCAACCCTCCATGACCGAAACGAACGCCGTAGGTCCGTCGGCCCGTGGTTCGGGCAGTCGATCAAACTTCTCGATTTCCGGGAAAGAAATATCGACCATCGATGAATTGCTGGCCCGTGCTCCGTCAATGAGCGCCGGCAGGCGATGCAGAGTTTGTGGACCAAAAACTACGTCAACATAGGGAGCGCGCTTCGTGATGCCCGCACCTTCCTGGCTGGCCACGCAACCGCCGACACCAATCATCACACCGGGTCGCTTGTCCTTGAGTTCGCGCCAGCGACCCAGCTCGGAAAAAACCTTTTCCTGCGCTTTTTCCCGAATCGAACAGGTATTTATCAGAAGCAAGTCCGCTTCTTCGGCGTTCTGCGTGAGTTCAAAACCATGCGATTTACGCAGCACGTCGGCCATCTTGGCCGAGTCATACTCGTTCATCTGGCAGCCCATGGTCTTGATGAAAAGCTTCTTGCTCACGAAATTCTCAAGGGGCGCTGCCCCTTCTGCCACAATCCTGTGCGAGGGGGCCATGCCCGCGATCGGTTTGCCTAGAACGGAATATCGTCGTCAAAGTCATCGGGGCCAGGTTGCGGCGCGTAGTTCGAGCCAGCCGAATCCGCCGAGTTCATCGGCGCCGAGCCGCCACCACCGGCACCGCGACCGCCGCCACCGCCACCGCCACCACCAAGCATCTGCATTTCGTCCGCCACGATCTCGGTCGTCCAGCGGTCCTGGCCGTTCTTGTCCTGCCACTTGCGAGTGCGCAGCTTGCCCTCGATATACACCTGCGAACCTTTGCGCAGGTATTCGGCTGCAACTTCTGCGAGGCGATTGAACATCGCCACCTTGTGCCACTCGGTCCGTTCCTTCGTTTCGCCGGTCGCCTTGTCCTTCCAGCTCTCGTTGGTAGCGACGGTCAGATTGGTCACCGCCGAGCCGCTGGGCATATAGCGTGTCTCGGGATCGCCCCCAAGATTTCCGACGATGATGACTTTATTAATTCCGCGGGCCATGGCAGGTCCCCTGTCTTATGTTGTGGTTGATTTCCCTCGGCAGCGGGGCCGAGCTGGGGCGCCTATTGTAGGGCCTGACGGCTGATTTACCAGTCCACTTTTTAGGTCTTACTGACAGTATCGGGTCGCCCGCATGGCGGCCTCCTACGTATCAAGCCATGCCGGTCGCCCGCATGGCGGCCTCCTACCTATTGAGCCAGCCTGGGTCGCCCGCATGGCGGCCTCCTGCGTATTGGGCCAGCCACCTAGGTTCGGGAGGTGCTCGACGCCGCCAGCCAGAGGGCGGCCAGCAGCGCGCAGACAATAAACACATCCGCCGGGCGCTCGGCGCCAAGGAAGCGGCCACCGATCAGGCCGCCGGCAAAGGCCCCCAGGAACTGCGCGCTCGAAAACACGCCGAGCGTGGCACCGCGAGCGTCCCCATCGGCCAGGATGGACAGGCGCGCGGGCAGGCCGGCCTCGAGGAAATTGAAGCCGGCGAAAAACAGTACCAGCGCGATGAAAACCGGTGTCACGGCATACGCCGCAAAAGACAGCAGCAGCAATCCGGCCATGACGAGTGCGACGGCAATAGCCAGGGTCGCCGTCTTGCCTTGCCGCTCGTCGCGCAAGATCAGCGGCACGGTACCCAGCAGCGACACCAGTAACGCACCGACGTAAATCTTCCACTGCGAAGTGAACGGGACCTGCAGGGTGTTCGTCAGCAGGAACGGCAAAGCAACAAAACTCGCGGTCAGCATCGCGTGCAGCAGGAACACATAGACGTCCAGGCGCAGCAGATCGGCGCGCAGGGCCGGTCGCAGGTTCCACCTGCCTGATGCGGCCGGCCGTTCAATCTCGCGCGGCAGCAACCGCAGCAACGCGGCGCCCAGGACGGCAAGCAATGCTGCCAGCCAGAAAACTGCCGGCACGCCCGCGTAGGCGGCAATCGCGGGCCCGATGATCAGTGCGATCAGGAATGACATTCCGATGCTGATGCCAAACACGGCCATCGAGCGGGTTCTGACCTGCTCGCGGGTCGCGTCCGCGATCAACGCGGACAGGGTCGCTGAAACCGCGCCAGCGCCCTGCAGGAAGCGGCCGAGGATCACGATGCCGATCGTGTCGCCAACAGCGGCAACAATGCTGCCCAGCGCAAAAATGACCATTCCGGCGGCGATTACGGGCACGCGCCCGATTCGGTCCGACAACATGCCGAGGGGAATTTGCAGGCCAGCCTGGGTCAGGCCATAGGCGCCCACTGCGAGACCGATCAGCATCGGTGTCGCACCATCGAGCCTTGCCGCATACAACGCCAGCACCGGCAACAGCGCAAACAGGCCGAACATGCGCAGCATCGCGATCGTTGCTGCAACGCCAACGGTGCGCTTTTCAGCAGGCAGCATAGTGGCCTGTTCGTCGCTCGATAGAATGTTCATTGCAGGCACTCTTTGCGCCGAAGTTGCGGGGCGGCGTATATTAGCAGGTTGATCGACGTTTACTGAGTCAGACTATGAAGTACATCGATATCCGCGGCGCAAGGACGCACAATCTTTGCAATATCGACCTGCGCCTGCCGCGTGACAAACTGATCGTGTTCACCGGCTTGTCCGGTTCCGGCAAGTCCTCGCTCGCCTTCGATACGATTTATGCAGAAGGCCAGCGCCGATATGTCGAGTCACTGTCGGCCTACGCGCGCCAGTTTCTGTCGATGATGGAAAAGCCCGATGTCGATCACATTGACGGCTTGTCGCCGGCTATCTCGATTGAGCAGAAATCAACTTCGCATAATCCACGTTCGACGGTCGGCACTGTCACCGAAATTCACGACTACCTGCGTCTGCTGTATGCGCGTGCCGGCGTTCCCCGATGCCCTGACCACAACACCGATCTCGAAGCGCAAACGGTCAGTCAGATGGTGGATCACGTCCTCGCATTGCCTGAGGGCACCCGCCTGATGCTGCTTGCGCCGGTTGTCAGTGACCGCAAAGGCGAACATGTGCAGCTGATGGCGGACCTGATGGCGCAGGGTTTCGTCCGCGCTCGCATCAATGGCGAGGTATACGAACTTGACCAGCCGCCGACGCTCGATCTGCGCAAGAAACATCGCATTGACGCGATCGTCGATCGCTTCAAGGTAAAAGACGACGTACGACTGCGGCTGGCTGAATCTTTCGAGACTGCACTCAGACTTGCCGACGGCATCGCGCGCATCGCCTACATGGACGACCCCGCAGCCGAAGAGATCGTGTTCTCCGACCGCTTCGCCTGCAACATCTGCGGCTACAGCCTGACCGAACTCGAGCCGCGATTGTTCTCCTTCAACAATCCGACCGGCGCGTGTCAGACCTGTGACGGCCTCGGCGTGAAACAGTTTTTCGATCCGCAGCGCGTCGTGGTGAACCCGGACCTGTCATTGGCTGGCGGCGCCATCCGTGGCTGGGATCGCAAAACCACTTATTATTACCAGATGGTGCAAAGCCTGGCGGCGCACTATGAATTCGATCTCGAAAAACCGTTCACCGAACTTGGCAAGAAACTGCAGGACATCATTCTGTTTGGCAGCGGCGGCGAAAAAATCAGTTTCTTCTATGAAAATTCGCGCGGTATGCAAATCAAGAAGCTGCATCGCTTCGAGGGCGTGATCCCAAATCTCGAGCGCCGTTTTCACGAGACCGGGTCTGGCGCGGTGCGCGATGAACTCACCAAGTTTCTCAATAGCCAGGCCTGCCCTGATTGCGGCGGCGCACGCCTCAATCGTGCGGCACGCCATGTCTTCATTACCGAGCGATCGCTGCCGGAGATATCGGCGTTGTCGGTTGGCCATGCGCGCGCGTTTTTTGCACAGCTGCAGTTGCAGGGCTGGCGCGCGACGATAGCCGAAAAGATTGTGAAAGAAATCGGCGATCGCCTGCGATTTTTGAGCGACGTCGGACTGGACTACCTGTCACTCGATCGCAGCGCTGACACGCTGTCGGGCGGCGAAGCACAGCGTATTCGCCTGGCAAGCCAGATCGGCTCGGGCCTCGTCGGTGTGATGTACATTCTTGACGAGCCGTCGATCGGATTACACCAGCGCGACAATCAGCGCCTGCTCGGCACACTCACGCGTCTGCGTGATATCGGCAATACGGTTATCGTGGTTGAGCACGATGAAGAGGCGATTCTCAGCGCAGATCATGTCGTCGACCTAGGCCCCGGCGCCGGCGTACATGGCGGCAGAGTGGTCGTTGCCGGCACACCGCAGGAAGTGCAGAATTGCGCGGAATCTCTCACCGGACAATTCCTGTCCGGCAAGCGCTTGATCGCGGTGCCTGCGACGCGCACCGCCGTCGACGCAAAGCGCATGCTGTCGATCATTGGCGCCAGCGGCAACAACCTCAAAACCATCGATGCGTCGATTCCGGTCGGACTCATAACCTGTGTTACGGGCGTTTCCGGATCCGGCAAATCGACGCTCGTCAACGACACCTTGTATAAGGCGGTCGCCGACGAACTCTTCCCTGGCAACCATAACCCCTCGCCGTATAGGGCAATTTTCGGCCTCGAGCACATCGACAGCGTCATCGACATTTGCCAGAGCCCGATCGGCCGCACGCCGCGCTCAAACCCCGCCACTTACAGTGGTCTGTTCACACCGATTCGTGAACTGTTCGCCGGCACGCAGGAAGCACGCTCGCGCGGTTACCTGCCCGGCCGTTTCAGCTTCAACGTCAAGGGCGGCCGCTGCGAAGCGTGCCAGGGTGACGGCGTGATCAAGGTCGAGATGCATTTCCTGCCGGACGTGTACGTGCCCTGCGATGTTTGTCGCGGCAAGCGCTACAACCGCGAGACGCTGGAGATTCGCTACAAGGGCAAGAACATTCATGCAGTCCTCGATATGACGATTGAGGACGCCGCGGTGTTTTTCCAGAACGTCCCGGTGGTCGCGAAAAAACTGCAGACGCTGATGGATGTCGGACTGACCTATGTGCGCCTCGGGCAGAACGCGACGACTTTATCCGGCGGCGAAGCGCAACGCGTCAAGCTGGCGAAGGAGCTGTCGAAACGCGACACTGGCAATACGCTTTATATCCTTGATGAACCAACGACCGGCCTGCACTTTCACGACATCGAACAGTTGCTGGCCGTCCTGCACCGGCTTCGCGATCACGGCAACACCGTCGTCGTTATCGAACACAATCTCGATGTCATCAAGACCGCCGACTGGGTGATCGATCTCGGCCCCGAAGGCGGCGATGGCGGCGGACAGATCGTCGCGGTCGGCACACCCGAAGCAGTCGCTGCAAACCCGGCATCTTTTACCGGCGAATACCTGCAACCGCTGGTTGCGGCGAAAGTCGCGACTAAAGCCGCCGCAAGGAAATAATCGCCACCGGTTCGTTGAGCATCTGGTTGCGCAGGGACGGCTCGTCCGTCGCCTGGTCGGCCCGCGATTGATGAATCGCCTGTACGACGTCCATGCCGGCGACAACCCGACCGAAGACTGCAAATCCCTGCCCGTCCTTGTTGCGCATCGCACCGAAGTCGAGCGCCGGCTGGTCGCCGATGCAAATGAAGAATTCAGTCGATGCGGTGCCGACCGCGACGCGCGCCATGGAAATACTGCCGTCCAGATGCGGCAGTCCGGTCAGCGCCGTGGTCTTGTGCGCGATCGGCGGAAACGGTCCCTCGGCATCACCGAGACCGCCCTGGATGACTGAAATCAGCGGCGAGCCGTTATCGTTTTCGGGTGAGACCGTGCGATAAAACGCAGCACCGTCCAGGTACATGCCGTCCACGAGCTGCAAAAAATTGCCGGCCGTTATGGGCGCGCTGTCGGGATACAGTTGCAACTCAATGACGCCCAGCGAGGTTGTCATCACGACGCGTACGTCATCGGGCCGACTGGCGGAACAGCCGGCGATGTAAATCAGGGCCAGGATTGTTAACCACGTACGCATCAGGCGTGCTCCTCGTAATAATGATCGAACGCTGTGGCGAAACGATCGGCCGCGCCAGCATCCATGCGCAAGTATAACGACGGTTCGATCAACTCCAGTTCCATCAGCAGGAAACGGCCATCGGCACCGCGCACGAAGTCTGCGCGCACGTAGACTGGTTGCGGCTCGACCATTGACATCAGCCGCTGGCCGGTCGCCAGCAGCGCGGCAGGGGGCTGCACGCTTTGGATATCACCGCCGTGCTCCTCCTGCACGCGGAATTCGCCGGCCTTCGGCACTTTCAGAATCGCGTGACTGTACTCACCGCCGAAGTAGAACAGTGAAAACTCGCCCTCGATCTGGATGTTGTCAATAAACGGCTGCACAAAAAAGGCGCGATCGTGAAAGGTCGAGCCGAGATGTGCGACCAGCGACGCGGGCACCGGATCCTGTAGCACGTAGGTATCCTGCGCATTGACACCGACCGCGGGTTTGATGATGGCTTTGTCGGTGCCAAGCGCAGTGAACCAGCCACTGATCTCCGCGGCATCGAAGTCGTCATACCAGAGACTCGGCACGATGTCCGCGCCACGTTGCTGCAGGTCGCGCAAATAGGTCTTGACCAGCGTCCAGTGCACCAGCGGCAGCGGATTCACGAGCACGGCCGACGAATCCTCGATGGCCTGCAATACGCTGAGAAACTGCGCCTGGTGCTGCGTGTAGTCCCAGGGCGTACAGATGTAGACCGCGTCGTAGTCGTCCCATTGCAGCGACGCGTCGCGCCAGGCAACCGTATCGACCTGCCAGCCGCGTGCCGTCATGGCCGCGAAACTCACGTCATAGTCGGTGACGAAGTCACCCGGGTCCTGCATCGTAAGGTAGGCGCATCGCTTCACAGTTTGTTCAAAAAGCGGGCCGCGCCGAGCTGCCGATCCTGCCAGCGACCCAGCAACAACAGCGCAAGCACCGCCCGCGCTGTTATTTCGATGTTCCAGGCACCTGGCCGTACCTGCACGCGCAGTTTGCCGTCCGGCTCGAAGCGCGCCGGCAACTGGCTGTTCAGGGTCAGCGGGACGAAACCATCCGGCAACAACGGCCCGAAGAGCTCTTCGCGCACGCCGCCGGAAACCTGGATTTCCACTCGCGTCACGAGCCGCGTCGGAACATCGTCACGGACCAGGCGATAGACATTGCTGGTCACGGCGTCGCGCGTCTGAGTTTCCTGGCGCCGTTCGCCGAGGAATACGCCCTCGTTGCTGCGTTCGGGCCTTGCAACCGCTTGTCCGTCCACGGTCAGCGACAACAGCCCGGTCTGCCACGGCAGGCCAGGGTTCCCGGGCGCTCGTCCCAGGCAAATGAACCAGCCAGGCGGTAGTCGCCGGGTGGCAGTAATACGCTGGGCGTGTTGTCGCGCAACACGACCGCTACGCCACGGCCGTTGGCGGTCACCTGGTGCTGCCAGTAATTGATATTGCCGGGCAACCGCACCCACTGCTCCTTCGCGTACACCGACCATGCCTGCGTGAACTCGCCGGTCGAAGCATTAACCGCCAGTTCCAGTTTGCCGGGCCAGGCGCAGACATAGTCGTCGCGCTCGGTCGCGCCACGATCAAAAAGGAACGGGCACGCCCGGTATTCCTTGTCGTGCAGCACCCAGCGCTGCCAGTCCTGCAGGTCCTCCGGCACATAGGGATCGTTGGCGACAGCAGTTGCGGGCAGCAACAGAGCGATGAGAGCCAGCCTGAATAGTGCGAACATTGACGCCTCCCCTGGAGACAATTGATCGGTGGTGTATGGTAACGCCGCGAACCGCATTGCGGGTCTAATAATGCGGTGGTCGCTCGTCGACCGGGCCGTCATCAGGTGTCGCGTCGCCAATGGCACGCACTCTGTCGATGAGCGATTTACTGAGCTGCTCGAGTTGCATGATTCTCGCCTGCTGCTCGGTGACTACGTCGTTGAGCTCTAGCAACAGCTGGTCCTGGTGCGCCAGTTTGCTTTCGATTGCAATCAATCTGTCATCGCTCATGGTAGCCTCTCGCCATGCGTGGTCGGGGTCAGAGCCCAGAATCGGTACTGTATGTCACTTTTGCGCTTCGATGAAATATCGCTCGACTTCGGCGAGCTGAAAATCCTCAGTCAGGCTGACTTCTCGATAGAAACCGGGGAGCGCGTTTGCCTGATCGGACGCAATGGCGCGGGAAAATCAACCACGTTCAAACTCCTTACGGGGGAACTCGAACCCGATCACGGTGAGATCGTGCGCAGCAGCAACCTCATCGTCAGTCAACTTAGCCAGGCCTTGCCGGATGCCATGGACAAACGGGTGCGCGACGTTGTTCGCTCGGGCCTGAGCGAGATAGAAAATCTGTTGTCGCAATACGAGCAACAATCGAAGCTCGAGCTCGATCGCGACGGCATGCGTGAGCTTGAAGCCCTGCACGCACGCATCGACTCGCACGACGGCTGGCATATGGAACAACGGGTCGAGGAAACCATCACCGAGTTGAATTTGCCCGCCGACAAGAAGATGAACGAGCTTTCCGGAGGCTGGCGCCGGCGTGTGGCGCTGGCGGCGGCGATGGTGCAGAAGCCTGAGCTGCTGCTGCTCGACGAACCAACCAATCACCTCGACATCGCCACCATTCGATGGCTTGAGGACCGGCTCTATTCCTGGCCTGGTGCCGTGATGTTCATCACGCACGACCGCGCCTTTCTGCAACGCCTCGCGACGCGCATACTCGAAATTGATCGAGCCAAACTTACGAGCTGGCCTGGGAACTACGATAACTATCTGATTAGAAAAGACAAATCGCTTCAAGATGAAGAAGCCGCGAACGCCAGGTTTGACAAGAAACTGGCGGAGGAGGAAGTGTGGATCCGGCAGGGAATCAAGGCCCGTCGTACGCGCAACGAGGGCCGCGCCCGCGCGCTGATCAAAATGCGCGACGAACGCGCGCAACGTGTAAAGCGTGATGGCCAGGCGCGAATTCACATTGAAGAAGCGGAACAATCCGGCCGCAAGGTCATTCGCGCCAAGAACGTGTCCTACCGCTACGCGGACCAACGACTCATCGAAGATTTCTCGATCAAGATCATGCGCGGAGATCGCATTGGATTAATTGGCAACAATGGTGTCGGCAAGACAACGCTGTTGCGCTTGTTGCTGGGTGATCTGCAGCCGCAGGCCGGCACGCTCAAGCATGGCACCAATCTTGAGATCGGCTATTTCGACCAGCTGCGGCAATCGCTCGAACTCGACAAGTCGGTCGCCTACAACGTTGGCGACGGACGAACCTACATCATGCTCAACGGCAAGGAACGCCATATTGTCGGTTACCTGAAAGGTTTCCTGTTCAGCCCGAAGCGCGCCATGACACCGGTGAACGCCCTGTCCGGTGGCGAGCGCAATCGCGTCATCCTCGCCAAGCTGTTTACGCAGCCGGCGAACCTGCTGGTGCTGGATGAGCCCACCAACGATCTCGACGTCGAAACGCTGGAAGTCCTCGAAGCAAAACTGACCGAATACAGCGGCACGCTGATTGTTGTCAGCCATGACCGCGAATTTCTCGACAATGTCGTGACGAGCACGATCGTCTTCGAAGACGACGGCAGCGTGCAGGAATACGTCGGCGGCTATTCCGACTGGTTACGGCAAGGCCACGATCTCGCCGTCACCGACAACCCGTTCGAGATCGAGGATCGAAAACGGCTTGCCGCTGCAAAGCGCGCGGAAAAGAAGCCCAACAAGCTCGGCTACATGGATCAGCGTGAACTCGACGCCCTGCCCGGCGAAATAGAGGCTATCGAGGGAGCAATCAGCGGCATGCAGGAACGAATTGCCGATCCCGACCTCTACACGCAGGATCAGCCAACCATTCAGTCGGCGCTGCGCGACCTGGCGGAGGCGAAGTCACTGCTCGAAAAGCGCATCGAACGCTGGAGTGAGCTGGAGATGCTGCAGGCCGGCCTGCGCTGATTCACGGCTGCTGCATGAGCAGCGATATCGACTCCTCGATGGCCTCCGCTACCTCAACATCGTCCCCGCCGCGCGCGCGCATCAGTGTCGCAAAAGCGAGCTCGCCACCGATTTCCTCGAGGGCATCAACCGCGTGCATTCGCACCATCGGGTTGTCGTCCCGCAGCGCCATGCTGAGAATGGCGATCGACTGATCGCCCGGGTTATCGGCAAATGCTTCGATGACGGCGAGGCGCACGTTTGGGTCCAGATCGGTAAACGCAAGGTTCAAGTATTGCAGTGCAGACTCGCTGTCACCCGCTGCCAATGCACCAACGGCCTGGCCACGTACCCACGGATCGGCGTCGGCGGCCGCGCTGGCAACGGCCGCGAGCGCGGCGTCAGTGCCGATACGCGACAATGCAGCCATTGCTGCGCCACGCACGCGCGCGTCCTCATCGCCTGTCGCGAGGCTCAACGCCTCCACCGCCTCGGGCGTGCTGAGACGGGCCAGCTCACGGATCGCTTCGCGCTTCTCGGCGAGACTGCCGTACAGGATAACGGCCTCAAAGAAAATATCGGCGGCCGACGCGGCTTTGCTTCCGGCAGAGAAAATCCACAGGGTTGCGGGGATCGGCGAATCCGGCACGCCCTGGTACAACTGGTAACTGGCACCCCCGAGCACTTTGTCCAGCACACTCGTCAGGCTGACGCGTTCGACTTGCAGGCTGGTGAGCCCGGTCAGCGGCGTATGTTGTACGATCCGTAGTCTGGACTCCGCCGCAATCGCCTGCAGCAGATCCAGCACCGGTACTTCGCTGGCGTGGACACTAACGAGGCTGGCCTCGAACTCGACCCGCAACGCCTCGCCTTGTTCGTCGGCAAATACCAGAAATGGAACGAGGCTGCCGAGCAACAGCAGCCTCGCCCATTTTCCTGCAGCCGGGATGCTAATCGTCGTCGTCCTCGATCTCGATCTCGAAACCACAACCATCCAGGTCGTCGTCCTCATCCGGATCGTTCTCGTTCGCGCAAATTTCATCGATCTCGGTGAACGTTGCGTTGTCGTTAAAGCCGATCGCGCCGATTTCGATTTTCGCCGGCGTATTCTCCGGCAGTGTCTCGAGGTAGTCGTCGGGCACTTCAACTTCCAGCTTTTCGGCATCACCGGGAATTCGAACCACGTATTTCATGCCATCCGCAGGATGGTCATCATCAACGTCGGGCTCGAACACGACTTCCCACGCACGCACAGCAACGTCAGCCGGTGCCGTCGGCAGCAGTTCCATGCCATCCGAGCACTCGCCGAGGTCGTCACCGGCCTCCCAGGAGATTTCGCCTTCAACATCACCGTCTTCCTCCTCCACTTCCCACGCAAGCTCCGTTGGGGCAGCCGGCAGGTTAAAGCTCAGGGTCGACTTTCCATGCGACAGTTCCCAGCCTTCGCCAATGCCAAAGAAGTGATAGTCGCCCGCTGACCAGCGGTCGAAAAACTCCTCCAGCGTGACGAAGTCCTCGTCGTTGTTTTCCTCGTCGTCATCCGAGAGCGGATCAAAGCAAAGCGGTTCCGCGCTTTCCGCAAACGTCTCGGTCAGAAACTGCTGGCGCAGCTCACGACGAACTACATACGAGAAGATTTTGTGATTCTCGGGATTGTAGAGGCTGGCATGTATCAGGTTGTCACCATCCATGAGGAAGTGAAAGCCGATGCCACCATCCGTTGAATTGATCTCCACCAGCACCTTGCACTCGCCGAAGTCACCCCATGGCGCGGTTGCATTGGCGGCATTGCTGCCGAAGCCCAGCAGCACCATTGCTGCCATTGCCAACCCGCAAGTTGGTCTTATGTTTTTGAAAAACATTGGAATTTCCTCCCACTGATTGTCTACCCACTCTTAGACGGGTACAGGAGAAAAAAACCGGTCGCTGATTCAGAGCGCCTGTAACAACAGCGCGACTAACGCTGCCCAGCTCACCACGAACGACAGCGTACGCAACCAGGGAATGCCGAGCGCGTAGACAAGTAGGTGCATCAGTCGCGCCCAGAAAAAGATCTGGCAAGCCATAACTGTCGTCGCGTTACTGATATCCGCAGCATTGAGGATCAACACCAGCGCTGCAAACACGACCAGGTTCTCGACCGCGTTGTAGTGCGCTTTCTTGAGTCGCTCTGCCCATGGCGCCAACGGCTTCGGCTCTGCGGGATAACCAACCGCGTCGACCAGCCCCCGCACCATGACGGTGTTGAGAATATACGGCACCCACATCACCGCGTTCATTGTTGCCACCCAAACCAGGAGTGTCAGTTCCTCAGTCATTTTTTTGCACCTCTTCTGTCCTGCTGTTATTTCCAGGTATTCGCTGTTTCCGCAAAATGCGCGTTCGCCGGAGGGACAACGCAAAAGCGCTGCCCCGTTGGTGCTTCCATCACCCACCAGCCACGAATCTTTTCAAGCCTGCGCGCGCCGAGCGCTTCAAGCCGCGTGACTTCCGCTTCGACATCGTCGGCCTCGATATCGAGGTGCACGCGACTCGGGTGAGACACCGTCTGTACTTCTACATAGGTCTCGCGCGGCGGCGGCTGCAATGTCCGGTAGATATGATCGCCTTCGTCTGCGACATGTTGCCGCGGATAACCTAACGCCGCGCTCCAGAACTCGGCCGCCGACTCCAGATCGTCGGTCTGGCAGTCAATGATAATTCCAGCGAAACGGCTACGATGCATGGTTGCTGCTCACAGGTCGCCCGGCATGGTTTCGGCGAAATAACGATCAAACGCGCGGTGCACGATCTCGGGCGAAACACCGACCGCCTCGACGGCCTCGTTGAATTTCTCCATCTCCGAAACTTTGCGCTGACCATCGGCGGCAATGACCTTCAGGGCCATCACGGCGATATCCTCCTTATCGGCATCTGACAACGACCGGCCAAGCTCGGCCAGCAAGTCACCGAGCTCGGGCTTTTCGGCCAGCTCGCTCATCGCTCGTGTCAGGAGCTCGAGCGACTCGGCGCCGCGCAGCTGGAAGTGCTGCTGGATCAGGTCCAGCATCTTGGCCGTTTCTTCGGGCTCGATCGCGCCGCCGCCGCGGGCAACGAAAATCAATAACGCGGCAACCAGGAACTGCGAATCGTAGGTCTCGCGGTTGGAGTCGGTTTCGACAACCAGCGTCGTGCCCTCCAGCCGCGACGTGATAATGGTATCGCTCATAGCATCATTTCCTGGTGGTGTATTTCTTGCGCATGTACTTGATGGACCCGCCATGATGTAGATGGAGATATTCTGCTTGCGCGGCGAGAAACCTACAATGGCCTATCGCCTTCCTGATTTTCAGCTCCGCCATGTCAGTGTGACGTCCCGAACAGACGGTCGCCTGCGTCGCCGAGACCGGGCACGATATATTTGTTCTCGTTGAGGTGGTCATCAATGGCGGCGGCATAGATCGGCACGTCCGGATGCTTTTCCTCGACCCGTTGCAGCCCCTCCGGGCAAGTGACGATGCAGACCACTACGATCTTGCTGGCGCCGCTTGCCTTCAACAAATCGATCGCTGCCACGGTCGACCCGCCGGTTGCCAGCATCGGGTCAACGATTATGCAGGTGCCGCCCCTGGTCTCCGCCGGCAGACGCTGATAGTAGCTGACGGGTTGTTTCGTGACCTCGTCGCGATACAGGCCCACAAAACCGACGCGTGCCGTCGGCACCAGCTCGAGGATACCTTCCAGCATGCCTACGCCGGCACGCAGGATCGGCACGACGACCAGATCAGTGTCGATCTTTTTGCAGGAGGCCACAGCAACGGGCGTCTGCACCGTGACCCTCTTGACGGCGATGTTTTTCAGCGCCTCGTAACAAATAAACTTCGTAATCTCGGTCGCGAGCTCGCGAAATTTCTTGTGCCCCGTATCAACGTCGCGAATGATCGCGAGCTTGTGTTGTACGCATGGATGATCAATCAGTTCGTGCATCGAGGTGCTCCGTTGTTTTTATTCTGTCTCGGCCGCCGTCCACATGGCGTATTCATTGCCGGCCGGGTCGGTGAAGTGAAAGCGACGTCCGCCCGGAAAAGCATAGATCTCCTGGCTGATAGCGCCGCCGAGCTGAGTAACTCGACCGATATCACGCGCCAGGTCATTGCTGTAAAAAATCAGCAGCACGCCCGTGGCGGGTGCCGCACTGTCCGCGCGGCGCAGGCCACCGTCGAGCCGGCCGTCTGTGAAGCTCAGATAGTCGGCACCCCACTCCTGGAATTCCCAGCCAAACAGGGCCGCGAAAAACTCGCGGACAGCGGCGGGATCCGTTACCGGAATCTCGATGTAGTCGATGCGATTTTCAGCGCGCAATGGTGTGCTCCTCATATTGATGTCGTGCCGCGACACTAAGGCAGCCGCCGCTGTGCACAGCCTCACTCTCCGTCATGCCCGATCGCACGCAGGAATTCGTTCTTATCGGCAGGCGATACGAGTATTTTTCGCCCTTTTCCATAGCAGATCAGCAGTCGATCGAGCGACAACGCGGGGGATGACCAAAGGCTGCGCGTGGGCGTAACCGAACTGATCTGATCGATAGCTATGCTCCACCGGAACGGTCCGGAAACGATCTTCAATATGCCCTTGTTGACGGTGTAGTACGTACGCAGCAGCAGGGCAACGAGCAGCACGATAGCGGCAATACAGATCACTATGGTCGCGGTTGTCGCAGCAGGGCTTGCGGGCCACATGACAGCCTGTACGACCACTGCCAGATCAATGACGATGGCACTGACCAGCACCAGCGCTATCCAGCGATCAATTTTTGACTTGAACTCTTGCTGCGCCATGCGATGCCCTCAGGATTGTAATGCCACACTGTACAGGCCGACGTCGGCATCCTCGGCCGGAAGCCGCGCCATACGCTCGTAGCGTAGACCAAGCTTCCCGGCAAGACCAATCGAGGGTGCATTGGCGGGGGCTATGAATGCCGTGACCCGCGTCAGGCCGAGCGTCGCTCGCGCATACTCGAGCACCGCGCTGGCCGCCTCAAACGCGTAGCCGCGGCCGCAGTAGGCTGGCAGGATGCTGTAGCCGATGTCCGGCTCGTCAAAGCCCTCGCGGCGAAACAGGCCGCAAATGCCTATCTCGGTATCGTCCGCCGCCAGGGCGACCCGGTAAGGGCCATAGCCATACTGTTCGTAGAGTTTGAATGCACCCTGCCGCAATGCCTCGTGTGCCTGTTCCACGCTGCGGAGTCCACGATCGCCAACATACTCAATAAAGGTCGGATCATTCCAGACCGCCAGCATCAGCTCGGCGTCGGCCAGCGTTATCCAGCGCAGGCTGAGGCGCGGAGTCGGCAGCTTGAAATCAGCACCGGACATCGCTACGTCGCCGGTGCCGCATAGCGCTCGCGAAACGTAAATGCGAAGGCGCTGGGACCATCGCGCCAAAGCGCATCGAATCGCTGTTTCGCTTCTTCGACCGATGGAAGATGTCCCGCCTCAACCCACCACAGCACGAATGGTGAACGAGCTGGTCGTTCGAACCACTCGGCGCGTTTCTGCAGTGCTTCGATGTGATTGCTGCGATACACGTAGTCTTCAAGTCGCTCGACGGATTCCCAGACCGACAGGTTGAAGAGAATCAGCTCGTCGTTAAATACTCGTACTTCCGTGGCATCGCCGGCATCAGTCTGGTAGCGCCACACGAACCCGGGGCTGGCATCGGCGAGCGCGTTCAGGGATTCAAGGCGCGCTACAAACCCGGCCATGACCGGATCCTCTATGCCGCCACGCATCCGCGCGACGTTCGACTGTGCCAGATGAAATGCCAATTCCGCTCAGCAGTGCTGCCCCGCGTGCGATTCGGTGAGCAATCCATGCTAACAGATATCGGCACTCGCAGATCACGCGCCGAGTTTGCGTATGCCGATAGCCTTCCGTATCTGATCGAGAAATGGCACTGCAATTTCGCGTGCTCGATTGGCCCCTTTTACGAGTTCTCTTTCAACAACCGCGGGGTCGCCCAACAGCTTGGCGAATTCGGCGCGCGCTGGCCTGACCTGTTCATTGACGTACTCAAACAGAATCTGCTTCATCTCGCCCCACGCAATACCGGCGGCGTATTTTTCCTTAATGGCGCGCGTCTCGGCGGGTGTCGCAAACGCTTTATAGATATCGTACAAGGTGCTGTCACCCGGATCCTTGGGCTCGCCCGGTTCAAGACTATTGGTCTTGATTTTCATGATCAGCGTGCGCAGCTGCTTCTCGTCAGCGAATAACGGAATCGTATTGTTGTAACTCTTGGACATCTTGCGACCATCCAGGCCCTTGAGCACAGCCGTGTCTTCGCCGATCACGGCCTCGGGCAAGACGAACGTTTCGCCATAGTGATGGTTGAAGCGCTGCGCTATATCGCGTGCCATTTCGACGTGCTGCTTTTGATCCTGGCCGACCGGCACCTTATTCGACTTGAACATCAGGATATCTGCCGCCATCAGAATCGGGTAACTGTACAGCGCCATCGTGATGCCCTTGTCTGGGTCCTGGTTGCCACCGTCGAGATTCGCCTGCACCGCCGCCTTGTAAGAATGGGCGCGATTCATCAGCCCTTTTGCCGTCATGCAGGTCAGGACCCAGGTCAATTCGGGTATTTCAGGGATATCGGATTGCCGGTAGAAAAAGGCATGCTCGGTATCCAGCCCGAGCGCCAACCAGGCCGCGGCGATCTCGAGCGTTGAGCGACTGATCTTGTCGGGGTCTTCGTTCTTCGCCAGCGAGTGGTAGTCGGCCAAAAAATAAAAATGCTGTGTAGCCAGGTCTTTACTGGCCTGGATACCGGGCCGGATGGCGCCGACATAATTGCCAATATGTGGCGTGCCTGTGGTCGTAATTCCGGTTAGATAAGTGTCCTGCGTCATGCGGCAATAATGCCTAGATTGCCCGACGAATGAAACACGGTATGATCGTGGCGATGAACGAAGATTACTCAGACTACAACACACAACTCGCCAGGTTCTACCCGGCCCACCTTGACGCAGTCCGGCAGCGACACGACCATGCGCTGGACCATGCCGGCGCCAGTCACGCCGTCATTTTTTCCGGCAGTCCACGCTATGTATTCCTGGATGACATGGCCTACGCCTTCAAGGCCAATGCGCACTTTGTCAGCTGGGCGCCACTGCTCAAACTGCCGTTGTCTTACATTGTATATACGCCGGGTGAAGTCCCGCGCCTGATCTATTATCAACCCCGCGATTACTGGCACGTTGTGCCGGGCGCACCGGATGGTTACTGGGCGGGTCAGTTCGACATACGTATCGTGCACAATATTGACGAGGTTGCCGCACATCTGCCGCCTGATCGAGAGCGTTGCATTCTGATCGGCGAGATCAACGACCCGGCGCACGCGTTCGGCATTGATCGCATCAACCCGACGACGGCGCTCAACATTCTGCACTACGGACGCGGCGTCAAGACTGACTATGAGATTGCCTGCATGCGCTTGTCGACACAACGCGCCGTACTCGGCCACCTTGCGGCCGTGGCAGCGTTCCGCGACGGCCGCGCCGAATTCGACATCCATCGCGCCTACTGTGAGGCTGTTTCCCTTACCGATAATGAGCTGCCGTACGGCAATATTATTGCCCTGAACGAACACAGCGCAGTTTTGCACTACACCGATCTCGACCGGCAGGCGCCGAAGCAAACGCTGTCATTCCTGATCGACGCCGGGGCGCAGGTACATGGCTACGCCGCCGATATCACTCGCACTTACGCTCACAAGGATGCTCGTTTTGCCGAGCTGATCGCGCGCATGGATGAGCTGCAACTCGAGGTCGTGCGGCGTGTTCGGGCGGGTGTCGACTACGCCGCATTACATATAGAAACGCATCGACTGCTGGGCGCGGTTCTCGTGGATGCAAAACTCGCCCGGGGGAGTGCCGAAACCCTGTTCGAAACCGGCGTCACCGCCGCCTTTTTACCGCACGGGCTGGGACATCTGCTCGGTATCCAGGTGCACGACGTCGGTGGCCACATGCAAGGCGAGTCCGGAACGATTATCGACCCGCCAAGTGGCCACCCTTATCTGCGACTGACCCGGGTTCTTGAAGAGAACATGACCCTGACCATCGAGCCTGGCCTGTATGCGATCGACATGTTGCTCGACAATCTGCGCGGCAGCCCGGCTGAGGATCACATACTCTGGGATGGCGTCGACTGGTTACGGCCGTTTGGCGGCATCCGGATTGAAGACAATGTTCGCGTATTGGCCGACGGCAGCGAAAATCTGACGCGCGACGCGTTTAGCGCTGCCGCCTGAGGCGTGCCTTTACGTTGGCACCGCGGCGTTCGAGCATCGGTCGCATCGTCCGCCCAAACCAGGGCATCAGGTAACTTGCCGTCGTCAGCACGCCGCTGATCCATGGCATCGCGACTTCACGTTGATTGTTCCCGCACAAATCAAGGATAACCTGCGCGACCTCTTCCGCAGTGCTGATGGGTTGCGAAAATGTGAGGTCCGAGGTGCCGTCGATATCGGTCATGATAAAGCCGGTGTCGATCGGGCCCGGTGAAACGACCGCGACCTTAATATTCTTGCCCTTCAGTTCTTCGGCCAGCGAGTAAGTCAGCGAACGCAGTCCCGTTTTGCTCGCCGCATAAGTCGCGCTGTTCGGTATTGGCGTACGACCCGCGAGCGAGCCGACGTTGATGATGGCGCCGCCACCTGCATCGCGCAGGTAGGGCAATGCTGTACGCATCAGGAAGATCGGCGCCTTCAGGTTAACATCAATGATTTTCGTGAGTTCGGCTGCGTCCACGGATTCGAACGCGCCACGCTTGTGGTAGCCCGCGTTGTTAACGAGGATATCGACGTGGCCGAATTCTTCATTCGTTTTCTTGAACAGATCTACGCAGGCGTCGGCGTCTGTCACGTCCATGGGGAAAATTCTGACTTGCGTCTTGTCGCGCAACTCTGCAGCGATCGCTTCGAGGTTTTTCTTTCCGCGCGCCACCAGCATCAGGTTCGCACCGGCGTCTGCAAACAGTCTTGCTGTCGCCGCGCCCACGCCTTCGGAGCCACCGGTAATGATGACCGTCTTGTCTTTGAAAATCATGCGCCGATCTTAACTTAGAAGCCGAAGTAACCCTTGATCTTCTTCCACAGCGACGGTTCCCAGCCATACACGTCAAGATGCTCGGGACCGAGGATGGCGACCGGCATGGTGGTGTCGGGTCGTTGATTGCTGAAGGCTGCTGCATCTTCGGGACGCAAGTCGTACTTGCCTTTCTTGCTTTCGTTGGCGGCAATCAGGCCATCAACTTCAAGACTCAGGAAGGGCAGGACATCGTCGTCAACGATGTCCTGAAGAAACACGGCATCCGGGTCGAAGGCTTCCTTCGACAGAATGACGCAATCATCAAATGACTTGTTGCCGCTGATCGCACTGCCCCGCTAGTATCCAGATTCCAGCCTAGTGCGCCGCGGCAAATCTTGCTGTGACTATGCTCACAGAAACGGCCTCAATTTTCTCTCGATCTTTCAGCTAGTTAGATCGCACGTGAAAAGAAAATATCTGAATTCATCGGCGCAACTCGGCTAGACTACCGCGGCCGCCTCGTTACGCCAGCGGCTGGCTACCCAAGGGTTTGCATGCTCACGTTTCGTTTCTCGATTGCGCTGGTCCTTTTTCTCACCGCCTGCGGCGAGGACCCCACCCAATCCGCCAACAACCGTGGAGGGGCAACCCGCGTGGTGGCCGAAGCTATCGCCTACCAGTCAATGACCGACACGATCCAGGCGCTGGGCACTGCTGGTGCCAATGAGTCGATCGAAATTCGACCGCGCATCTCCAGCCTGGTAAGAAAGTATTGGCTTTGATGAAGGTCAGCTCGTCGGCGCGGGTGATCTGCTGGTCGAGCTTGAAAATAGTGAAATTGTTGCTGGGCTGAGCGTCGCTGAGGCTGCGCTGTCGGAAAGCCAGCCAGATTGGCGCCATCATGCTGATTGGCCTCGCTGCGAAGAACGGTATCCTGATTGTCGAATTCGCAAATCAGTTGCGGGATCGCGGCCTGGCGATGGGTGAGGCTATCGTGCAATCGTCGAAGACGCGGTTGCGGCCGGTGCTGATGACCAGCATGTGTACGGCTTTCGGGTCTGTGCCCTTGTTGCTGGCGACCGGGGCCGGCGCCATGTCGCGCCAATCAATAGGCGCCGTGGTGTTCTTCGGCGTCACGTTCTCGATGTTGCTGACGCTGTTCGTCGTACCAACCGCTTATGAACTGATCGCAAGAAACACGAAGTCGCCGGAATACGTCGCGCGATTGATTGACAGGTTGACCGCGGCTGCAACGCCGCCGCAGAAAACCGGCGCGGACCTTTAGGCTTCGGCGCTTTCCGCCACTGCTGCCTGATCGGTCAGCAAAATAATCGCCATCGGCGCGGCGTCACCCGGACGCGGGCCAGTTTTCAGAATGCGCAAGTAGCCGCCCGGGCGCGCCTTGAAGCGCGGGCCGAGATCCGTAAACAGCTTGCCGACCACTTCCTTGTCGCGCAAACGGTCAAATGCCAGGCGGCGGTTGGCAACACTGTCAACTTTGGCAAGCGTGATCAGGGGCTCGACGACGCGGCGCAACTCTTTGGCCTTCGGCAGAGTCGTCCTGATCGTTTCGTGCCTCAGTATCGACGCAGCCATATTGCGATACATGGCTTTGCGATGTGAACTGTTGCGGCCCAGACGACGACCGGAATTTCTATGGCGCATTTTTTTCTACCTGATTTCGATCGGGGTCAGTGCCCTTCGAGCCCTGACCCCTGTTAATTACAAACCGAGTTCGTGTTCCGGACGCAAGCTGGCAGGCGGCCAGTTCTCGAGACGCATGCCCAGACCCAGGCCATGTCCTTCGAGGACTTCCTTGATTTCAGTCAATGACTTCTTGCCAAGGTTTGGCGTCCGCAGCAGCTCTACCTCAGTGCGTTGCACGAGATCACCGATGTACATGATGTTCTCAGCCTTGAGGCAGTTGGCCGATCGTACTGTGAGTTCAAGCTCATCAACCGGCCGTAGCAGGATCGGGTCAACCTGGCTCTCAGCCTGCAACTGCGTGCCATCTTCCTGGCCCTGCAGATCGACGAATACAGACAGCTGGTCCTTCAGAATGCTGCCTGCACGACGGATCGCTTCTTCTGCATCAATCGTACCGTTGGTCTCGATATCAATGATCAGCTTGTCGAGGTCAGTGCGCTGTTCAACGCGAGCTGATTCGACGTTATAAGTCACACGCTGCACCGGGCTGAAGGACGCATCCAGCTGCAAGCGGCCGATCGGACCAGTCTGTTCTTCGAAAGTCGGGCGTTGGGTTGCCGCGCGATAGCCGCGACCTCGCTCAACTTTGAGGATTATGTTCAGCTCGCCGACTTTGGTCAGGTTGGCGATGACCAGCTCCGGATTCATGATTTCAACGTCATGATCAAGCTGAATATCAGCGCCCGTCACCGTACCAGGTCCTTCCTTCGAAATGCGCAGCTCCGCCGAGTCGCGAGAATGCATACGCACAGCCACCTGCTTGAGGTTCAGCAAAATGTCGACGACATCTTCCTGCACACCCTCAATGCTCGTGTATTCGTGCAGTACACCTTCAATCTCCGCTTCGGTGATTGCGGCACCGGGCATCGACGACAACAGAATGCGGCGCAAGGCATTGCCAAGCGTATGGCCGAAACCACGCTCGAACGGCTCGATAACTATCTTGGCCAGATGATCGGTAACCGGCGTCACTTTCACGACGCGTGGTTTCAGAAATTCGTGTACAGATTCCTGCATGAGTAAATTCCTTCCTGACTACTTGGAGTACAGCTCGACGACGAGGTTTTCGTTGATATCGGGCAGAATGTCTTCCCGATCCGGCAACGATTTGAGAATACCCGCCATCTTCTTCGCGTCGACATCCACCCAATCGGGTAGGCCGACCTGACCAGCAATTTCCAACGCACTTTGAATGCGAAGTTGCGTGCGGGCCTTTTCACGAATGCCGATTGAATCGCCTGCCTTAACCTGGGCAGACGGAATATTTACGATCTTGCCATTCATCGCGATGCTTTTATGGCTGACGAGCTGGCGCGCCTCGGCCCGCGTTACCGCGAAGCCCATGCGATATACAACGTTGTCGAGACGTCCTTCGAGCAGGCGCAACAGGTTGTCACCCGTCGAGCCTTTCAACTGCGCTGCGCGCTTGTAGTAGCCACGAAACTGACGCTCAAGCACACCGTACATGCGACGCAGCTTCTGCTTTTCACGCAGCTGTACGCCGTAATCTGACAAACGAGGACGACGTTCCGGAGCGCCACCCGGTGGCACATCCAGCTTGCACTTCGATTCAAGCGGCCTGACGCCACTCTTGAGAAACAGGTCCGTGCCTTCGCGACGGGACAGTTTACATTTTGGTCCTAAATATCTTGCCATTACTTAAGCCTCTATACTCGTCGCTTCTTAGACGGGCGACAGCCGTTGTGAGGAATTGGTGTTACGTCCTCGATGTTTTGAATACGAAAACCCAGTGCGTTCAATGCCCGCACGGCAGACTCACGACCTGGGCCTGGCCCAAGTACACGTACGTCCAGGTTTTTCACCCCGAAATCAAGCGCGACACGGCCCGCCTTCTCGGACGCCACCTGTGCCGCAAACGGTGTCGACTTTCGCGAACCGCGAAAGCCGCAGCCGCCGGAGGTCGCCCACGACAGCGCATTGCCCTGTCGATCCGTGATCGTGATGATGGTGTTATTGAAGGAAGCATGAATATGCGCGATCGCATCAACTACGTGCTTTTTAACCTTCTTTTTCTTTGCTTCTGCCATGTTGACTCAGTCTCTTTTCTGTCCGGCGGCTTCCTGTAGGAGGCGGCCATGCCGGCGATTTAAAAAAATTAGCGTTTAATCGAACGCCGCGGACCTTTGCGCGTACGTGCATTAGTACGGGTGCGCTGACCACGCAACGGCAAGCCACGACGATGCCGGATGCCGCGATACGAACCGAGATCCATCAGGCGTTTGATGTTCATGGAGATCTCGCGTCGCAGGTCACCCTCGACTTCGAATTTCGCGACTTCTGTGCGGAGATTCGCAACTTCCGGCTCTGCGAGATCTTTAACCTTGGTACTCGGAGCCACGCCAGCCGCCTCGCAAATTTTCCTCGCGCGTGTGCGACCGATGCCATAAATCGACGTCAGGCCGATCACGACATGCTTGGTCAACGGAATATTTATGCCTGCTATACGTGCCACTGATATTTCCTCAATTCAAACCTGGCGTCCCTACGACACCCTCGCTGATTAACCCTGACGCTGCTTGTGGCGTGCGTCAGTACAGATCACCCGCACAACACGGTTGCGGCGGATAATTTTGCAGTTTCTGCAGATTTTTCTAACTGATGCTCTTACTTTCATGAGCTTGCTCCGTAATCCGCTGAGTTTACTCAGCGTACCTGGCCACCTTTGCCGTAGTTGCGCAGATTGGCTTTCTGCATCATGCCTTCGTATTGCTGACTCATTGCATGTGCTTGCATCTGCGACATGAAGTCCATCGTTACGACGACGAGAATAAGCAAGGACGTACCGCCGAAACTAAATGGCATGCTGGGATAGAACATGCGAACGAATTCCGGCAGAAGACAAACGCCGGCAATATAGATCGCACCCCAGAACGTCAATCGGGTCAGTACCTTGTCTATGTATTCGGCGGTTTGTAGTCCGGGACGAATTCCCGGCACAAACGCGCCTGACCGCTTCAGGTTGTCCGCCGTGTCCTTCGAATTGAACATCAGAGCGGTATAGAAGAAGCAGAAAAATATGATAAGTGCCGCATACAGCAACACGTAAATGGGTTGTCCCGGGCCGAGATTCGCGCCAACCGTTTGCAGGATGCGTTGCGTGAAGCTCGGGTCGCCGCCCGCCGCTCCGCCGAAAAACTGAGCAATAGTCGCCGGAAACATCAACAGGCTGGATGCGAAGATCGGCGGAATTACACCCGACATGTTGATCTTGAATGGCAGGTGCGTGCTCTGCGCCTGTACCATTTTGCGACCCTGCTGGCGGCGCGCATAGTTCACCGGAATGCGGCGTTGTGCGCGTTCCATGTAAACCACAAACACGATTGCAGCCACAGCACCGACCAACATCAGAATCGACGTCGCCGGTGACATCTCACCATTGCGCACAAGCTCGGCGGTCCCGGCTATTGCTGCCGGCAGTCCGGCGACAATACCCGCGAGAATGATCATCGAAATGCCATTGCCGATACCACGCTCGGTGATCTGCTCACCCAGCCACATCAGGAAAACGGTGCCAGTCACAAGTGTGATCATCGCTGTGATGAGGAAAGCGGTGCCCGGATTTACGACCAGGCCAGCCTGATTCTGCAACCACGATGCCGCAGCGATCGACTGAAAACTTGCCAATATAACCGTGCCATAGCGCGTGTACTTGACGATCTGCCGACGACCCTGCTCGCCTTCTTTGCGCAGTTGCTGCAGGCTCGGCACGATATGGCTCGCCATCTGCATGATGATCGACGAAGAAATGTACGGCATGATGCCCATGGCAAAAATACCGAAGCGCGATAGAGCGCCGCCCGAGAACAGGTTCACCATTCCGAGCAGATTACCGGCCTGCTGTTCAAAGAAATCCGCCAGCGCCACGGGATCCACGCCCGGTACCGGAATATAGGTACCAGCGCGGAAAACGATCAGCGCACCAATCAGGAACATGAACCGCGCCTTGAGATCGCCCAGTTTGCTCGCTGCTTGCGATATGCCGCCCGGATTTTGTTGGGACCCTTTTGCCACAAAAATTCCTTGAATTCCCTAGTCTTCGATGCTGCCGCCGACGTTTGTAATCGCCTCACGCGCACCTTTCGTAACTGTGATTCCCTTGAGTTTCACAGCCTTCGCAATTTCGCCGGACTTGATGACCTTCACCTTGGTAACAAAGGCTGGCACCAGGTTGGCTGCTTTCAGAACGTCCATATCGATAACATCAGCGGTCGGCAGCTCAAGTTCATGCAATCGCAGCTCTGCAGTCAGGCGTGCCATGCGCGAACGGAAGCCAACTTTCGGCAAACGACGCTGCAACGGCATCTGGCCGCCTTCGAATCCCACCTTGTGGAATCCGCCCGAGCGAGACTTCTGACCCTTCTGTCCACGTCCGCAGGTTTTACCCTGACCGGCGGAGTGACCACGGCCCAGCCGCTTGCCTGTTTTCTTCGCACCCTTACCGGGCGATAGTTCATTAAGACGCATTTCAGGCTTCCTCTACCGACAGCAAATAGGAAATTTGATTGATCATGCCGCGGTTCTCCGGGGTATTGGCAACCTGCACAGTCTGGTGCATTTTCCTGAGCCCGAGGCCGGTTACGCAGGCACGGTGATTTTTCAAGCGCCCGTGCTTGCTCTTGATGAGCGTTACTTTCAACTCTTTGGAGTCCGCCATGATCTTTTCTCTGCCAGTCTGCTGTCCCGGCCTAAGCCAGGATTTCCTTGATTTTCTTGCCGCGTTTCGCTGCGATTGATTGCGGCGAGTGAATTGACTGCAATGCTTTGAAGGTCGCGCGCACTACGTTCATCGGGTTGCGTGAGCCGTAGCTCTTCGCAAGAACGTTACGAACGCCTGCACACTCGAATACCGCACGCATCGCGCCACCGGCAATCAGGCCAGTACCTTCAGATGCGGGCTGCATGTAAACTAGCGTCGCACCATGACGTGCTTTCTGCGCATATTGCAGGGTGTCTTTGTTCAGATTGATGCTAATCATGTCCTTGCGAGCGCTTTGCATCGCTTTCTGAATCGCAATCGGAACTTCGCGGGCTTTGCCGTAGCCAAATCCAACCTGGCCCTGGCCATCGCCGACCACGGTCAGCGCCGTAAAGCCGAACTGCCGTCCACCTTTCACAACCTTGGCAACACGATTGACCGCAACGAGTTTCTCGATAAAGTCATCATTCGCCTGTGCTTGTTCGTTTCTTGCCATTATCGGTCCTTAAAACTTCAATCCAGCTTCACGAGCCGCATCAGCCAATGCCTTGACGCGTCCGTGATAGCGAAAACCTGAGCGATCAAATGCGACTGTATCTACGCCAGCCGCTTTGGCCTTCTCTGCGATTCGTGCACCAACAATTGCGGCAGCTTCGACATTGCCACCATGCTTGACGCCCTTGCGTACCTCCGCCTCCAGCGTTGACGCCGCAACAATCACCGTGCCGCCATCCGGCGCAATCACTTGCGCGTAGATATGACGCGGCGTGCGGTGAACGCTCAGACGGTTCACTTCGAGTTCGGAAATCTTCGCGCGAACCTTGCGGGCCCGGCGTAATCGATTCTGTTTCTTATCGAGCTTCATAACATTCTCGCTACACTATTTCTTCTTCGCTTCTTTCAGCACTACACGCTCATTGGCGTAGCGCACACCCTTGCCCTTATAAGGCTCAGGCGGTCGAAAGCGTCGAATCTCTGCCGCAACCTGACCGAGTTGCTGCTTGTCTGTACCCTTGATAACAATCTCTGTCTGGCTCGGCGTTTCAATGCTGACGCCAGCAGGGACGGCGTAGACCACCGGGTGTGAAAACCCGAGAGTCAGGTTGAGCTTGTTGCCCTGTGCCGCGGCGCGATAACCGACACCAACCAGCTCCAGCTTGCGCTCGAAGCCCTTGTGCACGCCAGCAACCATATTGGCCAGTATTGCGCGCGTCGTACCCGACATGGCGATGGCAAACCTGGAGCGCGATCGTGGCGTCACCTGCAGGGAATTCCCTTCCTGGCTAACCTGCACCTCGGAATTCAACTCCAGCGACAGGGAACCCTTGCTGCCTTTGATGGTGACGGTATCGCCGGCCTGCGCGAACTCAACGCCGCCTGGCAACTCAACCGCTACTTTTGCAATTCTGGACATAGTTTTGTCTCTTTCCGGCTTAGGCTTAATGCATCAGGAAACGACGCACAAGACCTCGCCGCCAATGCCTTTTTCTCTCGCCTGGCGATCACTCATCACGCCGGCCGAGGTCGATACGATAGCCACACCGAGGCCACCCATTACTTTTGGCAACGCATCTCTACCGCGGTAAATGCGTAACCCGGGGCTGCTGGATCTTGCGATGTGTGCGATGACCGGCTCGCCGTCGAAATACTTAAGCTCGATCGACAACTTCTTCGCCGCGCCTTCGCCAACATTCGAGAAGTCCACAATATAGCCTTCACTCTTCAGCACAGCGGCGACCGCTTCTTTCGCCTTTGATGCCGGCATGGCAACGCTTACTTTGCGAGCTTTTTGTCCGTTGCGGATCCGCGTCAGCATGTCCGCAATTGGGTCTGTCATACTCATATTTGTCTCCGCCTACCAGCTGGCCTTCGTGAGTCCCGGGATTTCGCCATTCATGGCGGCCTCACGGAGTTTGTTTCGACCAAGGCCAAATTTCCGGTATACACCGTGTGCGCGTCCGGTTATCGAACAACGATTCCGCTGCCGCGATGCACTGCCATCGCGCGGCAACGCATTCAGTTTCGCCTGCGCAACTGCACGCTCATTGTCGCTGCTGTGAATACTGCGAATCGTCGCCTTCAGGGCTGCGCGCTTTTTTGCCTGCTGCGCGACCATCTTGCTGCGCTTGCGTTCGCGCATGATCATCGATGTCTTAGCCATCAGTCTTGACTGCCTTTTGTTTGAATGGAAAGTTGAACGCTTCCAGAAGCGCCCGACCCTCTTCAGCATTGCTCGCCGTCGTCGTAATAGTGATATCCATACCGCGCAGCATGTCGATTTCGTCGTAATTGATTTCCGGAAAAATGATCTGCTCGGTAACACCCATGCTGTAGTTACCATCCCGATCGAACGACTTCGGATTCAAGCCACGAAAATCCCGAATACGCGGAATCGAAATACTCACGAGTCGATCGAGGAACTCGTACATGCGATCACCACGCAGGGTCACCTTGCAACCGATGGGCATGCCGTCGCGAATCTTGAAGCCAGCGACAGACTTGCGGGACAGTGTAGTCAGCGGGCGCTGCCCGGAGATCTTCTGCATATCCGCGCGCGCACTCTCCATGACCTTCTTGTCGGCGACAGCCTCACCCACACCCATGTTGAGGGTGATCTTGGTGATGCGCGGCACCGCCATCCTGTTTTTCAGGCCAAGCTGTTGCTGAATTCGACCCAACAGCTCGGTCTCGAATTTTTCACGTAGTCTTGCCATATCAGATATCCACGACCTCGCCGCTCTTGAAGACGCGCACTTTGCTGCCGTCTTCCGCGACGCGAAAACCAACCCGCTCGCCCTGTTTGGATTTCGGGTTGAACACAAGCACATTCGACACGTCGATAGGCATTGCCTTGTCTTTGATGCCGCCCTGCTCGCCAACATTCGGGTTTGGCTTGATGTGTTTCTTGGCAAGGTTGACACCCTCGACCAGAACACGCCCGTTATCAAATACCTGCAGAACAGTGCCGCGACGGCCCTTGTCCTTGCCGGTTTTTACGATGACCTCATCGCCCTTTCTAATCTTGTTCATTACTAAAGAACCTCAGGCGCCAGGGAAATAATCTTCATAAAACGCGTCGTCCGCAGTTCGCGCGTAACCGGCCCGAATATACGGGTACCAATCGGCTCAAGGCGGGCGTTCAGCAATACGGCGGCATTACCATCGAAACGAATCACTGAACCATCGTCACGACGAACACCCTTGCGCGTGCGAACAACGACCGCGTTATACACCTCACCTTTCTTGACCTTGCCGCGAGGTATTGCATCCTTGACGCTCACCTTGATGACGTCGCCAACGCCTGCATAGCGGCGCTTCGAGCCACCCAATACCTTGATGCATTGCACACGGCGGGCACCGGAATTATCGGCGGCGTCAAGAACTGACTGCATTTGAATCATGACTAATTCCCTGCTTCCATTACCGGTCGGCTGCGCGCTCGACCACACCAACAACCGTCCACGATTTATTTTTCGAAATCGGCCTGCACTCAGAAATCGTCACGCGATCACCTGGCTTGCATTCATTGTTCGCATCATGAGCCATCAGCTTCGTCGTACGGCGGATATACTTGCCGTACACCGGATGCTTGATCCTGCGCTCTATGGCAACCGAGACGGTCTTATCCATCTTGTCGCTTACGACGCGCCCAACGAGCGTGCGTTTTGTCTTGTTTTCTTCACTCATGCTTCTTTACCTGCTGCGCGTTGCAGCTCGTTCAGAACCGTCTTGATGCGAGCGATATCTTTGCGCACACGACGATGCTGTGTATGTTGCGGCAACTCACCTGTCGCCTGTTGCATGCGCAGGTTGAATTGCTCGCGGCGCAACGCCACCAATTCTGTGGTGAGCTCGTCAACTGACTTCTTGCGGAGTTCCTGAGCTTCCATCACATCACCTGCCGGGATACAAAAGAGGTCGTAAACGGAATCTTTGCAGCTGCAAGTCGAAACGCCTCGCGCGCGATTTCTTCAGTTACGCCTTCCATCTCATACAGAACACGGCCCGGCTGAATCTGGCATACCCAGTACTCAACGTTGCCCTTACCCTTACCCTGACGCACTTCAAGCGGCTTCTTGGTAATTGGCTTATCGGGAAATACCCGAATCCAGATCTTGCCACCGCGCTTGATGAAGCGGGTCATTGCACGACGGGCTGCCTCAATCTGGCGCGCCGTCATCCGACCACGTGAGGTTGCTTTCAGTCCGTAAGTACCGAATGCAACTGTGCTGCCACGCAACGCGAGACCGCGATTGCGACCCTTATGCTGTTTGCGAAACTTTGTTCGTTTAGGCTGTAACATCTCTTATTCTCTAATCTACGCGACGTAATTAAGAACGCGCGCTTGCTGCGCCGTCTGCGGACTCAACCGCAATCACTTCGGGTTTATCAAATATTTCGCCCTTGAATATCCAGACTTTCACACCAATGACGCCGTACGTTGTGTTCGCTTCCGAGAAGCCGTAGTCAATATCTGCACGAAATGTGTGCAGTGGTACACGACCTTCGCGATACCATTCCGATCGTGCGATCTCGGCACCATTCAGCCGCCCGCCAATCTTTACCTTGATGCCTTCGGCACCGACCCGCATCGTGTTGGTAACCGCGCGCTTCATAGCGCGGCGAAACATGACGCGACGTTCCAGCTGCTGCGCAATACCTTCCGCAACGAGCTGCGCATCAAGCTCATGCTTGCGAACTTCACTGATATTGATACGAAGATCCGCGACATTCATGCCAGTCAGTCCGGCGAGCTCCGCGCGCAGACTCTCGATGTCCTCACCCTTCTTGCCGATAACGATGCCAGGACGCGCGGTATGGATCGTCAAATTAACTTTCTTCGCCTGGCGTTCGATCGTGATACGGCTTACCGATGCTTCCTTGAGCTTCTTCTTAATGCGCTGACGCAGGATGAAGTCCGCATTGATATAGCTGGCAAACGACTTTCCGTCCGCATACCACTTCGACGTCCAGTCTTTGACGATGCCTAAGCGAATTCCTGTTGGATGTACTTTCTGACCCATACTGTTTACTCGTCTGCCACGCGAATTGTGATGTGGCTGTTGCGCTTGATTATCCGTGCACCACGACCCTTGGCCCGTGCGCGAAACCGCTTGAACGTCGGCGCTTCGTTAACTTCAATCGTCGAAATCTTCAGCGCATCAATGTCCGCGCCATGGTTGTGCTCAGCATTGGCGATAGCTGACTCCAGAACCTTCTTCACGATGCGCGCACTTTTCTTCGGCGTGAAGGTTAATGTCCGCAACGCATCGTCGACCGACTTACCGCGAATGGCGTCGGCCATCAGGCGGCATTTCTGCGGCGAAATGCGTGCGTAACGAAGTGTTGCTGCGACTTGCATGAGTTATTACTCCTCCAACCTACTTCGTCTTCCGATCACCGGAGTGACCGCGAAACGTTCTTGTGCCCGCAAACTCACCGAGTTTGTGACCGACCATGTTTTCAGAAATCAGCACCGGTACATGCTGCCGACCGTTATGTACAGCAATCGTCAGCCCAACCATATCGGGCAGAATCATTGAGCGACGCGACCATGTCTTGATCGGGCGACGATCATTCTTGGCGGCGGCCTCAGCGACCTTTTTCGCCAAATGCGTATCGACGAACGGGCCTTTTCTCACACTACGTGGCATCGCAATATCCCTTACTAACGCTTCTTACGACGACGTACGATCATGCCGTCCGTCCGTTTGTTGGCGCGTGTTTTCGCGCCCTTTGTTTTCTTGCCCCACGGGCTCACCGGATGACGACCAGCGGATGTGCGACCTTCACCACCACCATGCGGGTGATCAATCGGGTTCATGGCAACACCACGAACCGTCGGCCGCACGCCTCTCCAGCGCATCGCTCCAGCCTTGCCAATCTTGCGCAAATTGTGCTCGCCATGACCAACCTCACCGATCGTGGCCCGACAAGCGATGTGGATCTTGCGCACCTCGCCCGACCGCAAGCGTACCGACGCGTACTCGCCTTCACGAGCCGCGAGCTGTGCTGAAGTGCCGGCAGATCTCGCCAGCTGTCCACCCTTGCCGGGCTTCATTTCAATGTTGTGAATGACGGTACCGACGGGAATCGCACGCAGCGGCAGGGTGTTACCTGGCTTGATCGCAGCATCTTCACCACTCGCGACCGCTTGTCCGGCTTCCACGCCCTTTGGCGCCAGGATGTAACGACGCTCGCCGTCTGCATACTTGAGCAGGGCAATATGCGCACTGCGGTTCGGATCATATTCCAGGCGCTCAACCACGGCTGCAATGCCGTCCTTGTCGCGCTTGAAATCAATCATGCGGTAGTGCTGCTTGTGGCCACCACCCTGATGGCGCACGGTAATGCGGCCATAATTATTGCGACCGCCGTTTGAGTTCTTTTTCTCAATCAACGCGGCATGCGGCTTACCCTTGTGCAGGCCCGGCGTCTTGACGGTTACGACAAAACGGCGCCCTGGTGAAGTCGGTTTGTTTATTTGCAGTGGCATTAGTCTTGACCTTATTCCGTACCCAGCATTGTTTCTACCTGGCTGCCTTCCGCCAGGGTGACATATGCTTTCTTCCAGTCGTTACGACGACCGCGTGTTTGCCCGAAGCGCTTGGCTTTGCCACCAACGTTCGCAACGGTCACGCCCTTGACCTTGACTTCGAACAACAATTCAACAGCCTGCTGTATTTCTTTCTTGGTTGCGTCCGTACGAACCTTCAGGACAACCTGATTCACTTCGGCAACGCGATGACTCTTTTCTGAAACGTGCGGACCGCGAATCACGGTCATCAATCGTTCCTGATGGGCAGCAATGCTCATGACAAACGCTCCTCGATCAGCTTCAGTGCTGGCAACGTGATCAGCACCTTTTCAAAACGGATCAGCACAACCGGGTCGATGGACGCAGCATCGCAAATGCCAACGTGCGGCAGGTTGCGTGCAGCTAAAAATACTTTCTCATTAAACGCTTCATTCAAGATCAGCACGTTATCCAGATTCAGTTCTTTCAATCTGCTCGCCAACAATTTGGTCTTTGGTGCTTCGAGCTGAAAATCCTCGACTACGATCAACCGCTCCTGACGCACCAGCTCAGACAACATTGAACGCATGGCTGCGCGATACATCTTCTTGTTGACCTTTTGCTCGAAGCTGCGTGGTTTCGCTGCAAAAGTGCGACCGCCACCAACCCAGATCGGGCTGCTGCTGGTACCCGCGCGAGCACGACCAGTGCCTTTTTGCGCCCACGGCTTTGCGCCGCCGCCACGCACATCCGAACGCCGCTTCTGCGCCTTGGTGCCGGCGCGACTACCCGCCAGATACGCAGTAACTACCTGGTGCACGAGTGCCTCATTAAATTCTGCACCGAAGGCGGTATCCAGCACGTCGACCGTGCCACTGCCCTGCATCTTCAGTTTCATTGCGACGCCCTCTTGTTGCGGGTCTTCACAGCAGGGCGAACGATCACGCTGGCACCGGCATGTCCCGGTACCGCGCCCTTGATCAACAGCAGGTTGCGTTCCGTATCAACACGTACAACGACCAGGCTCTGCGCTGTTCGGCGAACGTTGCCCAGATGACCGGCCATCTTCTTACCTTTTAAAACGCGCCCGGGCGTCTGGTTCTGACCGATCGATCCGGGGACGCGATGCGACCTCGAGTTACCGTGGGTCGCGTCCTGCATATGGAAGTGGTGGCGCTTGATGGTACCGGCAAAGCCCTTACCGATCGTGGTACCGATGACATCAACTTTCTGGCCGACTTCAAACGTCGAAACATTAATCTCGGCACCAACCTCAAACTCGCCGACATCTCTCTCGTCCAGGCGGAATTCGGTGATCTGGTCGCCGGCTTCAACCTTCGCTTTGGCGAAGTGGCCCGCTTGTGGCTTGGACACGTGCGATGGCTTCCGGCTACCGGAAGTGACCTGCAATGCACGATAGCCGTCGCTCTCAACGGTTTTCACCTGGGAGATCCGGTTCGGCCGCGCCTCGATCACGGTCACGGGAATTGAAACCCCATCTTCCGTGAAGACGCGTGTCATGCCGCACTTGCGACCAACAAGACCCATTGTCATCTTCAAAACCTCTAACTGACTACGATTGGTCAGTAGCTAATCTAAAAAATCTCTCTCACCACCCGGATTTCGATTGATCCGGGCTGTTTTGCCTGCCTGGTGGGAGGCCGCCCTGCGGGCGACACCCAAACTCCAGACACACGAAAGGGCCAGCCGTTGCCAAGAACATCGTGTTCTCAATAAGCTCTGGGGCTGACCCTGGTTCCGAGTCGACACATCATGGTCGGCTCGGCGGTCCGGGATTTGCAGTGTCACCTTCGATTGCCTGGTGACTGAATATTCAGACGTCACAGCGAGTTCCTGTAGCGCCTGATCAAGATTTGGCCGACTCCCGGCCCGGCCAAATCCAGCGAGCCCGCGATTATAGCGGCAAAACCGCACCGCACAAGGTTTTTTGGCTCTGCGCCCGGTCTTTTTTTTTGATCTCCGTCAGTTAAACGATGGGCCTCGTCTAACTAATTGATTTTACACGCTTAGTTAAGTTTAATCTGAACGTCGACACCGGCCGGCAATTCAAGCTTCATCAGGGCATCGACCGTCTTGTCAGTCGGATCGACGATATCCATGAGGCGCTTGTGGGTACGAATCTCGTACTGATCGCGTGCATCTTTGTTGACATGCGGGGAGATCAGGATCGTGAATCGCTCCTTTCTCATCGGTAACGGAATCGGGCCCTTGACCGTGGCGCCGGTCCGTTTGGCCGTATCCACGATCTCGCGTGCCGAGTTATCGATCAACCGATGATCAAAAGCCTTCAGTCGTATGCGTATGTTCTGGTTAATTGCCATTTTGGTTTCCTGTTGTTGGGGTCAGAGCCTTTTAGGGCTCTGACCCCGATTCTACGATTTGTTTACTTGAGTACCTTCGCGACCACACCGGCGCCGACGGTTCGACCACCCTCGCGAATTGCGAAACGCAG